>JBQTJX010000054.1:0-24078 GCA_052386675.1 Betaproteobacteria bacterium
CTTGCAGTGTCATTCGCCCAGGAAGTCGCCCGCCGCCGCACCTTCGCGATCATCTCGCACCCGGATGCGGGCAAGACCACCCTCACCGAGAAGCTGCTCCTCTACGCCGGCGCGATCCACATCGCGGGCAGCGTCAAGGCGCGCAAGGCCACGCGCCACGCCACCTCGGACTGGATGGAGATCGAGAAGCAGCGCGGCATCTCGGTGGCCAGTTCCGTCATGCAGATGGAGTACCGCGGCGCGGTGCTCAATCTGCTAGATACCCCCGGGCACCGCGACTTCTCCGAGGACACCTACCGCGTGCTGACGGCGGTAGACGCCGCGTTGATGGTGATCGACGCCGCCAACGGCGTCGAGGCGCAGACGCTGCGCCTGCTCGAAGTGTGCCGCGCGCGCGGCACGCCGATCATCACCTTCATCAACAAGATGGACCGCGAGGTGCGCGAGCCGCTGGCGTTGCTGGAGGAGATCGAGGCGGCGCTCGGCATGCCCTGCGTGCCGATGACCTGGCCGGTGGGCCAGGGCAAGGCGTTCCGCGGCACCTACGACCTGGGCAAGGACAGCATGCGGGTGTTCGCCGCGGGTTCTGACCGCCGCGGTGAGGAGGACGAGCGACTTTCGGGCGAGGCCGCGCTGCGGGAGCGCTTCGGCGCCGAATTCGACACTGCCTGGGGCGAAATCGACATCGTGCGCCATGCCACCCCCGCTTTCGACCGCGCGGACTTCCTCGGCGGGCGGCAGACGCCGGTGTTCTTCGGTTCCGCGATCAACAACTTCGGCGTCCAGGAGGTGCTGGACGCGCTGGTGGACCTGGCGCCGCCGCCCTCCCCGCGCCGCTCGCTGACGCGCGAGGTGCATCCGGAAGAGGAAACCCTCTCCGGCGTCGTCTTCAAGATCCAGGCCAACATGGACCCGGCGCACCGCGACCGCATCGCCTTCGTGCGCCTGTGCTCCGGGCGCTTCGAGCGCGGCATGTCGTTGTACGTCAATCGCACCGGCAAGACCTTGCGGCCCACCGGCGTGGTGACCTTCCTGTCGCAGCGCCGTGACCGGGTCGAGGAGGCCTGGGCCGGCGACATCATCGGGATCATCGCCCGCGGCGGGCTGCAGCTGGGCGACACCGTCACCGAAGGCGAGTCCCTGCAGTACACCGGACTGCCGTTCTTCGCGCCCGAGCTGTTCCGCATCGTCGACCTCGCCGACCCGATGCGCAGCAAGCAGTTGCAGCGCGGCCTGCAGGAACTGGGCGAGGAGGGTGCGATCCAGGTGTTCCGGCCGGTGCATGGCAACGCCATGCTGCTGGGCGCCATCGGCCAGCTGCAATTCGAGGTGATCCAGCATCGACTCAAGTCCGAGTACGGCGTCGATGTGCGCCTGTCCGCCGCCAACCATGCCGGCGCGCGCTGGATCAGCTGTGAAGACCGCGCCGAACTGGATCGTTTCCGCGGAGCCAACCAGGACAAGATGGTGCTCGATGCGGCGCAGGCGCATGCCTATGTGCTCAGTTCGCCCTACGACCTGGAGCTGACGCAGAAGCGCTGGCCGAAAATCCGTTTCCACGCCATGCGCGAGCACGCGGGGCTGGTGCTGCAGCAGTAGGACTAGGCGCGGAACTGCCTTAGTACCCTACCCGGCAGGGCCTGCAGCGGACGAAGGCCTTTCTCGTCTGCCACCCGCGTACCGTTGATCCAGACGCCCCGCACACCGATCGCGGGCGTGATCAGGCGCGCGCCGCCCCCGGGCAGGTCCTGCACCCGATTCTTCGGGCCGCGATTGACCGTCGCCGGATCGAACAGCATCAGGTCCGCGGCGTGGCCGACCTTGAGCAAGCCGCGGCCCCGGATGCCGAACAACGCTGCTGGGTCGCCGGTCAGCTTCTTTACCGCGTTCTCCAGGCTCAACACGCCCAGCTCCCGCACCCAGCGCCCCAGCAGGTGCAGGCCGAAGCCGGCGTCGTTGAACAGGGTCAGGTGCGCGCCGGCATCCGACAGCGACACCAGCGAATGCGGGTGGCGCAGCATCTCGCCCACCGCGCGCTCATCGGAGTTGAGCAGCAGCGCGCTGAACTCGGTCTCCAGGTCTTCCGATATCGCGAGGTCCAGCATCGCGTCCAGCGGATCGGCGCCGGTGGCGCGCGCGATGTCCTCGACCGTGTGCTGCTCCCATTTTCGGTTCGCGGGCCGCGCGGCGTGCGCGACATACACCTTGTCCCATTCGCCGTTGAAAATCCGGAAGATCGCCGGCTTGGCGATCTCCTCGCGCACCGCCTTGCGGAACGCCGGATCCGCCAGCTTCGCCTTGAACGCCTCGCCCGCGAGGCCCAGCGCCGGCTTCCATGCGAGGATGCCTTCCATGGGGTAGGGCGCGCTCATCGGGAAATCGCTGGTGAGCGGGCAGCAGGATATGGCGCCCAGCATGCGATTGCCGCGTGTGTTGGCCGCCGAGATCGCGTCCAGGTCGTCGAACACCGAGCGCGGGTTGGTGTTGTTGTGCAGCAGCGCCGCCACCACCACCGGGCGTCCGGACAAGGCGGCGAGCTCCTCGAGGAAGCCCATCTTCGTCTGCCCGCCCTTGGTGAGCATGAACACCCCATGCCCGGCTTCCTTCAGGCAACCCACCAGCGCCTTCATCTCGGCGTCGTCCGCCAGGCGCGAAGGCATCGGAATCCCGCCGTGGCCGTTGTGGTTGGGCGAGGTGGAAGTGGCGAAACCCACCGCGCCGGCGCGCAGGCCGCCCAGCACGATGTCGCGCATCCTCGCCACTTCCTCCGGCGTCGCGGCCCGCTTGGGCGCGTCCTCGCCCATCACATAGGTGCGCACCGACGAATGACCGACGAACCCGGCGATATTCAGCGCCACGCCCTGCTGCTCCAGCATGGCGAAATACTCCGGCACCGACTCGAAGCCCCATTTGGTGCCCGCCTTCAGCACCTCCAGCGACATCCCCTCGACCTGCGTCAGGTTCTTCAGGATCAGGTCGCGATCCGACTCCCGGCAGGGCGCGATGGTGAAGCCGCAGTTGCCGATGATGGCCGTGGTCACCCCGAGCGCCGGCGAGGGCGAAGCGCTCGCGTCCCAGGTGATCTGCGCGTCATAGTGGGTGTGGTTGTCGATGATGCCCGGCATTAAGGCCAGGCCGCCGGCGTCGATGGATTCACGGGCGGTGCCCGCGTCCTTGCCGATGGACGCGACGAGACCGTCCTTCACCGCGAGGTCGGCGTGGAATGGCTTGGCGCCGCTGCCGTCCACGATCAGGGCGTTTCGAATATTGAGATCGTTCATCCGCCTATACTACCGTTCATGGATCTCTTCGACGTCAAAGGCAAGCGCGTAGTTGTGACGGGTGCGGCTCAAGGAATCGGAAAGGCGACCGCAGACCTTTTCGCCTCCCGGGGTTCCCAGGTCGCCCGCTTGGATTTTCAAGCGGGCGAAAGCATTGTGAACTGCAACGTCGCTGACGACGCTTCGGTGGAAGCGGCCATGCGACAGGCGGTTGAGCGGATGGGCGGAATCGACGTCCTGGTCAACAACGCCGGCATCGCCATCCGCAAGGCC
The DNA here is from genome assembly GCA_052386675.1 of Betaproteobacteria bacterium. Classification (GTDB taxonomy): domain Bacteria; phylum Pseudomonadota; class Gammaproteobacteria; order Burkholderiales; family SG8-39; genus RBG-16-66-20. The sequence continues at coordinate 3,555 of JBQTJX010000054.1, forward strand.
GCCTTCGACATCTCCGCCGATGAATTCGGCCAGGTCCTCGACGTCAACCTGAAGGGCCTGTTCCTCTGCTCCCGCGTCGCCGCGCGCCAGATGAAGCAGAACGGAGGCGGCGCCATCGTGAACCTCGCTTCCATCATGGGCTTCTCCGGCGGCCTGTTCCCGAATCCGGCCTACCAGGCCTCCAAGGGCGGGGTGGTGAACCTGACTCGTGCGCTGGCCCTTGAGTTCGCCGAACACAACATCACCGTGAACGCGGTGGCCCCCACCTTCGTGCGCACCGACCTCACCACGCCGATCTTCAGCAACCCCGAGGTGCTGAAGAAGGTGATGCAGCACACGCCGCTGGGGCGCTTGCCGGAAGTGGAGGACATCGCCGCGGCAATCCTGTTCCTCACCACCCCCGCCGCGCGCTGCATTACCGGGGTTACACTCCCGGTCGACTCCGGATACCTCGCCAGATGATCCTGCAACGCAGCCTTCGCAAGGGCGCCGCCATCGCGGCGATGCTCGCGCTCGTGCTGCAGGCCTTGTGGCCGCTGGTGTCCCAGGCCGCGTCGCGCGAGCGGACCGAGCTGGTGCCGCTGTGCACGGTGGATGGAATTACCCACTTCCTTGAGCTCAAGCTCGGCAAGACGCCGCTCGAGAAGCGGACGGCGCTCCACGGCGAGCACTGCAAGCTGTGCGTGTTCGGCGCCGACAGGCTCGCGGTGCTGCCGCCCCCGGTTGCTGTTGCGCTGCTCGTCGATCTCCCCGCAGCGATGCCGTCGGTCGCATCAGCGACGCTGCTTCCGGATTCCTTCAGCCATCCCCCCGCCCAGCCCCGGGCGCCTCCCGCAGGCCTCTGACGCACCCTGAGCAGTAGGGCCGCGCGCCCGTCGCGCGGGTCGGAGTCCGTTCGTTTTTGGGGAAAACATGAAACCCGCATTCGTCGCAGCAGTACTTGTTGCATTGCATTCCATTCCCGTGGCTGCCCAACTGGTGGTGCGGGAGCCTTGGGTCAGAAGCACGGTGCCCGGCCAGAAGGTGGCTGGCGCATTCATGAAGCTGGAAAGTCCGGCCGCCGCGTCGCTGGTCGGTGGCAGTTCGCCGGCCGCGCGTGCCGTCGAGATCCACGAGACCGTGATGGACGGGAACATCGCCCGCATGCGGCCCGTCGCCCGGATCGAGGTCAGTCCAGGCAAACCCGCCGAGCTGAAGCCTGGCGGCCTGCACGTCATGCTCATCGACATCGTCAGGCCGCTTGCGAAGGGCGATCGCGTGCCCTTGAGCCTGGTCTACGAGGCTGGCGGGCAGAAGCGAACCCTGGAGATCTCTGCGGAGGTGCGCGATGTCATGGCGCCGAGGGGGCATCATGGCAAGCACTAGACTCGTGGTGGCGATTGCCACGATCTTCGCCTGCGGGCAGGCCGCCGCGCAGGAGAAGAAGCTCGACGCCATCCTGGTCACGCCGAAGAACGTGCCCGACCCCTCGCTCACCCTGCCCAACCTCAACACCGCCCGGAAACGCATCCAGGCGGTGCCCGGTGGCGCCAACCTCGTCGACGGCGACAGCTATCGCGAAGGGCGCGTCTCGACCCTGAACGACGCGCTGTCCTATTCGCCGGGGGTGTTCTCCGCCTCGCGCTTTGGCGCCGAGGAGGCCCGGTTGTCCATCCGCGGCTCGGGACTGCAGCGCACCTTCCACCTGCGCGGCATCAAGCTGATGCAGGACGGCGTGCCGCTCAACCTCGCCGACGGCAGCGGCGACTTCCAGGCGGTGGAGCCGTTGCAGACACGGTACATCGAGGTGCACCGCGGTGCGAACGGGCTGCAGCATGGTTCCAGTTCGCTGGGCGGCGCCATCAACTACGTCAGCGTCACCGGCTACGACAACTGGCCGCTGCTGGCGCGCTTCGAGGCGGGCAGCTTCGGCTATGTGCGCAGCCAGCTCTCCGGCGGCGGCGTCGCGGACTGGGGCGGCAAGGTGGTGGACTGGATTGCCACCTACTCGACCTTCGACCAGCACGGCTTCCGCCGCCATGCCGACCAGAGCGCCCAGCGCGCCACCGCGAACGTCGGCATCCGCATCAGCGCCGAACTCGAGACCCGGTTCTATTTCTCCCATGCCAACAGCGATTCCGAGCTGCCGGGCAGCATCACCAAGGCGCAGATGATGGCCGATCCGCGGCAGGCGAATGCCGCCAACATCACCGGGCACCAGAAGCGCGACATCGACTGGCTGCGGCTGTCCAACAAGACCGTCTGGCGGTTCGGCGAGGCGAGGCTGGAGTTCGCGGCGTACGTCAACGACAAGAAGCTGTTCCATCCCATCTTCCAGGTCATCGACCAGGTGAACCGCGACTACGGCGCCGAGCTGCGCTGGGTGAGCGAGGCGAAGTGGTTCGGGCGGCGCAACCTCCTGACCGCGGGCATCCAGCCCAGCCGCGGCACCATCAAGGACGACCGCTCGGTGAACGTCGCCGGCCATCGCGGCGCGCTGCTCAATCGCTTCGACCAGGTCGCGAGCAACCTCGAGATGTACGTCGAGAACCAGCACTATTTCCTGGAGCGCACGGCGCTGGTCCTCGGGGTTCAGCACGCCAGCAACCGGCGCAGGAGCACGGATCTGTTCATCGCGCCCGGGCAGGGCGACGAGAGCTTCGACCTGCGCTATTCGGGGACCAGCCCCAAGCTGGGCCTGCGCCAAGAGCTGACGTCGTCGGCGCAGCTGTTCGCGAACCTCTCGGGCAGCTACGAGCCGCCGTCGTTCGGCGAACTGGCGGGCGGCCTGTTCCCGAACCTGAACCGGGCGCAGAACGGGACCACGCTGGAGGTCGGAACGCGCGGCGAAGCCGGCGGCGTTTCATGGGATCTGGCGCTGTACCACGCCCGGGTGAAGGACGAGCTGCTGACGACGAGCGTGATCGCGGCGGGCAACAACGCCGTACCCTCGCCGCAGACCGTGAACGTCCCGCGCACGATCCACCAGGGTATCGAGCTGGGCACGAGCGGGAAGTTCCTCAAGTCCTTCGAGTGGCGCCAGGCGCTGTTCATCAACCGGTTCCGCTTCGACAACGACCCGGTGTTCCGGGACAACGCGCTGCCGGGCCTGCCCAAGTCCCTGCTCAAGGCGGAGCTCGTGCATCGCTGGGGCCATGGCGTCTACGGCGGCGTCAATGTCGAGGCCTCGCCGCAGCGCTATGCGATCGACATGACCAACACCTTCCATGCGGATGCCTACAGCGTGTGGGGCGCCAAGGTCGGGCAGAAGGTCAACGCGCACTGGTCCTGGTTCGTGGAGGGGCGCAATCTCGGCAACCGCAAATACGCCGCCACCACTGGCGTGGTGCGGGACCAGGCCGGGCTGGATGGGGCGCAGTTCCTGCCGGGGGACGGGCGGTCGGTTTACGCGGGGCTGGAGTACAAGCTGTGAGGCGCCTTCTGGCCGTTCTGCTCCTCACCTCGCCGCTCGCGACGGCGCACGACGCGCACAAGCACGTGCACCACGGTCCACCCAAGGCGCCCGCCGGTTTCGCCAGTCTCGATGTCTATCGCGACCGCGACCAGATACACGTGCTCTCGGGGGAACAGGCGGGCGAGCGAATGGCGCTTTGGCACCGTAGAAGCGTGGATGGGAAGACTTGGACGGGGCCGACGCGCGTCGACCGTCCAGGAGCCGAGCCGAGCGGCGTGCGTCCGAACAACGACGCGCAGATCGCCGCGCTGGGCAATGAAGTGGTCGCGGTCTGGCCCGTCGCCGGCACCGGCTGGGGCGGCAGCGGGCCGCTCGCCAGCGCGCTATCGTCGGACGGAGGCAAAACCTGGCGCGCCGGACCCAATCCGTCGGAGACAGGGCTCACGACAGGCCACGGCTTCGTCGACCTGCTGTTCGATGGCAAGGGCCTGCATGCGGTGTGGCTGGACGGTCGCGACAAGGCGCAGGGCCTGCGCTACGCGCGTTCCACGGATGCCGGCCGCACCTGGCTGCCGAGCATGACGATTGCGGTCGCGACCTGCGAGTGCTGCTGGAACAGCCTGCTGTCGGTCGATGGCGCGATCCATGTCCTGTACCGGGGTAAGGATCCGCGCGACATGCAGATGGCGGTCGCGGACGGGGGTGGATGGAAGCGGCGGGGCGCGGTGGGGGCGTTCAACTGGCAGGTCAAAGGTTGCCCGGAAACCGGCGGCGCTCTGGTTTCGGCGGCGGGACAGATGCACGCGCTGGCCTGGACCGGTAGCGATAGGCACATCGGATTGCACGTCCTGGCGTCCGCCGACCGCGGCCTGACGTGGACGGACCCGGTGCGCATCGGCGGTCGCGATGCGCGGCACGCTGACCTGGCGGTCGCCGAGGATGGAACCCTGGCGGCTGTCTGGGACGAAGGCGATCGCGTTTGGTTCGCGCGGTCCCGGGACACGGGGAAGACCTGGGCGAAGCCGGAGCAGGTATCCGCTTCCGGCGCCGAGGGAACCTTCCCCAGGATCATCCCGGCGGGGCGGGGTCCAATTCTGCTCTGGGGCGAACGGTCCGCAGGCGGCAGGCGGGAGTTGCGCTCGGCTGTGCGGCCCTAAACTCCTTACGATATATATAAATCCTTACCCTATGGTAAGGTATCGACCTATCAAGGAGCCCAATCCATGCCCGCCGCCACCCTCACCAGCAAAGGCCAGATCACCCTGCCCAAGTCCGTGCGGGACGGATTGGGCGTGGAGACCGGCGACCGGGTGGATTTCGTGGAGCTGGAGAAGGGCGTATACCACGTGGTCGCCGCGACCCGGGACATTCGCGAGCTCAAGGGGTCGATTCCGAAGCCCGCGGCGCCGGTCAGCGTCGAGGACATGAAGAATGCCGTACGGCAGCACGCGGCGCGGCGGAACGCCGCACGGCGATGATCGGGGTCGACACCAACGTCCTGGTCCGGTATCTCACGCAGGACGACCCGAAGCAGTCGGCGATTGCGACCCGGTTCATCGAGGACAAACTGTCCGCGGAGAATCCCGGCTTCGTTTCGGCAGTCACGCTATGCGAGATTGCCTGGGTTTTGGACGCGAGCTACGGTACCGACCGCAACGGGATTCGCCGGACTGTCGAGAATCTGCTGTCGACAAAGCAACTCGTGATCGAGGGGGCGGAATTGGTCTGGAAGGCTTTGCGTGCTTCAGAAGGCGTGTCAGCCGACTTCAGTGACGCGCTGATCGGACAGATCGCGGCGGCAAATGGCTGCGCGACGACGGTGACCTTCGATCGGGCCGCCGGCAAGCTGGCAGGATTCGAGATGCTCGCATGAACGAAGACCTCAACCTGCGCCTGCGCGCCGCTCTCAAGGGCAGGCGCGCCATCACCGAGAAGAAGATGTTCGGCGGCCTGTGCTTCCTCCTGCGCGGCAACATGCTGTGCGGCACCGGCAAGGAGGATTTCATGTTCCGCGTCGGCAAGGACCAGGACGCCGCCGCGCTCAAGCGCCCGGGCGCGAGGCCGATGGACATCACCGGCCGCGTGATGAAGGGCTTCGTCTGGGTCAATCCGGCGAAGTGCGACGCCCGCAGGCTCAAGGCCTGGGCGACGCTGGCCGAAGCGTATGTCGGCAAGCTGCCGGCGAAGAAGAAATAGGAGAAGGAACCATGCACCCCAGGACCCGCTACCTCTTCACCGCCAGCATGGACGTGGACCCCGAGAAGGAAGCCCTGTTCAACGAGGTCTACGACACCGAGCACGTGCCGCTGCTGCTCAAGGTCCCGGGCGTGCTGGCGATCACACGCACCACGCTCGCGCCCTTGAAGATCAGCATGGGCGGCGAGGTGAAGACCATCGTCGCGGAGGGCGAGCCGAAGTACAGCGCGCACTATGAGCTGGAGAGCGCCGAGGTGCTGACGACGCCGGCCTGGGCCGAGGCGATCGAGCACGGGCGCTGGCCGGCGCAGGTGCGGCCCTACACGCGCAACCGGCGGCACACGTTGAAGAAGGTGATGGGCGGCTAGCCGTGCCGCGCATCAATCCGGACCGGCTCCTCGGCGACCTTCGCCATCTGCGCGGCATCGGCGCGCAAGGCAGGGGCGTGGTCCGCCCCGCCTTCAGCCCGAAGGACATGGAGGCGCGGCGCTGGCTGAAGCAGCGCTACGAGGAGGCGGGGCTGGAGGCAAGCATCGACGGCCTCGGCAACGTCTACGGCCGCTCGCGCCAGCCGGGCAGGGCGTTGCTCTCGGGCTCGCACTCCGACACCCAGCCCACCGGCGGCTGGCTGGACGGCGCGCTGGGTGTGGCCTACGCGCTTGAAGTCGTGCGCGCGCTCGCAGAGGACGGCGCGACGAAGTCCCTGCCCGTGGATGCGGTGTCCTTCCAGGACGAGGAATCGCGTTTCGTCGGTTGCCTGGGCAGCCGCTCGCTCATCGGCGCGCTCACGCCGGACATGGAACAGGGCGCAACGGACAGCGGCGGCGTCACGCTGGAGGCGGCGCTGCGCGAGGCGGGGCTCGCCGGCGTGCCCCGCCTGCGACTGGACCCGGCGCGCTATTGCGGGTTCGTGGAAGCGCACATCGAGCAGGGGCCCACGCTGGAGGACAGCGGCCACCGCATCGGCGTCGTCAGCGGCATCGTCGGCCTGCGCGGCATCCGCTTCGAGTTCCGCGGCCAGCAGAACCACGCCGGTACCACGATGATGAAGACACGCCGGGACGCCTCTACCGCGCTCTACGAGATGGCCCATCGCATCAACCAGGAATTCCCGAAGGTGGCCGCGGAGCGCACGGTCTGGACCATGGGCCGCGTCCGCGTGGAGCCCAACGCGACCTCCATCGTGCCGGGCTACGCCGACATGGACCTGCAGTTCCGCGACCAGTCCGAGGCGCCGCTGAAGGCTTTCGAATCCGTTGTCGAGCGGTTGGTCGGCGAGATGAACGCGCGCGGAAGGGTGAAGATCACTGCGACGCCCTCGCGCGCGCCGATTGCGCCGACGCAGATGGATCCGGGCCTGCGGGCCCATCTCGAAGCCGCCGCGAAGCGCCATGCGCCGGGGAAGTGGCAAAGCCTGCCCAGCGGCGCGTTCCACGATGCCGGGATCATCTCGGCGCGGATTCCGTCGGCGATGCTGTTCATCCCGTCCATCGGCGGCATCAGCCACGATTTCGCGGAGGACAGCCGCGACGAGGACATCGTGCTCGGCTGCCAGGTGCTGGCGGAGGCGGCGGCCTCGATCCTGGCGGCGGCGAACCCGCGCTAGATCCCGCGCATGCGGTCGATGGCGCGGAAGTGCTTGCGGGCGTAGGCGAGCACCTGGCCGTCTGTAGGATGGTCCACGGTTTCCACGGCCACCACCTTCCTGCGCAGGTCTTGCGCGTGCGTATCCAGGTACTTCACGAACTCGGTCTTGGCGTTCGCCGGGCCGACCACCAGTATCTCCCCGGCGCCCTTCAACGCCTCGGCGACCTTGCCGTAGTAGGCCATGTCCTCCGTCGCGTGACCATCGGTCGCGGCACCGCGCTTCTGGTGCAGGTGCCGGTGCGGCTTGCCATGCACCAGCTTCCTCTCGACGTCCTCGCGCGTGAAGTGCTGCACGTGGGCTTCGGTATGGACGAGCCAGACGACGGCGTGGAAATGCGACATGGGAAACCCTCGGGAGAGTCGGATGCGCACAGCATAGGGCGCCGCGCCATGCCCGGTTTGAGGCAGGTCAAACCCCCGGTTTGCCGCGCAATGTAACCGATCGGTTACATCTGGCTCAATACCCGGCCGCGAAGTCCACCGTATTGCGCACGTTCTCCCCGCGCCGCACCCGTTCCACGTTCTCCGCGATCTTGCCTACCGAGGTGCGTGGTTCGGTCAGGGCGGCGATGTGCGGGGTCAGGGTGATTCCGGGATGCGTCCACAGCGGGCTGTCCGCCGGCAGGGGCTCGGGTTCGAATACGTCAAGGAACGCGTGCGCGAGGTGGCCGGAATCCAGCGCCGCCAGCAGGTCGGGCACGACCAGGTGTCCGCCGCGCGCGAGGTTGATGACGCAGCCGTCCTTGCGGATGCGGGCGAAGGCGTCCTTGTCCAGGATGCCGCGGGTATGGGGCGTCAGCGGCAGCAGGCAGACCACGGCATCGCTGGCGGAGAGGACTTCGTTGACGTCCGTCGAGCACTTCACCCCGGGCAGGTTCTTCGGCGTGCGGCTGAAGCCCGTGACCTTGAAGCCCATCGCAACCAGCTTCGCCGCCACGGTCGCGCCCAGCTCGCCCAGGCCGAGGATGCCGATGGTCCGGTCCGAGGCGAGGTACTGCCGGCGCCGCTTCCACAGCTTCTTCGCCTGGAACTCGCGGTAGCAGTAGTGGTGGCGGTGCCAGTCCAGCACGTGCGCGATCACGGTCTCGCCCATGGCCGCGACCATGCCCGGGTCGATCAGGCGCGCAACCGGCACGCCGCTCGGCAGCTCGGGGTCGGTGATGATGTTCTCGACGCCCATCCACAGCGACTGGATGAGCTTCAGTTTCGCCAAGCCGTTGAAGGTGCCCGGCGGATGCGTCGCCACCAAGGCGACGTCGATGTCGCCGCCGTTGCTGTCGGGCCAGGCGAAGAAGCGGTCCTCGGGCAGCGCCTTCTGCAGCAGCGGAAACCAGAAGTCCGGCTTCTCCTTGGTCGAGGAGAAGAGGATGTTCAAAAGGCGGCCTGCCTAGTCAGGCTTGAAGCCGGAGGCCTTGATCACCGGGCCCCACTTGTCGAAGTCCATCCGGTGGATGCGGGCCAGGTCCTCCGGCCCGAGGCCGGTGGGCTCCATGCCAAGCGCCTCGAGCTTCTCGCGGATGTCGGGCGCCTTGATGGCGGCGACGATCGCGCCGGCGAGGCGGTCCACGGTTTCCTTCGGCGTCTTCGCCGGGGCGTATGCGGCGTACCAGCCTGCGCCCTCGATGTTGAAGCCCAGTTCCTTGAAGGTCGGCGCGTCGCCGACCATGCGGGCGCGGGCGGCGCCCGAAGTCGCGACGATGCGCAGCTTGCCGGCGCGGTGCTGGGCCGCCAGGTCGGACGCCGTCCCCATGAACGAAGAGATCTGCCCGCCAACCAGGTCCGTCAGTGCCGGCGCAGTGCCCTTGTAGGGGATATGCGTCATGTTGATGCCGGCGGTCTGCGCGAACAGGATGGAGAAGAAGTGCGGCAGGCTGCCGGCGCCGGCCGAGGCGTAGTTGCCGTGGCGCGGCTCCTTCTTCACCAGGGCGATGAACTCGGCCAGGGTTTTCGCCGGCACATTGGGGCCGACGGCGAAGCCAAACAGGAAGTCCGCGGTGTGCGCGACCGGCGCGAAGTCGGCGAACGGATCGTAGGCCAGTTTCTGCACGTGGGGCGCGGTGACCACGGTCACCAGCGGCGTCATGACGAGGGTCAGGCCGTCGGGCGCGGCGGCTTTCAGGGCATTCATCGCGATCTGTCCCGCGGCGCCGGGGCGGTTCTCCACGATCACCGGCTGGCCGAGGATGGCGCGCATCCGGTCGGCGACCAGGCGCGTCATGGCATCAAGGCCGGCGCCGGCCGGAAAGCCGACGATGAACTTGACGGTCTTGTCCTGGGCGATGGCGGCGACGGACGACAGGGACAGCAGTACGGCAATCAGGATACGCATGGGGTCACTCCTCCTGCCGCGATGTTAGCATTCCGCAGGGAGGAGATTTCCATGGCCGTGCGCAAGTTCAGCGAGAAGAAGCTCACCGAGGAAGTCCTGCGCCGCATCCGCAACACGCGGAACCCGCGCCTGAAGCAGGTGATGGCCGCGTACATCAGGCACCTGCATGCCTTCGTGCGCGAAGTGAAGCCGACGCCCGACGAATGGATGAAGGGTGTCCAGTTCCTGGTCGAGGTCGGGCACTGGACCACGGACCAGCGCCAGGAGTTCATCCTGATGTCGGACACGCTGGGCGTGTCCATGCTGGTGGACGCGATCAACCACCGGTCGCGCGCCGGCACCACCGAATCCACGGTGCTGGGGCCCTTCCACCGCGAGAACGCGCCCGCTTACGCGCTCGGCGCCAATATCTCGAAGCACGCCTCGGACGGGGAGCCCTGCCTGGTGACCGGCACGGTGCGGGACAGCGCCGGCCGGCCGGTTCCCGGGGCGAAGCTCGACGTCTGGCAGGGCGGCGCCGACGGGCTGTACGACTCGCAGAAGGGCAAGGCGATGAACCTGCGCGGCGTGTTCCACGCCGACCGCAAGGGCCGCTTCCACTTCCGCTGCGTGCGCCCCGAGTTCTACCCGGTGCCGACCGACGGCCCGGTGGGCCGCATGCTCACCGCGACCGGGCGCCACCCGATGCGCCCGCCGCACCTGCATTTCTGGATCACGGCGAAGGGCTGCGAGCCGCTCGTCACGCACCTCTTCGTCAAGGGCGGCAAGTACCTGGATTCGGACGCGGTGTTCGGGGTCAAGCCCGAACTGGTCGTCGATTTCAGGAAAAAGGGCGGCGTGTGGAACGTGAACTACGACTTCGTGCTGAAGAAGAAGGGCCTCAGGAAGGCGAAAGCCAGCGGATCGAGGCGAAAGCGGGCTCGATAGCCCAGTCCACGCCGCTGCCGGGCGTCTCCGGCCGGGCGAACACGGCCGGCGCCTCGCCGCGAACGATGACATTGCCGCCGTCGCCCGCCAGCGCGGCGCACCAGGCGATTTCCCACGCATGCCCGTTCGGCGCCAGCAGCGCCAGCGGCGTTTCCAGTTTCGATGCGGCCGCGGCGATGGTCGCGACCATTTCCAGCGATCCCCACGCGAACGGGTCCACCCGCAGCAACGGGTAGCGCTTGCCGCGCATGGCTCGGTGGAGTTTTTCCCAGTCGGGTTCGACCGCGGGCTCGTCGTCGCGAACGACGGGGAGCGTGCCTTGAGTGCCGCCCAGCAACCGCCACAGCGGCTTCCCGGTGGTCTTCGCATGGCCATCCCAAGCCGCCATGTCTCGCGCGACGCCCGCATCGAGGTCCAGCGAGAAGCCGAAGCCTGCTATCCCGTCCTTCAGCAACACCCGCGCGACGAGCGCCTCCGCACCGGCCGCCAGCCGGATGGAATGGACGTGGGTATGGACGACGGCGACCGGCGCGGCCAGGTCAACCCCAGACTTCGTTCGCGACCTCGACGATGCGCTCGAGCTTGCGCCACTGCTCGTCCACCGACAGCGCATTGCCATGGTGGGTGCTGGAGAAGCCGCATTGCGGCGACAGGCACAGGTTCTCGAGCGGGACGAACTTCGCGGCCTGCTCGATGCGCCGCTTGAGGGTGTCCTTGTCCTCCAGCTGGCCCAGCTTGGTAGTAACCAGCCCCAGCACCACCTTCTTTCCCTTTGGCAGGTAGCGCAGCGGCTCGAAGGTGCCCGAGCGCTCGTCGTCGAACTCCATGAAGAAGGCGTCCACGTCCGAGGAGAACATGGCCTCGGCCACGGTCTCGTAGCCGCCGGAGGCGACCCAGCTCGACTTGAAATTGCCGCGGCAGGTATGCATGGTGATCGTCATTCCGGCCGGCCGGTCCTTCACCGCCGCGGAGACCGCGTCGGCGTACTGGCGCGGGAGCTTCGCCGGGTCGTCGCCGTTCTTCCTGGCGGTGTCCTGGATCTTGGGGTCGCAGAGGTACGAAAAGCTGACGTCGTCCAGCTGCAGGTAGCTGCAGCCGGCGTCGGCGAACTGGCGGATGGCCTTACGATAGGCCGCGGCGGTGTCCGCCCAGAATTCGGCGAGGTCCGGGTAGACCGCCTTCGAGATGGAACTGCGCCCGCCGCGCAGGTGCAGCATCGCGGGCGAGGGGATGGTGAGCTTCGGCGTTTCCTTCGTCACCGACTTCAGGTACCTGAAATGCTCCACGAAGATGGGCGCGGTGCAGCCCACCTTGCCCGTCACCGACGGGATCGGCGGCTGCTCCTCGGTGCCGCCGAACTTCGGGCCCGGATTCACCACTGCGGTGACCCCGTCCAGCTGCGTCATGAAGTCCAGGTGCCACCAGTCGCGGCGCATCTCGCCGTCGGTGATCGACTTCAGGCCGGCGGCTTCCTGCCGGCGCACCGCCTCGAGGATGCAGCGATCCTCGACGGCCTTCAGCGCGGCGGCGTCGAGCTTTCCTTCCTTGAACTGCTTGCGGGCATCAGCGAGTTCCTTCGGGCGCAGGAGGCTGCCGACCTGGTCTGCTCGATAGGGTGGCTTCATCGGAGGGGCTTCATTTCAATGGGTTCAATCCGGTCCGTGTGACGCGGCCGTGCAGCTCACGGCCAAGCGCTTGCTCGCAATACTCCGCGGTCGCCAGCAATCCGTCCAGGTCTATCCCGGTGGCGATGGCCATGGATTCGAACAGGCCGACCAGGTCCTCGGTGCAGACGTTGCCGGTGTAGCCGCCGCCGTATTTCACCTTCGCCGGGTGTCCGCCGACGCCGCCGAAGGAGGAATCGAAATGGCGCACGCCCGCTTCGTAGGCCGCCACGTAGTTCACCAGGCCGGTGCCGCGGGAATCGTGGAAGTGGGCGATCGGCACCAGCCCGTCCTCGCGCGACAGGCGGTCGAACAGGTCGCGCACCGACAGAGGCGTCGCCATGCCGGTGGTGTCTCCGATGGCGACGTGCCGCACGCCCAGCGTGGCGAAGCGCGCCGCGTCCTCGGCCACGATGCCGGGATCGACCTTTCCCTCGAAAGGGCAGCCGAAGGCGACCGACACCGTGCCCACCATGCGGAAGCGCCCATCGGCGGCGCGCACCATTTCCTCCACGTTGGCCCACTGGTCGGCGCGGCTGCGCTTCAGGTTCCGCTGCGTGTGCGATTCGGTGGCCGACACCAGCAGGCTGATCTCGTTGGCGCCGAAGCCGGCCTCCTGATCGACGCGCGCCCGTTCCACCGCCTTCGGGTTGGCGCAGGTGGCCTTGTAGTAGACGCCGTCGCGGCGCGGCAGCTGGCGCAGCAGCTCGGAGGCATCCGCGAACTGCGGCACCACTTTCGGATTGGCGTAGGAGGTGGCCTCGATGCGCGGGAAGCCCAGCGCGGCGAAGCGCTCGATGAGCGCGCGCTTGGTCGCAGTGGGGACGAGGGCGGGCTCGTGCTGCAGCCCATCGCGGGCGAAGCATTCGCAGAGGACGACGGACGACATGGTTGACAGTATCAACTACATGGGCTTATAAGGTCAACCATGCCCATCGACATCCTGCCCATCAACGGTTTCATTGGCGCGGAGGTGCGCGGCGCGCACCTGGGCCGCCTGGACGACGCCATCTTCCGCACGCTGCGCGAGGCGCTGGTGCGCCACGAGGTGCTGGTGTTCCGCGGCCAGGACATCGCGCTGGAGGACCAGATGGCCTTCGGCGCGCGCTTCGGCAAGCTTTCGGTCCATCCGTTCTCGCCGAACCTTCAGGACAAGCCCGAAGTGATCCTGCTGGATTACTCGGAAGACCATCCGGCCGCGCGCACCGACATCTGGCACGCGGACGAGACCTTCCGCCCCAATCCGCCGATGGCGACCATGCTGCGCGCCCGCGTGCTGCCGCCCGCCGGCGGCGACACCTGCTTCGCGAGCATGACCGCCGCCTACCGCGGCCTGTCCGAGCGCATGAAGCGGCACATCCACGGCCTGGAGGCGCTGCACGACTTCAAGCCGTTCCGCTCCCTGTTCAACGACTCGCCGGACCACCGGCGGCGACTGCGCGAAATCGAGGATGAATTCCCCAATCCATGGCATCCGGTGGTGAGCGTGCACCCGGAGTCCGGCCGCCGGGTGATCAATGTCAACCCGCAGTTCACCCTCCGCATCCGCGACATGAAGGACGACGAGAGCCAGGCGCTGCTGCAGTTCCTGTTCTCGCAGGCGAGCGTGCCGGAATACCAGCTGCGGGTGAAGTGGCAGGTGGACACCGTGGTCATCTGGGACAACCGCTCGGTGCAGCACTACGCGCCGCACGACTACTACCCGCACCGTCGCATGATGGAGCGGGTCACCATCACCGGCGAGCCTCCGGTGGGCGTGAATGGGGAGTACCGGCCAGAGACCGTCCCCGGGCTGGGCGAAGTCAATCCGCGCACCCCGCCGCGCAAGGCGCCGGTGCGCCAGTTCGAGCGCCGGTCATGAGCGACGCGGTCGCCATCCTGCCGCGCGACGAGCGCACCCAGCCCTCGCGCATTATCGCGGGCTATCCGCAGACGCCCTGGCGCACGCCGAAGGAACCGTTGGTGAAGCGCGTGCCGACGCTGTCGGAACTGACCGGGCCGATCGAGGTGGCGAAACGCGTCAGCGTGCTGGGCGGCGACATCGCCGGCAGTGGCGCAAAGCAGGCCATCGGGCAGGTGATCCGGCTGCGCGTGCGCGTCACCGACGAGGACGGCGCGCCGGTGCCGGGTGCGGTGGTGGAGATGTGGCAGGCGAACGCGGCCGGCCGCTACATCCATCCCAACGACGACGACCATGCGCCGGTGGACGCCAATTTCTACGGCGCGGCGCGCCTGATGACCGACGACACCGGGGCCTTCGAATTGCGAACCGTGAAGCCGGGCGCGTACCCCGTGCCGACGCGCGACGGCTGGTGGCGGCCGCCGCACGTGCACTTCTCCCTGTTCGGCAAGGTGTGGCTGTCGCGGCTGGTGACGCAGATGTACTTCCCGGGCGAGCCGCTCAACGCCCAGGACCGGATCCTGAATGCCGTGCCGGATGCTCAGGCGCGCGAGCGGCTGGTCGCGAAGTACATCCCGCCCACCGGAGATCCCTACAACGAACTCGTCTTCGAGCACGAGATCGTGCTGCGCGGGCGCAGGGCTACGGCGGTGCAGTCGTGAGCGGGGCGATACCGACGGGCGAAGCCACCATCGGACCGTTCTTCCCGCCGCGCTACGTGGATGCAGGCGCGAACGACCTGACGAAACTGGAGGGCCGCACCGCGCGCGGCAAGGCGATCGAGATCCTGGGACGGGTGGCGCAGGAGGACGGCGCGGCGCTGGACAACCTGGTGGTGGAGATCTGGCAGGCCGATGCCGCCGGCATCTATCGCCATCCCGGCGATCCGCGCCACGCGCAGGCCGACCCGGATTTCCTCGGCTGGGGACGCGTCGCCACGGACAAGGACGGGATCTATCGCTTCCGCACCATCCTGCCTGGCGCGCCGGAAGGACGGCTGGCGCACGTCAATTTCATGGTGATGTTCTCCGGGCTGATGCGCATTCTCAGGACCACGATGTATTTCGAGGGCGGCGCCGACCCGGCGCTGGATGCCGTTCCGGCCGCGCGCCGGGCGCTGCTGGTCGCGAGGAAGGAAGGCGAAGGACGCTACCGCTTCGATATCCGACTGAGGGGCGAAGGCGAGACGCCCTTCTTCGACGACTGATGCTCCAGCGTACCGCGCCGACAATCCGGGAGTTGCTCTCCTACCGCCTGCACCGCGTGGCGAACCTGCTGTCGCGCGGCGCCGAGATGCGCTACCGGCGTGAATTCGGCGTCAGCCTCTGGGAGTGGCGCACCGTCGCGCTGCTGGGCGGCGCCGCCGTGCCCCTGTCGCTGAACGAACTGTCGCGCGCCGCGGGCGTGGACAAGAGCCAGATGAGCCGCGTGGTGTCCGGGCTCTCGGCTCGCCGCCTGGTGCTGCGCGCCGACGACAAGGCTGATGGCCGCAGCGTGAAGCTGCGCCTGTCCGCAGCCGGTCGCAAGCTCTACGACGGCCTGATCGTGGCGGCCGCGGAGCGCAATGACGCGTTCCTGGGTTGCCTGAGCGCAAAGGAGCAGGCCTGCCTCGAGGGCGCGCTGGACAAGCTCGCCGAGGAAGCTCGTCGCTTTATCCAGATCGAAGGCACCCGTTGACCTCGGGGCGATCAGAAGATCAGGGACAGTCCACGTTTTCGGGGGCGATATGACGGCAGGGAAAACGTGGACTGTCCCTGTTTTGTTGTCGGAGGACCGGGGGGCGGTCAGGGTGCTGACGATGAACCGGCCGGAGAAGCGCAACGCGCTCAATAGCGAGCTGACGCGCGCGCTGCTCGAGGCGCTGCGCGCGGCGGACAAGGACGAGGCGGTCGCCTGCGTCGTGCTCGCGGGCGCGGGGCAGGGCTTCTGCGCCGGGGCCGACCTGTCGGAGTTCAAGGACCTGACCCCGGACCGACAGGCGCTGGTGGAAGCGCGCGCCGAACTGACCATGCAACTGCACCTCGCGTTCTCGAAGATGGCCAAGCCGGTGGTGACCGCGGTGCAGGGCGCAGCCATGGGCGGCGGGGCGGGCCTTGCGATCGCGGGCGACCTCGCCGTCATGGCCGAAGGCGCGAAAATCGGCTATCCGGAGACGCGCCACGGCATCGTCGCCGCCATCGTCATGGCGAACCTCTCGCGCCAGGTCGGGCGCAAGGCGGCCTTCGAGCTGGTGGCGCTGGGCGAAGCCATCGGCGCGCCGGGGGCGCTCGCGCTGGGCATGGTGAGCCGCGTAGTGCCGGACGCGGACCTGATGAAGGAAGCAATGGCGCTGGCGGCGAAGTTGGCCGCCGTCAGCCGACCTGCCATGGCAACCACTAAGCGGCTGTTCCACGAGGTCGCCGACCTGCCGCTGGAACAGGCCCTCGAGCGCGGGCGCGAAGCGAACCAGCGCATGCGCGCCTTTGTCAACGGAAAGGCCTAGGGATGCATGGGCGTCTTCCTGGCCCTGCTGGCGATGGCGTGCTTCGCGGCGAACATCGTCCTCACCCGATACGCCGTGGCGCGCATGCCGGTGGAATCCGGCTTCTTCATCGTTCTGGCGACCAATGTCCTGTTCCCGGGGCTGGTCTATCCATTCGAGCTGGCGGTGCGGACCGCGCCCTGGTCCTGGGACTGGAAGGGCGCGGGGATCTTCGCGCTGGGCGGCATCGTCGGCACTTTCCTTGGGCGGCGCTTCCTGTTCGACACGGTTCACCTGCTGGGACCCGCGCGGGCGAGCGTGTTCCACTCCACCGCGCCGGCCTTCGCGCTTGTGGGCGCCTGGCTGCTGGCCGACGAGCGCCTGGGCTGGTACGAGATCGGGCTGATGGCAGTGGTGTGGCTGGGCCTGTGGTTCACGCAACCTCGCGCCGGCACGACGCAGGTCACGGCGGCCCAGGCGCGACTCGGGCTCATCGCCGGCATCCTCACGGTGGCCGGGTTCGGCTTCGGCAACGTGCTTCGCGGGGTGGCCACGCGGACCTGGGAGGAGATCTTCCTCGGAACCGTGATCGCATCGGTCGCGGCGCTGCTCTGCCAGGTACTCGTCACGCGCCACTGGAGCCGCATCGGGGCACAGCTGCGCTCGGCGGACCGCAAGGCGATCGGGCTCTACCTCGCCTGCGGCGTGACCACGAGCCTGGGCTCGGTGTTCATCTCCGCGGCCATGCTGCGGATGGAGATCGCCCTGGCGACGCTGGTGGTGCACACCACGCCGCTGCTGATTTTCCCGGTGAGCGTGTTCATCCTGAAGAACCGCGAGGAACTGACCGCGCGCACGCTGGCCGGCGCCGCGCTCGTGCTCGCCGGCATCGCCGCCCTGCTGCTGAGGTGAGCCCTTGAAACCGCTTGAGCACATCACCATCCTCGACCTGTCGCGCGTGCTCGCCTGCCCGTTCGCCAGCATGATCCTCGCCGAGCTGGGGGCGACCGTCATCAAGGTTGAACAACCCGGCGCGGGCGACGAGACGCGCGGATTCGAGCCGCAACTGGCCGCGGACAGCGCCTACTACTTCGCCTGCAACCGGTCGAAGTCCTCCATCACCGTCAACCTGCGCAAGGCCGAGGGCCAGGCCGTGATCCGCGAGCTGGCGCAGAAGGCGGATGTGTTCGTCGAGAACTTCCCCGTGGGCACGCTCGGGCGCTATGGCCTGGATTTCGCCACGCTGTCGGCGCTCAACCCGCGCCTCGCCTACGTCTCCTGCACCGGCTTCGGCCAGACCGGGCCCTACGCGCACAAGAAAGGCTATGACACCGTGTTCCAGGCCATGGGCGGCATCATGAGCCTGACGGGCGAGAAGGGCGGCGGGCCGGCGAAGCCCGGCCTGCCCGTGGCCGACCTGACTTCGGGCCTTTGGGTGGCCATCGGCATCCTCGCCATGCTCGCCGGGCGCGAGAAGACCGGGCGCGGCGCGCGCCTGGATTTCTCCATGCTGGATGGGCAGGTGTCGTTGCTTACGCTGGCCGCGGCAAGGTACTTCGCCCTCGGCGAAGTACCTCCCCGCCTGGGCACCGAGCACCCCGGGCGCGTGCCCTCCGCGACCTTCCGCTGCAAGGACGGCCGCTTCGCGCACATCACTGCCAGCGACCAGCACTGGGAGCCGCTGTGCCGCGCGCTCGGCCTGGAGGACTGGGGAAAGGCCTACGGCACGAATGAATTGCGGGTGGAGAAGCGCGACGAGGTGATGCCGAAGCTGACGGAGAAAATCGCGGCCTTCGATCGAAATGCGCTCATCGCGGCGCTGGACGCGGTGGAAGTCCCCATCGGTCCGGTGAACGACGTCGCCGAAATCCTCGCCGACCCGCACGTGCGCGCGCGCCAGCTGGTGGGCAGCTTCGACTATCCCGGCGTCGGCGAATTCAAGGCGCTGGCGCTGCCCTTCAAGTTCCTCGGATGGGACAACCCGGAGATCGGGCGGCCGCCCGCGCTGGGGGAGCAGACCGAAGCCATCCTGCGCGAGCGGCTGGGCTACTCCGACGAGCGCATCGCGCAACTGAAGGGAGCCAAGGCGATATGAGTGCCGTCCTCTACGCAAAGGACGGCGGCGTGGTCACCATCACGCTCAATCGCCCCGGGAGCCGCAACGCCCTGAACCTGGAAATGTGCGAAGGGCTGCTTGACGCGGCGCAGGCCGCGGCGGCAGACGAATCGGTGCGGCTCGTCCTAGTGCGCGGCGCGGGGGCGGTGTTCTGCGCCGGCGCCGACCTGAAGGAACGCCAGGGCATGGACGCCGCGCAGGTGCGCGAGCGGCGGATGAAGGGCTTCGCCGCTTACTCGGCGCTTGAGGCCCTGCCGATGCCCGCGGTCGCGGTGGTGGCCGGCGCGGCGGTGGGCTCGGGCGTCGAGATCGCCGGCGCCTGCGACTTCATCGTGGCCACGCCCGAGGCCTGGTTCGCCACGCCCGAGGCCATTCGCGGAACCGTCGGCGCCACGCAACGCCTGCCGCGCGTGCTGGGCGCGCGCCTGGCGAAGGACCTGATGTTCACCGGGCGCCGCCTGCCACCGGAGGAAGCGCTGCGCCACGGATTCGTGTCGCGCGTCGTGCCCGCGGCGGAGTTGGAAAACGAAATGGCCCGGATCGTGAAGACCATCTGCGATGCGCCGCCGGGGGCTTTGCGCTACGCCAAGCGCTGCGTGGACGCGGCCGAGGAAGCCGCGCGCGCCGCGGCGCTGCAGACCGAGATCAACGCCATCGAAGAGCAGCTGAAGCAGGGCGGCGGGCTGGGCAAGGCGTGACCTGGCAATCGAAGACGCTGGGCCAGCTGCTGGAGGCCAACGCCCGCGAACGCGGCGGCCTCGAGGCGCTCGTTACCCCGACCGCACGCCTGACCTGGTCGCAGCTTCTGCAAGGCGCGCGCAACGCCGCGGCGGACATGCAGGCGAGGGGCCTCGGACACGGCGATCGCGTCGGCATCCTGATGGGCAACGGCGAGGAATGGTTGACCCTTTTTTACGGCGCGGCGCTCATCGGTGCGGTGACGGTGCCGGTGAACACCCGCTTCAAGGCTGGCGAGATCGTGTTCTGCCTGAAGCAGGCGGACGCGAAGGCGCTGTACTACGTGGAGACGTTCCTGAAGATTGATTTCGGCGCCATGATGCCCGAGGTTCGGGCGGCGCTGCCTTTGCTGCTGCCGGTCACGGTGAAAGGCATGCTGCCAGAGAGGCCGATGCAGCCTGTGTCCGGTCCGAAGCCGCAGGACCTGCTCCTCATCCAGTTCACTTCCGGCACTACCGCCTATCCCAAGGGCGTGATGCTCACGCACGACAACATGCTGCGCAATGCCTGGGCCGCCGGCACGCGCATCGGCTGCCGGGCCGGGGACCGCTACTTCAACTGCCGGCCGTTCTTCCACGTCGGCGGCTCGACCCTCTCGGCGCTGATGTCCCTTACCTTCGGCTGCTGCCTTGCCACGCTGCCCACCTTCGAGGCGGGCGCCGCGCTGGCCATGCTGGAACAGGAGCGCTGCACGCTGATATCCGGCAACGACACCCTGTTCCAGATGCTCATGGGGCACGAGGACTTCCCGAAGCGCAGGCTGCACTTGCGCGGCGGCTGGGCGGCGGCGGGCCCGCAGACCATGCGCGCCATCATCGACAGGCTGGGCATGACGCACGTCTGCGCTGCCTACGGTCTCTCGGAGGCCTCGCCCAACGTGGTCATGAACGACTGGCGCGATCCCGAGGACCTGCGCGTGCAGGGCCTTGCGAAGACGCACGAAGGCCTGGAACTGCGCATCTCGCCCGAGGGCGAGATCCAGGTGCGCGGCTGGAGCATCATGAAGGGCTACTGCAACAACCCGGAGGCCACCGCCAGGGCCTTCACCGAAGACGGCTGGCTGCGGACCGGGGATCTCGGCGAACTCAACGCCGAGGGCCGCCTGCGCATGGTGGGGCGGCTGAAGGACGTGTTCCGCGTCGGCGGCGAGAA
>JBQTJX010000055.1:0-48812 GCA_052386675.1 Betaproteobacteria bacterium
TTCCACTCGTCCCAGACCCAGAAGCCGATGCCGACGCCGCCGGTGAGCATCTCGGCGGCGACGATCACCAGCCAGGCGACGCCGATGGAAAGGCGCACGCCGGTGATCATGTAGGGCAGCACCGCCGGGAAGAGGATCTTGGTGAACACCTTCCACTCGGACAGATTGAGCACGCGCGCCACGTTCAGGTAATCCTGCGGCACCTGGCGCACGCCGAGGGCGGTGTTGATGATCATCGGCCACAGGCTGCAGATGAAGATGACGTAGATCGCCGCCGGATACGCCGCCTTGAATCCGAGCAGGCCAATCGGCAGCCAGGCGAGCGGCGACACCGGCTTGATCAGCGCGATCACCGGCGCCGCCATGCCGGAAAGGAACTTGAAGCGGCCGATCAGAAAGCCGAGCGGGATGCCGACCGCGGCGGCGAGGCCGAAGCCGATGCCGACGCGCTTGAGCGACGAGAGCACGTTCCAGCCGATGCCCTGGTCGTTGGGCCCCTTGCTGTAGAACGGGTCGGAAAAGATCTTCACCGCCGCCCCCCACACCGTGACCGGGTCGGGAATCCGTCCGCCGCCCTGCTTCGACACGATCGCCCACAGGCCGAGAAAGAGCGCGAGGCCGGCGAGCGTGGCTAGCAGCGTGACGATCCATTCCGGCGCGCGCGCCCGCCGATAGCCCGTGGCGGCGGGCCGGGCGGCAGCTTTGGCGGCATCGGCACGCGCGCCCAGTAACTGCGCCGCGGGGTGCGGACCGCTCGAAGCAATCCGGATCGGCACCGCGCTCACTCAAGCCACCTTGACTTTGAAGGCGCTCGCGTATTTTTTCGGGTCGCGACCGTCCCAGACGACGCCGTCGATGAACTTGGAGCTGCGCATCGGGTCCTTGGGAACCGACGCCTTCGCCATCGCCGCCGCGTCCTTGTAGACGTCGAGGCGATTCACTTTCCTGGCCACCGCGAGGTAATCCGGGTCTTCCTTGAGCAGGCCCCAGCGCCGGTGCTGGGTCATGAACCACATGCCGTCGGAGAGATAGGGGAAGGGCGCGTGACCGTCGTTGTAGAACTTCATGTGGTCCTTGTCGTCCCAGGTCTTGCCGATGCCGTTGTCGTAGCGCCCGAGCATGCGCGCCACGATCACGTCCTTGTCGGTGTTGACGTAGGACTTGTCGGCAATGATGTCCGCGGTCTTCTGCCGGTTCGCCAGGCTGGCGTCGATCCACTTGCCCGCCTCGATGATGGCGGCGGTCATGGCGCGCGCGGTCTTCGGGTACTTCTGCACGAACTCGGCGGTGCAGCCCAGCGTCTTCTCCGGGTGGTCCTTCCAGATCTCCTGCGTGGTGTTGGCGGTGAAGCCGATCTTGTCCACGATGGCGCGGTTGTTCCACGGCTCGCCGACGCAGAAGCCGTCCATGTTGCCGATGCGCATGTTGGCCACCATCTGCGGCGGCGGCACGGTGATGGTCTTCACGTCCGCGAACGGGTTGATGCCGTGCGCCGCCAGCCAGTAGTAGAGCCACATGGCGTGCGTGCCGGTCGGGAAGGTCTGGGCGAAGGTGTAGTCGCCTTTCTCCCGCTGGATGAAGGCTTTCAGGCCCGCGCCATCCTTGACGCCTTTCTCGAACAGCTTGCGCGAAAGGGTGATCGCCTGCCCGTTGTGGTTAAGCGCCATCAGGACGGCCATGTCTTTCTTCGGCCCGCCCACGCCCATCTGCAGGCCATATACAAGGCCGTAGAGCACGTGCGCCGCGTCCAGTTCGCCGTTGACCAGCTTGTCGCGCACGCCGGCCCAGGAGGCTTCCTTGGAGGGCGTGATCTTGATGCCGAACTTCTCGTCGAACTTCATCACCGAGGCGACCACCACCGAGGCGCAGTCGGTGAGCGGGATGAAGCCGACCTTCACTTCCTTCTTCTCGGGCGCGTCCGATCCCTGCGCCCAGGCGCCGGTGCGCACCGCCGCGGGCACCAGGCTCATGAGGCCGGCTGCGCCAGCCTGCTTGAGGAACCTGCGCCGCTTGCCGCTCGCGTTTTCATTCATCGCTGTCTCCGTGGTCAGTGCCAAAACAAAAAGGGCGCTCGACACGAAACCTCGCGGTCTCGCTCCGAACGCCCTTGTCCAGTGCCGCGCGCGCCGTTGCGCGTGGCCTATGGCCTTACCTATGCAATCCGCGTGCCAGCAGGAATCTCAACCAATACAGCGGCATCTGCGCCCGTTCATGCACCACGCCAGAGCATGGCGCACCGCAATCACGCTTTTCCAAGAAGGTCCGCGGCATCAATCAACTGCTGCGCGACTTCGCCGATGCGCTGCTTCTTCGACATCGCCAGCTTGCGCAGCGCGTGATAAGCCTCGTCCTCGGTGAGCGACCGCGAGCGCATCAGGATCCCCTTGGCGCGCTCGACCAACTTGCGCTCCTCCAACCTCTCGTTGGCGTCGGCCAGCTCCTCGCGGACCTTCTGGAACGATTCGAAGCGCGCCACCGCCACCTCGATGATCGGGCGCACGCGCGCCGCATCGAGGCCGTCCACGACGTAGGCGGAGACGCCGGCGCGGACGGCCTCCCGGATCGAATCGCTGCGATCGTCATGGGAGAACATGACGATCGGGCGCGGGCTGGACTGGGACACCACGCACAGGTGCTCGATGGCGTCGCGCGTTGGCGAATCGGTGTCGATCACGATCACCTCGGGGCGCGTGCGCTCGATGGCCGCGAGCAGCTCAAGCGGCGAGTCGATTACCCCCACCACCTCGTGGCCGGCGCGCAGCAGGCCCTCGCGCACCTCATCGGCGCGATCCGGCAGTTCCTCGACCAGCAGCACCCGCATGCGCGGCCCGTCCTAGATTCCGTCGCGCTTGTGCTCCGCGCGCTTCACCAGCTTCTCCCAGAGGCCCTCGACCTGCCTGTCCAGCACGATGCTCGCCTCGGGCTCCTGCACGAACCACAGGCCGCGCTTGAGTTCGTCGGCCAGCTCGCCCGCGTCCCATGCCACCAGCCCGGCGACGAAACGTGCGCCCTCGGTGCCGGTTTCGATGATCCGGTCGACGGTGGTGGCGTCCATCGCCACGTAGAGGCCGGGGGCGAGTTCGAGCGAGCGCCCGCCGGGGCTTTCGTCGCGATGCACCAGGGCGAACACGAACTGCGTGTTCAGCGGCCCGCCGAGGTACACCGGGTCGGGCACTTTCTGGGAGGCCTCATGGCCGGGGAACAGCTTGCCCAGCGTCATGGGCGTGGGCCGGTTGACGATGAAGCCGAGGTGGCGGCCTTCGCCGACCGGCCTGACCACCAGGATGGTCGAGCCGTAGAACTCGCCTTCCATCCTGGGCTGCGCCACCAGCAGCAGTGGCGCTTCGAGGTCTTCGGCCCTGGCGGCCGGCGTTGTGGAGAGCAGGGCCACGGCAAGCACGGCAAGCATCAGGCGCACGACGATCTCCCAGGTTGGCGACAGTGTGCATGTTGCAACGCATCAAACGTGCCAATGTCGGTAATAGTCTGATTTAAATATGAAACCTGGTTCTCCGGAGGACCCCATCCTCGATGGATCCCTCCGAATTGGTGCGCAACAAGCGCGAATTCCGGGCACGTCGCTTGCTGCACACTAAAGCCATGAGCTTTCAGCGCGGGTCTTTCCTCAGCCTGGCCCCGAGCGGTTTCCACCGCGTCGCCTACCTGGACTGGGGCAACCCGGCGAGTGACCACGTCGTCATCTGCGTGCACGGACTCGCCCGCAACAGCCGCGACTTCGATGCCCTGGCGGGGGACCTGTCCGCTCGCTGCCGCGTGATCTGCATGGATGTGGCCGGGCGCGGCGACAGCGAATGGCTGGGGGACAAGGGCGACTACCGCTTCTCCACCTACATGGCCGACGCTGCGTCGCTCATCGCGCGCATCACGACGCCGGCCCCGCCGCGCTACTTCGGCGCCTTCCGTGGCACGCGCGATGCGCCGCCGGCGCCGACGCGCATCGACTGGGTCGGCACCTCCATGGGCGGGCTGATCGGCATGCTGCTCGCCGCCAAGCCGGGCTCCCCGATCCGCCGCCTGGTACTGAACGACGTCGGGCCGTTCATACCATGGTCCGCGCTGTATCGCCTGAAGGGCTACGTTGGCACGCGCTCCACGTTCCGCAGTCTCGGCCAGGCGGAGCTGCACCTGCGCGACGCCTGCGCCCAGTTCGGGCCGCTCAGCGACGAGCAATGGCGCCATCTCGCCGAGCACAGCGTCGAGCCCACGCCCGAGGGGGAATTCCGGTTGCGCTATGACCCCGGTATCGGCCGCACCATGGGAGGCCACAGCGATCCGGAGTTCCCGCTAGGGCCCAACATTCTCGCCGGCATCGACCTGTGGGGCACCTGGCGCGAAACCACCTGCCCGACGCTGGTTCTGCGCGGGGCCGAGTCCGACGTCCTGTCGCAGGACACCGTGGCGCAAATGCGCGCCCTGCGCCCGGGGGTGGAGGTGCTGGAGCTGCCCGGGGTCGGCCACGCGCCGGCGCTGATGAGCTACGATCAGATTGCGGCGGTGCGCGGGTTCCTGTCGCGCTGAGCCGCGCCGGCGGCCGGCGTAAGTTGACGTTTACGTCAACGTAAAGTAGGGTAGCCGACCCCTGAGGAGGGGCTTTGCGATGACCGACCTGTCCGAGTCCAAGAGCCTCGTCTACAAGGCGAAGCACAAGATCCGCTTTGTCACCGCGGCAAGCCTGTTCGACGGCCACGACGCCTCGATCAACATCATGCGCCGCATCCTGCAGGCCGCGGGCGCCGAGGTGATCCACCTCGGCCACAACCGCTCGGTCGAGGAAGTGGTCGCCGCCGCGCTGCAGGAGGACGTGCAGGGCATCGCCATTTCCTCCTACCAGGGCGGGCACCTGGAATATTTCAAGTACATGGTGGACCTCCTGCGCGAGCGCGGTGCCGGTCACGTTCAGGTGTTCGGCGGCGGCGGCGGCGTGATCGTCGCCGAAGAAATCCGCGAGCTTCAGGAGTATGGCGTTGCGCGCGTCTATTCTCCCGAGGACGGCCAGAAGATGGGCCTGCAGGGCATGATCAACGACATGCTGGCGCGCTGCGATTTTGATCCAACCCGCCGCAACCCGGAAACGCTGGCACAGACCATCACGGCGCTCGAGCTGGGGGGCCTCGACAAGGACAAGGTCATCGAGGCGGCGAAAGCGAAGGTGGTCCCGGTGCTGGGCATCACGGGCACCGGCGGCGCGGGCAAGAGCTCGCTCACCGACGAACTGGTGCGCCGCCTGCGCATCGACCAGGGTGAAGGACTATCGGTGGCGATCCTCTCGGTGGACCCGACGCGCCGGAAAACCGGCGGGGCGCTGCTCGGGGACCGCATCCGCATGAACGCCATTCATGGCCCGAATACATTCATGCGGTCCCTTGCCACGCGCGAGTCCAACGCCGAGATCGCCACCTGCCTGCCCGAGGCGATCGCCGCGGCGAAGGTGGCCGGCTTCCAGCTGGTGATCGTGGAGACCTCCGGCATCGGGCAGGGCGACGCGGCGATCGCGCCGCTGGTGGACGTTTCGCTCTACGTCATGACCCCGGAATTCGGCGCCGCCAGCCAGCTGGAAAAAATCGACATGCTGGACTTCGCGGACTTCGTCGCCATCAACAAGTTCGACCGCAAGGGTGCGGAGGATGCGCTGCGCGACGTGCGCAAGCAGGTGCAGCGCAACCACGCGGCCTTCGGCCAGGCGCCCGAGGCGATGCCGGTGTACGGCACCATAGCCTCGCGCTTCAACGATGACGGTGTCACCGCGCTCTACCAGGGGATTGCGGCAAAGCTGGTGGAGAAGGGGCTGAAGCTCTCTCCTGGCACGCTGCCGAAGGCCTTCGGCCGCGTGTCGTCGAACGTCAACGTGGTGGTCCCCTCGAAGCGGTCCCGTTATCTCGCCGAGATCGCAGAAGGCCAGCGTGCCTACCTGGCGCACGCGCTGCAGCAGTCGCGAGTGGCGCGCGACCGGCAGAGCCTTCAGGCGGCAAAGCAGATGAGTGGCACCAGGGACCTTGATGCTCTCATCGTGCAGAAGGAATCGCAGCTGGACGCAGAATCGCGCCGCCTGCTCGAGGCCTGGCCCGATACGGTGAAGGCCTACAGCGGCACGGAAAGGGTGACAAGGGTGCGTGGCCGGGAACTGCGCACCAGACTCACCACCACCTCGCTGTCGGGCACGCAGATTCCGAAGGTGGCGCTGCCGAGGTTCGAGGACGCGGGCGAAATCCTGCGCTGGCGGTTGCGCGAGAACCTTCCGGGCGAATTCCCCTACACCGCGGGCGTGTTCCCGTTCAAGCGCGAGAACGAGGACCCGACGCGGATGTTCGCGGGCGAGGGCGACCCCTTCCGCACCAACAAGCGCTTCCACCTGCTTTCCAAGGACATGCCGGCCAAGCGCCTGTCCACTGCCTTCGACTCGGTGACGCTGTACGGCTTCGACCCGGACGAGCGCCCCGACATCTACGGCAAGGTGGGCAACTCCGGCGTTTCGATCGCCACGCTGGACGACATGAAGGTCTTGTATTCCGGCTTCGACCTCTGCGCGCCGAACAACTCGGTGTCCATGACCATCAACGGGCCGGCGCCGACCCTCCTCGCCATGTTCTTCAACACCGCGATCGACCAGCAGCTGGAGCAGCTGGGCCGCCAGCCGACCGCGACGGAGTACGCCGAGATCAAGGCTCGAACGCTGTCCGCCGTGCGCGGAACCGTCCAGGCCGACATCCTGAAGGAAGACCAGGGCCAGAACACCTGCATCTTCTCCACTGAATTCTCCCTGAAGGTCATGGGCGACATCCAGCAGTACTTCATCGAGCACGACGTGAAGAACTTCTACTCGGTGTCCATTTCGGGCTATCACATCGCGGAGGCCGGGGCGAATCCGATCTCCCAGCTTGCCTTCACGCTCTCCAACGGCTTCACCTTCGTCGAGGCCTACCTCGCGCGCGGCATGTCGATCGACGAGTTCGCGCCCAACCTGTCGTTCTTCTTCAGCTACGGCATGGATCCGGAGTACTCGGTGATCGGCCGCGTCGCGCGCCGCATCTGGGCCGTCGCCATGAAGAACCGCTACGGCGCCAGCGAGCGCAGCCAGAAGCTCAAGTTCCACTCCCAGACCAGCGGCCGCAGCCTGCACGCGCAGGAGATTGCCTTCAACGATATCCGCACCACTCTGCAGGCACTGATTTCCTCTTACGACAACACCAATTCGCTGCACACCAATGCCTACGACGAGGCGATTACCACGCCCACCGAGGAGTCGGTGCGCCGCGCCATGGCGATCCAGCTCATCATCAACCGCGAGTGGGGCCTGGGCAAGAACGAGAACCCGAACCAGGGCTCGTTCGTGATCGAGGAGTTGACGGATCTCGTCGAGGAGGCGGTGCTGAAGGAGTTCGAGGCCATCAGCGCCCGTGGCGGCGTTCTGGGGGCGATGGAGACCGGCTACCAGCGCGGCAAGATCCAGGAAGAATCCATGCACTACGAGCATCTGAAGCATTCCGGCGCGTATCCGATCATCGGCGTCAATACGTTCCGCAACCCGAACGGCGACCCGGTTCCGGCCAAGATAGAACTGATCCGTTCCAGCGATGAGGAAAAGAAGTCGCAGTTGAAGCGCCTGCGCGAGTTCCACGACCGCAACCAGAAGGAATGCGGCCCGATGCTCGCGCGCCTGCGCCAGGCCGTGATCGACAACGGCAACGTGTTCGAGGTGCTGGTGGATGCGGTGCGCGTGTGCTCGCTGGGACAGATCACGCACGCCCTGTTCGACGTCGGGGGACAGTATCGCAGGAGCATGTGAGCCCCGAAGGCCTGTTGCGCCGGAGGGCCGGGACCGCCACAATCGTGCGCAATCAACCTGGGAGGGGAAATCCGATGCCGTTCGCGCGTCTTGCCGCAACCACGATTCTGTCGCTGTCTGCAATTGCCGGCCCCGTCGCCGCGCAGACGGCGGCGCAATGGCCGGAACGTCCGGTGCGGCTGGTGGTTTCCGTGGGCGCCGGCGGCGCCGCCGACACGCTTTCGCGCAACCTGTCGAACGGCTTCGCGCAATTCGCCAACGGACAGGCGCTGGTGGTGGAGAACCGGCCCGGCGCCGGGGGCACCATCGCGGCGGCTTTCGTGGCGCGCGAGAAGCCGGACGGCCACACCCTGTTCCTGGCCGAGGTGGGGCCCAACGCGGTTTCGCACACCCTGGCCAAGCTGCCCTACGACCCGCATACCGCGTTCACGCCCATCATCCATGTCGCCAACCTGCCGGCGGTGGTCCTGATCCGCTCTACGCTGCCCTACAAGACGCTTGCGGAGTTCGTCGCGGCGGCGAAGCAGCAGCCGGGCAAGTTCAACTATGCCTCGGCGGGCATGGGCAACTGGACGCACCTGTTCATGGCCTACCTCAACAGCCAGGCCGGCATCGACCAGGTGAACGTGGTCTACCGCTCCGGGGCGGAGATGCTGACCTCGCTGCTGCGCGGCGATGCGGACACGGCGATCATCACGGTCTCGACTTCGCTTGGCCAGGTGCGCGAGGGCAAGATCCGCGCGCTCGCCGGCGCCTCGATGCGTCCGATGCGGCAGCTGCCCGATGTGCCGGGGGCAGGGCAAACGGTTCCGGGCCTCGACGTCAGCGTCTGGCACGGCATCGTGGGGCCCGCGGGGATGGATCCCGCGCTGGTGGCGCGCGTGAATGCCGTCTTCAACCAGGTCCTGCAGGCGCCCGCGGTGCGCACCGCGATCACCGAGGGACAGGCCGCCGACATTGTCGCCGGCACGCCGCAGCAGTTCGACGCCTTCATCAAGGGCGAGCTGAAGCGCTGGCCGGCCGTGGTGAAGGCCGCCGGCATCAAGACCGAGTGAGGCGGGTGGCGGCCCGCACGAGCGGGCGCCGCGACGTCCCTAGAACGGCGAGGCGCCGAAGGCCTTCTTGAACTTCGCGGCGATGTCCTCGCGCGAGGGCTTGTGGTTCTGCCCGCCGCGGTGCGCGATCTTGATCGAGCCCATCACCGAGGCGAGGCGCCCGGTGCGCTCCCAGTCCCAGCCTTTCGCGATGCCGTACAGCAGGCCGGAGCGGTAGGCGTCGCCGCAGCCGGTGGGATCGAGCAGCGCGTCCGCGGCGACGGCGGGAATCTCGTGGCGCTTGCCCCCGGCGTGGATGATGGATCCGTTCGCGCCCTGCGTGGCGATGAGCGCCTTCAGGTCCTTCGCGATCGACTCCAGGGTGCGGCCGGTCTTCTCCACCAGCAGGCGTCCCTCGTAGTCGTTCACCGCGAGGTAGTCGGCGAGGCGCACCATTTCCTCCAGCTCTTCCTTCGAGAACATCGGCAGGCCCTGCCCCGGGTCGAACATGAACGGCACCCCGGAGGCGGCGCACTCGCGCGCGTGCTGCAGCATGCCCTCCTTGCCATCGGGGCCGATGATCGCGAGCTTCGCGCCCAGCGCCCCGGTGACGTGGTTCTCGTGAGCGTGGTTCATCGCGCCCGGATGGAAGGCGGTGATCTGGTTGTCGTCCAGGTCCGTGGTGATGAAGGCCTGGGCGGTGAACTGGCCCGGAATCTTCTTCAGGTGCCCGGCGTCGATGCCCAGGGTCTGGAAGCGGTAGAGGTAGGGCGGGATGTCCTCGCCGACCGTGGCCATGACCAGCGGCGCCTCGCCCAGCAGCTTGAGGTTGTAGCCGATGTTGCCGGCGGTGCCGCCGAACTCGCGCCGCATCTCCGGCGCGATGAAGCAGACGTTCAGGATGTGCAGCTGGTCGGGAAGAAGGTGGTTCTTGAACCGGTCCTGGAACACCATGATCGTGTCGTAGGCGATGGAACCGGTGACGAGGATGGTCATTGCTTCTTTCTTTATCCGTGGGGAAGGTTCAGGGGAAGAAAAGGTAGAGGCGGTAGCCGACGGCGCGGATTCGGCTGTTGTCGAAATTAACCCGCAGCACAGCCTCGCCGCCCGGCGCGATGCCTTGCGAGGCGCGTGCCGCGGCGGTGGCTGGCAGGTAGTCCGCCGGCCCCAGCACCCGCCGCACCACCGCCTGGTCGCGCTCGTCGGTCAGCGTCAGTTCCAGCGCCGGGTACTCCTGGGCGAAGGGCGCGCGGTTGCGCAGCACCGCGTTGAGCAGGATCACGTTCTCGCGCCGGGTGTCGGCCTGCAGGTCGGAGGATTCGATCGCCATCAGTTCCGGCCGGCGCGGCAGCCGCAGTTCGCAGCCGAGCCGTTCGCAGGTCGCGGCAAGCGGCTCGCGCGCCTCGGGCACCAGCACCGCGATCTCGGTGCGGAACGCCAGCGCCACCTGCAGCGCGAGCGCGGCGAACGCGAGCAGCGCGCCGAATCCCCACAGCAAACGGCGCGGCGGCGCCGGCTCGTCCTCGACGAGGAACGCCGGCTCCGGCAGCTCCTCGTTTGCCGCCGGCAGCACGGGCTTGGGCCTGCGCGCCGCCTCGAAAAGCGCGAGCTGCGGCGAAGGCTCCGTTTCGGGCTTGTCCTCGGTGGGCTGCTCCTCGACCAGGCCGGCGACGCCGTCGAACACGGCCGAGCACTTGCCGCAGCGCACCTTGCCGCCACGGGCCGATAGCTGACCCGGCTGGACGTGGAAGGCCGTTGCGCAAGTGGGACAGCGCGTGGTGAGCGTCATGCGGCGCCGCTCCTGCGCCGGCCTTCGACCAGCACCCAGCCCTCCTCGACTGCGCCAGTCGTACAGTCGAAGTCCGTCGCGTAGGCGGCAAGGACCTCGTCCGCCTGCGCGGCGAGGATGCCCGACAACGCGATCCGGCCCCCGGCGCGCGTGCGCCCGGCGAGGATGGGTTCCAGTGCGATGAGGGGGTTGGCGAGGATGTTGGCCACCACGATATCGAAGCTGCCGTCGCCGAGCGACCCGGGCGCGGCGACGCCGATGGAAACGCCGTTTGCGCGCGCGTTGGACGCTGTGGCCTCGAGCGCCTGCGGGTCGAGGTCTGTCGCCGCGACCTCGCGCGCACCCAGCAGCGCCGCAGCGAGCGCCAATATACCGGAACCACAACCGTAGTCGAGCACCCGGGGCGGGACAACGTCAGCACCCCGCATCGCGCCCTCCAGCCAGCCTAGGACGAGCCGCGTCGTGGGATGGCTGCCGGTGCCGAAGGCGAGCCCGGGATCGAGCCGGATATTGAGCGCGCCGGGATCCGGCGCCGCGTGCCAGCTGGGCACGATCCAGATGCGCTCGCCGCAGCGGATGGGCGCGAACTGCGACTGCGTGCGCCGCACCCAGTCGTCATCCTCGACGCGGCCGAGGCAGAACGCGGGGGAATCGATGCCGCACTCCTGCGCCGCCTGGCCGACGATGGCGGCGGCATCGGCCGCCACCTCGGTGAGCGCCACCAATCGCGTGCGGCGCCAAGGCCTCGGCGTCGCCAGGTCCGGCTCGCCGAACTGCGCATCCTCGCCGGGGCCGCCCGCCTGCGCGTCCTCCATCGTGACCGAAAGCGCGCCCGCCGCGACCAGCGCCTCGGACACCGCTTCGGCCCGCGTCCCGTCCAGGTCGAGCGTGATCGAGAGCCAGGGCATGGCGATTACTTCCGCTTCTTCTGCTCGTCGGCGAGCTTTTGCTCGAGGTAGTGAATCGAGGTGCCGCCACGCAGGAAGCGGCTGTCGTGCAGCAGGTCCAGGTGCAGCGGGATGTTGGTCTGGATGCCCTCGACCACCATCTCCGACAACGCGATGCGCATGCGACGGATCGCCTGCTCGCGCGTGGCGCCGTAGGCGATCACCTTGCCGACCATCGAATCGTAGTACGGCGGCACGGTGTAGCCCGCATAGACATGCGAGTCGACGCGGATACCCGGACCGCCCGGCGGGTGATAGGACGTGATCCTGCCTGGCGAAGGCGTGAAGCGGTACGGGTCCTCGGCGTTGATGCGGCATTCGATCGCATGGCCCTTGAGGGCGATGTCCTTCTGGCGGAAAGGCAGCTTCTCCCCCGCGGCGATCAGGATCTGCTGCTGCACGATGTCGATGCCGGTCACCATCTCGGTCACCGGGTGCTCGACCTGCACCCGGGTATTCATCTCGATGAAGTAGAACTCGCCGTCCTCGTAGAGAAACTCGAAGGTGCCGGCGCCCCGGTAGGCGATGCGCCGGCAGGCGTCGGCGCAACGCTCGCCGATACGCTCGCGCAGCTTCTGCGGCAGGTCCGGCGCCGGCGCTTCCTCCAGCACCTTCTGGTGGCGGCGCTGCATGGAGCAGTCGCGCTCGCCCAGGTACACCGCGTTCTTGTGCTCGTCGGCCAGAACCTGGATCTCGATGTGGCGCGGGTTCTCCAGGTACTTCTCCAGGTAAACCGTGGGATTGGAGAACGCGGCCTGCGCTTCGCGCCGCGTCAGGTTCACGGCGTTCAGGAGCGCCGCTTCGGTGTGCACCACCCGCATGCCGCGCCCGCCGCCGCCGCCGGAGGCCTTGATGATCACCGGGTAGCCGATGCGGCGCGCGATCTTGACGATTTCCGCGCCCGCCTCCGGCAGCTTGCCCTCGGACCCGGGCACCACGGGCACGCCGGCCTTGATCATGGCCTGCTTGGCGCTCACCTTGTCGCCCATCAGGCGGATGTTTTCCGGGCGCGGGCCGATGAACACGAAGCCGCTGCCCTGCACCTTCTCGGCGAAATCGGCATTCTCCGACAGGAAGCCGTAGCCGGGATGGATTGCCTCGGCGTCGGTGACCTCCGCCGCGCTGATGATGGCCGGGATGTTGAGGTAGCTTGCCGCCGCCGGTGCCGGCCCGATGCACACCGATTCGTCGGCGAGCTTCACGTACTTCGCCTCGGTGTCCGCCTCTGAGTGCACGACCACCGTGCGGATGCCCAGCTCGCGGCAGGCGCGCTGAATGCGCAGCGCGATCTCGCCGCGGTTGGCGATGAGGATTTTCTCAAACATGTGTGTGGGTCATCGAAGGCGCAAGGGGGTGCGGGGGAGCTTCATCCCCCTGCTCCGGCTATCCGATGATGAAAAGCGCCTGGCCGTACTCGACCGGCTGGCCGTTCTCGACCAGGACGGCCTTCACCGTGCCGGAGGCGTCGGCCTCGATCTCGTTCATGAGCTTCATGGCCTCGATGACGCACACCGTCTGCCCCTCCTTCACGACCTGGCCGATTTCCACGAACGGCTTGGCGTCGGGCGAGGGCGCACGGTAGAACGTGCCCACCATGGGCGATTTCATCGCGTGCCCTTCGCTTCCGGAGGCCGGTTCCGGCGCGGCAGCCGCGGCCGCAGACGCGGCCGCCGGGACCGAGGTTGCCGGGGCCGGCGCAGCGGCCGGCGCGGGGGCCGCCTGGGCCTGGGCGACGGTGATCGCGCCGCCGCGCGCGATGCGGACCTTCTCCTCGCCTTCGGTGATCTCCAACTCGGCGATGCCGGATTCCTGCACCAGGTCGATGAGCTTCTTCAGCTTGCGCAAATCCATGGGGCCTCCCTCTTGCTCAGACGGACCGCAGCCGCGCCAGCGCGAACTCGAGCGCGCAGCGGTAGCCAGCGCTGCCCAGGCCGCAGATCACGCCCACGGCGATGTCGGAAAAATAGGAGCGGTGGCGAAACGGCTCGCGGGCGTGGACGTTGGACAGGTGGACCTCGACGAACGGGATGGCGACCCCCGCCAGCGCGTCGCGCAGGGCGACGCTGGTATGGGTGTACGCGGCCGGATTGACGACGATGAACCCGATCCCGTCGCGGCCCGCCTGCTGGACCCGGTCCACGAGCGCGCCCTCTGCATTGCTCTGGAAGCTTTGCAGCGGTACGCCGGCCTGGCGGGCGATGGCGGCCAATTTCCTGTTGATGTCCGCCAGGGTCTCGCGACCGTATACCTTCGGCTCCCGAGTGCCCAGCAAATTCAGGTTCGGGCCGTGCAGGACGAGGATGCCCGCCCTGGCCTTTGCAGCATTTTTTGCCATTTTTCCTGCACGTTCGCCGAAGAAGGGCGAATTTTAACCCAGGTCAGGGAAGCAGTTCGGCCAGCAGAGCATCCAGCTCGGATCGCTTGAAGGCTCCCAGTTTCGACCTTACTGGCCGACCATCACGGTCCAGGAAGGCAGTATAGGGCAATCCACCACTGGTGTTGCCGAGCTTCCGGATCAGGTCCAGCCCCGATCCGTCGGCGACCAAGACTGGATAGGAGATCGCTACATTTCGTGCGTATTCGGCGACTTTGTCAGCACTATCAATGGCGATGCCAACAATCTCGAAGACCTGGGGACCCCTTTCCCGGCGAACTTCCATGAACATAGGGATCTCTTCCCGGCATGGGGCGCACCACGTCGCCCAGAAGTTCACCGCGACGACCTTGCCCCGCCATTCGGCGATGCGGCGCGGCTTTCCGGCGAGATCCGGATAAGCCATCGCGTCCAGCGGACTCACGATCTCTGGCCCGGTCGCCGCGCCGCCCTGAAGCAGCCGGACCCCAGCCCAGATTCCCGCCCCCGCGGCCGCGACTGCCGCGGCGCCGTAGGCGAGCGCCCTACGGCGCCCCGGCGACATTCCCGGCGATCAGGCTGCCGACTTCGGCGATGCCGGCGCGCTCGGTCACTTTGCCCGCCTGGGTGGTCTTGAGGGCGACGCGTTCGTCCCGCGGGTCAAACACAGACAGGCGCAGCGGCACCTCGCGCCACTCCAGGGTGAGCACCGCGACCGCGTGCACCCGGTCGCCCGAGAATCGCCGGCCTTCCTCGGTCTCGTAAGGAAGATGGCGCTCGAGCAGGAACATCTCCACTTCCTTGGGATCGTCGGGGAACAGTTGCAGCTCGATCTCCGCATATGGGCCCGCGGTGCCCGCCAGCACCGGGCCGGTCAGGTAAGGATGGAAGCGCTTCAACTCCTGCATCGCCGCGAGCGCCAGTTCGCGCAGCTCGGAGATGCGTTCCGGATGCTCGTCGGCCTGGTACAGGGCGCGGTACTCGTGCAGCGCGCGCTCGATCTCGGCATTCGCCGGCAGCGCTTCGGTGTCCGGGGCGCCGAGCGCGCGTGCCGCCTTGCGCTTGGCGAGTGCGAAGTCGTCGATACCGTCCTCGGCCATGATGCGGGCGGCGGCGGCGGCGATGCTGGCGCGCATGCCGTTGGCGCGGGAGTGCTTGCGGCGCATCTGGGATTCTCTAGGAAGCTGGCGCGGCGATCATAGCGCAGTGGTCGCGCGCATTGCTCACGTACAATCGCGAGCCTCTCAACCAGGAGCACCCTGCTCTCCGGCGCCGTGCACCTTCACATCCTCGGCATTTGCGGCACGTTCATGGGCGGCATCGCGGCGATTGCGCGCCACGCCGGCCATCGCGTGACCGGCTGCGACGCCGGCGTCTATCCGCCAATGAGCGACCAGCTGGCGGCGCTGGGGATCGACCTTATCGAGGGCTATGGGGCGGACCAGGTGAAGCTGGCGCCGGACTTGTGGGTGATCGGCAATGTCGTCACCCGGGGTAACCCACTAATGGAGGCCATACTGGACCGCGGCGGGCGGTACGTGTCAGGCCCGCAATGGCTGGCGGAGAATTATCTGCAGAGTAAGTGGGTGCTAGCTGTTGCCGGGACCCATGGAAAGACGACCACGTCCTCGATGCTGGCGTGGATCCTGGAGCGCGCCGGACGGCGGCCGGGCTTCCTGATCGGTGGCTTGCCCGCGGACTTCGGCGTCTCGGCGAGGGCCACGGATTCTGACCCGTTTGTGATCGAGGCGGACGAATATGACACCGCTTTCTTCGACAAGCGCTCCAAGTTCGTCCATTACCGCCCAAAGACCGCTGTCCTGAACAATCTTGAGTTCGATCATGCAGACATCTTCGACGATCTTGCTGCGATCGAGCGGCAATTCCATCATTTTGTAAGAACCGTCCCAGGCACCGGAAGATTGGTCGTAAACGGCGCGGACGCTGCCTTGAAGCGAGTGCTCACCATGGGATGCTGGACCCCAGTCGAGTCCTTCGCCAGCCCGGAAGGTTGGGAAGCCGGCCAGCCGGACGGCGACGGGGCGTTCGAGGTGATCTGGCGGGGAAGGGCACTCGGACGCCTCCGGTTGGAGCTTTCGGGAGCGCACAGCCGCGACAACGCGCTGGCCGCCATCGCCGCGGCGAAGCACGCCGGCGTGGAGCCGGCCGAAGCGATGGCCGCGCTGGCCGCCTTCGGGGGCGTGAAGCGGCGCATGGAACTCAAGGGCACGGCCGGCGGGGTTGCCGTATACGATGACTTCGCCCACCACCCGACCGCGATCAAGACCACCCTTGAGGGATTCCGGCAGCGGGAGCAGGCCGGGCGCATCCTCGCCGTGTTCGATCCGCGCTCGAACACCATGAGAAAGGGCGTCATGAAGGATTCACTGCCGTCGAGCTTCGGCGCCGCCGACCGGGTCTACATACATTCCGCCGGGCTGGATTGGGACGCGGCGGAGGTGTTCGCGGCGCTGGGGGATCGCGCGCGCTGCGACGCGGGCGTCGACGCTCTGGTGGCGGCCGTCGCTGCCGAGGCGAAGCCGGGCGACCGGGTTCTCGTCATGTCCAACGGTGCCTTCGGCGGCATCCACAGCAAGCTGCTCGCGGCGCTGGCCAGCGGAAAAGGCGGATAGGCGATGCTGATCTACCTGCACGGATTCAACAGCTCGCCGCTTTCGCACAAGTCGCAGTTGATGAAGCGCTACATGGACGAGCGCGGGCTTGGCCATCGCTACGCCTGCCCGGCGTTGCCGAACCTGCCGGGCGAGGCGATGCACCTCATCGAGGCGGAGCTGGCGCGGCACGACCCGCGCAAGGTCACGCTGCTGGGCAGCTCCCTGGGCGGGTTCTACGCCACCTGGCTCGCGGAGAAGCGTGGCTATCGCGCGGTCCTGATCCAGCCCGCGGTGTTCCCGCACACAGGGCTGGAGTCCTACCTCGGGCCGCAGAGGAACCTGCACACCGGAGAGCCCTACGAGCTCACGCGCGCGCACCTGGAGGGCTGGCGCGATTTGTATGTCGAATCGGTCGACCCGGAGCGCTACCTTCTGCTGCTGGAAACCGGCGACGAAGTGCTCGACTGGCGCCAGGCGGCGCGCAAGTACGAGGGCGCGCGCATGGTGGTGCGCGACGGCGGCGACCACAGCCTGCGGAGCTTCCCGGAGCAGCTTCCTCGAATCCTCGCGTTCGCCGGGATAGGCGAGGGTTCCTCATTTCATCCTGCATGAACGTGCTCTACGAAGAAGACGGCGACTTCAAGGTCGGAGCAGTGCTCGCCCAGGCCCCGGCCTCGTTCCAGGTCGAGAGCCCCCACGGCAAGCGTTCCAAGGTGAAGGCGGCGCAGGTGTTGCTCAGCTTCGAGCGTCCGTCAGGCGCGGAATTGCTGGCGGCCGCCGGCACGTATGCCGGGGAACTGGACACCGACTTCCTGTGGCAATGCGGCCCGGAAGGGGAGTTCGGCTTCCAGGACCTCGCCCGCGAATACGTCGGCCGCGAGCCGACGGCGACGGAGTCCGCGGGCGTGCTGATGAAGCTGCATGCGGCGCCGATGTACTTCTACCGCCGCGGTCGTGGCCACTACCAGAAGGCACCGGAGGCGACCCTGAAGCTGGCGCTGGCCGGCGCGGAGAAGAAGAAGCGCCAGCTGGAGTCCATCGCGCAGTGGGCGGCCCAGCTGCAGCGTTACGAGTGCCCGACGGAGGTCGCGCGGCTGCGGGACGAGCTGCTGTATGCGCCCGATCGCAACAAGCCCGAAACCAAGGCCCTCGAGCAGGCCTGCGCCGCGAGCGGCCTTGCCGCGCCGCAGCTCTTCGAGCGCTGCGGCCTGCTCGCCTCGGCGCACGACTACCACCTGAACCGCTTCCTGCACGAGATCTTCCCCGCCGGGGACGGCTTTCCCGCGCACGAGCCGCCGGCGATGCCGCCGGACCTGCCCCTGGCGGAGGTGCAGGCCTTCAGCCTGGACGACAGCGGAACCACCGAGATCGACGACGCCTTCTCCGTGACGCGCGTGTCGGAGGACGAACTGCGCATCGGCATCCACATCGCGGCCCCGGCGCTTTACTTCGCGCCGGGCTCCGCACTGGACACGATCGCGCGCGACCGGTTGTCCACAGCCTACCTGCCGGACCGCAAGTTCACCATGCTCCCGGAGGACGCGATCGCCGCCTGTTCGCTGGACGCGGGCGAGGAGCGCGCGACGATTTCCCTGTACCTGAATGTGTCAGCGGCGGACGGCGCGGTGCGCGGGCACAGCACGCGCCTGGAGCGCCTGCGCGTCGCCGCCAATCTGCGCCACCAGGACTGCGGCGCGTTGAACGAGGG
Organism: Betaproteobacteria bacterium; assembly: GCA_052386675.1. GTDB lineage: Bacteria > Pseudomonadota > Gammaproteobacteria > Burkholderiales > SG8-39 > RBG-16-66-20. The sequence goes on from JBQTJX010000055.1 coordinate 18,251, forward strand.
CTTTGAGTCGGACTCGGTCTCGGGGCTGCCTTTCGAGGACGAACTGCGCCAGCTCTGGCGCATCGCCCTCGCGCTGGAGGCGCGCCGCGGCCGGCCGAGCATCCCGGCGCACGCCGTGGACTACTCGTTCCGCGTCGAGGATGGTCGCGTCGCGATCGAGACCCGGCGGCGCGGGGCGCCGCTGGACAAGCTGGTGGCCGAGCTCATGATCCTCGCCAACAGCACCTGGGGCGAGTTGCTCGCCGAGCGCGGCGTCGCCGCCATCTACCGCGCGCAAGCGGTGGGCAAGGTGCGCCTGTCTGTGCATCCGGAGGCGCACGAGGGGCTGGGCGTCAGCTGCTACGCCTGGCTGACTTCGCCCCTGCGCCGCTACGTGGACCTGCTCAACCAGTGGCAGCTGGCGGCCGCGGTGCAGGGCCGAAGGGCGCCGCTCGCGCGCAGTTCTGAGGCCCTGCTCACCGCGATGCGTGCCTTCGAGCTCACCGCCGCGCGCCTGGATGAGCACCAGCGCGCGCTGGAGCAATTCTGGTGCCTGCGCTGGCTGCAGCAGGAGTCGGTCACCGAGATGGTGGCCGTCGTGCTGCGCGACAACCTGGTGCGCTTCGAGCGCCTGCCGCTGGTGACGCGAGTCTCCTCGCTGCCCGGAGTGGAGGCCGGAGCGCGCGTGCGCCTGGCGATTACCGGCGTTGATCTGCTCGAGCGGACCGTGGCCTGCGACTGGCGGGAGACCTTGCCCGGGGCTGAAACCGGGCTTTGTGCCTAGAATAGCGTCGGCACAGGCCTTTTCGGGGTGAATTTGGCGGCAATCGGTCCGACTGGCGCAGGGACCCTTCTGCTCGACCCGCGCGAGTACTGGAGCGCGCTGGATCGCGGCACCCGCGTGCTCTACGGCTCGGTCGCCGCCTCGATCCTGCTCCACGCGATCCTGGTCTCGGTGCATTTCCGTTTCCCGGACGCGCTGCGGCTGAAGGCCGCCCAGTCGCCGCTGGAAGTGGTCCTCGTCAACACCAGGACGCGCGAGAAGCCGACCAAGGCCGAGGCGCGCGCGCAAGCCAACCTGGACGGCGGCGGCAACACCGACGAGAGCCGCCGCGCTCGCACGCCGCTGCCGGTGACCAATCCACGCGAACCGGGGCGCGACCTCGCCCAGGCGCAGCGCCGGGTGAAGGAACTCGAGGAGCAACAGCAGCGCCTGCTCGCCCAGGCAAGGAAGTCCGCCTCGAGCGTCGCGCCCGAGGCGCCCAAGCAGACCCCGGTTCAGGAGTCCTCGCCGCAACCCAGCGGGCGCGATCTTGCCGACCTGTCGCTCGCCGCAATGCGGCTTCAGGCGCAGATCGACAAGCGTGTCTCGGAATACCAGAAGCGCCCGCGCAAGAATTTCATTGGCGCGCGCACCAGCGAGTACCGTTTCGCGCAGTACGAGGAGGACTGGCGCGCCAAGATCGAGCGCTTCGGCACGCTGCACTACCCGGCGGAGGCACGCGGCAAGCTCTACGGCAACCTGCAGTTGTCGGTCACGCTGCGCCCCGACGGCACGGTGGAATCCATCGAGCTGGTCCGTACCTCGGGCCTCAAGGTGCTCGACCAGGCGGCGTTCCTGATCGTCAAGCTGTCGGCGCCGTTCGCCGCGTTCCCGGCCGACATCCGCAAGGACACCGACCTGCTGGTGATCACCCGCACCTGGTTCTTCGGCCAGGGCGACCGCATCTGGACCGAGTAGGCGGGCGATGAACGACCGCTACGCCGTGATCGGCAATCCGGTCGCGCACTCGAAGTCGCCCTGGATCCACGCCGAGTTCGCCCGCGCCACCGGCCAGTACATCGACTACGGCCGCATCGAGGCGCCGCTAGAGGCCTTCGCGCGCACCGTCGCGGCGTTCCGCGCCGCCGGCGGCCGCGGCTGCAACGTCACGCTGCCGTTCAAGGCCGAGGCCTTCGCGCTTGCGACCGGGCCGACGCCGCGCGCGCGCGCCGCGCGCGCGGCCAACACGCTGCGCTTCGAGGGGGAAGAGCTGCTCGCCGACAACACCGATGGCGCCGGCCTGGTGAATGACCTCGAGCGCAACCTGCGCCGCCCCATTGCCGGCCGGCGCGTGCTGCTGATGGGCGCGGGCGGCGCCGCGCAGGGCGTCATCGGGCCCTTGCTCGAGGCGAAGCCCGCGATGCTGGCGGTTGCCAATCGCACCGCGCAACGCGCGACCGAGCTCGCGGCTCGCTTCAATGGCGTAACCGGCGGCAGCTACGCCGAGGTGGCCGGAAAGTCCTTCGACCTGCTCGTCAACGCCACCTCGGCGGGGCTGTCGGACCAGATGGCGCCGCTGCCCGGGGGCGTGTTCGCCCCGGGCGCGCTCGCCTACGACATGGTCTACGGCCGCGACACGCCGTTCCTGCGCGCGGCGCGCGCCGCCGGCGCCGCGGCCAGCGACGGCCTGGGCATGCTGGTGGAGCAGGCGGCGGAGTCGTTCTACTTCTGGCGCGGCGTGCGCCCGGAAACCGGGGCCGTGCTCGCGGCACTGCGTGCCGACAGCTAGGCCAGGCAAGCGCAGGGGCCTGCTTGGCCGGCTGGCGCTGGCCTGGAAGGTGTTTTGCTACGGCCTGGGTACGCTGGTCGCGATCGTCCTCGCGGTGCAGTGCTGGTATTTTGCGCAGGTGATGTGGTGGCGTGCGTACGCGCCAACGAGCACCGCATTCATGGACGCGCGCCTGGAGCAGCTGCAGAAGAAATCCCCGGACGCGAAACTGCAGCACCAGTGGGCCGACTACGTGCGCATCTCGCCGCAGCTGAAGCGCGCCGTGGTCGCCGCCGAGGACGCCAAGTTCATGGACCACGAGGGCTTCGACTGGGAGGCGATCTCGAAAGCCATGGAGCGCAACGAGAAGAAGGGGCGCATCGTCGCCGGGGCCTCCACCATCAGCCAGCAGCTGGCCAAGAACCTGTTCCTGTCGGGTGAACGCTCCTGGATCCGCAAGGGACAGGAAGCCGTCATCACCTGGATGCTGGAGACCGCGCTGCCCAAGCGCCGGATCCTGGAGCTGTACCTCAACTACGCCGAGTGGGGCGAGGGCGTGTTCGGCGCCGAAGCGGCGGCACGCTACCACTTCGGCGGCCGCGCCGCCGCGCTGGGCGCGGAGCAGGCCGCCTACCTCGCGGTGATCCTGCCCAGCCCGCGGCGCTACGAGCGCGGACGCGTCACGCCCTACGTCGCCAACCGGATGGCGACCATCCTCGCGCGCATGCCGGCGGCGCAGATACCCTAGCGCCATGACCGAACCGCAGGCCCGGCTGGAACTGGAGAACCTGAAGGAGGGCCTGCGCGCGGTGCGCTCGAGCCTGCTGCAGCAGCGCGACCCGGCCAAACTGCGTGCCGAACTCGACGGCCTGCACGCCGCGGACGTCGCGTTCATCCTCGAGGCGCTGCCGCTGGAGGAGCGGCTGGTGGTCTGGGAGCTGGTGCGCGCCGAGCGCGAGGGCGAGATCCTGATCGAGCTCTCGGAGGCGGTGCGCGAGTCGCTCATCGCCACCATGGACCCGAAGGAACTGGTCGCCGCCACCGGGACGCTGGAGGCCGACGAGATTGCCGACCTCGCGCCGGACCTGCCGGAGAACGTCATCGAGGACGTGATCCGCGCCCTGCCGCAGGAGGAGCGCGAGCAGCTGCGCGCAGCGATGTCCTATGAGGAGGGCACGGTCGGCGCGCTGATGGATTTCGAGCAGGTCACGGTGCGCGAGGACGTGACCCTCGAGGTCGTGACCCGCTACCTGCGCCGGCTGGACGAACTGCCCGGGCACACCGACCAGTTGTTCGTGGTGGACCGCGAGCAGAAATTGCGCGGCACGCTGCCGCTGGCGCGCCTCATCGTCACCGACCTGGAAGCGGAAGTGCGCACGGCCATGGTCCCGGAGAGCGTCAAGCTGCACCCGGAGGACCGCGCCGAGGACGCGGCGCAGGCCTTCGAGCGCTACGACCTGGTTTCCGCTCCGGTGGTGGACCATTTCGGGCGGCTGGTCGGTCGCCTCCCGGTGGACGCGGTGCTGGACCACGTCCGGGAGAAGAGCGCCGAGACCCAGCTCGCTGAAGGCGGCCTGGCGAAGGAAGAGGACATCTTCGCCACCGCATGGTCGAGCTTCCGCAACCGCTGGGCCTGGCTGGCGGTGAACCTGGTCACCGCGTTCGTCGCCTCGCGCGTCATCAGCCTGTTCGAGGGCTCGATCGGGCAACTCGTCGCTCTGGCGGCGCTCATGCCCATCGTGGCCGGCATCGGTGGCAACTCCGGCAACCAGACCATCACCATGATCGTGCGGGCGCTGGCCTTGGGCCAGATCCAGGCTTCCTACTGGCCCAAGCTGGTGGCGAAGGAACTGGGGGTGGCGACGCTGAACGGCGTCATCTGGGGCGGCATCCTCGGGGTCGCCACCTGGCTGCTCTACGACAGCGTGGCGCTGGGCGGGGTGATGGCGCTGGCGATGCTGCTCACGCTGCTGCTGGCCGCCGGGATGGGGGTACTGATTCCCTACCTGCGCGCGCGCTTCGAGCGCGATCCGGCGGTGGGGTCCTCGGTGCTGGTGACTGCGTGCACGGATTCGGGCGGGTTCTTCATATTTCTCGGGCTGGCGACGCTGTTCCTGCTCTGAGCGGGGCCGCAGGGAGGGGCGAATGTAACCGATCGATTACATTCGCCGCGCCTAGGCAAGGCGGAACGACTCGGCGGCTGCCCTGAGGGTTTCCTCGACCTCCGCGGCGCCGTGCGCCGCCGAGACGAAGCCGGCTTCGTACGCCGAGGGCGCGAGATACACGCCCCGCTCCAGCATGGCGTGGAAGAATTTGTTGAAGCGGTCCTTGTCGCATTGCATCACCTCGGCGAAGCTCGTTGGCGGCGAGGCGCGGAAGTACACGCCGAACATGCTGCCGATGGACTGGGCGGAGAACACCACGCCCGCCTTCTTCGCTTCGGCAACGAGGCCCTCCACCAGCGCCTTCGTCGTCGCTTCGATCCGTTCCTGGAACCCCGGCGCCGCAACCAGCTTCAGCGTCGCCAGCCCCGCGGCCACCGCCACCGGGTTGCCCGAGAGCGTGCCCGCCTGGTATACCGGCCCCAGCGGCGCGATTCTCTCCATGATGTCGCGCTTGCCGCCCACCGCGCCCACCGGCATTCCGCCGCCGATCACCTTGCCCAGCGTGCTCAGGTCCGGCCGGATGCCGAAGCGCGCCTGCGCGCCGCCCAGCGCGACGCGGAAGCCGGTCATGACCTCATCCAGGATCAGGACTGCGCCGTGCTTCGTGCACTGCTCGCGCAAAGCCTCGAGGAAACCGGTCTTGGGCAGCACCAGATTCATGTTGCCTGCGACCGGCTCGACGATCACGCCGGCGATCTCGCTGCCGCGTGCGGCGAAGGTCTTTTCGACCTGCGCGATGTCGTTGAAATCCAGCACCAGCGTATGCGCCGCAGTCTCCGGCGGCACGCCGGCGGAGCTCGGATGGCCGAAGGTGAGGGCGCCCGAGCCGGCCTTCACCAGCAGGCTGTCGGCATGGCCGTGATAGCAGCCCTCGAATTTCACGATCAAGTTGCGGCCGGTAAACCCGCGCGCCAGACGGATCGCAGTCATGGTCGCCTCGGTGCCCGAGGACACCAGGCGCACGTGCTCGATCGAGGGCACCAGGCGGCAAAGGACTTCGGCGATTTCGATCTCGGCCTCGGTGGGCGCGCCGAACGAAAGCGCCTTTGCCGCCGCGGCCTGCACCGCTTCCACCACCGCCGGGTGGGTATGGCCGGCGACCATCGGGCCCCAGGAGCCGAGGTAGTCAATGTAGCGCTTGCCCTCGGCGTCCCAGACGTGCGCGCCGGAAGCGCGCTCCATAAAAGGTGGTGCGCCACCCACGGCGCGGAATGCGCGCACAGGGGAATTGACCCCCGCCGGGATGCGCAGCTGCGCGCGCGCGAAGAGTTCCTCGTTGCGCTGGCTCATCGGAGGGCGGCTTCCTGTGCGGTGAGTTGGTTGAAGGCCCTTGCCGCAGCGGCGACGTCGGGCGCGTCGAACAGGGCGGAGATCACGGCGAGGCAATCCGCGCCAGCCGCCACCAGTTGCGGCGCATTTTCGAGCGTGATGCCGCCGATCGCGACCATCGGGAGCCCGAGCGGGCGGGCGGCGGCGAACAGGGAAAACGGGGCGCGCACCGCGCCGGGCTTGGTCGGGGACGGGAACACGCTGCCAAAGGCGATGTAATCCGCGCCCGTGGACGCCGCGCGCTTCGCCAGGTCGAGGGAGTCGTAACACGAGGCGCCCAGAACCCCCGGGAACGCGGCGCGCGCGGCGGCAAGCTCGCCGTCCTCGCGTCCCAGGTGCAGGCCGTGCGCCTTCACTTCCAGCGCCAGTGCAAGGTCGTCGTTCACGATCATCTGCGCATCGTGGCGCATCGCGAGCGCCATCAGGGCGCGCGCCTCGGCGAGTCGCCGCGCGGGCGCCGCGGACTTGCTCCGGTATTGCAGCAGGCGCGCCCCGCCCGCGAGCGCGCGCTCGACGAGCTGCAGCATGCGGGCGGTATCCGCGCAGTCAGGCGTGATTGCGTAGAGGCCGCGCATCGTGATCGCGTTGTGCATGGAAGCGGTCCGGCAGGGATTGCCCGGCGCCCGCATTGAAGCCGCCCTGCAGGGTCTTCCAGGTGTAGGCCTGGGCTTCGCGCGCGGCCTCGGGCACCGGCAATCCCTTCGCGAGGAAAGCCGAGAGTGCGGAAGCGAGCGTGCAGCCCGAGCCATGGAAGCCGCCGGGCAGGCGCGGCCAGCGATCGGCGCGCAGCTTGCCGACCGCGCCGTACAGGGTATTCACGACCTGTGCGCCGGGTTCGTGCGTTCCGGTGACGAGTACCTGCGCGCAGCCCATCTCCACCAGGCGCGCGGCGCAGGCATCCAATCCTGCGCCGTCGTCGCCGCAGAGCCGGCGCGCCTCAAGGCTGTTGGGCGTGAGCACCGTCGTGAGCGGCAGCAGGCGTGTGCGCAGCGCTTCCACGGTCGCCGCATCCGCCAGCGCGTCGCCCCGCCCGGAGGCGAGCACCGGATCGAGCACCACCGGAAGGCGAGGGTGCTTCTCGATGGCGCGCGCGACGGCCTCGACGTTCGCGGCCGAGCCGAGCACGCCGATCTTGAAGGCGTCCACTGGCATGTCCTCGAGCAGGCGCCGCGCCTGCGACTCCACCCATGCACCGTCAACGGCCTGCACGCCGTGCACGCCGCGCGTGTCCTGCGCGGTGAGCGCGGTGAGCACCGTCAACGGATGGCAGCCCAGCGCGCCGAGGGTGAGGATGTCCGCCTGCACGCCGGCCCCTCCGGTGGGATCGGATGCAGCGAAACAAAGGACGATAGGGGGTCGCGCATTCACGCGGGCGCCACTGGAGTTGGTTTAATATCGCGCTTCATTCTATCCCACCGCCAACCACGGGCGACCCCGATCCAATGACTGAAAACGTCGTACAAAGCCGCACCTGGATGTGCTTGATCTGCGGATTCGTCTACGACGAAGCGGCCGGCATTCCCGGCGAAGGCATCGCGCCCGGCACGCGCTGGGAAGACGTGCCGATGAACTGGACCTGCCCGGAGTGCGGCGCGCGCAAGGACGATTTCGAGATGATGGAGATCTGAGCGCCGCTCAGGTCTTGCCGAGCATCGTGGCGAAGCGCCCGCCCAGCGCCTTGATGCGGCCCAGCAGCGAGCGCTCGGCGGCATCCCCGGTTCCGCGCCGCTTCGCCGATTCGGCGCGCAGCAATCCCGGCGCCTGCGCCATGCGTGCATAGCGGTCCAGCGCCGCGGCCACTGCGGCGTGCAGCAGCGAGAGGTTGAGCGGCTTCCTCAGGAAGCGGTAAATGCGCGCCTCGTTGATCAGGCTGATGATGGTTTCGGCGTCCGTCGAGCCTGAGGTGGCGATGAGCTGGGTCTGCGGCGAGTGCTGCTTCAACACCCGCAGCAGCGCCGCGGGGTCCCCGGAGGCCGAGTCCAGGTCGCACACCAGCGTGCCGATCTCCTCCTCGGCGAGCAGCGCGAGCGCGTCCTCCTGGTTCGCGGCCTCGAGCACCTTCCAGGCGCCGCGCGCCAGTTCACGCGCGCCGCGCGCGATCGCCGGATCACCCAGCACCAGCAGGGCGCCGCGAACCTTGAGCGCGGCGGCAGGGCGCGCCGCGGCCGCCTCCAGCGCGATGGCGACGTCAGCCGCCTCGACCAGCGTGCCGCGCAGTTCCTCCTCGTTCCAGGGCTTGGAGACGAAGCGGAACACCTCGCTGTCGTTGACCGAGCCCACGATCGCGGCCAGGTCCGAGTACCCGGTAAGCAGGATGCGCACCGTTGCCGGCGCGATGGCCTTCGCCTGGCGCAGCAGTTCCACCCCCGGCATCTCGGGCATGCGCTGGTCGCTCACCAGGACGTGGAAGCGGCGCGCCCTGAGCAGTTCCAGGGCCTGCGCGCCGCCGGTGGCGGTTTCCACCTCGAAGCTGTCGCGGAACAGCGAGCGCAACGCATTCACCACGCGTTCCTCGTCGTCGACGAACAGCGCGGCGGGCAGTTTGAGCGCAGGCTTTGGTGACGCCGGGGCAGTGCTCGCGGCAGTTCGATCGATCTGGGGCGTCGCAGCGACCGCTGAAGCACCGAGCGCTTTTCTGAGCGCGCCGACATTGCCCGGCAGCTTCACCGACTGCGTGGAGGAGGGCATCGCCTCGCCCGATCCGGGGAACGCGGCGCGCAGGGCGTCGAGGAACTCGCGCGCGCTGCCGTAGCGGTTGTCCGGCTTCTTGGCCAGCGCGCGGCTGAGCGCCATGTCGATGGACACCGGCAGCTTGGGCTCGAAGGTGGAGGCGGGTGGCGGCGGCGAGTCCAGGATCTGGCGCATCAGGTTGCCGCCCTGGCCGGTGAACGGGCGCCGGCCGCACAGCACCTCGTAGACAATGACGCCGGCGGCGTAGATGTCGGTGCGCTCGTCGGCGGGCTGGCCGTCGAACTGTTCCGGGGCCATGTAGTAGGGCGTGCCCAGCAGGTCGCCCTCCTGCGTGAGGTGGGAGCGATCGATGCGCGCGATGCCGAAATCGCTGATCTTGGCCTCGCCCATGGTGCTCACCAGCACGTTGCCCGGCTTGACGTCGCGGTGCACGACGCCGCGCGCGTGCGAGTAGTCGAGCGCCTCCAGCAGGTCCGCGATCACCGAGGGCAGCCGCGTGATCTCGGGCCGCCAGCCCTCGATGAGGTGCTCGCGCAGGGTTCGTCCCTGGACCAGCTCCATCGCGATCCAGGCCTGCTCGTCGTCCTCGCCGTACTCGTATATGGCAACGATGTTCGGGTGGTGCAGGCTGCCGGCCGCCTGCGCCTCGCGCTTGAAGCGCTCCAGCACCAGCGCGGCTTCGTCGGCGGGCAGGTCGGCCTTGCGCACCACCTTGAGCGCCGCGGGGCGCTGGATCACCGGATCCACGCCGCGGTACACCACCGCCATCCCGCCGCGGCCGAGCTCGCCGGAGACTTCGTAGCGGCCGATCTTCGTGGTCACGGGGCGGGCGGCGCCACCGGCAGGAGCACGGTGAAGCGGGTGCCCAGGCCGGGCCTGGAGTCCACCTGCAGCTTGCCGCCGTGGTTCTCCACGATGCGATAGCAGATGGACAGCCCGAGGCCCGTGCCCTTGCCCACCGGCTTGGTGGTGAAGAACGGATCGAAGATCTTCGGCAGCACCTCCGCCGGGATGCCGTGGCCATTGTCGGCGATCTCGACCGCGACATGAGCTGCGTCGGGCATGGAGGTCCGCACAGTGATGCGGCCGCCGTCCTCCGGGGTCGCCTGCGCCGCGTTGGAGATCAGGTTGAGGAACACCTGGTTGATCTGGGAGGGCGAGCAGGAGACGCGCGCGATCTTGCCGAATTCGCGCGCGACGGCGCGCGTCTTCAGCTGGTGGCGCGCGATGCGCAACGAACTCTCCAGGCCCTCGTGCAGGTCCACCTGTGCCACCTGGCTGCGGTCCAGCCGGCTGAAATTCTTGAGGCTCCCCACCAGTTCGGAGATCTGCGCGATGCCGAACACGCCGTCCTCGACCTGGCGGCCGATCTCCTCGACCACCTTGCGCGCGCGCAGCTCGTCGAGCAGGGCACGCACGGAGGCGAACCGGGCCGCGAGCTGCGCCTCGTCGACGCCGTCGGCCGCCAGCAGCGCGAGCAGCTGGTCGGTCTCGGTGGCGAGCCGGCCCACTTCCGGCACGCGCCTCTTCAGGCCTTCCATGCTCGCCTTGACGTAGGCGAGCGGCGTGTTCACCTCATGCACCAGGCCCGCCACCATCTGGCCCAGAGACGACATTTTCTCGCTCTGCACCAGCATGGCCTCGGATTCCTTCAGCCGCGCCAGTGCGTTGCTCACTTCGCGAGTGCGGTCCTGCACGCGTGCCTCCAGCGTCTCGTTGGCGTCACGCAGCTGCGCGTTGGCGCGGTCAGTTTCGCGCCGGCTCTCGGCCAGCCGCCAGACCACGTAGGCGAGCACCGCAAGCAGGATCCCGGAGTAGTAGAGCAGCAGGACGCGGAACAGCTCGGCCTGCCCCAGCGCCTCGTCGAGCGCACGGTCCAGCTCGCGCGCGACCAGACCCATGCGGGACGCGGTGGGCGCCTGCCATGCGCGTTCGTGCAACGTCGCGGCCGCTGCGCGCATTTCGGTCACCTTCGCCTCGTCCACCGGATCCGCGCGCGCGGCCGCGGCGAGCGCATCGCGCGCGGCGGCGTGCTGGTCCACCAAGTCTGCTTTCTCGTCCAGGGCCGCCCGCAGGCCGACCAGCGCGCGGCCGGCCTGGCCGCTGTTGAGCGCCAGCACGCGTACTTCCAGGTTCGAGTAGGCACTGCGGTGGTGCGAATACGCGGCCGGGGCTGTGGCGTCCAGCAGGCGCGCGTTCCAGCGCGAGTCGATGCCGCGCAGGTCCGAGAGCGCACCACGGGTGCGTTCTATGGCGTCGATGTCCACCGCGCCGCCCAGCCAGTAGAGGAATCCCCAGCCGCCCGCGAGCGCGAGGGCCATGACCGCGTAGCCGGCTGGTTTCAGGAAGCGCATGTCGGGAGGAACGCCTGCGGGGAGGACCGGGCGGCAGTATAGCGGCGGGACCCTCTCCCGCGGCTCCGGGGAGCGGCCGCATGCGGTAAAATTGCGTCAAGCATGTCTTCGATCGATCTTACGCATCACTTCCTGATCGCCATGCCAAACATGGCCGATCCGTATTTTTCGAGGACCCTGACTTTCGTTTGCGAGCATAACGACCAGGGGGCTCTGGGAATCGTGGTCAACCGCCCCATCGATCTGACCCTGCAGGCCCTGTTCGAGCGCCTCTCGCTGTCCATGGGCAACACCGAGCTGGCGGATGCGCCGATCTACTTCGGCGGCCCGGTGCAGACCGACCGGGGCTTTGTCCTGCATGCCCCGGCGGGCAGCTGGCAGTCCACGCTGCGCGTGCGCGACGGCATCGGCCTCACCACCTCCAAGGACATCCTCGAGGCGGTCGGGCGTGGCGAGGGGCCGGGCAAGATGCTGGTGTCGCTGGGCTACGCGGGCTGGACTGCCGGGCAGCTGGAGCACGAACTGTCGCAGAACGCGTGGCTGACCGTGGAAGCGCGCGACGGCATCATTTTCGATACCCCGGCCGAGGAACGGCTGCCCGCGGCGATGGAGCTGCTGGGCCTGGACTATGCGCGTCTCGCCGACGTCGCGGGACATGCCTGAGCTGGCCCTCGGCAAACCCGCGGGAACGGTACTCGCTTTCGATTTTGGCTTGCAGCGCATTGGCGTCGCGGTGGGCGAGCCCGAGCTGGGCACCGCGCATCCGCTTCCGGTCGTGGCCGCGCAAAGCTCGCCCGGGCGGCTTGCCGCGATCAGCCGCCTGGTGAAGCAGTGGAACCCTTCGCAGCTGGTGGTCGGGCGGCCCCTCGGGGAGGACGGCTTGCCGCACGAGATGACGCGCCGGTCCGAGCGCTTCGCGCGCCAGCTGAACGGCCGCTTTCGCCTGCCGGTGGCGCTGGTGGACGAGCGCTACAGCTCGGTGGAGGTGGAAAGCAGGATGCGTGCCGCCTACGGCAGCCGCAAGGCAGCCGCGCTCGCCCGCGGCAAGGCGCTGGATTCGCATGCCGCGCAGTTGATCCTGGAACAGTACTTCAATGGGCGGACGGCATGAGCGCCATTCCTGACGCGGAATCCCTGCTGCCGGGCCTCGCCGCCGAGTTGAAGGCGCGCGTGACCCCGGCGACCGCGATGATCGGCCTGTATACCGGGGGCGCCTGGCTCGCCGAGCGCCTGCACGCGATGCTCGGCCTGAAGGAGCCGCTCGGCCTGATGGACATCGCCTTCTACCGCGACGACTATTCGAAGCAGGGCCTGAAGCACGACCCCAAGCGAACGCGAATCCCGTTCGACGTCGCCGGCCGCGACCTGCTGCTGGTGGATGACGTGCTCTACACCGGGCGCACGGTGCGCGCGGCGATGAACGAGTTGTTCGACTATGGCCGGCCGCGCAGCATCGCGCTCGCGGTGCTCGCCGACCGCGGCGGCCGGCAGCTGCCCATCTGCGCGCAGCATTGCGGCGCGCAGGTGGAGGTGCCCGAGGGCATGCGGCTGCGCCTGAAGCGGGCCGCCGACGGCCGCTTGTCCCTGGAGCTGGAACGTGCGGCTTAGCGCCGGCCGCAATCCGCAGCTGAACGCCAACGGCGAGCTGCAGCACCTGCTGTCCATCGAGGGCCTGCCGCGTGAGATCTTGCTGCAGATCCTGGATACCGCCGAGCCCTTCGCGGACGTCACCGAGCGCGAGGTAAAGAAGGTGCCGCTCCTGCGGGGCAAGAGCGTGTTCAACCTGTTCTTCGAGAACTCGACGCGCACCCGCACCACCTTCGAGATCGCCGCCAAGCGGCTCTCGGCGGACGTCATCAACCTCAACGTCTCGGTGTCCTCGACCTCCAAGGGCGAGTCGCTGCTGGACACCGTGGCCAACCTCTCGGCGATGCAGGCCGATCTGTTCGTGGTGCGCCACGGCTCTTCGGGGGCGCCCTACCTGATCGCGCGCCACGTCAAGTCGCACGAGCACGTGATCAACGCCGGCGACGGGCGCCACGCGCACCCGACGCAGGGCCTGCTCGATCTCTACACCATCCGCCACTACAAGAAGGACTTCACGCGACTGACGGTGGCCGTCGTGGGCGACGTGCTGCACTCGCGCGTGGCGCGCTCGCTGATCCACGGCCTGACCACGCTCGGGGTGCCGGAAGTGCGCGTGATCGGGCCGCAGACGCTGTTGCCGGCGGGGGTGGAAGCGCTCGGCGTGCGCGTGTTCCACGACATGCGCGCCGGCCTGAAGGACGCCGACGTGGTGGTGATGCTGCGGCTGCAGAACGAACGCATGAACGGGCCGCTGCTGCCCAGCGCGCAGGAATTCTTCAAGCACTACGGGCTTGGCGCGGACAAGCTGGCGCTGGCGAAGCCCGACGCCATCGTCATGCATCCCGGGCCGATGAACCGCGGCGTCGAGATCGACTCCTCGGTGGCGGACGGCCCGCACTCGGTGATCCTGCCGCAGGTCACCTTCGGCATCGCGGTGCGCATGGCGGTGATGTCGATCGTGGCGGGAAACTGATGAGCCTCCTGATCAAGGGCGGTCGCGTGATCGACCCGGGGAGCGGACGCGACGCCGTGGGCGACGTGTTCATCGCGGACGGGAAGATCGCCGGCCCGGACGACAAGCGCGCCGGCAAGGCCGCGCGCACCATCGATGCGAGGGGCCTGGTCGTCGCCCCCGGCCTGATCGACCTCTCGGCGCGCTTGCGCGAGCCCGGCTACGAGTACAAGGCGACGCTCGAGTCGGAGATGGACGCCGCCGTCGCGGGCGGCGTGACGAGCCTGGCCTGCCCGCCGGACACCGACCCGCCGCTGGACGAGCCCGGCCTGGTGGACATGCTGCGCCGGCGCGCGAAGATCCTGTCGCGCGCCCGGGTCTACCCTGTGGGCGCGCTCACCGTGAAGCTCGCCGGCGAGCGCCTCACCGAGATGGCGGAGCTTGCGGAAGCCGGCTGCGTCGCCTTCTCGCAGGCGAACGCGCCGCTGCGCGATACCCAGGTGCTTTGGCGCGCGCTGCAGTACGCGGCCACCTTCGGCTATCCGGTGTGGCTGCGCGCGGAAGACGCCTGGCTCGCGGGGGACGGCGTGGCGCACGACGGCGAGGCGGCGACGCGCATGGGCCTGCCGGGGATCCCGGCCTTCGCCGAGACCATCGCCCTTGCCACGCTCCTGGAACTGGTGCGCACGACGCGCGCGCGGCTGCACGTGTGCCGCCTGTCCACGGCGGCTGCGGTGGCGATGGTCCGCGCGGCGAAGCACGAGGGCCTGCCGGTGAGTTGCGATGTCGGCGTCCACCACCTGCACCTCTCGGACAGGGACCTGGGCTACTACGATTCGAACTGCCGCCTGCAGCCGCCCCTGCGCTCGCAGCGCGACCGGGACGCGCTGGCCGCGGGCCTGGCGGAGGGCACCATCGATTGCGTGGTGTCGGACCACACCCCGGTGGACGAGGACCAGAAGCAGATGCCCTTCGGCGAAGCCGAGCCCGGCGCCACGGGCCTGGAGCTGCTGCTGCCGCTGACGCTGAAATGGGCCGCGATGTGCAAGATCCCGCTGGCCACCGCGCTGGCGCGCGTCACCAGCGACCCGGCGCGGATCCTCGGTGTCCAGACCGGCCGCCTCGCGCCGGGCGCGCCCGCGGACCTGGTGCTGTTCGATCCGGAGGCGATGCAGCGGGTCGATGCAAACATGCTGAAGAGCCAGGGCCGTAACACGCCCTTCATCGGCTACGAACTGGCGGGACGCGTCCAGGCGACCCTGGTCGCCGGCAACGTGGTATATGAGGCCCCCGCTGGTGTCAGCTCTGGTGCTAGCGGAAGCGTCTGAAGCTGCGGAACGCGGGGCCAAGGTCCCGGCGGCAGGCATCGAAGAAGTAGTTGCGCTTGCGAACCGATTTCGCGGTCTCGATGTCGAACCAGCGCGACAGGTAATCGAGGGTCCTGAAATCAGCCGCTCGCGCCATGCCGTCCGAATGCAGCTCGCCGTAGATCCAGCTGGCGCCGGCGATCACGCGCTCCGGGAACGCCGACAGGATCGAGAACTCGGCGCCCTCGGTGTCGATCTTGATGACGTCCACGGTGTCGACGCCCGCTGCGGCCAGCGCCTCCTCGACCCGGCGCACCGGGACGCTAAGCTGCGCCGCGCCCCCGGCGAATGCGGAGTAGCCGCCCTGGTTGAAGCCCGAGGCGTCGGGGAGGCTCAGCGAGAGTTCGCCATCGGCGCTGCCCAGCGCGAATGCGTGCACCTGGATCTGCGGTGCATGCGAGGCGTTCCGGCGCAGCAGTTCCACGTTGGCGGGCACCGGCTCGAAGGCGTGCACGCGCGCGCTGGGAAAACGGTGCGCGAGGTAGCGGCTGGCGACGCCGATGTTGCCGCCGATGTCGAGGATGGTCCGCGGCCGCAGTTCGGCCGGCAGCCAGTACTCGCCCTTGTCGCCGGGCTTGAGCAGGATGTCGTAGATCAGGCCGAGGTCGCTGGTGCCGGGCCGGAACGCGATGTCCGCGCCGTCGCCCGCGCGCCAGGTGTAGCTGCCCGGTTCGAGCCCGCGGCCCTCGCCGCGCGCGGCCGCGCGGTAGGCTTGCGCGAAGGCGAGGGAGCGGGCGCGCAGCGCAACCTTGAGGAATTTTCCGGGAGTCATGGTCGATGAGGATGTTAGCGGAAGCAGCGTTGTTGCGAATCCTGGCGCTCGCGGTCGCAACCAGCGTTGCGGGATGCGGCGCCGTGTTCAAGCGATCAGACCCGGCTCCCGCGCCGCAATCCGAGTCTCGTCCGGAACCGAAGGCCGATGCGCCGGCGCGGCGACCGGGCGCGTACTACAAGGACGACGGTCCCGGCGACCGGCCGCCGGTGGACCTCGCCTCCATTCCGGACGCGATCCCGCGCGCCGAACCGCCGCATCGTTTCGCCAACCGGCCCTACCAGGTATTCGGTCGCGACTACGCGCCGATCCCGAGCGCGCAGGGGTTTCGCCAGAAGGGCATCGCCAGCTGGTACGGGCGGCGCTACCACGGCCAGAACACGTCCAGCGGCGAGCCCTACGACATGTACGGCATGACCGCGGCGCACCCGCTGCTGCCGATCCCGAGTTATGTGCGCGTCACCAGCGTCGCCAACCGCAGGAGCGTGGTGGTGCGGGTGAATGACCGCGGGCCCTTCCACGCCGACCGTGTCATCGATCTTTCCTATACCGCGGCGTGGAAGCTGGGCTACATCGAGGCGGGGAGCGCGCTGGTGGAGATCGAGCACGTCGAGCCGGGTGCTGCGACGGCCGTGGCGTCCGCTCCAGCAGCCGCGGCGACGCCTGCCGCGGCTGCCGGCGGCGTGTACCTTCAACTGGGCGCATTCTCCGTGCGCGAGAGCGCTGACAACTTCCGCGCCCGCATCTACCGCGAGCTCGGCTGGCTGTCGGACCCGATCCAGGTCCATGCCGCGACCGGCCTCTACCGGCTGCAGCTGGGTCCGTTCCGCTCGGTCGAGGAGGCGCGGCCCATCGCCGAGCGCATCGAGGCGGAACTCGCGTTCAAGCCACTGCTGGTGTTTCGCTAGCGGCTATAATGCGCGCCCCCTGTTCCGCGCGGTTTAGCGCGCAATCCACTATGCTTTTCCGCCTTGCAGCCGTGTTGCTGCTGTTCCCCATCCTGGCCCAGGCGCAGGCGCCGCAACCGCCGGCCGTGGTCGGCCGCGCCTGGATCGTCGCCGACGTCACCAGCGGCCAGCTGCTCGCCTCCGAGAAGCCCGACGAGCGCATGGAACCGGCCTCGCTCACCAAGCTGATGACCGCATACGTCGTATTCGGCGCGCTGAAGGAAAAGAAGATCGCGCTCGAGCAGCAGGTGACGGTGTCGGAGACGGCGCGGCGCGCCCCCGGCTCGCGCATGTTCATCGAGCCGCGCCGGCCGGTGACGGTGGACGACCTGGTCCGCGGCATGGTGGTGCAATCGGGCAACGATGCCTGCATCGCGCTGGCCGAGCTGATCGCCGGAACCGAGGAGGCGTTCGCGCAGCGCATGAACCGCGAAGCCGAGCGCCTCGGCTTGAAGGGCACGAAGTTCATGAACGCCTCGGGCCTGCCCGACCCGCAGCACTATTCCACCGCGCGCGACCTCTACCTGCTCGCGGCAGCGCTGATCCGCGATTTCCCCGCCGAGTACGCGACCTACTACTCGCAGAAGGAGTTCCGCTACAACAACATCACCCAGCCCAACCGCAACCGCCTGCTGTGGCTCGACCCCACGGTGGACGGCGTCAAGACCGGCTACACGGAAGCCGCGGGCTATTGCCTGATTTCGTCCTCGAAGCGCGGCCCGCGCCGCGTGCTGGCGGTGCTGCTGGGCTCGACCTCCGAGGCGGCGCGCGCGCAGGAGTCGCAGAAGCTGCTCAACTGGGGCTTCCAGGCATTCGACGCAGTGCGCCTCTATGGCGCCAACCAGGCGGTGAAGGAAATCGAGGTCTGGAAGGGCGCCGCCGCGAAGCTGAATGCGGGGTTCCGGTCCGACCTGGTGGTGACCGTGCCCAAGGGCCAGGCCGACAAGCTCAAGGCCGAGTTGCTCGCGCAGTCGCCGTTGCTCGCGCCGGTCGCCGAGGGCCAGCGGGTCGGGGTGGTGCGTGTCACCCTGGACGGAAAGGCGATTGGCGAGTACCCGGTGCTCGCGCTGCAGGCGGTGCCCCCGGCGGGATTGTTCGGCCGGGCCTGGGATACACTCAGGCTGTGGGTGAAGTAGAAGGAGCGATCATGGTTTTCCTCAACGGAAAGTTCATGCCCATCGAGGAGGCGAAGGTGCCGGTCCTCGACCGCGGTTTCATCTTCGGCGACGGCATCTACGAGCTGGTGCCGGTCTACTCGCGCGTGCCGTTCCGCATGGACGAGCACCTGGCGCGCCTGGAGCGCAGCCTCGCCGCGGTGCGCATCCGCAATCCCTATACCCGCGCAGAATGGCGCGACATCATCCTGGAGCTGGTGGCGAAGCAGCCATTCGAGGACCAGGGCGTGTATTTCCAGGTGACGCGCGGGGTGGCGAAGCGCGACCACGCGTTCCCGAAGGACCCGAACCTCGCGCCGACGGTGTTCGTCATGTCCAATCCGCTGGTGACCCCGCCCAGGGAGCTGGTCGAGCGCGGCGCCGCGGCGGTCACCGCGGTGGACAATCGCTGGCTCAGCTGCGACATCAAGTCCATTTCCCTCATCGGCAACTGCCTGCTGCGGCAGGTTTCGGCCGATGCCGGCGCCACGGAGACGATCCTGCTGCGCGATGGGAAGCTCACCGAGGCCTCGGCCTCGAACGTGTTCGTGGTGCGCGGCGGCATGATCCAGACGCCGGCGAAATCGAACCTGATCCTGCCTGGCATCACCTACGACGTCGTCGTGGAGCTGGCGCAGGCCGGCGGATTGCCCTTCGCGTTCCGCGACCTGACCGAAGCCGAGCTGCGCTCGGCCGACGAGATCTGGGTGACTTCCTCGTCCAAGGAGGTGCTCGCCATCGTGACCCTGGACGGCAAGCCGGTCGCAGGCGGCAAGCCCGGACCGGTGTTCCATCGCATGCATGCCCTGTACCAGGACTTCAAGCAGAAAGTGATGCGTGCCGGAAAGGAACGGCGAGCTGCCTGAGCCCGGCACGGTACTCGCCTTCCCGACCGCGTTCCCGATCAAGATCCTGGGCCGCAGGGAGGGCGGGTTCGCGCAGGGCGTGTTGCGGATCGTGCTCGCGCATGCGCCCGACTTCGAGCCCTCCTCGATCGAGACCCGGCCGAGCCGCGAAGGCAAGTACCTGAGTATCACGGCCACCATCAATGCGACCTCGCGCGAGCAGCTCGACGCGCTCTATCGCGACTTGTGCGACCACCCGGCCGTGGTGATGGTGCTGTGATGGTGGTGGCGGAGAACGTTCTCGTCAGGAACCTGGGCCTCGTGGCGTACCTGCCGGCAGTCGAAGCGATGCGCGAGTTCACCGCGCGCCGCGACGCGGCGACGCCGGACGAACTCTGGCTGGTGGAGCATCCACCGGTCTATACGCTGGGCCTGGCGGCGGATCCGGCGCACGGCCCGAAAGACGGCGGCAGGATTCCCGTGGTGAAAGTGGAGCGCGGCGGCGAGATCACCTACCACGGCCCCGGGCAGGTCGTGCTCTATACGCTGGTGGACCTCGCGCGGCGCGGCATCAAGGTGCGCGAGTTCGTGCGCCTGCTGGAGCGCTCGGTGCTCGAACTGCTCGAAGGGAGGGGCGAAGTGCGCCCTGGCGCACCGGGGGTCTACGTGGACGGCGCGAAAGTCGCGGCGCTCGGCATTCGTGTCACGCGCGGCTGCGCGTTCCACGGCCTCGCGCTCAACGTGGACATGGACCTCGCGCCTTTTTCCGCCATCGATCCCTGCGGCTATCCGGGCTTGCGCGTGACGCAGACGACGGACATCGGCATCGCCGGCAACGCGGACATGCTGGGAGCAAGGCTCGCGGCAATCCTCGCGCGGGAGCTCGACCATGCGTGAGCCTGGCGTCAAGGAAAAGGGCGAGAAGAAGACCTCCCGCATTCCCATCAAGATCGTGCCGAAGGAAAAGCTCGCGCGGCCGGACTGGATCCGGGTGCGCGCCCCGGGCGCCGATTCCCGCTTCCACGACATCAAGCGCATCCTGCGCGAGCAGAAGCTGCATACGGTCTGCGAGGAAGCCTCCTGCCCGAACATTGGCGAGTGCTTCGGCAAGGGCACCGCGACTTTCATGATCCTGGGCGACATCTGCACCCGGCGCTGCCCGTTCTGCGACGTCGCCCACGGCCGGCCGCTCGCGCCAGACGCGGAGGAACCCGCGCACCTCGCGGACACCATCGCGCTCCTGAAGCTGTCCTACGTCGTCATCACCAGCGTGGACCGGGACGACCTGAAGGATGGCGGCGCGCAGCACTTCGTGGATTGCATCCGCGCGGTGCGCGAGCGCTCGCCGCAAACCACGCTCGAGGTGCTGGTGCCGGATTTCCGCGGCCGGCTGGACCGGGCGCTGGACGTGCTCTCGGCGGCGCCGCCGGACGTGATGAACCATAACCTGGAAACCGTGCCGCGCCTGTACCGCGCCGCGCGCCCCGGGGGCGACTACGCCCACTCGCTCGAGCTGCTGCAGCAGTTCAAGGCCCGCTTCCCGCAGGTGCCGACCAAGTCCGGGCTGATGGTCGGTCTTGGCGAGACCGACGAGGAAATCCTCGCCGTGATGCGCGACCTGCGCGCCCACGGCGTCGAGATGCTGACCATCGGGCAATACCTCGCGCCTTCGGCGCACCACCTGCCGGTGGAGCGTTACGTGCATCCGGACACGTTCGCGATGTACGAGCGCGAGGCCTCGGCGATGGGCTTTCGCCATGCCGCCATCGGGCCGCTGGTGCGTTCGTCCTACCATGCCGACCAGCAGGCCCACGCCGCCGGCGTGGATTGACGCCACAGAGGAGCACGCCATGAGATTCGCCTTCGCCATCCTGATCGCCGCGCTGTCGTTTCCGGTGGCCGCGCAGCTGGACAAGATCACCAACAGCGATGCCACCTCGGGCCTGCGTGCGGCGCTGGAGAAGGGCGCCGTCGCCGCGGTCTCTGTGCTGGGCAAGGCCGACGGCTTCTTCGGCAACGACAAGGTGAAAATCCCGCTGCCGGAATCGCTCCAGCGCTACGAGAAGCTGTTGCGCGGCGTCGGCATGGGCAAGTACGCCGACGAACTGGTGCTGACCATGAACCGGGCTGCCGAAGCGGCGGTGCCGGAGGCGCGCAAGCTGCTGGTGGATTCCGTGAAGAAGATGACGGTGCAGGATGCCAAGGGCATCCTCACCGGCGGCGACACTTCCGGGACCGAGTATTTCAAGCGCACCACCTCCGATCCGCTGCGCCAGCGCTTCCTGCCGATCGTGCAGGCGGCGACGAAGAAGGTGAAGCTCGCCGAGAAGTACAACCAGTACGCCGAGAAGGGCGCGAAGTTCGGCCTGGTGAGCAAGGAGCACGCCAACCTGGACAACTATGTCACGCAAAAGGCGCTGGATGGCCTGTTCGTGATGGTGGCGGAGGAGGAGAAAAAGATCCGCCAGGATCCGGTCAAGGCGGGCAGCAGCATCATCAAGAAGGTGTTCGGGGCGCTCAGGTAGGGGCGACAGGCCAGGGTGGGGTCCAGGCGGGACCGCAATGTAACCGATCGGTTACATCATGGCGGTGGCAGGGTCGCTGGCAATCAGTGCGCCTGGTCCCAGTTCTCCCCGACCCCCACGTCAACTACCAGGGCGACCTCCAGCTTTCCCACGCCCTGCATCAGTTCGCGCACCTTCTCCTTCACTTCCGCCAACTCCGCCTCCGGCACCTCCAGCACCAGCTCATCGTGCACCTGCATGATGAGCAGGCTGCGCAGCTTCTCCTTCTCCAGCCAGGCCTGCACCTGGATCATCGCCAGTTTCACCAGGTCGGCCGCGGTGCCCTGCATCGGCGCGTTGATCGCCGCGCGCTCTGCGCCCTGGCGCCGCGCCGGCGAGCCCGACTTCATCTCCGGCAGCCACAGCCGCCGGCCGAACACGGTCTCGACATAGCCCCGCGAGCGCGCCTGCTCGCGCGTCTGGTCCATGTAGCGCTTGACACCCGGATAGCGCGAGAAATAGGAGTCGATGTAGGCCTGCGCCGTGGCGCGCTCGATGCCCAGGTTCTGCGCGAGACCAAATGCCGACATGCCGTAGATGAGGCCGAAGTTGATGGACTTGGCGGCGCGGCGCTCATCCGCGGACACTTTCTCCAGCGGCAGCCCGAACACCTCGGCCGCGGTGGCGCGATGGACGTCGTGGCCGCGCTCGAAGGCGTGGCGCAGGCCGGCGTCCCCCGACAGGTGCGCCATGATGCGCAGCTCGACCTGCGAATAGTCCGCCGAGACGATTTTCGTTCCCGGCGGCGCGACGAAGGCCTCCCGGATGCGGCGGCCCTCGGCGGTGCGGATCGGGATGTTCTGCAGGTTCGGATCGTTGGAGGCGAGGCGCCCGGTGACGGCGACCGCCTGCGAGTAGGTGGTGTGCACGCGGCCGGTGGCGGCGTTCACCATGCGCGGCAGTTTGTCGGTGTAGGTGGACTTCAGCTTCGACACGCCGCGGTATTCCAGCAGCAGCTTGGGCAGCGGGTAGTCGAGCGCCAGCTCGCTGAGCACATCCTCGTCGGTGGAAGGATCCCCCGACGGCGTCTTCTTCTTCACCGGCAGCTGCTGCTTGTCGAACAGGATCTCGCGGATCTGCTTGGGCGAGTTGAGGTTGAATGGTTGACCCGCGGCGGCATGGGCCTTCTGCTCCAGCTCGAGCATGGTCTTGCCCAGCTCGTGGCTCTGGCGCTCCAGGCGCGCGGCGTCCAGCATCACGCCGTTGCGTTCCATGGCCAGCAGCACCGGCATTACCGGCAACTCGATGGTCCCGTAGACCAGGCTCAGCTTCGGATCGGCCTCGATCTTCGGGGCCATGGCCTGGTGCAGCGCCAGCGCGCAGTCGGCGTCCTCGGCGGCGTACTCCGTGGCGCGGCCGATCTCCACCGAGGAAAACGGGATGCGCGCCGCGCCCTTGCCGGTGACCTCGTCGTAGGTAATGGTTTTCCAGCCCAGGTGGCGCAGCGCGAGCGAGTCCATGTCGTGGCGCTCGTGCACCTCCAGCACGTAGGACTCGAGCAGCGTGTCGTGCGCAACGCCGCCCAGGCGCACGCCGTGGTTGAGCAGCACGTGCGAGTCGTACTTCAGGTTCTGCCCGACTTTCCGATGCCGGTCGCTTTCCAGCCAGGACCTGAGGCGCGCGAGCGCCTTGTCCGTTCCGACCTGCGCAGGCGCATCCGGGTAGGCGTGCTCGAGCGGCAGGTACCAGGCGGTGTCGCCGAACGCGAAGGACATCCCGACCAGGCGCGCGGCCATGGGATCCAGGCCCGTGGTTTCGGTGTCGAAGCCGACCAGTTCCGCGGCATCGAGGGCCAGCGCGAGCGCCTCGAGCGCTTGCTCGCCCTTGACCGTCGCGTAGCGCCGGCGCGGCGTCTCCGTTGGCGGCGAGGCCGGATCGGCGGGGGCGGGCGCGAAGGTCCGCGCGCGCGGCTTCTCCGGCGCCTCGCCTTCCAGTTCGCGCAGCCAGCTCTTGAAGCCAAAGTGCGCGAACTGCTCGCGCAATCTGCCGTCGTCACCGGCGTGCGTGGCAAGCTCCTCGATGCTGAAAGGCAGCGCCACGTCGCGCTTGACCGTCAGCAGGCTTCGGCCCGTGGGCAGCCAATCGAGCGCCTTGCGCAGGTTCTCTCCGACCACGCCGCCGATGTCGCCCGCGGCGGCCATCACCGCGTCGAGCGAGCCATACTGCGAGATCCATTTCACTGCCGTCTTCGGCCCGACCTTCTCCACCCCGGGGACGTTGTCAACGGCGTCGCCAGTGAGCGCGAGATAGTCGACGATGCGCTCCGGCGGCACGCCGAACTTCGCCAGAACGCCGGGCGGGTCCAGGGTTTCGTTGGACATCGTGTTCACCAGCGTCACGCCCGGACCGACCAGCTGCGCCAGGTCCTTGTCGCCGGTGGAGATGATGCAGCGCCAGCCCTGCGCCTTGGCCTGCTCGGCCAGCGTCGCGATGACGTCGTCGGCTTCCACGCCCTCGACCGCCAGCACCGGCCAGCCCAGCGCGGCCACCACTTCCTTGATGGGTTCGATCTGCGCGGCGAGATCCTCCGGCATCGAGGGCCGGTTGGCCTTGTACTGCGGATAGGCGTCTTCGCGAAAAGTCTTGCCGCGTGCATCGAAGATGCAGGCGCGAGCCTGCGCCTTGTGGTCCGCGGCGAGCCGCCGTAGCATGGCCACGACGCCATAGACGGCGCCGGTCGGTTCCCCGCGCGGATTCTTCAATTCAGGCAGCGCATGGAACGCCCGGTACAGGTAGGACGAGCCGTCCACGAGCAGGAGGGTCTTTTCCATGCCGGTTTCCGACATTCTTCCGGGGCGATTCCCGTGACGGTGAAGAAAGAGAAATTTCCGAGTGCCGCCGCTGCGGGCGCCTCTGCGCGGGAGGCCTGGCGGGTCTTCGGCATTATGGCAGAGTTCGTCGAGCCGACCGAGCGCCTGGCGGGCATCCGGCCCGCAGTTTCGGTGTTCGGCAGCGCGCGCGCGGCGGAGAACTCGCGCACCTTCGCGCTCGCCGAGGAAACTTCGCGCCTGCTCTCGGACGCCGGCTTTGCGGTGATCTCCGGCGGCGGCCCCGGCGTCATGAAGGCGGCCAACAAGGGCGCCTTCCATGGCCGCTCGCCGGCGGTGGGCCTCAACATCCAGCTGCCTCACGAGCAGGTCGCCAACGAGTACCAGGACATCAGCCTGAGCTTCCGGCATTTCTTCGTGCGCAAGGTGATGTTCGTCAAGTTCGCCACCGCCTACGTGGTCCTGCCCGGGGGCTACGGCACGCTGGACGAGCTGTTCGAGGCGCTGACGCTGGTTCAGACCGGCAAGACGCGCCGCATGCCGATCATCCTGATGCACGAGCCGTTCTGGCGCGGGCTGCTGGGCTGGTTCCGCGAGCGCCTGGTGGGCGAGGGCATGATCAGCCCCGGGGACCTCGACCTGCTGCAGGTGATCGACGAGCCGCGCCAGGTGGTGGAGGCGATCTTCGCCTACTACGAGAAACGCGGATTCGAGCCCTCGGCGGCCGAGCGCGAAATCCTGCTCAATCTCTGAGTGATAGAATGGCCCGCATGCGCCGCCTGCTTTTCACCCTCCTCCTGGGCGCTGCCGCGGCCGCATTTGCGCAGCAGCCCCCGAAGCTCGAGCCGCTGCCCGAGCCGCCGCCGCCGCCGGGCATACGGGACCCGGGCGCCGACGAGCCGCGCATCCGCATCGCGCCGAGGGAGGGCGACCGCGTCGAGGAGATGCGCGAAAACGGACGCGTGATCATGCTCAAGGTCACCCCCAGCCACGGCGTGCCCTACTACCTGGTCGACACCACCGGCAACGGCAACTGGATGCGGCGCGATTCCGTGGACGACGGCGTTCGCGTGCCGATGTGGACGATCAGGACTTTCGACTGACTTGTCGGTCTACACCCCTGTCTCCGAGAGCCAGCTCGCCGGCTGGCTGAAGCGTTTCTCGGTCGGCGCGCTCGCGGCGCTCGAGCCGATCGAGTCCGGGATCGAGAACACCAATTATTTTGTCACCACCGGCCAGGGCCGCTATGTGCTCACGCTGTTCGAGCGCCTGCCGGCGGCGGAGATTCCGTTCTACCTGGACCTGATGGCGCACCTCGCGCGCCACGGCGTGCCCTGCCCCGCGCCGGTGGCCAACCACGCCGACCACTACCTGTCTGAATTGAACGGCAAGCCTGCGGCGCTGGTGACGCGCCTGCCGGGCCGTTCCCTCGAGCGGGCCGGCGAGCCCGAGTGCGCCGAACTGGGCGCGCTGCTCGCGCGCATGCACCTCGCAGGGCGGTCCTACGCCGGATACCTTGAGAATCCGCGCGGCCCGCGCTGGCAGCGCGCCGCGGCGCGCGAGCTGCAGCCGTTTCTCGACGCGGGGCAGCGCCGCCTGCTCGGGACCGAACTGGAGGCGCAGTCGAGCCGGCGCCACCCGGAGTTGCCGCGCGGCCCGGTGCACGCGGACCTGTTCCGCGACAACGCGCTGTTTGAACGAGACGAAGGCGGGCGTGAACGCCTCTCCGGCGTCATCGACTTCTACTTCGCCGGGGTTGATTGCCTGCTGTACGACCTCGCGGTGTGCGCCAATGACTGGTGCCTCGCGGACCCGGCGTCGGACCGGCGCCTTGCCGTGTCGCGGGTGCGTGCGCTGCTGGGCGCGTACCACGCACTGCGGCCCCTGACGCCGGCGGAAGCCGGCGCCTGGCCCGGGGTGCTGCGCGCCGCCGCCCTGCGGTTCTGGATCTCGCGCCTGCACGATTTTCACCTGCCGCGAGCGGGCGAACTGGTGCGGGTGCACGACCCGGAGCATTTCCGCGCCATTCTCGAATTGCGCGCGGCCGAGACCTCGCCGCCCTGGCTGGAGGAACAGTCAGGATGAAAGCCGCTGTCGTTTCCTTCGCGCGCGGCATGCACTGGCTGGGCGAGGGCTGGCGCCTGTACCGCAGCGCGCCGCTCACCTGGCTGATGCTGGTGTTCCTGTACTGGATCCTGATGACCGCGGTGAGCTCGGTGCCGGCGGTCGGCGTCGCGATCGCGGTGACCTTGATCCCCGTGTTCTCGGTCGGGTTCATGGCCGCCAGCCGCAGCTGCGCCGCCGGCAGGCTGCCCGGGATCGCGGACCTGTTCGCAGGCTTTCGCGGCAACCTGCCGGCGCAACTCGCACTCGGCGCCGTGTACTTCGCGCTGCTCGCGGCCGTGCTCTGGGCGACCACGCTCGCCGACGGCGGCGCGCTCGCGCGCTGGATGGGCACTGGTGTCCGGCCCGACGAGCAGACCCTGAGGTCCGACGAATTCCTCGCCGCGCTCGCGCTGGCCGCCGCGTGCTACGCGCCGGTGATGATGCTCTACTGGTTCGCGCCAGTCCTGTCGGCCTGGCACGGCACCAGCGTCCCCAAGTCCCTGTTCTTCAGCCTGGCCGCCTGCCTGATGAACTGGCGTGCGCTGACGGGCTACGGCGTCGCTGCGGCGCTGGTGACCATCCTCATCCCGTTCCTGGTCCTGAGCGCGCTGCTGATCGCCTCCGGCGGGCGCCTGCAGGCGGGGGTGATGGGGATCATGCTGCCGCTGCTGCTGGCGCTCATGCCCATGCTCTACGCCAGCTTCTTCGCCAGCTACCGTGACATATTCGACGGTGCCGATGCAGCGCGGGAAGCCGCCGCGCCGCCCGGGTGAGGTAAAGTCACCGGTTCAGGAACCCAGTCCCGGAAGGCCATGACCGATTTCGCCCTGCCCAAGCTGGTTGCCTCCGCCGCGCCGGAGTTCACCGACCCGGCCACTGCCAAGGCCTGGCTCGAGCACGTTCCGCTCGCCAATGTTTCCGCCGCCCAGCACGAGCTGCTGCTGCAGATCGAGGAGTTCAACGCCTTTGACTGCAAGGCGGTGACCCGACTGGCGGCCATGGAAACGCTGCGCGAGGCGGTCAACTTCGTGCAGATCGAGCAGGCGCGGCGCTTCACCTACCGCGCGCTGCCGATGGCCGAGGCCGAGAGCACGGCCTTCGCGGGCACGCTCGAGCTCTGGGAGCAGACGCGTGTGGGCTACCTGCGCTGCCTGGAGGCCGCCGCCGCGGGCGATGCCGCGGTCGCGGGCCAGGCGGCGCTGATCTGCCAGCGCCTGCTGGCGTACTCGGGCCTGAAGATGTTCCATCACTATCGCGCCTACCGGCAAGTCGCCGCTGGCGACTGGCAGGCGCTGCACCAGGTCTACGCCGAGGCCGAGCGCCTCGGCGTCGCCGAGACGGCGGTCAAGGATTACCTGAACCGCGATGTGCAGGACACCTCGCCGCGCATCGCCTACATGCGCGCGGCGCTGATCGGGATGGCCAACCCGAACGAGATGAGCCAGCGCCAGCTGACCTTCGCCGCCTACCTGCTGGAGCGCTGGGCGGAGAAGGTGGAAGTGCTGGCCGATGCGCCCGAGGAAGGCGACATTCCGCCGCTGGTGGTGGATCTCGCCGGCGCGGCCTGCCCGGAGCGCGGTGGCGGCGACGCGAAGGACCCGCGCTACCTCGACGTATCGCGGCTCGCCAAAAGCCTGCGCAACCGCATCGGCCTGCTGAGGAAGGGCGAATCTCCGGCGAAGCTTGCGTTGGGCGAGGATTGCGTGCAGCCCTCCTGCGAGCAGCTGCTGGTGTTCCTCTACCGCCAGTGGTGCCAGGCGCGGCCGGCGCGCGGCGCCGAGAGGAAGCGCGTGTCCGACGTCGCGCAGGCCTGCAACGACATGGCGGCGGTCCACTATTACATTTCGGGCAAGGTGTTCCGCCAGCCCGGCGAGCAGCGCGAGCTCACCAAGCAGGAGCGCGAGCAGATCGCGACCTTCGGCCGCGTCAGCACGCGCGACGAGGATGACTACAGCGTGGTGCACGGCTTCCTGCTGGAGCACTGGGAGCTCGCGGACGAAAGCGCGCAGGGCCTGAAGATGGTCCGCCGCGCCGGCAATCCCGGCAAGCGCTACCTGAACGGCCAGCTGGTCGGCGCGCGGCCGGCGGACTCGAAGAACTTCTTCGTCGGGCAGGTGCGCTGGCTGATGCAGAACGATGCCGGCGACCTCTACTGCGGGCTGCGCCTGCTGCCCGGGCTGCCGGCGGCGACATCGGTGCGCCCGACCGGCCTCAATATCCAGGACGCGAAGTATGTGCAGGCCCTGTCCCTGACCGGTGTGCCGGCGCTGAACGCGCCGCCCTCGCTGGTGCTGCCATCTGGCTGGTTCAAGCCCAAGCGTGTCATCGAGGTCTACGTCGAGTCCCCGGTCAAGGTCCGCCTCACCGAGATCCTCGAGCGCGGCAGCGACTACGAGCGCGTCGCCTACGAGATGGTCGCCTGAGCATGGGTGCGGGCCTTTGAACGAGGGACCGGCGCCCACCGAGATCCGGCTGCACCAGAAGTCGCGTCTGATGGAGGTGGTGTTCGCCGACGGCAAGGCGTTCCGCCTGCCCTACGAGTTCCTGCGCGTGCATTCGCCTTCGGCCGAGGTGCGCGGCCATGGCCCGGGCCAGGAGGTGCTGCAGGTCGGCAAGCGCGCGGTGGAGATCCGTTCACTCGAACCGGTCGGCTCCTACGCCGTGCAGCCGTCATTCTCCGATGGCCACGCCACCGGCATCTACTCCTGGGAATACCTCTACCACCTGGGCGAGAACCAGGAGCGCCTGTGGACCGAGTACCTCGAGCGCCTGGAAAAAGCAGGCGCCGGCAGGGACTAGCCCATGGCCGAGACCGACTTCGGCTTCCAGCGCGTCCCGGAGGCGGACAAGGCGAAGCGCGTCGGCGCCGTGTTCGACCGCGTCGCGGCGCGCTACGACCTGATGAACGACCTGATGTCGGCCGGGCTGCACCGCGCCTGGAAGGCGTTCGCGGTGTCGGTGGCCCGGGTGCGCGCGGGCGAGCAGGTGCTGGATGTCGCCTCGGGTAGCGGCGACCTGGCGCGGGCATTCGCCGCGCGCGGCGCGCGGGTCTGGATGAGCGACATCAACCGCAGCATGCTG
Source organism: Betaproteobacteria bacterium (assembly GCA_052386675.1). Classification (GTDB taxonomy): domain Bacteria; phylum Pseudomonadota; class Gammaproteobacteria; order Burkholderiales; family SG8-39; genus RBG-16-66-20. The sequence goes on from JBQTJX010000055.1 coordinate 47,443, forward strand.
GCGCGTGGACGCGACCACCTGCTGGACGCCGGGCGGGTGCTGCCGGCGGTGCAGTGCGACGCCGAGCGCCTGCCGTTCGCCGACGCCAGCTTCGACTGCGTGAGCGTCGCCTTCGGCCTGCGCAACATGACGCGCAAGGAGGCGGCGCTCGCCGAGATGGCGCGCGTGCTGCGGCCTGGGGGGCGCCTGGTGGTGCTCGAGTTCTCGCGGGTCTCGCCGGCGCTGGAAAAGCCCTACGACCTGTATTCCTTCCACGTCCTGCCCTGGCTGGGAGAGAAGGTTGCCGGGGACGCGGCCTCCTACCGCTACCTCGCCGAGTCCATCCGCCTGCACCCGGACCAGGAAACCCTGCGCCGCATGATCGGGGCGGCCGGCCTGGAGAACGTCGAATACTTCAACCTGGCCGCGGGCGTGGCTGCGGTGCATCGCGGAATCAAACTGCGGTAGGATATCCGCTCGAGTCAACCATTCGCCGCAAAGGCGGGGGAACCAGTCATGCGCAAGTCCATGTTCGCGATCGCGGCCGCATTCATCGGCGCCGTGTTCTTCGTCACCGAGGTCGAGGCCAAGCGCCTGGGCGGCGCCCGCAGCATGGGCGCGCAGCGCAGCATCACGAATCCGCCTCCGGCCAAGCCGGCGCAGCAGCAGGCCGCGCCCGCGCAGCAGGCTGCCCCTGCGGCGGGTGCCGCGCAGCCGGCGACCGGGTTCGCACGCTGGATGCCCCTGCTGGGAGGCCTCGCCCTGGGCGGCGCGCTGGGCTGGCTGATGGGTGCCAACGGCCTGGGCGGCCTGATGGTCGGGATCATGCTCGCGGCGCTGCTCGTGTTTGGCGCCATGATGGTGTTTCGCATGCTCTCGGCAAGGCGCGGGGACGCGCCGCAACCGGTGCGCATGCAGTACGCGGGGGGCATGGGCAGCGAGACTGTTGCCGCGCCGCCGCCGTCGCAGTCCTCCGGCTTCGAGCCGCAGGCGCCGGCAGCCGCCACGGGCGTGCCCGCGGGCTTCGATGTCGCCGGGTTCCTGCGCGGCGCCAAGCTGAACTTCATGAAACTGCAGGCGGCGAACGACTCGGGGAACCTGGACGAACTGCGCGAATTCACGGCGCCGGACCTGTTCGAGGAACTTCGGCGCGACATCGAATCGCGCCCTGGCCTGCGCCAGCAGACTGACGTCCTGTCGCTCAACGCGGACCTGCTCGAAGTGGCCAGCGAGGGCGATCGCCACTGGGCGAGCGTGCGCTTTGCCGGCACGGTGCGCGAGACGCCGGCGAGCGCGCCGGTGGGATTCGAGGAAGTCTGGAACCTGTCGAAGCCGGTGGACGGCTCCAGCGGCTGGCTGCTCTCGGGCATCCAGCAGATGCACTAGGGAAG
>JBQTJX010000056.1:0-22886 GCA_052386675.1 Betaproteobacteria bacterium
TCGGCAACTTCGGTTCGCCAAGGAAAGCCATGCCCCAGTCGATCAACCTGAAACCAGCCGAGCGGCAGCGATTGGTGCGATTGGCGCGCGACGCCGGCTGCAGTCCGGAGGCGATCTTCCGCGACATCTTGCGGGACGGATTCGAGTACACCGAGTACAAGGTCAAGGCGACGAACGAGGGGTTGGCGGACGTCGCTGCTGGCCGCATGGTCAGCCTGGACGAGTTGAAGGCCCGTATCGCACGCCGTCGCGCTACCCGTGGCCGGACTCGCCGCCAGGCCGCTTAGCTTCACCCGGCGATTCGAGCAGGATCTCGAACGCATCGAAGCCTGGTACTGCAAGACGGCGGATGAACGCGTCGCGGATGGCGCGATCGACGCAATCGTCGCGCAAGCCGAGCGGATCGCCAGGCTGGGTCTGGTCTTCCGCAGAGGCCGAAAAGGCACCCGGGAATGTCCTCTTCGCAGATTTCCGTTTCTGCTGGTCTACCGGATTGACGCCCGCAGCGTGCAGATGCTTCGGGCCATCAATGCGCGCGGGGCCTTCCTGAATGCCCGCGCCCGGGCCTGATTACTTCGTCGTCCCCTTGGTCAGCTCGATGTAGCGCTTCTTGTCCTCGTCGTACTTGGCGTTGATCGAGTCCACTTCCTTTTTCTTCTGCGCCAGCAGGTTCTCCTGCGTGCCGATGGAGAAGTCGTTGTCCTTCATTTCCTGCGCCATCTTGGCCGGCGGCTTGTTCTTGCCCTGGAAGAACTCCATTTCCTTCTTCAGGTCAGCCTGGCGCTTTTTCAGCGCGGCGATGCGGCCCTCGGTCTCCTTGACCGCCTTCTGGTTCTCCTCCAGCGCGCGCTTGCGGGCGAGCTCGATGTCGTTCTCGCTGGTGTAGGTGGACAGCAGCGCCTTGTTCTTGCGCGATTCCTCCTTGAGGATGACGTCGCGCTTCCTCTTTTCCTCGGCTTCCTTGGCCTTGGCGGCCTGGTCGGCGGCCGAGGCCTGGGGGTCGATCTTGCGCACCACCATGCCCTGCGCGTTCAGCTGCTCCATCGGCTGGCCGACGCACTGCATCGGCACGGACTGGCCGTAATACTTCTTGCCGTCCTTGCCGACGCAGCGGAAGGACTGGGCGGCAGCGGCGAGAGGCAGGGCGGCAAGTGCGACCACGGCGAGGATCGGTATGGACGTGCGGAACATGGGCGACTCCGTTGGCGTGTGTCTGCGGGAATTCTAACTCGGGTAGACCGCTGACATCGGCCCGGGTTCCCCTGTAAAATCCGCGCCATGCATTCCGCCGACCGTGCCTTCATTGCCGAAACCACGGCAAAAATGCTGCTCGAAGTGAAGGCGGTGCTGTTCTCGGAGGGCAAGCCCTTCATCTTCACTTCGGGTTGGGCCAGCCCGGTGTACATCGACTGCCGCAAGCTCATCTTCTATCCGCGCATCCGCGCGCAGCTGATCGACTTCGCCGCCGCCACCCTGTCGCGCGACGCCGGCTTCGAGCAGTTCGACGTCGTCGCCGGCGGCGAAACCGCCGGCATCCCCTACGCCGCCTGGATGGCCGACCGGCTCGGGCTGCCGATGCAGTACATCCGCAAGAAGCCCAAGGGCTTCGGCCGCAACGCCCAGATCGAGGGCGACATCCGCGAGGGCGCGCGCACGCTGCTGGTGGAGGACCTCACCACCGACGGCCGCTCGAAAATCAACTTCTGCCAGGCGTTGCGCTCGGCGGGCGCGGTCGTCGAGCACGTCTACGTCAACTTCTACTACGACATTTTCCCGGAATCGAAGCAGGTGATGTCCGACCTGAAGGTGCGGCTGCACCATCTCGCCAGCTGGTGGGACGTGTTGTCCGTGGTGAAGCAGGGCAACTACCTCGCCGCTGCGCAGATCGACGAGGTCGAGAAATTCCTGAACGCGCCGGCGCAGTGGTCGGCGAAGCACGGCGGCGCCTCCAGCTTCCCCAGCGGCTGACCGCGCCCTCCGGTTCCGGCATGCGGGTCATCACGCTCAACGTCAACGGCATCCGCTCGGCCGCGAGAAAGGGGCTCTATCCCTGGCTCGCGGCGCAGAAGGCCGACATCGTCTGCCTGCAGGAAATAAAGGCGCACGAGGCGGATCTCGATCCGGCCATCCTCAGCCCGAAGGGCTTCCATGGCCATTTCCACTGCGCCGAGAAAAAGGGCTACGCCGGCGTCGGCGTCTACACGCGCGCGAAGCCCGACGCGGTGGTGCGCGGTTTCGGGGTGAAGGAGTTCGACGCCGAGGGCCGCACCCTCGAGGTGCGTTTCGGCAAGCTGTCGGTGATCTCGGTCTACCTGCCCTCCGGTTCCTCCGGTCCGCACCGGCAGGCCTCGAAGTTCCGTTTCCTCGATGCCTTCCTGCCGCACCTGGCGAAGCTCAGGCGCACGGGCCGCGAGATCCTGCTGTGCGGCGACTGGAACATCGCGCACCAGGAGATCGACCTGCACAACTGGCGCTCGAACCAGAAGAATTCCGGCTTCCTGCCCGAGGAGCGCGCCTGGCTCACGAAGGTGTTCGACGAGGTGGGTTACGTGGATGTATTCCGCCGCCTGAACGCGAAGCCCGACCAGTACACCTGGTGGTCGAACCGCGGGCAGGCGTGGGCGAAGAACGTGGGCTGGCGCCTGGACTACCACATCGCCACCGCCGGCCTGGCGAAGACCGCGCAGCGCGAGGCCATCTACCTGAAGAAGCGCTTCAGCGACCACGCGCCGCTGACGATCGACTACGCCGCCGGGCGGCTGCTGAAATCAGGCTGATTTCGGCGGTGGCGGCGCGCCGGCACGCCGGCCGCGCCGGCGGTCGAGCCACCAGGCCAGCACCGGCAGCGCGACGAAGCCGCCCGGCATCACCACCACCACGAGGTAGGGCGTGATCTTCGAGATGCGCCGGACCTGGGCGCGGATCTCGGCGATGTCCTCGGGCGACCATTTCTGCTTGTTGCGCCGCTTCATCAGCACCGGCATCAGGCCCTTGACCTGCGACATTTCACTGAGCAGGAACTTGCGCTCGCGCTCAGCGAGCGCGAACGCCGACCGGATCGGAGCCAGTGCGCGCATGACGGTCAGCGCGCGGGCCTGGAAGACGAGCCGGTGGACGCGGCGAAGCGCAGCCACCAGCCGTTGGCGCCGCGATAGAGACGCCACAGCGACCAGCCGCGCGCGAGCCAGCTGACGGCGCGGCGCGGCCGCAGGACGACCAGCAGCACGACCCCGGCAGCGACGAGCAGCGGACGCCGCCGCGCTTGGTCCGCCGCGCGGCGGCCCGCCTGGAACAGGGATGTCGCCAGCGATGCTGCGGCATCCGCCGGCGCGAGCAGCGTCGACAGGTGCTCACGCTCGGCCTGGGCGCGGGCCGAAAGCCGTGAGCGGTCTCCGGCAAGGGTCAGGAGACGCTCGCGCATGGGATCAGGAACCGCCCAGGGTATCGCGGTCGCGCTCGATCTCGGCGAGCGTCGCGGCGAGGAATTTCGGCCGCTGGTGAAGGCGCGCGCGCGCGAACAGCGCCGCGGCGACGCCGGCGCCGGTGAACCCCGCCGCCATCAGCCCGGCGGCGAGCAGCCGGTTGGAATCCCAGAACAGCAGCACCACCAGGATTGCAGCGAACACCAGCCCCGCGCCGAGGAAGAACAACGCCGCGGCCAGCCAGGCCACGATCTCGAGCAGGCGCAGCGCCTGCTCCTCCACCTCGGTGGCTGCGAGGCGCGTGCGCGTGGCCGCAAACGACAGCAGCGTTCGCGCCAACTCCCTGACGGGGCCGAGCATCGGTAGGTGCGCCGCCCGCGCGGAGGCGGGCGACGGCTCAGCGTCGGCTGATGAGGATGCCGAGCACCAGGCCGGCGGCGGCCGCGATGCCGACAGCGTGCCAGGGATGCTCGTGCACGTACGCGTCGGTCGCCTTGGCGGTTTCCTTCGCCTTCTCGACGACGATGCGCTCGGCCTCGGCCAGCTTGACCTTGGCGGTGGCGAGCGAGGCCTGGATGCGCGTGCGCGCGGCGGCCGCTTTTTCGCCGGCCAGCGAGGCGGTTGCGGCCAGCAGTTCCTCGGCGTCGGCGACCACGACTTTCAGGTCGGCGACGAGCTTGTCCTTGTTCACTTCGGTGGTCATGGGTCGGTGCTCTTTTCGCAAAAGTAGAACGGGGATGCCTATTGTAGCTGCTGCCGATGGCGCGGGGCCGCCACGGGTAAGATTTGCCCCGATGGCACTCGCCGAATTCGCCGCCGCGTTCCGCAGCCGCCGGATCCTGCTCATGCTGGCGCTGGGCTTCGCCTCCGGGCTGCCGCTGGCGCTCACCGCCGGCACGCTGCAGGCCTGGCTGGCCGCCGAGAACGTGGACCTCGTCGCCATCGGATGGTTCGCACTGGTGGGACAACCCTACACCTACAAGTTCCTCTGGGCGCCGCTCATGGACCGCTACGCGCCGCCGTTCCTCGGCCGCCGTCGCGGCTGGCTGCTCGTCACCCAGCTGGCGCTGGCCGCGGCCATCGCCTTCATGGGCACGCTGTCGCCGCGGGAATCCGCCTGGCTGCTGGGCGCGACCGCGTTCGGGGTGGCGCTGCTGTCGGCCTCGCAGGACATCGTGTTCGACGCGCTGCGCGCCGATTCGCTCGCGCCGCAGGAACGCGGCGCCGGGGCCGCGGTATCGGTGCTGGGCTACCGCCTCGCCATGCTGGTCTCCGGCGCCGGCGCCCTGATCCTCGCCGACCAGTGGCTGGGCTGGACCCTCACCTTCTGGCTCATGGCCGGACTGATGGTGATCGGCATGGCGGCGACCTGGCTCGCAGTGGAGCCCGAGCCGGTCGGCGCGCCGCCGAAGACGCTGGACGAGGCGGTGGCCAAGCCCTTCGCGGAGTTCTTCACGCGCGAGAAAGCGATCATGCTGCTGGTGCTGGTCGTGCTCTACAAGCTGGGCGATGCGTTCGCGGGCAACCTGACCACCACGTTCCTGCTGCGCGGGCCGGGGTTCTCGCTTACCGAGGTGGGCGCGTTCAACAAGGGCTTCGGGCTCGCCGCGACGCTGGCGGGCGCGCTCGTCGGCGGCGCGCTGATGGCGAAGCTGAAACTGTTCCGCGCGCTCGTGCTGTTCGGCGCGCTGCAGGCGGTCACGAACCTGGGCTTCATGCTGCTCGCGGCGAGCGGGAAGAACTATGCGCTCATGGTGGCGGTGGTCGGGCTGGAGAACCTGTGCGGGGGCATGGGCACCGCGGCTTACGTTGCGCTGTTGATGGCGCTATGCGACCGGCGCTTCTCGGCGACGCAGTACGCGCTGCTCTCGGCGCTCTCGGCGGTGGGCCGCGTCTACGTCGGGCCCGCTGCGGGATACATGGTGGCTGCGTTCGGCTGGACCCAGTTCTTCTTCTTCACCTTCCTGATCGCGCTGCCGGGGCTGGCGCTGCTGTGGTGGATGCGGCGTCGGATCGAGGCGCTGGATGCCGGAGCCTGAGGCCTACTTGGTCGCGGGATCCCAGTGCTCCGCGATCTTGCCGTCCACGATCCGGAACAGGTCGAACCAGGTCGTGGTGTACTTTTTCGAGGGATCGTTCGGCTCCGGGTACTCGCGCACGAAGAACATCGCCACCAGGTCGCCGTCGGCCATCATCGCCACCAGCGGCGCCTTGACCCGCGCCTCGATCGGGGCGGGTTTGCGGAACTTGGAGAAGAAGTTGATGAAGGCTTGGCGGCCCGTCGGCACGCGCGGGTTGTGCTGGATGTAGGTCTCGGCCATGTACTTCGGCGCAAGATCCATGTTCGCCGCCTCGAACACCTCGCGCCAGAAGTCGTAGACGAAGCGCTTGTTGGCGGCGAGCCTGGGGTCCGCGTGGCGCAGCATGGCCTCGTGGTCCGGGTCCGGCGTCACGGGGACCTGGGCTTGCGCCGCGGTCGAGACCGCGAGCGCGAGGACGAACAGCAGTTTTTTCATGGCTTTTCCTTTCAAGGTTCAGACGTGATCGCCGCAAGGCCGGCCGGAATGCCTCTCAATGTAACCGATCGGTTACATCCCGCGCTCGCTAGGACGTCACCCGGTACGCCGCCAACGCCCCCATCAAATTCGGCAGGTACCCCACCCGCGCCCCCCCGGTCAGCACCACCCGCTCCATGATGCGGAACCCCAGCTTCCCGCACAGCGCCTCGAAGTCCACCAGCGTGCAGTGGTGCACGTTGGGCGTGTTGTACCACTCGTAGGGCAGCTCCTTCGACACCGGCATGTGGCCGCCGAGCGCGATCTGGATGCGTGCTTTCCAGTAGCCGAAGTTGGGGAAGGAGACGATGGCCTCGCGCCCGACGCGCAGCATTTCCTTCAACAGCGGCTCCTGGCGGTGGATGGCCTGCAGGGTCTCGGAGAGGATGACGACGTCGAAGGAGCGGTCGGCGAAGGCGGCGAGGCCGTCCTCCAGGTCCATCTGCAGGACGTTGACGTCGTTGCGCAGGCACTCCAGCACGTGCGCGTCGTCGATCTCGACGCCGTAGCCCGGCGCCTGGCGCATCTCCCACAGCCGGCGCAGCAGCTTGCCGTCGCCGCAACCCAGGTCCAGCACCCGGGAGCCGGGGGCGACCCACTGCAGGATGGTGTCGGCTTCGGTCACAGCGGGATGTTCCGGAAGTACTCGCGCAGCGCGCCGTGATAGCGCGCGTCCTCCAGCAGGAAGCAGTCGTGGCCCTGCGGCGCGTCGATCTCCAGGTAGGAAACGATGCGCCGGCTATCGAGCAAGGCGCGCACGATTTCGCGCGAGCGCGCCGGCGAGAAGCGCCAGTCGGAGGTGAACGAGACGACGAGGAAATCCGCCTTCGCCTGCGCGAAGGCCTGCGCCAGGTCCCCGCCGAAGCGCGCCGCCGGGTCGAAGTAGTCCAGCGCCTTGGTGATGCGCAGGTAGGTGTTGGCGTCGAAGTAGCCGGCGAACTTGTCCGCCTGGTAGCGCAGGTAGCTTTCGATCTCGAAGTCGATGTCAAAGTCGTAGCCGGGCGAGGAACGGCGCAGCGCGCGGCCGAACTTCTCCATCATGGCGTCGTCCGACAGGTAGGTGATGTGCCCGACCATGCGCGCGATGCGCAAGCCCCGCGCGGGCACCACGCCCTTCTCGTAGTAATTCCCGCCGTGGAAGTCCGGGTCGGTCATGATCGCCTGGCGCGCCACTTCGTTGAAGCCGATGTTCTGCGCCGTCAGGCGCGGGGTACAGGCGATGACGATGGCGTGGCGCACGCGCTCGGGGAAATCGAGCGACCACTGCAGCGCCTGCATGGCGCCGATGCTGCCGCCCATCACCGCGGCGAAGCGCTCGATGCCCAGGTGATCGGCGAGGCGCGCCTGCGCCGCCACCCAGTCCTCCACTGTCACCACCGGGAAGTCCGCGCCCCAGGGCTTGCCGGTGGCCGGGTTGGTAGAGGCCGGCCCTGTGGAACCGAAGCAGGAGCCAATGTAGTTGGAGCCGATGACGAAGAAGCGGTCGGTGTCCAGCGGCTTGCCGGGTCCCACCATGTTGTCCCACCAGCCGAGGTTGTCCGGGTCGTCGGCATAGGAGCCGGCGATGTGGTGCGAGGCGTTCAGGGCGTGGCACACCAGTACGGCGTTGGAACGGGCGGAATTCAGTTGCCCATACGTTTCGTACGCGATCTCGAACTCGGGCAGCACCGCACCGCTCGTGAGCTTGAGTGGCTCGGTGAAGCGTGCTTTCTGCGCGGTGACGATCAAGCTGGCCCCTGAGACGAAAAACCCGTCCAGCTTTGCGCGAGGACGGGTTTCACAGGCCGTCTCTTTAGCTGCATTTGTTGAGCGCCCGCAAGCTGAACTTCAAATCGGCGCTGTGATGCGGCGCAGACGTTACCGGCGGCGCGCGCCCCTGTCAAGAAATCGACCCCCAACCCCTCCTGCCCGATCACTTCGCAGTCGAAAGCCCGGGCAGGAAGAGGCTGATCTCGGGGTAGACCACCAGCACGGCGAGGATGAGGAGGTCGACTGCGACAAAGGGCCAGATGCCGCGAAACACGCGGCCGATCGGGACCCCGGTGGTTGACGACACGATGAAGGAATTGAGGCCGAGCGGCGGCGTCACGAGGCCGATCTCCGCGGTCTTGACGTAGATGACGCCGATCCAGACCGGGTCGTACCCTTGAGCGAGGAGGATCGGCATGGTGAGCGGCAGCGTCAGTACGAGAATCGCCAACTGGTCCATGAAGCAGCCCAGGAGCAGCAGCACCGCAAGGATCATCGCCAGCACCAGCCCCGGGGCAATGCCTGCGGCCTGGATGGCGCCGATCAGCTTCTGCGGCGCGCCGGTCAGGGTCAGGAAGACGCCGAACAGCACGGCCATGGCGATGATCAGGAGGATCATCGCCGAATTCCGGGTGGCATTGAGCACCGCCTGGATGAAGTCCGCGCGCCGGATCCGGCCCATGGCCACCGCAATCACCAGGGCCGCGCTCGCGCCAAGCGCGCCTACTTCGGTGGGCGTCGCGATGCCGCCATAGATGAGGGTCACCACGATGACCAGCAGCAGCATCACCGGCCAGACCGTCGCCAGCACTTCGATCCGCTCGCGCCATGGGAAGGGCTGCTGGGTGCGCGGCGCCGCCTCCGGATCGAGCCGGACCACGAGGTTGATGACCAGCGCGTAGCCGAGCGCGGTCAGCGCGCCCGGAAGGAGGCCGGCAATGAGCAACTTGCCGACCGAGGTTTCGGTCAGGACGCCGAACAGGACCAGGGCAATCGACGGCGGGATCATGATCGCGAGCGTGCCGACCATGGCGAGCACACCCGTGGCGAAGGAGTCGCGGTAGCCGTAGCGGCGCATCTCGGGGTAGGCGGCGCCGGAGAGCGTGGCCGCCGCCGCGCTGCTCGATCCGGAAATCGCGGCAAGGATCACGCCCCCGGCAACCGTGGCATAGGCAAGCCCGCCTCGCTTGTGCGACAGCCATTTGTGGGCGGCGGAGAACACGTCGCGCGTGAAAGCGGAAGCCGTCAGGAATTCCGCCATCAGGATGAACATCGGAATCGTCGACAGGGTGAAGCTCGCCACCGCCTCGTAGGGGCCGAGCTTCAGCACGCCCATCAGGGGGTGGTAGCCGCCAACCAGCCACAGCCCGACCGCCCCGGATACCAGCAGGGCGAAGGCGACCGGCATGCCAAGCGCGAGCGCGCAGAACAGCAGCGCGGTGACGCCGAGGGCCGTCGCGGTCATCGGCCGGGTCTCGCCGGCCCGAACGCCGCGGCCGTGAGCAGCCGCAAGGTCAGCAGCGCCGCCCCCACCGGCATCCACGCGTAGCTCAGGTACACCGGGAACTGGATGACGCCGACGGTCGTGTGCAGGTTGACAAGCTTGTCGATCGCCTCTTCGGACGAGGAGTAGGTGAAGACGGCGAACGCGGTACCGGCGGCCAGGGCATTGAGGCGCTCGAGGGCTTCGCCGACCGGGCGGGGCAGCCTGGGCAACAGCAGCTCGAGGCGAATGTGGCCGCCAATCGAGTAGGTGCGCGCGGCGGCCATGAAGCCGACGATCACCATCAGGTAAAGGCTGATGAACTCGAAGCTGCCGGTGATCGGCCGGTTGAACAGGTAGCGGCCAATGGTGTCGGCCGAGATCGACAGCATCATGACGACGACGGCGGCCGCCGCGATCGCCATGAAGGCGCGCTCGGATACGTCGAGCGCGTTCTCGATCAGGCGCCTCACTCGGCTTTGGCCCGGGACGGCGCCGCCCCGCCCGCTATTCCTTCAGGTACCGCTTGTAGGCCTCGAGAATCTGCTCGCCGGGCAGGTTGCGCTGGCGCATCTGGGCCAGCCAGGTTCCCTGGACGCTGGCGAGCCTCTGGCTGAGCTCTGCGCGGGCAGTGGGGGAAAGCTCGTAGACCGTCTTGCCGGCCGCCTTGAGGCGGGCGATCTCGGCGTCCTCGGTGACCTGGATCGCCTTGGCGAGGTGGGCGCCGGTCTTGAGCCCCGCGTCGGCCATGATGGCCTGGATGTCGGCCGGAATCGTCTTCCAGACGTTCTCGTTGACCAGGACGACGAAGGCGACGCTGCCCAGTTCCGCGTTGGTGGTGAAGCTCTGCGCGACCTCGTCGAGCTTCCAGCTCTTGACGACCGAAAGGGTGAAGATCGCCCCGTCCACGATGCCGCGCTCGAGCGACTGGTAGAGCTCCGGCGTGGCGATCGTCACCGGCGTGGCGCCGATGGCCTTCGCCACCAGCTGAGCGGTCGCGCCGGCCGTGCGCAACTTGACCCCTGCAAGGTCGCCGGCGCCGGTAACCGGCGCCGGGCGCTTCATCACCAGCTGGAAGGGCGCGGTCGTCATGGCCCACAGCGGACGCACGTTCATGCCGACGAAATGCGGCAGCAGTTCGTTGCGAACCAGCTTCTCGAGCGCCGCGTGGCCCTTCACCACCGAGTCGAAGGTCCCTGGCAGTTCGATCGCCCCGGTCAGCGGCATCCGATCGCTGACATAGACGACGCCCACGAGTGCGATGTCGGCGATCCGGTTGCGGACCGCGTCGAGCATACCCTCGGGCTTGGCGAGCTGCTGCTGGGGAAAATGGCTGAACTTCACCCGGCCCTTGGCTGCCGACTCCACCATTTTCATGAAGACCTGGTTGCCCTCCTTCGAGGCCACGTGTCCGACAGGGACCTGGTCGGCGAACTTAAGCTCGATCGTCTGCGCCCCTGCGCCGCCGCCGGCGCCAAGAATCGCCGCCGCGGCAATAGCCCGCACTGATCTTCCAATTGCTTTCATCGACGATTCCTCCTCTGGAGACGCAACGCGGTCACGCTCGCTGCGACGAGCGCCCAACCATTCCCTCGAACCCAGTCTATGGGCCGGGCGTTTGCGCGGTCAAGCGGCGATTGCCCGGCCTAAGCGCCCTTGGCCGAACCCTCCGCCATCATGCGCTCGATCGCGGCCTCCTCCAGCCCCGCCTCACGCAGGATCTCCCGCGTGTGCTCGCCCAGCCCCGGCGCGTGCCGCCGGTACGCCGGCGGCGATTCCGACCATTCGCTGGGCACCGCCATGGACCGGATGCGGCCTTCGGTCGGGTGCTCGCGCTCCTGGAAGTAGCCGATCGCGGCAAGGTGCGGATCGGCCAGGATGTCCTCGAGAGAATTCATCTTCTGCACCGGGATGTCGGCTGATTCCAGCGCGGCGATCCACTCTGCTGTGCCGCGCCTGGCCATTTCCTCCGCCACCAGCGCGTAGGCGCCCTGGTAGTCGCGGCTGCGCGCCTCCTGCGTCGCGTAACGCGGGTCCTGCTGCAACTCCGGCCGGCCGATGAGGCGGAAGAAGGACTGCCACTGCTTGTCGTTGTAGACCAGCACGCAGACGTAGCCGTCCTTCGTCCGGTACGGGCGGCGCTCCTTTGCCAGCATGCGCCCATAGCCTGGCGGCGCCGTCGGCGGCACGTAGGTCTGCCCGCCCAGGTGCTCGCCGAGCACGCTCTGCAGCAGGCTCTCGAACATGGGCACGTCGACGCGCTGGCCGAAGCCAGTCTTCTCGCGCCGGTAGAGTGCGGCGCACACGGCATTGGCCATGTGCAATCCCACGGAACGATCGGCAATGATCACCGGCGTGTAGCGCGGGGCGTCGCCGCCCGCCGCTTCGGCCAGCCACGGCAGGCCGGCGGCGCCCTGGATAAGGTCGTCGTATGCGGCCTTGGCCGCGTAGGGGCCGCGCTGCGAGTAGCCGAAGCCGCCGACGTAGATGATCTTCGGATTGACGGCCCGGACCTCTTCATAGCTGAGGCCCAACCGCGCCATCGCCTGCGGCCGGATGTTGTAGACCAGCACGTCCGCGGTCTTCGCCAGCGCGAGGCACGCTTCGCGCGCCGCCGGCTGCTTCAGATCCAGCACGACGGAGCGCTTGTTGCGGTTGGCGTTGAGGAAGATGTGCCCCATGCCGGGCGAGCGCAGGGGGGCGTTGTAGCGCATGACGTCGCCCTCGGGGGGCTCCACCTTCACCACGTCGGCGCCGAAATCCGCCAGGATCTGCGTGGCGTACGGCCCCATCACTACCGTGGTGAGGTCAAGCACGCGCACGCCGTCAAGCGGCCCGCTCATAAATCAGGGACAGTCCACGCTTTACTGGGGCTGGATCCCGGCCTCCTTTGCCATGCGTCCCCACTTCGCAATCTCGGCCTTGATGAACTCACCCAACTGCTGCGGGTTCATCGGCGCCACATCGGTGCCGAGGTTGGCGTAGCGCGCGACGACTTCGGCCTTGGCGAGCGCCTTCGCCGTCGCCCCATGCAGCTTGCCGACGATGTCCGCCGGCGTTCCCGCCGGCGCCATCAGCGCGAACCACGCGATCAGCTCGTAGCCCTTGAGCTCTTCCGCGATTGCCGGCACGTCGGGCGCCAGCGGCGAGCGGCGTTCGGAAGTCACCGCCAGCCCGCGCAGCTTGCCGCCCTTTTGCTGGGTGAGGGCGTTGGCGAGGTCGGCGAAAGTGAATGTGATCTGGCCGCCCAGCACGTTGGTGATCGCCTCGGGCAGTCCCTTGAAGGGCACGTCGACGAAATCCACCTTGCCCATCGAGCGGATCATGGCCTGCGACACCTGCGAGCCGGCCGAGCCGTAGCCGCCCGAGAGCTTGCCCGGATTGGCCTTGGCGTGCGCGAGGAACTCCTTGAAGCTCCTGGCCGGGAAATCCGCCGACACCATGAGCATGAACGAGATCGTGCCCAGGCGCGCCACCGGCTGGAAGTCCTTCACCGGGTCGTAGCGCAGCTGCTTGAACAGGGCCGGCGCCGCCGCCTGCGGCGTGTTGGTGGTCACCATCAACGTGTAGCCGTCCGGGGCGCTCTTCGCCACCCCCTCGGCGGCGATGGTGCCCTGCGCGCCGGCCTTGTTCTCCACTACGAAGGGCTGGCCGAAGGCGGCCTGCAGTTCCTGGCCGATGGCGCGTGCCACCTGGTCGGTGGCGCTGCCGGCGGGGAACGGAACCACGAGCTTGACGGGCTTGGACGGGTACGCCTGGGCGAGCGCGGCGCCGGCGGCCAGCGACAGCACGAGGGCGGCAAGGGTACGGATCATGTCTTCTCCTCCTCAGGTTGCGCGCCGGGATTGGGGCGCGCGGCGAGCGGATTCTGGCTGCCAGCCGTTCTTCTGTAAAATCAAAATAACAGAATGATTGTTCGTAAATGACAATCAATATCGCCAGCCGCGACCTGCGCGGCTTCCTCGCACTGGCCGAGACCCGGCACTTCCGGCTGGCCGCCGAGCGCTGCCGCCTGTCGCAGCCCGCGTTCAGCCAGCTGATCCAGCGCGTCGAGGCGGCCACCGCGGCGCGCCTGTTCGAGCGCTCCACCCGGCAGGTCACGCTCACGTCGGAAGGGGAGGTGCTGGTGGCGGCGGCGCGGCGCATCCTCGAGGACATCGACTCCGCCCTCGCGGACCTGCGCGATCACGCCGCGCGGCGCAAAGGCCGTGTCGCGGTCGCAGCCTTGCCCTCGCTCGCCGCCGGGATCCTGCCCGGCCTGTTGGCGGGCTACCGGCGCCGGCATCCCGGGGTCGCGATCGAGTTGTTCGATGTCCTGTCGGATCGTTGCGTGGCGCTGGTGCGGGAAGGGCGTGCCGATTTCGCGGTCGCCGCCGCCGGGCCCAACCTGAGCGAGTTCGAGACCCGCCCGCTCGCGGAGGACGGCTTTCACCTGGTGTGCCGGCGCGACCACGCGCTTGCCGGTCGGCGTCGCATAAGCTTGCGAGACTTGGCCGGCTGTGCGCTCATCCACCTGGCGCGCACTTCAAGCGTCCGCCAGCACCTCGACCCGGTCCTGCGCGAAGCGCGCCATGCATCGACCGGCCTGGAAGTCGAGCAACTGCCCACGGTCGCCGCGCTGGTATCGAAGGGACTCGGCGTCAGCCTGGTGCCGACCCTGACACTCGCGTACTTCCGCCAGCCGGACCTGGTTTCGGTGCCGCTGGCGGCGCCAGGCTTGTCGCGGCGCATCCTGGCCGTGGTGCCGCGCGGCCGCAGCCTGTCTCCGGCCGCTCAGGAACTGCTTGGGCTGATCGAAGCGGACCTCGCCCCGGCGCGACGCGCTAGGCGTTGAGCTTCGCGAGCAGCTCGCGCGCCTTGGCCGGATCCGACTGGCGCAGCACGCGTTGCGCCACGGGCTGCGCCTCGGCCAGGTTCGTGCGCAGCACGCGCTCCTTGATCGCCAGCAGCTGCGCCGGGTGCATGGAGAAATTGCGCAGCCCGAAGCCAAGCAGGAGGCGCGTCAGCGAAGGCTCGCCCGCCATCTCGCCGCACACCGCCACCGGGGTGCCGGCGCGGCTGGCGGCCTGGATGACGTGCGCGATCAGGTGCAGCACGGCCGGGTGCAGCGGGTCGTACAGGTGGGAAACCGCGTCGTCGGTGCGATCGATCGCGAGGGTATATTGGATGAGGTCGTTGGTGCCGATCGACAGGAAGTCCAGCTTCTTGATGAACATCGGCAGCGCCAGCGCCGCGGCCGGGATCTCGATCATGCCGCCCACCTCGACCGACGCGTCGTAGGCGATGCCCTTGTCGTCGAGCTGCTGGCGCGCCTGCTTCACCAGCGCCAGCGCCTGCGCGATCTCGTGCGCGTGCGCCAGCATCGGCAGCAGGATCTTGACGCGGCCCGAGGTCGAGGCGCGCAGGATGGCGCGCAGCTGGCCGAGGAAGATCTGCGGCTCGGCCAGGCAGTAGCGGATGGCGCGCAGGCCCAGCGCGGGATTGGGCATGTCCAGTTTCGCGCCGACGCCCTCCAGCGCCTTGTCCGCGCCGATGTCCAGCGTGCGGATCACCACCGGCGCGCCCTCCATGGCGCGCGCCACGTCGCGGTAGGCTTCGAACTGCTCGTCCTCGCTGGGCAGGTCCCTGCGGTTCATGAACAGGAACTCGGTGCGGAACAGGCCGATGCCATGCGCGCCGGACTCCTTCACTTCCACGGTGTCCTGCGGCAACTCGATGTTGGCGAACAGCTCCACCGGGGTGCCGTCCAGCGTCGCAGAGGGCGTGGTGCGCAGGCGCTTCAACTTCTGGCGCTCGAGGCCATGCTGCGACTGGCGCAGGCGGTACTCCGCGAGCACCAGGGGATCGGGATCCACCACCAGCACGCCCTGGATGCCGTCCACGATCAGGGTGTCGCCCTCGCGGATCATGTCGCGCGCGTGGTGCAGGCCGACGATGGCCGGGATGTCCAGGCTGCGCGCCACGATGGCGGTGTGCGAGGTGACCCCGCCGACGTCGGTGACGAAGGCGCCGAAGCGGTGGCGCTTGAAGAGAAGCATGTCCGCGGGCGACAGGTCGTGCGCCACCACGATCATGTCCTTCTCCGCGGAGGCCGGCGGCGCGGGCAGGGTCTGGCCGCCGGCAAGGGCTTTGAGCACCCGCTCCACCACCTGCTCGATGTCCTGGCGGCGCTCGCGCAGGTAGGCGTCCTCCATGGCCTCGAACTGTTCTGCCAGCTTCTCCATCTGCTGCACCAGCGCCCACTCGGCATTGCAGCGCCGCTCGCGGATCAGCGCCTTGGGCGCCTGGGAGAGCGACGAATCCTCCAGGATCATGCGGTGCAGGTTGATGAAGGCGCCGAACTCGCCCGGGGCCTCGCGCGGGATCTGGCTCTCCAGCGCCGCCAGTTCCTGCTTGGCGCGGGCGACGGCCGCGTCGAAGCGGAAAATCTCCGCCTGCACGCTGCCCTCGGGCACCTCGTAGTGCGCCACCTCCATCCGCGCGCTGGAGACCAGGTGCGCCTGGCCGATGCTGATGCCGGCCGAGACCGGCGCGCCGTGGAGGACGAAGTTCATGCAGGCGGGAGCGCGGCGGCGCTCATTCGCCCTCGTCGAACTTGTCCGCGATCAGCTTCTTCAGTGCCGCCAGCGCCTCGGCCTCGCCCTCGCCGGTGGCCTCGATGGTGATGCGCGCGCCCTTGCCGGCGGCCAGCATCATCACGCCCATGATGCTCTTGGCGTTGACCCGACGGCCATTGCGCTCGAGCCAGACCTCGCAGGCATAGGCGCTCGCGGTCTGCGTCAGCTTGGCCGAAGCGCGGGCGTGCAGCCCCAGCTTGTTGGTGATCTCGACTTCAGCGCTCGCCACTGCAGCAGTCCCCTGTCATGTGGAGCACGCCCTCGGTGCCGCCCGACAGCGCTTTCTCCACCATGAGCGCCAGGTCCTTGTCGCGGTAGGTGAGCGCCCGCACCAGCATGGGCAGGTTGACGCCGGAGACGCCTTCGACGCGCCCGGGGGCGAGCAGGCGCAGGGCGATGTTGCCGGGCGTGGCGCCGTAGATGTCGGTGAGCACCAGCACGCCACCACCGTCGTCCAGTTCGCGCACCAGGCTTTGCGCCAGGTTGAACATGGCTTCCGGGTCATCGTGCACCGTGACCCCGACCTGGCGCACCCGCAGCGGGCGCTTGCCGAGCACGTGGCTCGCGGAATGAATGAGCGCCTCGCCGAAGGCGCCGTGGGCAACGATAAGGACGCCGATCATGGAATCCCGATCATGCGGCCGCCTTCACTCTTGCCTCTATTGCGGCGATGAATTGCCCTGACACATCATGCCCTGTCTGGTCCTGGATTTCCCGGAAGCAGGTGGGGCTGGTGACATTCACTTCGGTGAGGAAATCGCCGATCACGTCCAGCCCCACCAGCAACAGTCCGCGCGCCGCCAGCACCGGAGCCACCGCCTCGGCGATGGCGCGGTCGCGGGCCGACAGCGGTTGCGCGACGCCGCGGCCGCCGGCGGCGAGGTTGGCGCGCGTCTCGCCCGGCTTGGCGATGCGCGCAAGCGAATACGGCACCACCGCGCCATCGATGAGCAGGATGCGCTTGTCGCCGGCGGCGATCTCGGGGATGTAGCGCTGCGCCATCACCGAGCGCGCGCCGCCCTGGGCCATCACTTCCAGGATGGCGTTGCGGTTCGGGTCGCCGCCGCGGACGCGGAAGATGCTCTCGCCGCCCATGGAATCCAGGCGCTTGAGGATCACGTCGTTCTGCTGGTCGATGAACGCCTGCAGCCGGTCGGGTTCGCGCGCCACCATGGTGGGCGCGATCAGGTCGGGAAATTCCAGGATGCCGATCTTCTCGTTCGCGTCCCGCACCGCCGCGGGCCTGTTGAAAACCCGCGCGCCTTCGCGCTCGGCCATGGACAGCAGCCAGGTGCTGGTGACGTACTCCATGTCGAACGGCGGGTCCTTGCGCATCAGCACCGCGTCGAACCCGGTCAGGGCGCCATCCTGCGCGGGGTCCGCGCTGTACCAGTCCTCGTCGTCATTGGTGAGCGCGATGCGGGCGGCGCGGGCACGCACCGCGCCGGCCTCGAAGCGCAGGCTGTCGGTGCCGCAGACGTGGACCGCGTGGCCGCGCGCCTGCGTGGCGCGCATCATGGCGACGGTGGTGTCCTTGTAGGCGTGCAGCGACGCCGGCGGGTCGATGATGAAAAGAAACTTCACGCGGCCGGCGCGGTGCGTTCCAGTTCGAGCGCCGCGCCTGCCGCAGCCAGCCGGCCGACCACGCCATAGGCGTAGAACCGGTTGGGCGGCGCGTCGCAGCTCGCGTGCGGATCGGGCACGGTGCAGGATTCTTCGAACGCCAGGGGCACGAAGTGCATCCCGGGCGCGTTCAGGTTGTCCTCCGCGCCGCGCGCGCCGTGCACCCGGTAGAAACCGCCGATGACGTGCTGGCCGATCATGTACACCACCGGTTCGGCCACCTTGTCCTCGATCCGCTCCACCGTGTGCACGCCCTCCTGGATGATGACGTTGCTCACCACCAGGCCTTCCTTGACCACCGCCATCTTGTTGCGCTGCTTGCGGTTGAGGTCGCGCACTTCGGAGGCGTCGCGCACCATCATCACGCCCATACCGTAGGTGCCGGCGTCGGCCTTGACCGCGACATAGGGCGTGTCCTTGATGCCGTACTCCAGGTACTTGATGCGGATCTTCTCCAGCAGCATGGACACGTTGGAGGACAGGCACTCCTCGCCGGAGCGGGCCTGGAAGTCGATCTCGCCGCATTGCGCGTGATAGGGATTCACCAGCCAGGGGTCGATCCTGAGCAGCTCGCCGAAGTCGGCCGCGACATCGTCGTAGGCGTGGAAATGCTGCGACTTGGTGCGCACCGCCCAGCCCGCGTGCAGCGGCGGCAGCAGGACCTGCTCGTGCAACCCCTTCAGGATGTCCGGGATGCCCGAGGAAAGATCGTTGTTGACCAGCACCGCGCAGGGGTCGAAGCCCGCCACGCCCAGGCGCGCGCCGTTGCGCACCAGCGGCTCGATCGTGAGCTTCTTCCCGGTTGCGGTTTCCAGATCGGTGGGCGCGGTGATCTCCGGGTTCAGGCTCCCCAGCCGCACCTCCAGCCCGGTCTGGCGCAGGATGGTCGCCAGCACCGCGACGTTCTCCAGGTACCAGCGGTTGCGGGTGTGGTTCTCCGGGACGAGCAGCAGATTCTTCGCCTCGGGGCAGATGCGCCCGATCATCGAGGTCGCCGCCTGCACCGCGAGCGGGATGAACGCCGCGTTGAGGTTGTTGAAGCCGCCCGGGTAGAGGTTGGTGTCCACCGGCGCCAGCTTGAAGCCGGAATTGCGCAGGTCCACCGAGGTATAGAACGGCGCCTCGTGCTGCTGCCAGTGCAGGCGGAACCAGCGCTCGATGGCGCTGGAGCTGTCCAGGATCCGCTGCTCGAGTTCGAGCAGCGGTCCGGCGAGCGCGGTGGTGAGGTGCGGGACCAAGCCCGGGGCTTACTTCTTCGCGGCCGGTTTCGCGGCCGGCTCGGCCGGCTCCTTGAGGCTGCCGCCGGCCTGGTTGGCCATGTGGATGATGGCGCGCGTCAGCTCGAGGTCGGTTGCGTCCGCGACGCCAGCGCGCGGCGGCATGGCGCCCTTGCCGGCGATGACGGTCTTCAGCATCTCGGGCAGGCCGCGCTTGAGCGGCGCCGCCCAGCCGGCCTTGTCGCCGATCTTCGGCGCGTTGGCGACGCCCGCGATGTGGCAGGCGGCGCATACCGTCTTCACCAGTTCTTCGCCCGTGCGCGCGGCCGCGCCGGCGGTCGGGCCGGCGGAGCCGAACTCCACCTTGCCCACCGGCTGGATGCGCGCGGCGACGGCGTCGGGGGTCATCGCGCCAGGGTCGGCCTTGGGCTTGTTGAGCACCAGCTGGACCGTCAGGATGATGCCGATGATGGGCACCACGAACGACAGCACCACGACGGTGATGAGCTGTTGCGGGGTCTTGATGAAGGAGGAATGCTCGTCGTGTTCGGCCATGCGGTCGTCCCCTGGGCGCTTGTGCTGTAAAATGCTGATTTTAGCGCGAATTGCAGTTTCCAAGCGCAGCGCCCGTAGCTCAGCGGATCAGAGTATTGGCCTCCGAAGCCAAGGGTCGTGGGTTCGAATCCCGCCGGGCGCGCCAGACATCTACGAAGCTGGGCACTTCGCCCAGCTTTCTTTTCTGCATGAAGCCGATGGCGTCCGCGAGGCGCCGGTGGCTGCCGGTGACAACCAGCTCGTTCCCGTCGAGTTTGATCTCATTCACCAGCAGTCGCAGGTAGGCTTTGCCCAGGCCCGAGGCCGGGTCGGTGAAGCGCTCCTTGAGCGCCTCGCAGAACGCTTTCACGGTGTCGGCGTTCACGCGCCTTACCGCGAGCGCTTGGCGGTCTTTGAGCTTGGCCATCTCCGTGAGAACCTCGCTGCGCCGCGCCTTGAGCTTCTGCGTGCGCGTGCGCAGCGTTTCGTCGATGGACAGGGCGCCATCTTCCACGGCCTTGTAGAGGCGATCCAGGCCCGTCGTCGCCCGGTCGAGTTCCGTCTTCATCGTGATGAGCCGGGCATCCTCGGCCGTTTTCGCCTGGCGCTGGTGCCGCAGCAGTGTGTTGAGCATGAGGGACACGCGCTCGGGCGTGAACACCTTTTCGGATAACGCACGCAGCACCATTCCGTCCGTCTGTTCACGCGGCAGGTTCTTCGCCGTGCAGGCGTGCACGCTCCTTGCCATCCTCGTGGTGCATTTGTAGTAGCGGTAGCGTCCCGATTTGCCGGTCGCTTGGGTCATGCTGGCCCCGCATTCTCCGCATTTGAGGAGTCCCACCAATGGTGCGGGGGAGGACGTCGCCCGCGGAGGAGTCGCGTTTGGATTGCACATCGCCCGGCGCTTTGCCACCCGCTCGAACGCGCCGGCATCGATGATCGCCGGGACCGCTACCGCGATCCACTCCGGCTGGGGCCGCTCCTTGTGGGTCCTTGAGTCGCGCCGGTTGAAGTAGAAGCAGCCCGCGTAGAGCGGGTCGGCGAGCAGCCGATTCACTTTCTGGATGCGCCACGGGCGTCCGCGCATCGTGAGCCCCTGGCGGTTCAGGTGCGTGGCGATGGCCTTCATGCCCATCACGTTGCCGTTGTGGCCGGCGAGGTACAGGCGGTAGATCTCCCGCACGACTTCCGCCTCCACTGGATCGAGCTCGAGTCGGCGTTTGTGTCGGCCTCGGTTCCCGACGATCTCGGTCGTGACTGCCCGGAAGCCAAAGGGCGGCACCGAGCCGTTCCAGTATCCCTGGCGGGCGTTCTCCTGCATCGCCCGCTGGGTGTGCTTCGCGTTCTCCTTGCTCTGGTACTCGTCGAACAGGCTGAAGAGCTTGCTCGCCATCTCCCCCGCTGCGTCATCGCCCGTCTGCTGGGTGATCGAGATGATCTTGACCCCGACCTTTTTCAGCACCCGCTCGTAGTGCAGGAACTGGAACAAGTCCCGGAAGAAGCGCGAGCGGCTGTGCACCAGGATCGCATCGAACGGCGCAGGCGGCTGCGTCGCATCGGCAATCATCTGCTGGAACACGGGCCGCCGGTCATCGGTCGCGGATGCGCCCGGCTCGACGTACTCCGACGCAACGGCAAGGTTACGGCTCTTGCAGTGCTCCCGGAGCTGGCGCAGTTGATCCGGGATCGACAGATCGTTCTCGGCTTGGCGAGTCGTCGAGACTCGCGCATACAGGGCTACGGCCATGGCGGTTCGCCTCCGAACTAAAAGGGTCGGAATCAACTTCTGGCGGTATTACCCGATGCAAGAGCCCCGCAAGGTGGGCCCAGATGAGTTCGAGTTCGCCGGGAACCAACGCATCCTCGGGTAGCGGAACCAAAAGCTTAACAGAGGCGGGCGCGCCTTGCGCTCCGGCCGTACCATTCCGCCGCTCGATTGCAGTGGGCCTGCAGTCCAGTTGCAGTCGATTCGCCGTCTTTGCGCCAGCTCCCATCCATCCCTTTCCAATCCGATCCATCGCGTCTTGCTGCCTTCCGTTTGCTGCCTTGCCGCTGCTGGTGTGTGCTGCCTGTCCGGTTAGTGTTTCTGTCCGTCTCGCCTGCTCAGCAGGACGAGATCTACGAGGGACCCGGGACACCACTCCCGGTTTGTGCAGTGCTCCTTTTGCTGCTTGCCGCGGCTGCACCCGCTCTTGGCTTCGATGGTGTTTCCTGTGGGAACTTGACCCATCGAGTTGAGCCAATACCCAAGGCTCGGGGGTGCGCGGGTTGCGCGCGAGGTCAAACGACGCCCGTTGAAGAACGGGCAGAGAGACGAACCGCATTGCGCGGTTGTACGGTGTGATGCGCCAGGGAGCGCGTCACTGGGTTGCGGCACTGACCAAACTGGCTGGAAAGCCGCGCTGATGCGTGTTTCTGCGCAGCGTCACTACCCGCTAGCGGCTAGTGACGCTGCTGTTGCCGCAGACGGATTGCCGCAGGAATGCGGACAAGGGCTGGCGCAGGAATCGCGCCGGATGGGGCGTTTCAGAACGATGCGCTACCGCTGGGGACGCGAATTATTGCGTCATGCGCAGCGCTGGGCGCCCCGAAGGGCGGTTGCTTACGAGTATCTCCGAGCCTTGCGGCCACCGGCTTTCAGGAGATAAGGCCGGTTTCGGCGCTCTCGCGAGCGAGGATGCGATGACGGGCATCAACCGGATTGACGCTGTGACCGCGCATTCGAAGTGAAAGTTCCCAGGCGCCCGGTCGTCGATTCCATGACTTCAAACTGTTAGCAGTGCTAACAGCCGGCGTCGTCAACTTTACCGGCCATCGCTCCCAAATCGCCCGGAATTTCGTTCATGGTTGCAGGCTATACGCGTGCCGCGTATAGTTAGAGACATGGTCTTCGTGGAGCTCACGCCGTTCATCGCTTTTCGTACCGAGCAGTGGAGCGACGAAGATTTGCGCGGTCTGCAGAATTTCCTGCTTGCCACGCCGGACGCAGGCGATGTCATCCCAGGCGGTTCTGGTTTGCGCAAGCTGCGCTGGGCGGTGAGAGGACGCGGTAAACGGGGCGGCGCGAGGGTGATCTATTACCGGCAAATGCCGATGGAACGCATCTATCTGATTTACGCTTACGTCAAGAGCGGGCAAGCTGACCTGACACCCAAGCAGATCAAGACGCTGGCACAACTGATGAAGGACATCGAACATGGATAAGCAGCATTTCGACCAACTGGTCAAAGGCGTGCGCGAAATGAAGCGCCATATGGCGGGCAAGAACGTGCGTGGCGCAAGGACGACCGAACTGTCCGCGCCGGACGTGCGCACCATCCGCGAAGCGGCTCGGATCAGCCAGAGCCAGTTCGCGAAATTGATCGGCGTGAACCTGCGCACGCTGCAAAACTGGGAGCAGCACCGCACGCAGCCCACCGGGCCTGCCAAGGCGCTGCTCAAGATCGTTGCTTCGAACCCGAAGGCGATTGAGGCATTACATGAATGAAACAGCAGAAGGCCCCGTACAACGCGCTCGAAGCGGCTGGTGCGGGAGAGCGTGATGTTGACGAACTTGCAGAGGGATAAGAATTTCCTTCCCTTTCGCGCTGCACAAAGCGAGCGTCTGGGGCGGGATCCGGGCGGGTAGGCAGCGGTTGGGTGCCACAATCGGTCATGCGTTCGGCGCCAAGGTGCTCGCGCAAGGG
>JBQTJX010000057.1:0-18895 GCA_052386675.1 Betaproteobacteria bacterium
CCGCCGGGGAATTCCCGGGGCCGCGCTGCACCTGCGGCCGGCTCGGTTGCATCGAGCAGTTCGTCTCGGGCGGCGCGCTCGCCGCGGACCACGCGCGCGCGACCGGCGTCGCGCTCGGGGCCCCCGAGATCGCCGCCGCGGCGGAGCGCGACGATGCCGCGGGCGAGGCCTCGCTCGCGCGCCTCGAGCACCGTCTCGCGCGCGCGCTCGCCCATGTCATCAACCTGCTCGATCCCGACGTGATCGTGGTGGGCGGGGGCCTGTCGTCGCTCGAGCGGATCTACGAGAGCGTGCCGCGCCTGTGGCGCGGCTTCGCCTACGCCGAGGAGCCGCGCACGCGCCTCGTGCGCGCCGAGCACGGCGACGCGAGCGGCGTGCGGGGCGCGGCGATGCTCTGGCCTAGTGAAGCGCCTTGACGATGTCCTCGACCACCTTCTTCGCGTCGCCGAACACCATCATCGTCTTGTCCATGTAGAAGAGCGGGTTGTCGAGGCCGGCGTAGCCCGCCGCCATCGAGCGCTTGTTGACCAGCACCGTCCGGGACTTGTGCACGTCGATGATCGGCATGCCGTAGATCGCGCTGCCCTTCTCGTAGGCGAGCGGGTTGACGACGTCGTTCGCGCCGAGCACCAGCACGACGTCGGTCGTGCCCATCTCGCCGTTGATGTCCTCCATCTCGAACACCTGCTCGTAGGGCACCTCGGCTTCCGCCAACAACACGTTCATGTGCCCCGGCATCCGGCCGGCGACCGGGTGGATCGCGAAGCGCACGTTGATGCCCTTGGCCGCGAGCATCTGCGCCATCTCCTTCACCGCATGCTGCGCGCGCGCCACCGCCAGGCCATAGCCCGGGACGATGACCACGGTCTCGGCGTTCTGCATCAGGAATGAGGCGTCTTCCGCCGAGCCGGACTTGACCGTCTTGTCGCCGGCGTCGGCCGCCGCGGCGCCCTCGGCGGCGCCGAACCCGCCCAGGATCACGGATATGAACGAACGGTTCATCGCCTTGCACATGATGTACGACAGGATCGCTCCCGAGGAGCCCACCAGCGACCCGGCGATGATGAGCATCGAGTTGTTGAGCGAGAAGCCGATGCCCGCGGCCGCCCAGCCCGAGTAGCTGTTGAGCATCGAGATCACCACCGGCATGTCGGCGCCGCCGATCGGGATGATGATCAGGACGCCGAGCATGAAGGCAAGGCCGGTCATCATGATGAACGCGGTCCAGTTCTCCCCTGGCGACAGGAAGAAGGCGATGCCGAAGGCGACCATCACCAGGCCGATGGCGAGGTTGAGCCAGTGCTGCCCGGGGAACACGATCGGCGCCGAGGAGAACAGGCGGAACTTCTTCCCCAGCCCCGCCAGCTTGCCGAAGGCGATCACCGAGCCCGAGAAGGTGATGGCGCCGACGAAGGTGCCGATGAACAACTCCAGCTTGTTGCCCGCGGGCATCGGCTCGCCGCGGCTGCCGACGATGCCGAAGGAGGCCGGGTTGTTCACCGCTGCGATCGCGATCAGCACCGCCGCCATGCCCACCAGCGAATGCATCGCGGCGACCAGTTCCGGCATCTGCGTCATCTCGACCTTGCGCGAGACGAAGGCGCCGATCGCCCCGCCCACCAGCATGGCCACCAGGATGCCGGTGACGTTGCCGCGCGCCACTACCGCCAGCGTGACCAGCACCGCGATGCCCATGCCGATCATGCCGAACAGGTTGCCGCGCCGCGCCGTGGTCGGCGAGGACAGGCCTTTCAGCGCCAGGATGAACAGGACGCTGGCGACCAGGTACCAGAGCGTGAGCTGGTTGGCGCTCATTTTTGCTTCTTCCGGAACATTTCCAGCATGCGCCGCGTCACCATGAAGCCCCCGGCGACGTTCACCGCCGCCAGGCCCACCGCGACCAGGCCGAGGATGGTGCCGAAATCGGATTCCATCGGCGCCGCGGCGAGCACGGCGCCGACGATGATCACCGAGGAGATGGCGTTGGTGACGCTCATCAGCGGCGTGTGCAGCGCCGGGGTGACGTTCCAGATGACGTGGTAGCCGACGAAAACCGCCAGCACGAACACGACGATGTTGAGGATTGTCGGATCTACGGTTCCACCCATGGTCAGCCTTTCTTCACGACGGCGCCGTCGGCGCAGGCCAGCGTACCGGCGAGGATTTCCTCCGTGCGGTCGATCTTGAACTCACCGGTCTTCAGGTCGAGCATCAGCGCAAGCATGTTGAGCAGGTTGCGGGCATAGAGCGCGGAGGCGTCGGCGGGCACGGTGGCCGGCAGGTTGGAAATGCCGATCAGCTTGACGCCGTGCCGCACGATGCTCTTGCCCGGCTCGGTGCCCTCGACGTTGCCGCCCTGCTCGGCGGCGAGGTCGACGATCACCGACCCCGGCTTCATCTGGCGCACCGTGTCTTCCTTGATGAGCTTGGGCGCCGGTCGTCCCGGAATCAGCGCCGTGGTGATGACGATGTCCGACTGCAGCGCCTTCTGGTGCACCGCCTCGGCCTGGCGTTTCATCCAGTCCGCCGGCATCGGCCGCGCGTAGCCGCCCTTGCCCTGGGCAATCTCGCGCTCCTCGTCCGTGAGGTAGGGCACGTCGAGGAATTTGGCCCCCAGCGACTCGATCTGCTCCTTCACCGCGGGCCGCACGTCGGTGGCCTCGATTACGGCGCCCAGGCGCTTGGCAGTGGCGATGGCCTGCAGGCCGGCGACACCGGCGCCGAGGATAAGCACCCGCGCTGCCTTCACGGTGCCGGCGGCGGTCATCAGCATCGGGAAGAAGCGGCCGAACTCCGCGGCAGCGATTACCACCGCCTTGTAGCCGGCAATGTTCGCCTGCGAGGACAGCACGTCCATGGCCTGGCCGCGCGAGATCGTCCGCGGCAGCAGTTCCATGGCGAAGGCGGTGACGCCGCGCTTCGCGATCGCCTCGAGGCCGGCGGCGTTGAACGGGTCGAGCTGGCCGATCAGGGTCGAGCCCTGCCTGAGCAGGCCGACTTCGGCCTCTTGCAGCGGCCGCACCTTGAGGACGACGTCCGCGTCATAGGCTTCGGCCGCGGAGGCGACGATTTTCCCGCCCGCCTTCTCGTACTCGGCATCGGGGTAGCTCGCCTGCGCGCCCGCGTCGGCCTGGACACGCACCTCGTTCTTCGCCGCCAGCTTCTTCACCGTCTCCGGCGTGGCCGCGACGCGGGTCTCGCCGGGCCTGGTCTCGGCAGGAATGCCAATCCGCATCTGGTGTTTCTCCCTTGGAGGCCGAATGATACGACAGACTTTCCGGCTCACCGATCTGAATTGCCTGCGACCCGGACAGGCCGGGGCTATGGCGCCCCGGCAGACCCCCTAATGTAACCGATCGGTTACATCGGCGTGCGCGCGCCAGCCCCAGCGCCGCTCGCCGCGCTCGAACGCCCACTGCACCCCGATCGCGAGCATGGCGGCCGGCACCGCGCCCGCCAGCATCATGGCGTTGTCGTTCAGCGCCAGGCCCGAGACGATGCGCTCGCCGTAGCCTCCGGCGCCGACGAACGCGGCGATGGTGGCGGTGCCGACGTTGATGACGGCGGAAGTCTTGATGCCGGCCAGGATCGAGGGCAGCGCCAGCGGCAGCTCCACGCGCCGCATGCGCTCGGCCGCCGGGAGCCCCAACGCCATCGCGGCCTGGCGCATGCCCTTGCCCACCGCCCTCAGCCCGGTATGGGTGCCGCGGACGATCGGCAGCAGCGCGTAGAGGAAGAGGGCCACCAGCGCGGGCGTAGTGCCGATGGCGCCCATGAGCGCGATCAGGAACGCGAACAGCGCCAGCGCGGGAACAGTCTGGATCACGCCGACCGCGCCAAGGATCGGCTGCTCCGCCCACTTCAGCTTGGCCGCCAGGATCCCCAGCGGAACGCCGGCCGCGATGCTCGCCGCCAGCGACACGAATACCAGCACCAGGTGCTGCCAGGTCAGGCGCAGGAGGTCCGGACCGAAAAGCGCGCCGAGGAACAAGCGCTGCGCAGGCTTCGCCGCGGGCGCGGCGCCGGAATCCAGCAGCGCCGCCGCCTCCGCGAAGCTCTTCCCCTGCAACTCCGCCGCCGCGTTCATCCGGATCATGGCGCGCTCGTCGATGCGCTTCTCCAGCTTCTGCAGCTTCGCCCAGGCCTCGGGAAAGCGCTTGGGCGCGTCCAGCCGGTACAGCAGCACCGCTTCGTAGCGCGGGAAGAAGCCACGGTCATCCTCGAGCGCGCGCAACTGGAATCGCTCGATCTTGGCGTCGGTGGTGTAGATGTCCATGACGTCGATCTTCGCAGCCGCGATCGCCTCGTAGGCGAGGCCGTGGTCCAGCCCCTGCGGCGTGCCGTGCTGCAGCGCGTAGGCCGCCTTCAGGCCCGGCCAGCCGTCGGCGCGGCCGATGAACTCCTGCGACAGGCCCAGCCTCAGTTCCGGATGCTTCGCCAGATCGGACAGTCTGCGGATGCCCAGTGCCTGCGCGCGCTCTTCGCGCATTGCCAGCGCGTAGCTGTTGTTGAAGCCCAGGGGCACCGCGACGCCGAAGCCCATCGGCGCCAAGCCCCGGTTCAGGTCTTCGAGCGACGCCTTTCCCTCCAGCTTGAGAATCTCGCGCGCGATGGTGCCGGTGTACTCCGGGTACAGGTCGATGGAGCCGGACTTGAGCGCGGCGAACACGATGCCGGTGTTGCCCAGGCCCTGGCGGTGGCTGCCAGTCTCCGCGGTGCGGATGAGCAGTTCCCCCAGGACGTAGGACTCGGTGAAACGCTTGGAGCCCACCTGCAACGCCTGCGCCTGCGCCGTGCCGGCGAGCAGCGCCAGCACAAGCGCAAGCAGCCTCATGCCGCCTTCTCGCGCCGCGCCAACCCGGCGTCGAGGAACTGCAGCGCCGCGAGGTTTGCGTACAACCCGCCTTGCCGCATCAACTCAGCATGCGTGCCCTGCGCGACGATGCGGCCGCGGTCCATGACCACGATGCGGTCGGCGTGCTGCACGGTGGCCAGGCGGTGGGCGATGACGATGCTGGTGCGGCCCCGCTCCAGCGCCTCCAGCGCCTGCTGCACCATGCGCTCGCTCGCCGCGTCCAGCGAGCTGGTGGCCTCGTCCAGCAGCAGGATAGGCCGGTCGGCGAGCAGCGCCCGCGCGATGGACAGGCGCTGGCGCTGGCCGCCCGAGAGCGTCACGCCGCGCTCGCCCAGCGCGGTGTCCAGCCCCTGCGGCAGGCGATGGATGAACTCCAGCGCGAAGGCCTGCTCGCAGGCGCGCTCGACCTCCTCGCGCGACGCTTCAGGCCGCCCGTAGCGCACGTTCTCCAGCACGCTCGACGCGAACACCACGGGATCCTGCGGCACCACCGCGATCATCCGTCGCAGCGCCGCCGGGTCGAATTCGCGCAGATCGATGCCGCCGATGCGCACCGCGCCCGATTGCGGATCGTAGAAGCGCAGCAGCAGCGCAAGCACCGTGGTTTTGCCCGCGCCCGAGGGGCCGACCAGCGCCACGCGCTCGCCCTGCGACACGGTGAGCGAGAATCCCTCCAGCGCGGGCGTGGCGGGCCGCGCCGGATAGGCAAAGCGCACCGCGTCGAAGCTCACATCCACATGCGGCGGGCGCGGCGCCGGCAGCGCGGGCGCCGTGATCGAGGGCCGGGTATCGAGGATCTCCATCAGCCGCTCGGTGGCCCCCGCAGCGCGCTGCAGCTCGCCCCAGACCTCGGACACCGTGCCGGCGCCGGTCGCGACCACGAAGGCATAGAACACGAACGCCGAGAGCTCGCCCGCGGTCAGGCGGCCGGCGAACACATCATGGCCGCCCACCCAGAGGATCACGCCCACGGCGCAGAACGCGATCAGCATCACCGAGGCGATGAGGAAGGCCTTCTGCCCCACGCGCGCCACCCCTGACAGGTATGCCGCCTCCGCGTGCTCGCCGAAGGCGCGCCGATCTTCTCCTTCATGGGCGTAGGCCTGCACGGTGCGGATCTCGTGCACCGCCTCGTCCACGTACGAGGAGACGTCGGCGACCCGGTCCTGGTTGTCGCGCGACAGGCGCCGCACCCGGCGCCCGAGCAGCAGGATCGGGACCAGTGTCGCCGGTATGCCAAGCAGGACGAAGACGGCGAGCTTCCAGCTCACCACGAACATCATCACCGCGGCGCCCGCCATCATCAGCAGGTTGCGCACGAACATGGACAGGCCGTAGCCGATCACCTGCTGCAGCAGTGTGGTGTCGTTGGTCAGGCGGGAGATCACCTCCCCGGTGCGCGTCGCCTCGAAGTAGCCCGGCTCGAGCGCCAGGATGTGGCTGAAGAGGCTGCGCCTGAGGTCGGTGACCACGCGCTCGCCGATGCTCATCATCAGGTAGAAACGCGCGAAGGTGGCGGCCGCGAGCAGCGCCGCGACGCCGATCATCGCCGCCAGCGCGGCGTCCAGCATCTCCGGGCTCGCGCCGCCGAAGCCCCGGTCCACCACCATCTTCAGGCCCTGGCCCAGCGCCAGCACGCAGCCGGCGGCGACCACCAGCGCGGCCAGAGCGGCCGCCACCTTCAGGCGGTAGGGCGCGACGAAGCGGGCGAGGCGGAGGATGTGTGCCATGGGGTCTGCAATCCCGACTGTACCCCTGCTAGTCGCCGTAGAACAGGCAGGTGTTGCGCCCGCGCTGCTTGGCGCGGTACATGGCGACATCCGCGTTGCGCAGCAGCGCCTCGCTGTCGCCGGCGTCGGCGGGATACAGCGAGACGCCGATGCTGGCGCCGATGCCGAAGTCGCGGCCCTCGACCTCGAACGGCAACTCCAGCGCCTGCAGCACCTTGGCCGCGACCGCGCGGCAGTCCTCCGCCGCCCGCAGTCCGGCGACGACGATGGCGAACTCGTCGCCGCCGTGGCGCGCCAGCGTGTCGGCCTTGCGCATGCAGGCGGAAATGCGCTGCGCGGCCTCCACCAGTACCGCGTCGCCGGCGCGATGGCCAAGCGCGTCGTTCACCTGCTTGAAGCGGTCCAGGTCCACCATCATCACGGCCACCTTCTCGTCGCGCCGCTGCGCCTGGTAGAGCGCCTGCCGCAGGCGGTCCTCCAGCAGGCGCCGGTTGGGCAGGCCGGTCAGGATGTCGTGGTAGGCGAGGTGGCGCGCCTCGTCGTCCCGGCGCTTCCTCTCGGTGACGTCCTGCGACACGCCGATCACGCGGCGGATGCGGCCGCCGCGCTCCGTCATGGCCTGGCCGCGCGCGTGCATCCAGCGCATGCGGCCGCTGAGGTCGATGTCGCGGAACTCGATCTCGTAGGATTCGCCGCGCTCCTGGGTGGCGAGCGAGGCCGCGCGCACGCGCTCGCGGTCCTCCTCGTGCACCCGGCGCAGGTAGTCCTCGAAGGAAACCGGGCGCGCCTGCTCCGCCGCCGCGCCAGGACTGCGCCCGAACTGCATCAGGCCGCTGTCGCGGTCCCATTCCCAGTAGACCAGGTTCGCGGCCTCGACCGCGAGGCGCAGGCGCTCCACGCTCTCGTGCAGCGCGGCGGCGGCGGCCTTCTCGCGCGTGACGTCGCGCGCGGTGCCGGTGGCTCCGGTCACGCCGCCGGCGGCATCGCGCAGCGGTACGGCGTTGAACACCAGGTCCACTTGCGTGCCGTCACGCCGCTGGTGGCGCGTCTGGTAGTCGAACACCGGCTCGCCGGCGATGACGCGGCGGATCACCGCCAGGTCGCGCTCGCGCAGCTCCGGCGCCGGCAGCTCGCGGAATTCCCGCCCCAGCAGCTCTTCCGGCCCGGCGCCGTAGATGCGCCGCGCCGCCGCCGGGTTGAGGTAGGTCCAGCGCGCGGCCGCGTCCAGCGACCAGACCAGGTCGTTGGTGGTCTCCACCAGGTTGCGGTACATGGACTCGCTCTCGCGCAGCGCCTTCGCCGCGGCATGGCTGTCGTGGATGTCGGCGAAGGCGACGATCGCCGAGCGCTCGGCATGATCCGGGTCGAGGGCGCGCGTCATCAGGCGGCACCACAGCCTGCCGCCGCCCTTGTGCGCGAGCTCGATCTCCGCTTCCAGCACCGACTCGCGGCGCAGCTTCGTGTAGCCGGCGCCGGCCGTGCGCCAGGCCTCCTCTGTCGGATACAGCTGCCGCGTGCTGGCGCCTTTGAGCTCGCCCGGCCCGTAGCCCAGCATCTGCTCCAGGCGCCGGTTGCAGCGCAGGATGGCGCGATCGGCCACGAACGCAACCCCCACCGGCAGGGTGTCCAGGATCAGGTCCTCTTCCGCCACCAGCCGGCGATAGGCGTCCTGGGCGCGGTTGAGCTCGGTGACGTCAGTGAACATGCTGACGATGCCGCCGCCGCGGCTGCGTACGAGACGGCCCTGCAGCGCGCGCCCGTCCCGGGTGCGATAGTGGCGCACCGCGCCTGCTCCGCTGCGGCGGCGGGCGAGGCGGTCGGCCAGCCAGTCCTGCGGACGGCTCGCGTATTCCGGAGGCACCAGCTCCGCCTCCATGGCCCTGCGCGCGATCTCCGGATACGGCGTGCCGGCCAGTTGCGCCGCCGATTGCCCGGCGCCGTAAACCTGCGCGTAGGTGTCGTTGCACACCAGCAGCCGGTCCTCGGCGTCGTAGACCGCGATGCCCTCGGGAAAGCTCTCGATGGCGTCGCGCAACTGCGCCTCGCCCTGCGCAAGCCGCGTCACCAGGTCGTCATTTTCGAAGCGCGCCTTCAGCGTCGCCACCACGCTGCGCTGGATGTCGTGGTAGACCTTGATCATGGCGACGCCGAACACCAGCGCCATCAGCGCCAGCAGCTGGTAGGTGCGCCCGGGCTGCTGCGCGAGTTCCGCCATGACGCCGACGACCGGCAACAGGGTGTAGCCATAGAACGCGGGTGCGCTCGCCGCGTACACGCCGGCGGCGCCGATCACGCTGCCGGTGATGACGGTGATCAGCACCATCTGCAGCAGCGGTTCGCCCTGCGGGAAGTACAGCAGCACGGGCATGGTCCACAGTGCGCCGGCGGCGAAGGCGCCCAGTGCGAAGCGGGCCTCCCAGCGCGCCGGATTCAGGCGATGGGGGCGGCGGCGGAAATCGAGGTGCAGCGCGACGCGCAGCAGCGTCATCGCCAGCAGAGCCGCGAGCCACGCGGCCATGGCGTCGGCGGTACGCGGCCCCCAGAGTACGGCCGCGAGCAGGCCGCCGGCAACGAGCGTGGTGACGTAGGCAGTGGGCGCGACCTCGAACAGCGACGCCACACGCGCCGCGTGAAGCCGCTCGTCTTCGTGGTGGTCAAGCGAAAACATGTTGCGTCCGGGGGCGCCGCGCGCCCGGCTTCAGCCGGCCTTCTCTACCCGTTCCACCTCGACCAGGCAGTCGTAGAAGGTCGCACCGCCGCCGAGATCGCCGGTACGCTGCGAGGTGACGTTGTTGGCATTGCCGCCGTCGGGCGAATGCTTCTTCCACCACACCGAGGGCGCTACCACCACCCCGGGGCGCGGCTTGTCGTTGACGCGGGCCTTCAGCAGGAAGCCACCGCGATCGTTGAACACGCGCACGCGGTCGCCGTCGGCGATGCCGCGAGCTGCCGCATCTTCCGAATGCAGTTCCAGGCGCGGCTCGCCCTCGAGGTCGCGGAATCGCTTAAGGTTGGCGAAGCTGGAGTTGAGGAAATTGCGCGCCGGGGGCGACAGGAAAGCGAGCGGATACTTGCTCGCCAGCCCGGCGTTGCTCTGCACCGACTCCGCCGGCGGATTGAAGAACGGCAGCGGGTCGACACCCTGGCGCTCCAGCAGCTCGCTGTAGAACTCGCACTTGCCCGAGGGCGTCGGGAATCCGCCCTCGGCGAAGGGCGCGAAGCGCTCCGGCACCGCCAGGCGCCGCCAGCCGGCCTGCTTCACGTCCTCCCACTCGATGCCCTTCATGCGCGGACTGCTCGAGCGAAGCGCGGTGCGGCAGATTTCCTCGTCGGAATCGCGGAAACAGGGCTCCTCGAAGCCCATGCGCGCGGCCAGGCGGCGGAACACCTCGGAATTGGGCAGCGACTCGCCCACCGGCGCAATGGCCGGATTGTTGGCGAGCACGTACAGGTGGCCGTAGGACTTGTGCACGTCGTGGTGCTCGAGCTGCGTGGTCGCGGGCAGCACGATGTCGGCGTAGTCCGCGGTGTCGGTGAGGAAGGAATCCATTACCACCGTGAACAGGTCCTCGCGCCTGAAGCCGGCGATCACCTTCTCCGAATCCGGGCAGACCGCCACCGAATTGGTGTTGTAGACGATGATCGCCCGCACCGCGGGATCGGCTGCCGTGAGCGCGTTGCCCAGCGCCGCCTGGTTGATGACGCGCGGCTTGCGCCCAGCCAGCAGGTCGGGGCGCTCGAGCGCTGCGTGGTCGAAGTTGTAGAAGTCCGCGGTGGTGAGGACGATGCCGCCCGCCGCCTCGCGCCAGGCGCCCGTGAGCGCCGGCAGGCAGGCGATGTTGCGCGCCGCGATGCCGCCGCCGGCATGGCGCTGCATGCCGTAGTTGAGGCGAATGGCCGCCGGCCTCACGCTGGCGTACTCGCGCGCGAGCGCGGTGATCTCCGCGGCCGTGATGCCACAGACCTTCGCCGCCCAGTCCGGCGTGTACTGCTTCACGCGTTCGGCGAGCTGCTCGAAGCCCAGGGTGTACTTCGCGATGTATTCGCGGTCCAGCAGGCCCTCGCCGATCAGCACATGCATAAGCGCGAGCGCGAGCGCGCCGTCGGTGCCCGGAAGCAGCGCAATCTGCTGCGTACACTTCTCGGCCGACAGGCTGCGGTAGGGATCAATCGCGATCACCTTGGCGCCGCGGCGCTTGGCTTCCTGCACGCGCGACCACAGGTGCAGGTTGGACACCACGGGGTTGGCGCCCCACAGGATGATCAGCTTCGCCTCGTCGAAACGCTCCGGGTCCATGCCCACCGAGCCGCCCAGGGTCGCCTTGAGGCCGAACTTGCCCAGCGTCGAGCACAGCGTGCGGTCCAGGAGCGAGGCGCCCAGCTTGTGGAAAAAGCGCCGGTCCATGGAACTGTACTGCGCCATGCCCATGGTGCCGGCGTAGCTCACCGGCAGGATGGATTCCGGGTTTTCCGCCGCCAGCGCCTTCAGCCGCGCGGCGATCGTGTCCAGCGCCTCGTCCCAGCTGATGCGCTCGAAGACGCCCTTGCCCTTGGGGCCGACGCGCTTCATCGGGTGCAGGATCCGGTCCGGCGAGTAGGTGCGCTCAAGGTAGTGCGCGACCTTCGTACACAGGGTGCCCTCGGTGAAGGGCATGGAAGGATCGCCCTGGATCTTCACCGCGACGCCGTCCTTGACCGTGACCAGCATGCCGCAGGTGTCGGGACAGTCGTGGGGGCACGCGGTGCGGACCACCTGCACGCGGGCATCGGCGGCGGCCGGGCGGCCTTCCTGGGTTGGAGCGTTCATGGCCGCGAGTCTACTCCTGCAGGGCGTCATCCAGCAGTTGGATCCAGTGCCGCACCGGGGCCGCGGTCCCGGCCTGGAGATGCGACAGGCAACCGATGTTGGCGGTCGCGATCTGTGCTGGTCCCCCCTCTTCCAGAGCCGCCAGCTTGCGGCTGCGCAGTTCGGTCGAGATCTCCGGCTGCAGCACCGAATAGGTACCGGCCGAACCACAGCACAGGTGCGCGTCGCGCACAGGCGCGAGTTCGTAGCCGGCTCGCTCCAGCAATGCTTCCACGACGCCCTTGACGCGCAGGCCATGCTGCAGGGTGCAGGGCGATTGGAAGGCGACGCGACCACGCTTGCGTCCGGCCGGCAGCAGGCGGCCGATCGCGTCCGCCTCGGCCTCGATTACCTGGGAAATGTCTCGCGCCGCCTGCGAGACGCGCGCGGCGCCCGCGTCGCCTTCGAGGACATGCCCGTACTCCGCGATCATCGCGCCGCAACCGCTCGCGGTGAGCGCAACCCCCTCGGCCCCGCCCTCCAGCTGCGGAACCCAGGCCGCAATCAGGTCGCGCATGTCGGCCTTGCCGCCCTCGTGGTCATTCAGGTGGAAGCGCAGCGCGCCGCAGCATCCCGCACCCTCGACCTCGACCAGCGAAATGCCGATGCGGTCCAGCACGCGCGCCGCGGCGGCGTTGATCTCAGGGGCGAGCGCCGGCTGCACGCAGCCCCCCAGCGCGAGCAGGCGCCGCGCGTGGCGGGGCGCGGGCCAGACACCTGTCGCGGCGCCACGCGGGTGGACCTTCTCGCGCAGCGTTGCCGGCAGCAATGACCGGAAAACGCGACCGAGTCCGAGGAGGAAGCCGAACAAGGCGCGGCGGGGAAGGACGTAGGCAAGCAGCCCGCGCAGCACCCGGTCGCCGGGCCCGCGCGTGGTCTTGCGCTCCACTATGCCGCGCCCGATGTCGAGCAGGCGCCCGTACTGCACGCCCGAGGGACAGGTGGTCTCGCAGGATCGGCAGGTCAGGCAGCGGTCCAGGTGCAGGCGCGTCTTCGCCGTGGGTTCCACTCCTTCCAGCACCTGCTTGACCAGGTAGATGCGGCCGCGCGGTCCGTCCAGCTCGTCGCCCAGCACCTGGTAGGTCGGGCAGGTCGCGGTGCAGAACCCGCAATGCACGCACTTGCGCAGGATCGCCTCGGCCTCGCGCCCCTCCCGCGTGTCGCGGATGAACCCGGCCAGCGTGGTCTGCATGGCTGTGGCTATACTTTTCGCATGAAACAGGTCATGTGGGTCCTGGTCCTCGGCATCGCCGCGGGCCTCGCGTACTGGGTGTGGTACAGCGCGCGCCGGTACAACGAGAAGAAGCTCGCGGAGGAAGCCCGCCAGGCCGCCTTCGTGGCGCAACTGGTGGGTGCGACGCTGGGCAAGCCGCCGGAGGACGCGCTCGCGGTGGCGCAGCAGAAGCTGCTTTTCGAGGCCGCGACCAAGGCTGCGGAAGCCGGCGAAGCGGTGCTGTCCATCCAGTTGTTCGCGCGGCTGCTGGCGCGATATCCGGCGAGCGCGCTCGTCGAACAGGCCAGGGCCGCAGTCGACGCGCAGAAGAAAAAGCTCGCCAAGCCCTGATCCATACTAGAGGTCCGCGTACATTCTGCCCGGACTGAATATCCCGGACGGATCGAACGCCGCCTTGAGTCCGCGATGCAGCTTCGCCAGTGCCGGCGACAGCGGATGGAACGCGCCCGTGGACCGGTCGCCCCCGCGGAACAGCGTCGCATGTCCGCCCGACTTCTCCGCCACCGCGCGCACATCGGCCGCTGGCGCGTCGGTCTTCCACCAGCGCAGCGCCCCGCTCCACTCGGCCATCTGCCGTCCCGGAAGCGGCACGGCGGGCGCGGTCGAAGGCAGCGACAGGCGCCACAGCGGTGTCGCATCTCCGAAGAACGGATCCGAATGCTCACGCACGCCCTCCCAGAAAGTGGCAGCCTGCGCGGGATCAAGCGCATCGCCACCGATGCGCGCCGCGGCGGCCTTCACCGCGGTTTCCGCTCCCGATAGCCGTACCGTCAGCGCGCCGCCGCTCCACGACGTGGCGGACACCGGCAGCGGCTGGCCAGCCCAGCGATTCACGGAATCAAGCGCGCCTGTCTCGTCCTTCTCGAGCCGCAACGTGCGTTCAGCGGCCGGCAGCGGCAGGACCTTCAGCGAGACCTCGAGGATCACGCCCAGCGTGCCCAGCGATCCGGCGAGCAGGCGCGAAACATCGTAGCCGGCGACATTCTTCATCACCTGCCCGCCAAAGGACAGGTCGCGGCCGGCACCGTCCACCATCCGCGCGCCGAGCACGAAATCGCGCACCGCACCTGCAGCGGCGCGGCGCGGCCCGGACAGGCCGGCGGCGACGCAGCCGCCCAGCGTCGCCCGCGGCGAGAACCGCGGCGGCTCGAAGGCGAGCATCTGGCCCTGCCGCGCGAGTTCGGCTTCCAGGTCGGCCAGCGGCGTGCCGCAGCGCGCCGTGACCACGAGCTCGGTGGGCTCGTAGCTGACGATACCCGCATGACCGCGCGTATCCAGCACGTCGCCGCGCGGCTCGTTGCCGTAGAAATCCTTGCTGCCGCCGCCGCGCGGGCGCAGCGGCGCGCGCGCGGCGGCCGCTGCGCGGACGCGTTCCTGGAGTTCCTCGGCGCTATTCCCGGTGCTCAAAACCGGGGCAGCTCCGCGTGGGGCAGGCGTCCGCCGTGCACGTGCATGCGGCCGAACTCGGCGCAGCGCGCGAGCGTGGGCACCGCCTTGCCGGGGTTGAGCAGGCCCTGCGGGTCGAAGACGCGCTTCACCGCGTGGAAGGCCTCCAGCTCCGCCGGCCGGAACTGGAAGCACATCTGGTTGATCTTCTCCACCCCCACCCCATGCTCGCCGGTGATGGTGCCGCCCACCGCGACGCATTTCTCCAGCACCTCGGCGGCGAATTCCTCGGTCCGACGCAGCTGGTCGGGATCGTTGGCGTCGAACAGGATCAGCGGATGCAGGTTGCCGTCCCCGGCATGGAACACGTTCGGGCAGCGCAGGCCGTACTTCTGCTCCATCGCGGAGATGAAGTTCAGCACTTCCCCCAGCCGCTTGCGCGGGATGGTGCCGTCCATGCAGTAGTAGTCGGGCGAGATGCGCCCCACCGCGGGGAACGCGGCCTTGCGCCCGGACCAGAAGCGCAGGCGTTCGGCCTCGTCGCGCGACACGGTGGTGCGCGTCGCGCCAGCCCGCGCGAGGACCTCGCGCACCCGGGCGATCTCGTCCTCCACCTCCTCGGCGGTACCGTCCGATTCGCACAGCAGGATGGCGGCCGCGTCGAGGTCGTAGCCGGCACGCACGAACTCCTCCACCGCGCGCGTCGCCGGCTTGTCCATCATCTCCAGCCCCGCCGGGATGATGCCGGCGGCGATCACCGCCGCCACCGCATCGCCCGCCTTCTCGACATCGTCGAACGAGGCCATCACCACGCGCGCCGCCTGGGGTCTGGGCAGCAGCTTCACGGTGATCTCGGTGCTCACCGCGAGCAGGCCCTCCGAGCCGATGGCAAGCGCCAGCAGGTCATAGCCCGGGGAATCCGGCGCCTCCGAGCCGAAGCTCACCGGCTCGCCGTCGATGGTGAAGCCGCGCACCCGCATCACGTTGTGCACCGTGAGGCCGTACTGGAGGCAGTGCACGCCGCCGGAGTTCTCCGCCACGTTGCCGCCGATGGAGCAGGCGATCTGGCTGGAGGGATCCGGTGCGTAGTAGAGGCCGAAAGCGGCGGCGACATCCGAGATCGCGGCGTTGCGCACGCCGGGCTGCACCACCGCGATTCGTGCCAGCGGGTCCAGGCGCACGACACGCATGAACTTCGCCATCGACAGCAGCACGCCGTCTCCGGGCGGCAGCGCACCGCCCGAGAGGCCGGTGCCGGCGCCGCGCGGCACCACCGGCACGCCCAGCGCGCTGCACGTCCTCAGGATCTGCTGCACCTCGGCCTCGGTTTCCGGCAGCGCCACCACCATCGGCAGCTGGCGGTAGGCGGTGAGGCCGTCGCACTCGTAGGGTCGGGTGTCCTCCGCTTCCCACAGCACCGAGCGTGCGGGAAGGAAGGCGCGCAGCGCGCGCGCAACCTCGCCCTGGCGGGCGAGACTCATTTCAGCCAGGGCTTCGCCCATGCCAGTCCTTGCGCGGTGTCGCCCGCGGGGATGTACTCGCAGCCTACCCAGCCGGCATAGCCGATGGCGTCCATGTGCCGCAGCAGGAAATCGAAGTTGACCTCGCCCGTGCCCGGCTCGTGCCGGTCCGGCACGTCCGCGATCTGCATGTGACCGATCCTCGGCAGCAGCCGCTCCATGGTCTTCGCCAGGTCGCCTTCCACGATCTGCATGTGGAACAGGTCGTACTGCAGCATCAGGTTCGGCTCGCCGACGGCGTCGATGACCTCGATGCCGTCGCGCGAGCTGTTGAGGAGGAACCCCGGCACCGTGCGCGAGTTGACCGGTTCGGTGAGCAACACAAGCCCCGCCGTCGCGAGCGCCCGCGCCGCGTAGCGCAGGTTCTCCTCCAGCGTTTGTCGCAGCGCCTCGCGCTTCGCGCCTGCGGGCGCGACACCGGCGAGCGCATTCAGGCGCGGGCAGCCGGTGGCAATCGCGTATTCGATCGCGCGGGCGACGCCTTCGCGGAATTCGCCGACGCGGTCGGGCAGGCAGGCGATGCCGCGGTCGCCCTTCGCTGCATCACCGGCGGGAAGGTTGTGCAGCACGACCTCGACGCCCGCGGCGCGCGCGGCGTCCGCCACCTGCGCCGCGCTGCCGAAGGCGTAGGGGAATTGGTACTCGACGTACCGGAACCCGGCCTTCGCGGCGGCGGCGAAGCGCTCGAGGAACGGCAGCTCGGGAAAAAGCAGCGAAACATTGGCGGCAAGCTTGGGCATCCGCGCCATGTTAGCTAAGATTGCGGTCCCAGAGCATCCGGCTGCCGATTTTGCCTCCTCGCCCGCGCCTGCAGCGGTTCCTGCCCTTCCTCGCCTGGTGGCCGCGCGTCAGCCGCGATTCACTGCGCGCCGACGCGCTCGCCGCCCTGATCAGCGCCATCGTCGTCATTCCGCAGGGCATCGCGTTCGCCACGCTCGCCGGTATGCCGCCCGAGTACGGTCTCTACTGCGCGATGGTGCCGGCGCTCGTCGCGGCGCTGTTCGGCTCGTCCTGGCACGCGATTTCCGGGCCGACCAACGCGGTGTCGCTGTTTGTGTTCGCGACGGTGGCGCCGCTGGCCGCCCCGGGCTCGGACGCGTATGTCAGCCTGGTGCTGACGCTGTCGTTCATCACTGGCGCCATCATGCTGACCATGGGCGTGCTGCGCCTGGGCCGCGTGGTCAATTTCATTTCCCACACCGTGGTCCTCGGCTTCACCTCCGGCGCGGCGATGCTGATCTTCGCCAGCCAGCTGAAGAACTTCTTCGCCATCGACATTCCGCCCGGGACCTCTTTCCTGTCGACGCTGCAGATGGCGCTGGCGCAACTGCCGGAGGCCAGGCCGCTGGTCGTCGTCGTCGGCCTGGTCACGCTGGTCACCGGCCTGCTGGCGCGCCGCCTGATCCCGAAGGTGCCGCACATGGTCGTGGCCCTGGTCGCCGGTGCGCTGGCCGCCTATGGCCTGAATGCCTGGCTGGGTGCCGGCCAGACCGGCATCCTCACGCTGGGCCCGCTGCCCGGCGCGCTGCCTGCGCTTTCCATGCCCGACCTGACACCGGACACCATCAAGACGCTGCTGGGCATCGCCCTCGGGGTCACGGTCCTGTCGCTGACCGAGGCGATGTCGATCACGCGCGCCATTGGCCTGCGCTCCGGACAGCGCATCGACGGCAACCAGGAGTTCATCGGCCAGGGCCTGTCGAACGTGGCCGCGAGCTTCTTCTCCGGCTACCCGTCCTCGGCCTCGTTCAACCGCTCGGGCCTGAACTACGAGGCGGGCGCGCGCACGCCGCTCGCGGCGGCGCTGTCGGCGCCACTGCTGGTCGCGCTGCTGTTCGTGGTGGCACCGCTGGTGGCGCACCTGCCGATCGCCTCGATGGCGGCACTGCTGTTCATGGTGGCCTGGGGCCTGTTCGATTTCGACGCCATCCGCACCGTCCTGCGCACCAGTCGGAGCGAGGCCGCGGTGATGCTGCTGACCTTCGCCGCCACCCTGTTCATGAACCTGGAGATGGCGATCCTCACCGGCGTGACGCTGTCGCTGATGGTGTACCTCAATCGCACCTCGCGGCCGCAGGTCCGCAGCGTCGCCCCGGACCCGCGCCACTCCGAGCGCCGTTTCGGGCCGGTCTCGCAGGGCCTGACCGAGTGCCCGCAGCTGAAAATCGTGGCCGTGGAGGGGTCCCTGTACTTTGGCGCCGTGGACCATTTCGAGTCGCACCTGGAGACGCTGCGCGAAGTGTCGCGCGAGCAGAAGAACCTGCTGATCGTCGCCCGCAACATCAACTTCGTCGATGTCGCGGGCGCCGAGTCTCTTGCGCGCGAGGCGCGCGCGCGGCGCTTCGGCGGCGGTCGCCTGTACCTGCAGGGGCTGCGCCAGCCGGCCGAGGACGTGCTGCGCAACGGCGGCCTGATCGCCGAGATCGGCGAGGACAACGTCTACCGCGACAAGCGCGAAGCCATCGCGCGCATTTTCGACCGGCTTGACCCGTTGGTCTGCGCTGCCTGCACCGCGCGCATATTCGGGGAATGCGCGACGCGCCCGCCGCGGCAGGCATAGCGGGCCTTGAGCGCCCGCCCGTTTGCGATTACGATGGCCCGCAACAGCAGCTGGCGGCAGACAATGGGTGCCGGCTGTACCGCATGCACGCCAACCGCATAGAGGGAGGATTCCGATGAGAAGGCATTTTGTCTGGCCGGTCGCCGCCATGCTCGCCGCGCTCGGTACCGGGATTACCCACGCCCAGACGCTGGAAGCCGTGCAGAAGAAGGGCTTCGTGCAGTGCGGCGTCAACACCGGCCTTGCCGGATTCTCCCAGCCCGACTCCAAGGGCGTCTGGAAGGGCCTCGACGTCGACCTCTGCCGCGCGGTCGCGGCGGCGGTATTCGGCGATGCGAACAAGGTGCGCTACACCCCTCTCACCGCGCAGCAGCGCTTCACCGCGCTGCAATCCGGCGAGGTGGACATCCTGTCGCGCAACACAACCTGGACGGTCACCCGCGACACCAGCCTGGGCCTCAATTTCGTCGGCGTGAATTTCTACGACGGACAGGGCTTCATGGTGCCGAGGAAGCTCAACGTAAAGAGCGCAAAGCAGCTCAATGGCGCCACGATCTGCGTGCAACCGGGCACCACCACCGAGCTCAACCTGTCGGATTACTTCCGCGCCAACCGCATGACCTTCAAGCCGGTGGTAATCGAGACGCTCCCGGAAGTGCTCAACGCCTATTTTTCGGGGCGCTGCGATGTCTTCACCACCGACGTCTCGGGCCTGGTGTCGACGCGCGGCTCGCGCGCACCCAACCCCGCCGACCACGTGATCC
>JBQTJX010000058.1:0-23688 GCA_052386675.1 Betaproteobacteria bacterium
GCTACCTGCGCGTGATGTTCACCGTGGAGGACATCGACGACACGCTCGCGCGCCTGGGCAAGCTCGGCGCGACGCTGGTCGGCAAGGTCGCCCGGTACGGGGACCTGTACCGGCTCTGCTACATCCGGGGTCCGGAAGGCATCCTCATCGGGCTCGCCCAGCAGCTGGGTGAGCAGGCTTCCCGGGCGGATCCCATGAAGAACACGTAGAAGGTGACGGAGTCGTAGCCATGGAACTCATCGCTGCCATTGCCATGTTCGGCGTTGTGCTCGTCATCGTCGGATGCGCTTTCGACGCGGCGCGCCGGGCGAAGTAGCTGATCGGGGCTGCGCCTCGTAGCTCGCGGGGAGTGTTCACCATGGGCTTCTGCAAAGGAGTAGGATTTCACACATGAAGATTGCAACCGGAAAAATCGTTGGCGGGAAAGTCGTCCTGGAGGGCGAGCCCTTGGCTGAAGGTTCGGTCGTCACCGTGGTCGCTCGCGAAGACGACGAAACGTTCGATGTGTCGCCCGACGAGGAGCAGGCGCTGCTTGCAGCGATCTCCCAGGCTGAACGAGGCGAGGTCGTTTCCTGGGAACGGCTCCGGGAGCAGTTGCGCCGATTCGGGTGAGGCCCCCGCTCCAGATCAAGGTCTCCAGTGACGCGCAAGCGCAAATCGAGGAGGCGGCAGCATGGTGGGCCAAGAATCGCCTGCTCGCTCCAGGCGCCGTGCGCGAGGATCTCGACCGCATTCTTGGTCTCCTGTCCGTGAACCCCGGTATCGGGGCGAGGGCAAGGCGCGC
Organism: Betaproteobacteria bacterium; assembly: GCA_052386675.1. GTDB lineage: Bacteria > Pseudomonadota > Gammaproteobacteria > Burkholderiales > SG8-39 > RBG-16-66-20. Next base: position 785 of record JBQTJX010000058.1, read on the forward strand.
GACGTTGCAGGGCGTGCGTCGCGTCACGCTTTCCCGGATCCGGTACTACCTGTATTACCGGGTATCGGGAGATGCGCTCGAAGTGCTTGCGTTCTGGCACACCAGTCGAGGTCGACAGCCGCAGCTCTGACCTCCTACCCTGTCACCCGCCCCACCACCCGCCTCACCCACGGCGCCACCACCGTCACCGTCGGGAACGCCACCGGCCAGGTGGTCAGGCAACTGCGCAGCCACTGCCACAGGAACCCCTGTTGAATCCCCTGGTTGAGCGCCAGCACGACGGCGGAAACCACCGCCACCATGATGGCCGAGAGCAGGGCGCCGAAGAGCAGCGGGGAATAGCGATTTGGAATACGCATGGTCATCTCCTTCAGTTGTCGGGAAAAAGGTTCACGAGTAGCCCGGCCGCATAAAGGCCGAACCCGAACACGGCGTGGGTGACAAGGCTCTGCACCCGCGCCGCCCAGGGACGCGGCGTACGGCGGGCGGCGAGCCCGGCGCCCATCCCGGGCTGCATCACGAGAAAGGGGGCAGCCACGCTGCCGACGCCCACGAGGAGCGCGGGAGCAAGCGCCGGATCGCGCGCCCAGTCGAGGCCCCAGAGCGCGAGCAGCACGCCGGCGAAGCCGATGCCGATGAGGTAATGGGCGATCCACCCGATCCAGCGCTCGCCGCGCACCGCGGGCGAAGCAGCGATGCGCTCGTGCCGGAAGCGCCCGCGCGGCATGTGCCCGAGCCAGCGCCCCACCAATCCGTAGTCCGGCAGCGGAACGCCCAGCAGCGGCCGGCGCGCGAGCGCCCACAAATCCATCACCGCGGTCGCGCCGACCCCGACCAGGACGGCATTCAAGACGTAGTTCATGACGACCTCCTTTCTCTTGCGTTCGGGAAGCGATGGCGGCACAGTGCCACTTCAAGTCCACTTCAAGTCAAGCGGAGCCAGGAAAAAACCATGCTGGACATCGTCGAGGTCGCGCAGCGCTCCGGCATCCCGGCCTCGGCGCTGCGGTTCTACGAGCAGAAGGGCCTGATCGCCTCCACCGGCCGGCGCGGCCTGCGCCGCGTGTTCGCCCCCGGCGTTCTGGACCGCCTCGCGCTGATCTCCCTGGGGAGCGCGGCCGGCCTGTCGCTGGCGGAAATCGGACAGATGGTGGGCGCCGACGGAAAGCCGCGCATCGACCGCAGGCTGCTCGCGACCAAGGCAAAGGAAGTGGACGCCACGATCCGCCGCCTGGGCGCCATCCGCGACGGCCTGCGCCACGCCGCAAACTGTCCTGCACCCAGCCACCTCGAATGCCCCACCTTCCGCCGCCTCATGGCCGCCGCGGCCTCGGGTGCGATCCGGGCGCGTGGCAGGAAACGCAGGACGAACGCATGAAAGCCGCCTTCATCCTGTTCGACCGCATGACCTCCCTTGATTTCATCGGCTTCTACGACCCGGTGACGCGCCTGAAATCCATGCAGATCCTGGACGCGTTCGACTGGCGCATCTGCGCCCGCTCGCAACTGGTCACCGACGACCGCGGCCTGAAGATCGAGGCCGGCTCGGTGGATGAGTCACTGGACTTCTGCGACCTACTGTTCATTCCCGGTGGCTTTGGCACCCGCGCGCTGCAGCACGACCAGGCCTTTCTGAAATGGATCAGGACCGCGGACCGCGCGAAGCTGAAAGTATCGGTGTGCACCGGCGCCCTGATCCTCGGCGCCGCGGGCTACCTCGCCGGCCGTCGCGCCACCACGCACCCGGGCGCCTACACCGAGCTCGGCCCCTACTGCGCGCAGGTGGTCGCCGAGCGCGTGGTGGACGAAGGCGAGGTCATTACCGCGGGCGGGGTGTCCTCCGCGATCGACCTCGGCCTGCACGTGGTGCAGCGCCTGGCGGGGCCGGAGGCACGGGCGAAGGTGGCGGCGCAGATGCACTACCCGTACCAATGGGAGCATGCGAAGTGACCGAGGCCCTCCTCCTCATCTAGCTGGTCGCCCTCGTCGCCACCGCGACACCGGGTCCGACGGCACTACTCGCACTGGCAGGCTCGCTGGCGCTGTACCGGCGCGGCAGCCAATCACCCATTGCGATCTCGATTCGAGATACGAATAGAAGGCGCGATCACGAATTACTATGTGGTCGAAGTCATTCCAAACAAACGGGGGGAGTTCATGAATCGGATCGTGTCCGGCATCGCCATCGGCCTGCTGTTCCTGACAAGCGGCTGTTCCACCATCACGCAAAGCGAGAGCCAGTCGCTGTCGCTGACCGCGACCTACGAGAACAAGCCTGTCGAGGCAAGCTGCCAGCTCAAAAATGACAAGGGCAGCTGGGATTCGAAGTCGCCGGCCAACGTCTCGGTCCGCAAGTCGAACGAGGACCTCGAGGTCACCTGCAAGCGGGAAGGCATGCCCGACGGCATCCTGAAGGCCATCTCGAGGGCCGCCGGATCGATGTTCGGAAACATCATCTTCGGCGGCGGCATCGGCGCCATCATCGACCACAACAAGGGCACCGGCTACGACTACCCCAACCAGCTGCCGGTGCGAATGGGCGAGTCCGTCGTGGTCGACAAGAAGACCGAGCAGGAGGCGACGCAGGCGAGCCAGCAGAACTGCGGCACCGCCAAATGCTGAGATGAAGCACACCGGCGGCTGCCGCCGCAGCTGCGGGCGGCAATGGGCCCGCTAGGCCGGCCGATGTAACCGATCGGTTACATCGTCCAGGCAGCGGGGGCACCGGCAGCCCTGCCCCGGCACCGGCTCGACCGGCGGCCGTTCCATGCACCAGCATTTCTCCGCGCCGGCGAGCGCGCCGCAGTCGAACACCGCGCCGCAGCGCGGGCAGGTCGCCGCGGCGCCCCCGCTCACCCGCCCGCCTTCGCCAGCCGCCCCTCGATCTGCGCCGCCGGCACCGGCCGGCCGTAGAGGTAGCCTTGCGCCTGGTCGCAGTTGTACAGGCGCAGGAACTTCGCCTGCCACTCGGTCTCCACGCCCTCGGCCACCACCGTGAACCGCATGTTGTGCGCCATGTCGATGACCGCGCGCACGATGGACACCGCCTCCGGGCTGGTCTCGGCGTCGCGCACGAAGCTGCGGTCGATCTTCAGCGCCGAGATCGGCAGCCGCGTCAGGTAGGCGAGGCTGGAGTAGCCGGTGCCGAAGTCGTCCACCGATACCGTCATGCCCGCGGCGCGCAGGTTCTTCAGGATGCGCACCGCGTCCTCGGGGTCGTCGGCGATGCTCGACTCGGTGATCTCCAGTTCGAGCAGGCCGGGCGGCAGGCCGGCGGCGGCCAGCGCGTCCTGGATGACGCGATCCAGGTCGCGCTTGCGGAACTGCTTGGGCGAGAGGTTGATCGCCACCGGGACCGGCGCCAGGCCCGACTCGCGCCAGCGCTTCTGCTGCGCGCAGGCCTCCTCCAGCACCCACTCCCCGACCGGGAGGATGAGGCCGGATTCCTCCAGCGCCGGGATGAACTCGGCCGGGGACACCGCGCCGCGCCGCGGGTGGTTCCAGCGCAGCAGCGCCTCCATGCCGGTCAGGGCGCCGCGCGCCAGCTCGACCTTGGGCTGGTAGTGCAGCGAGAACTCGCGCCGCTCGACCGCGTGCCGCAGGTCGGTGTGCAGCTCGAGCTTCCTCACGGTGCGATCGTTCATCTTCGCGGTGAAGAAGCGGTAGGCATTGCGGCTGCCCTTCTTGGCGCGGTACATCGCCATGTCGGCGTTGCGCAGCAGGGTGTCGGCGTCCTCGCCGTCGGCCGGGAACACCGAGATGCCGATGCTGGCGCTGATGAAGGTCTCGCTGGCGTCCAGCGCAAAGGGCCGCGCCAGGGCCTCGAGGATCTTCTGCGCCACGACGCCGGCGTCCTCGGGCCGGGCCAGGTCGGCGATCACCACGGCGAACTCGTCGCCGCTGATGCGGCCCACGGTGTCGTCCGCGCGCACGCATTGCGCCAGGCGCTGCGCCACCTCGCGCAGCAGGCGGTCCCCGACCGGATGGCCCAGGGTGTCGTTCACCAGCTTGAAGCGGTCCAGGTCCACGAACAGGACGCCGGTCTGCCAGTGCTTGCGCCGGGACTGCGCCATGGTCTGGCGCAGCCGGTCCTCGAGCAGGGTGCGGTTGGGCAGGCCGGTGAGGGCGTCGAACTGCGCCATGTGGGACAGCCGCTGCTCGGCCTGCTCGCGCTGCAGCGCAGCCGAGAGGACGTTGGCGACGGATTCGGCGAAGTGCAGGTCGTCTTCCTCGAAGGCGCCAGGCGCGGAGTCGAACAGGGCCAGCATGCCGTGGGCGTGGCCGTCGTGCGTGACCGGGACGAAGACGCCGGACTGCATGCGGCGCAGCCAGCCCGACCAGGGCATGTCCTCGGGCAGCGCGGTGAAATAGTCCCCGTCCACCCGCACCGCCTCGCCGCCGTCCAGCACGCGCCCGGCTGCGCCCCCCGGGATCACGGGCGCGGTGCGTCCGACCGACTCCGCGACCTCGGGACCCAGGCCCTGCCGCAGGCGCAACCGCCCCTCGGCGTCGCGCTCGAAGAACACCATGCGCTCGACCTCGTCGCCCAGCGCGCGCAACGCGGCCGCGATCAGCTCCTCCTCGCCGTGCCGCTTCAGCGCGAACTGGCCGAACTCGGCAATGCGCTTCTGCTGCCGCGCGTGCATCTCCAGCAAGGCGTTGCTCTCGCGCAGCGCGTCCTGGCTGCGGGCACGGCCGAGAAACTGGCCGAGCTGGCCGCCGATGGCGGTGAGCGCATGCAGCAGGGATTGGTCCGGCGCACGCATCTGGCGGCTGGTGAAGGATAGGGTGCCCACTGCCCGCCCGCCGGAGACCACCGGCACGCCCAGCATCGAGCGCATCCCGGACCCGGCCACCGGCGTGTTCACGGTGCGCGGATCCAGGGTCACGTCCGCTACCCAGATCGCCTCGCGCTGCTCCCAGACCGCGCCCGAGACCCGGTCGCCACGCCGGAAACGCGTCGCGCGCGAGCCTTCCAGGAAATGCCGCGCGCCCTCCTCGGCGACGCTCCAGCCGCCCGCGAAGTGCAGGAACTCGTTGTACTCGTCGGCCTCGAAATAGCGGCCGCAATCGATGCCGTGGGTCTCGCACACCGTGCGGATCACGGCCTCGAGGGTGCCCGCGGCATCTTCGCCCGCGGCCAGCAGGCCGGAGACGCGGTGCTCCATCTCGCGCAGGCGCTCGACGCGCACGCGCTCGGTGACGTCGGTTGCGACGCCACGGTATCCGATGAAGCGGCCCGCGGCGTCGAACAGCGGATAGCCGCTGGCGGACACGTAGTGGGTCTGGCCGGTCTCCCGGTGCACCCGCATGTAGATGAAGTCGCGGTAGGGCTTGCGCGCGTCCAGGTCCGCCTGGTGCGCCTCCCAGCTGCAGCTGACCGCCACCACGCCGGGGATTTCGTCGCGGCGCTTGCCGATCGCGTTCATCTGGTCCACGCCCCACTTGCGCGGGATGCTGCCGCCGGAGAAAGTGACAAAGCGCAGCTCGGCGTCCTGCTCCCAGTACCAGTCCGAGGACAGCTCGGTCAGGCTGCGAAAGCGCTCCTCGTTCTCGCGCAGCTGCTCCTGGCTGCGCGCGCGGCCGAGGAACTGCGCCAGCTGGCTCGCCACCGCGCGCACCGTTCGCAGCAGCACCGGGTCCTCCGGATGCAGGCGCACGCTGAGGAAGGACAGCACGCCCTCGATGCGGCCGTCGTAGGTGATCGGCACGGTGAACCCGGTGCGCAGGCTGGCGCCGCCCGCCGCAGTGGCATTGATGAAGCGCGGGTCGTTCGCGATGTCGCCGATCCAGAGCGGATTGCCGCTGCGCCAGACCTCGCCCACCACGCCCTCGCCGGGCTTGAACTCCCGCTTGCGCGCGTTCTCGACGAAGCGCGCCAGCAGCCCGGGGTCGGCGCTCCAGCCCGCGGCCTGGCGCATGACGCCGTCCGCGGCATCCATGCGGAAATAGCGCGCGCAGTCGAAGCCGGTGACCTCGCACACGGCGCGCATCACCCGTTCCACCGCCTGCGTCGCATCCCGCGCCTCCGTAAGCCCCTGCGCCACCGCGTGCTCCAGCGCGACCAGCTGTTCCTCGCGCCGGCGCGCCGAGTTGTCGCTGCCGATGCCGCGGTAGCCCGCGAACCCGCCGCCAGCGTCGAACACCGGCTCGCCGCTGATGGACAGGTGGTACACCTTGCCGTCGGCGCCGACCCAGGCAAACTCGAAGCCGCGGAACGTGCGCCGCGCCTCCAGGTCCGCGCGATGCGCGTCCCAGCCGGCGGCGTCGGGCGCCACCGTGTCCAGTTCCCAGCGCCGCTTGCCGAAGATGGCGCCGCCGCCGACCTGGTCCAGGGAGCGAGCCCCGCCCCCGGTGCGCACCGTGATGCGATGCTCGCGGTCCGATTCCCAGTAGAAATCCGAGGACAGCGCGATCAGGCTGCGGAAGCGCGCCTCGCTTTCGGCGAGCGCCGCCTGGGTCTGGTACGCCTGCGTGATGTCGCGCGTGACGCCGTGGTATCCGGTGAGGGTTCCCGATGCGTCCAGCAGCGGCTCGCCACTGATGGCGATGTAGTGGTGGCTGCCGCCGCCGATGCCGATGCGCGCGCGCACGTCGCGATAGGGCTTCGCTTGCGCGTGCAGGCGCTCGAATTCGGCCTTGGTCATGTCCAGCGGCTCGAACTCGCGCCCCTCGAAGCGGAGCTGGCCGATCAGGCTGGCGGCGTTGACGCGGTTGCGCTGGTCGCCCTGGCCGGAGATGTGGACGTAGCGCAGCTCGCGGTCGAGCACCCAGTACCAGTCGGCGAACAGGCCCGCCAGTCCCCCGGCGCGTGCCGCCGCCTCGGCCGCGGCCAACTCCCGCGGGGTGCTGCCGGACAGCTTGTCGTTCATGGGGGAAGGATACCCCCGCCCGGGCTAGCGCCGCGCCAGTCGCTCCACATAGCGCGCCACCAGATCAACCTCGATATTGACCTTCGCCCCCGGCGCCAGGCGCCCGAGCGTGGTTACCGCGAGCGTGTGCGGGATCAGGTTCACTTCGAACCGGTTGCCGCGCGCCGCGTTCACCGTCAGGCTGACGCCGTCCACGGTGACCGAACCCTTGCGCGCGATGTACTTCGCGAGCGTCGCGGGCGTGCGGAACGCATACACGCTGCCCTTCACCTGCGCGCAGGACCCGACCCCATCCACGTGCCCGGTGACCAGGTGCCCGCCCAGCCGGTCGCCCAGCGCGAGGGATTTCTCCAGGTTCACCGCGCCTGGCGCCTCCAGCCCCACGGTGACGCGCAGCGTTTCCTTCGACACGTCGAAGGAAAGCCGACGCCCGGCCTTGCGCGTCACCGTCAGGCAGCATCCCTGCACGCAGATGGAATCGCCGATGCGCACGTCGCCCTGCGGCAGCTTGCCCGCGTCGATGACGAAGGGTTTGACCGAAACGATGCGGCCAACAGCCTGGACGATGCCGGTGAACATTCAACGCCTCGCGAGGATGCGCGTGTCGTCGCCGACGCGCTGGACCGAATGCAGGCGCAGCCGCGGCCGCGCCTCCAGCGAATCGATCCCGGGCAGGTCCACCATGCCCTGCGCGGTGTCGCCCAGGAAACTGGGGTTCACGTAGACGAGGAATTCGTCCACGCAGCCCTCGCGCACCAGGGACCCATTCAGGCGAAATCCCGCCTCGACGTGCAGTTCGTTGACGCCGCGGCGGGCGAGCTCCTCCAGCAACCCGGGCAGGTCCACCTTGCCCTGCTGGTTCGGCAGCTGCAGCGTTTCGCCGCGCAGCCGGCGCTGCTTGTGCACGCCGCAGGCGATGAGCACCTCGCCCTGTTCGAAGATCTTCGCGTCCTCCGCGACCTCGAGCCGGCTGTCCACCAGCACCTTGAGCGGCTGGCGCGTCGTCGCCACCTCGCGCACTGTCAAGCGAGGGTTGTCGGCCTTCACCGTGCCGATGCCGGTGAGGATGGCGCAGGCGCGCGCGCGCCAGTGGTGGCCGTCGCGCCGCGCCTCGTCGCCGGTGATCCACTGGCTGCGGCCGTCGGCCAGGGCGGTGCGCCCATCGAGCGTCGCCGCGATCTTCATCCGCACCCACGGCCTGCCACGCGCCATGCGCGAGAAGAAACCGATGTTGAGCTCGCGCGCCTCTTCCTCCATCAAGCCGACGTCGACGCGGATGCCGGCGGCCTCGAGCGTCTCCGCGCCCAGCTCCGCCTTCGGATTCGGGTCGCGCACCGCGGCCACGACGCGTGCGACGCCAGCCTGGATGAGCGCCTGCGCACAGGGCGGCGTGCGGCCCTGGTGGTTGCAGGGTTCCAGCGTGACGTAGGCGGTGGCGCCCTTCGCTGCGGCGCCGGCGGCGGCGAGCGCGTTCGCCTCGGCGTGCGGCAGGCCGGCCTTTTCGTGCCAGCCCTCGCCCACCACCTTGCCGTCCTTCGCGATGACGCAACCGACGCGCGGATTGGGCGTGGCGGTGAACAGGCCCTTCGCCGCCAGCGCGAGCGCGCGCGCCATCATGTCGCCGTCGGGCCCGGGAACGGCGTTCACCTCTTTCTGCGGCGCGAGGACTTGATCTCCTGCACCGCCTCGCGGAAGTCGTCCGGGGTCTCGAAGCTGCGATAAACGGAAGCAAAGCGGATGTAGGCGATCTTGTCCAGCTTCGCCAGCTCGCGCATCACCAGGTCGCCGACGCGGCTGGTGGGCGTCTCGCGCTCGCCCAGCGAGCGCAGCTTCTCCTCGATGCGGTCCACCGCGCTGTCGATGGCGTCGGTGGCCACGGGGCGCTTGCGCAGCGCGAGCATCATGCTGCCCAGCAGCTTGTCGCGGTCGAAATCGCTGCGGCTGCCGTCCTTCTTCACCAGGCGCGGCATGCGCAACTCGACCCGTTCGTAGGTCGTGAAGCGCTTGTCGCATTTGGGGCACTTGCGCCGCCGCCGGATGACATTGGTGCCCGGGTTGGAGCGCGTGTCCACCACGTTGGTGTCTTCGTGGGCACAGAACGGGCAGCGCAAGGCGGCGGCTCCGGCGCGCTAGCGGTAGACCGGGAACTTCGCGCACATCGCCTTGACCTCGCCGGCGACGCGGTTGCGGGTGGCCTCGCCGGCCGGATCCTCGAGCACGTCGGTGATCAGGTTCGACAGTTGCTCCGCCTCGGCCACCCCGAAGCCGCGCGTGGTCATCGCGGGAGAGCCGATGCGGATGCCGGAGGTGACGGTGGGCTTCTGCGGATCGTTCGGGATGGCGTTCTTGTTGACCGTGATGTGGGCGCGCCCCAGCGCGTCCTCGGCGTCCTTGCCGGTGACGTTCTTCGCGCGCAGGTCGAGCAGGAACAGATGGCTGTCGGTGCCGCCGGAGACCACGCGAAGGCCGCGCTTTTGCAGCACCTCGGCCATGACGCGGGCGTTCGCCAGCACCTGCCGCTGGTAGTCCTTGAACTCCGGCCGCAGCGCCTCGCCCAGCGCCACCGCCTTGGCGGCAATGACGTGCATCAGCGGGCCGCCCTGGATGCCGGGGAAGATGGCGGAGTTGATGGCCTTCTCCTGTTCCGGCTTGCCCGTGATCAGGCCGCCGCGCGGGCCGCGCAGCGTCTTGTGCGTGGTGGTGGTGACGAAATCGGCGATGCCGACCGGGCTCGGATACAGGCCGGTGACGACAAGCCCGGCGTAGTGCGCCATGTCGGCCATGAGCAGCGCGCCGCACTTGTCCGCGATGGCGCGGAAGCGCTGCCAGTCGATGGCGCGCGAGTACGCCGAGGCGCCGGTGACGATCATCTTCGGCCGGTGCTCCAGCGCCAGGCGCTCGGCCTGCGCGTAGTCGATGCGCTCGTCGGCATCCAGCCCGTAGGACACCACCTTGTAGAGCTTGCCCGAGAGGTTCACCGGCGAGCCGTGCGTGAGGTGCCCGCCGTGCGCGAGCGACATGCCGAGGATGGTGTCGCCGGGCTTGAGCGCCGCCGCGTACACCGCCTGGTTGGCCTGCGATCCCGAATGCGGCTGCACGTTGGCCCAGGTGGTGCCAAACAGCTGCGTCGCGCGCTCGATGGCGATGGCCTCGGCCATGTCCACGAATTCGCAACCGCCGTAGTAGCGCTTGCCGGGATAGCCCTCGGCGTACTTGTTGGTGAGCGCGGAGCCCTGCGCCGCCAGCACCGCGCGGCTGACGTAGTTCTCCGAGGCGATCAGCTCGACGTGGTCTTCCTGCCGGCGCGCCTCCTTGCGGATGACGCCGCAGATTTCAGGGTCGGACTTCTCGAGGAGGGCATTCATCATGGGGAGGCGGATTTTACGCGATGATGGGAGGCGCAAGGTCCGAGGGCCGGTCGATGTCCCGGACCACGCCCGGGTCGCCCACCGGAACCTTCACCAGCCACTTTTCCTGCTCGATGAGCAGCTTGCGCGCGCCCTCATCCCCGGAGGCGGATTCCAGTTGGCCGCGGAAACGCTTGCCGATCCCGACCGGGTGGCCGCGCCGCGCACGAAAATAGGGCGCGGCAAGGTCCGCCCCCTTCACCAGCGCATCGCGCACCGCGCCGATGCTGGTCGGTCGCACGAACGGCATGTCGGCGAGCGCCACCAGCCAGCCGTCGGCCTCGGGCGTGGCCTTCGCCGCGCAGGCGAGGCTCGCGCCCATGCCTTCGGCGGCGTTGCGGCAGAAATGGATTTCGCAGCCGGCCTCGGCCAGCACGCGGGCGGTCTCGTCGGCGCCCGGACGCAGCACCGCGATCACTCGCGGAAGCGCCGATTTCAGGTTGCGCGCCGCCTGGACCGACATGGACACACCGTGCGGCAGCGCGTGTAGCAGCTTGTTGGAGCCGAAGCGGGAACCCGATCCCGCCGCGAGCAGGATGCCGACGATGTTCAACGCGAGATCAGGATTTCTGCGCCGCGGCGGGCGCGGCCTGTCCGGGCACTTCGCAGGCCGAAGGATCGAAACGGCTGCCCTTCTTCGCCGCCCAGCTGGGTTCGCTGACCCCGTGGCGCACCGCGGTCATCTCGGCCAGGATGGCCACCGCGATCTCGGGCGGGGTCTTGGAGCCGATGTACAGGCCCACCGGGCCGCGCAGGCGGTCGATCTCGGCCTGCGCCAGGTCGAATTCAAGCAGGCGCGTGCGGCGCGCGTCGTTGTTCTTCTTGGAGCCGATGGCGCCAACGTAGAACGCCGCGGACTTCAGCGCCTCCATGAGCGCGAGGTCGTCCAGCTTGGGGTCATGCGTCAGCGCGACCACCGCGCTGTGGCCGTCCAGGTTCATTTCGCGCACGACGTCGTCGGGCATGCCGCGGTTGAGCGGAACGCCGGCAACGTTCCAGCCGGCGGCGTATTCCTCGCGCGGGTCCACCACGGTGACGTGGTAGTCCAGCATGTGCGCCATCTCGGCGAGGTACTGCGTGAGCTGCCCGGCACCGACCAGCACCAGGCGCCAGCGCGGGCCGTGCACAGTAGTGAGCACCTTGCCGTCGAATTCGAGCACGTCCTGCCAACTTCCCGGCTGCTGCGCGACTTCTCCGGTGGCCATGTCCAGGCGCCGGCGCACCAGCTGCTGCTGGCCGATGGTGGCGAGCAGCGCCTCGATGCCGCTTGCCTGCGTCACCGGCTCCATCACCAGCTGCAGCGTGCCGCCGCAGGGCAGGCCCCAGCGCGTGGCCTCTTCGTTCGTTACGCCATAGGTCACCAGTTGCGGCAGGTCGGCGGGCTTCGCCTTCACCTTCTCGATCAGGTCGTCCTCGACGCAGCCGCCGGAGACCGAGCCCACCACCTGGCCGTCGTCGCGGATGACGACCAGCGCCCCTACCGGCCGGGGCGCCGAGCCCCAGGTCTTGATGATGGTGCCAAGGGTGACGCGATGGCCGGCCTTGCGCCAGGCCTCGGCGCTGCGGAGCACTTCGATGTCTACGCTGTCCATCTTTTTATTTTACGCCGGGGCGGGTTTGCGGCGGCGCAACATTGCTCCCGGATACCCGCTTCGTTAGGATGGCCGTCCCGCAAGGCAATCCAGAACCCGAGAATCCATCGCAAGGAGGCGACATGGCGGTAAAAATTTCCATGAAGGTGAACGGCAAGGCGGTCACGGCCGAGGTCGAGGACCGCACCCTGCTGGTCACGTACATCCGCGAGCACCTGCGGTTGACGGGCACCCATGTCGGCTGCGACACCGCGCAATGCGGCGCCTGCACCGTGAGCATGAACGGCAAGGCGGTGAAGTCCTGCTCCATGCTGGCGATGCAGGCTGAGGGCGCCGACATCACCACCATCGAGGGCGTGGCCAAGGCCGACGGCACCCTGCACCCGATGCAGGCGGCGTTCAAGGAGAACCACGGCCTGCAGTGCGGCTTCTGCACCCCGGGCATGGTGATGAACGCGATCGACTTCGCCAAGGGCAACCCGAACCCCAGCGAGCAGGAAATCCGCGAGGCGCTGGAAGGGAACCTCTGCCGCTGCACCGGCTACCACAACATCGTGAAGTCCATCGCCGCCGGCGCCAAGGCCATGGCGGCAGGAAAGTGAGGACACCATGAACGCACCGCTCATCGGCGCGCGCATCGAGAGGAAAGAGGATTATCGCTTCCTGACCGGCGCGGGCCAGTACACCGACGATCTCACCCTGCCGCGGCAGGCCCATGCCGTGTTCGTGCGCTCGCCGCACGCGCACGCGACGCTCAAGTCGATCAAGCTCGACCGCGCGAAGAAGGCCCCGGGCGTGCTGGCGATCTACACCGGCGAGGACCTCGCCGCCGCCAAGCTGGGCGGCCTGCCCTGCGGCTGGCTGATCACCGACGTCAACGGCCAGCCGATGAAGGAGCCGCCGCATCCCTGCCTCGCGCAGGGCAAGGTGCGCCATGTCGGCGACCAGGTCGCGATCGTCATCGCCGAGACCGAGGACCAGGCGCGCGATGCCGCCGAGCTGGTGGAGGTGGACTACGGCGTCCTGCCCGCCGTGGTGGACGGGCGCAAGGCGCGCGAGAAGGGCGCGCCGCAGCTGCACGAGGCCGCGCCGGACAACACCTGCTACGTCTGGGCCATCGGCGACAAGGCCGTCTGCGACGCCGCCTTCGCCAAGGCCGCGCATGTCACCAAGCTTGACTTCATCAACAACCGCCTGATCCCCAACGCGATGGAGCCGCGCGTGGCGAACGGTTCGTATTCGCGCGCCGACGACAGCTATACGCTCTACGTCGCCAGCCAGAACCCGCACGTCGAGCGGCTGCTCATGACTGCCTTCGTCATGGGCCTGCCCGAGCACAAGGTGCGCGTGGTGGCGGGGGACGTCGGCGGCGGCTTCGGTTCCAAGATCTACCTGTACGCAGAGGACGTCGCCGTCACCTGGGCCTCGAAGCAGGTCAACCGCCCGGTGAAATGGACCTCGGACCGTTCGGAAGCGTTCATGTCGGACGCGCACGGCCGCGACCACCACACCGTCGCCGAACTGGCGATGGACAAGGACGGCAGGTTCCTCGGCATGCGCGTCAAGACCACCGCGAACGTGGGCGCATACCTGTCCACCTTCGCCTCCTGCGTGCCGACCATCCTGTACGCCACGCTGCTCGCCGGGCAGTACAAGACGCCGGTGATCCATTGCGAGGTGACCGCGGTGTTCACCAACACCGTGCCGGTGGACGCGTATCGCGGCGCCGGCAGGCCCGAGGCCACCTACGTGGTCGAGCGTCTCGTGGAAACCGCGGCGCGCGAGATGAAGCTGGACCCGGCCGAGATCCGCCGGCGCAACTTCATCACCGAGTTCCCCTACCAGACCCCGGTCGCGCTGCAATACGACACCGGCAACTACAACGCCACGCTGGACGCGGCGCAGAAGCTGGCGGACGTCGCCGGCTACGCAGCCCGCAAGAAGGCCTCCGAGGCCAGGGGCAAGCTGCGCGGCCTGGGCTACGCGGCCTACATCGAGGCCTGCGGCATCGCGCCCTCGGCGGTGGCCGGGTCGCTGGGCGCGCGCGCCGGCCTGTTCGAGGCCGGCGAAGTGCGCGTGCACCCGACCGGCAGCGTGACGGTGTTCACCGGCTCGCATTCGCACGGCCAGGGGCACGAGACCACCTTCGCGCAGGTCGTGGCCGACCGCCTCGGCATGCCGATCGAGAACGTGGACATCGTGCACGGCGATACCTCCAAGGTCCTGTTCGGCATGGGCACCTACGGCTCGCGCTCGATCGCCGTGGGCGGCACCGCCATCGTCAAGGCGCTGGACAAGATCGTCGCCAAGGGCAAGAAGATCGCCGCCCACCTGATGGAAGCCGCCGAGGCCGACATCGAGTTCGACCGGGGCGTCTACCAGGTGAAGGGCACCGACAAGAAGAAGATGTTCGGCGAGGTGGCGTTCGCGGCCTACGTGCCGCACAACTACCCGCACGACAAGCTCGAGCCCGGCCTGAACGAGAACGCGTTCTACGACCCGTCCAACTTCACCTTCCCCGCCGGCTCCTACGTCTGCGAGGTCGAGGTGGATCCCGAGACCGGCGTGGTGAAGATCGAGAAGTTTTCCGCGGTGGACGACTTCGGCAAGATCATCAACCCGATGATCGTCGAGGGCCAGGTGCACGGCGGCGTCACCCAGGGGATCGGGCAGGCGATGCTGGAAGGCTGCCGCTACGGCGATGACGGCCAGTTGCTCACCGGGTCCTACATGGACTACTGCATGCCGCGCGCGGACGACGTGCCCTCCTACCAGGTGGACACGCGCGAGACGCCCTGCACGCATAACCCGCTTGGCGTCAAGGGCTGCGGCGAGGCCGGCGCCATCGGCGCCCCGGTCGCGCTCATCAACGCCATCACCGATGCCCTGGGCGTGAAGGACATTCCCATGCCCGCCACGCCGCAGGTGGTGTGGTCCGCATTGCAGAAAAAGAACTGAGGAGAACCAGACATGCACGCATTCAACTACCACCGCGCCGGCAGCCTCAACGAGGCCGCCACCCTCGCGGGCAAGGGCGAATCAAAGCTCCTCGCCGGCGGCCAGTCGCTGGTGCAGGCCATGAAGCTGCGCCTCGCCTCGCCCTCGGACCTGATCGACCTGGGCACGCTGAAGGAGCTGGGGGGCATCAAGTCCGACGGCAAGACGGTCACCGTGGGCGCCATGACGCGGCATGCCGAAGTACAGAACTCGGCTGACGTGAAGAAGGCGATTCCCGCGCTGGCGGCGCTGGCCGGCATGATCGGCGACCGCCAGGTGCGCGCCATGGGCACCTGTGGCGGCTCCATCGCCAACAACGACCCGGCGGCGGACTACCCGGCGGCGGTGCTGGCGCTGAACGCCACCATCACCACGAACAAGGGCAAGTACGAGGCCGACAAGTTCTTCACCGGCCTGTACGAGACCGCGTTGAAGCCCGGCGAGATCATCACCTCGGTGTCCTTCCAGGTGCCCAAGCGCGCCGCCTACATCAAGTTCAAGAACCCGGCCTCGCGCTTCGCCATCGTCGGCGTGTTCGTGGCCGATTTCGGTGGTTCGGTACGGGTTGCCGTGACCGGCGCCGGCCCCTGCGTGTTCCGGCAGGCGGACATGGAGAAGGCGCTCTCGGCCAAGTTCGCGCCGGAATCCGCCGCCGGGGTGAAGCAGAAGAAGGAAGGCCTGAACACGGATTTGCATGCCAGCGCCGAGTACCGCGCCCACCTCGTCACGGTGATGACGAAGCGGGCGGTGGAGGCGGCACTGAAGTAAGACGATTCTGCGGAGGAGAGGGGGAAAGCCCGCGACCGAGGTCGCGGGCTTTTTTTTGGCTGAAGGAGTCCGCCTGCGGGCTAGTCGATCACTAGGTCGGCGCGCAGGAGGATCGACTGCGGCAGCACGATCCCCAGGGACTTCGCGGTACCGGCATTGATGACCAGCTCGATGCGAGTCGGCATTTCGATCGGAATCGCCGCGGGATTCTCTCCGCGCAGGACACGGTGCACGTGCATGGCGGAACTCCGGAACATGCCAGGAAAGTCCGGCGCATAGCTGAGCAGGCCGCCCGCCTCGGTCACGCCGCTCCAGCCGGAGATCAGCGCCAGGCGCTGGCGGAGCGCGAACCCGGCGAAGCGGGTGCGATTGCCGGCCACCAGGCCACCCTCGAAAGCGAGATAGAACGCATCCGCTCTGCGGGCCGCGATGTTCATGAGTGCGTCGTCGATGTCCAGTTCGTCCGCGATGGGCACCATCTCCGCCTGCAGTCCAATCGCGCCCAGGGAGGCCTGCGCGGTGCCCGCCTCCGCCCGGGCATTGGCATTGCGGCTATCCCAGGCAACGACGATGCGCTTCGCCCGCGGCAGCACCTCCGTCGCCAGCTGGATCCGCTTGGGGGTGAGGTCGCTGGAAAGGAATGACATGCCCGTGACGTTCGACCCCGGCCGGGCAATGGCCTTCACCGCTCCGATGCCGACCGGATCCCCGACCGCCATCATCACGATGGGGATGCGGCGCGTCGCCCGCATCGCGCTCAACGTCGCCTCCGAGCCCGCCGTTACGATGACGTCGACGCCTCCCGCCACGAGGTCGCGCGCCATGTCGTCGAGAAACTCCGGCGCGTTCTCGGCAGAGCGGTAGATGAGCACCACCGATTTACCTGGCTCGTAGCCGAGCACCCGCAATCCCTCAAGGAATGCGAGCCGTTCGCGTGAAGGCGCGGTGGACATGGGCTGCAACAGCAAGTAGCCGATGCGCGGGGGACGGCCGGGCTGGGCCAGCGCGCCGGGCGCGATGCCGGCGATCCCCGCCAGCGCCAGGAAGTCCCGCCGCCTCACTCGACCACCCTGTCCGCGCGCAACAGCACCGACTGAGGTACCGATATGCCGAGTGACCGCGCAGTCCTCATATTCACCACCATCTCGACCTGCGTCGGTAGTTCGGCGGGCAGGTCCGCCGGCTTCGTCCCGCGCAGGATGCGGTCCACGAAATGCGCCAGGCGCCGGTAGCTCTGCTGCAGGTCTGGACCATAGGTCATCAGATTGCCCGCCTCGGCGAACTGCGCCCATCCCGACATCGCCGGAACGCCGGTGCGCAGCGACCACCGTGCAATGCGCTCGCGCAAACTCATGACCGATTGTACCGGGAAGAACATCACCGCCTCGCTGCCCGATTGCTCCACGACCGCCAGCACATTTTCCATCTGTGCGGCGCCGCGCAGATCGAAGAACTTCAGGTCGAGCGCGAAGCGCTTCGCCGCTTCCGTGGTAGCGCGACGCTCGGCGGAATCGCCCGGGTGCTCCGGGCTCGCGACTACCGCGATGCGCTTGGCGCGCGGCAGCACCTCCAACAGCAATTCGATGCGCTTGCCGACCAGCTCGAGGGTCAGGAAGGACATGCCGGTGACGTTGCCGCCCGGCCGTGCCAGCGACTCGATCAGCCCTGCAGCCACCGGGTCACCGCTGTAGGCGTACACCACGGGGATGTCGGAGATCGTGCGCCGCGCCATCACCGCGGGCGGGCCAAGGGCGAGGATGACCGCCGGCCGGGACGCGGCGACCTCGCCCAGCAGGCGCGCCACCCGCTGCGCGGACTCGTCGCCCCAGTGCGCCTCGAGGCGGATCTCGCGGCCATCCGAGTAGCCGCGCTCGCGCAAGCCATTGCGCAGCGCGTCGAGGAAGAGTGCGCCATCCACAGCCTTGGACTGCGCGACCCACGCCACGCGCCGCGGCGCGGGCTGCGAATGTGCACGATCGGTTACATTGACCAGGGCAGCCGCCGCAAGCGCGCGGAGTAATTCGCGGCGCTTCACTCGATCACCCGGTCGGCACGCACCAGGATCGGCTGGGGCACCACGATCGACTGCACCCGCGCCGCCTTGAGATTGACGGACAGCAGGAAGCGGGTCGGTCGCTCGACCGCCATCGTCGCCGGATCACCGCCCGCCAGCAGCCGCGCGACGTACTTTGCCACACGCTGGTAGTGGTCGGTCAGGTCCGCCGCATAGGCCATCAGCCCGCCGCGTTCCGCGTCGCCGTCGCGCGCGAAGACGACCGGCATTCGCTGCGTTGCGGCCCAGGCGATCAGCCTCGGGACGAACACCCGGTACAGCGGTTGGACCAGCGGCAGCATCGCCTGCGGCCGCCATTGCGCGACCGCATCGAGCGCCGTGCCGAGCCGGCTTTCCGCGCCCGCATCGAAATTTCGCGCTTCAATTCCAAACACCGACGCTGCGCGACTCAGGTCGGCAAGCTGCACCGGCGTGTTCTGGTCACGCGCGTTCGACAGGATCGCGACCTGCTTCAACCCCGAAAGCAGTTCGCGCAGCAGCTCGAGCCGCTTGTGCAGCAGTTCCAGCGTGGCGTTGCTCAGCCCGGTGACGTTGCCGCCCGGCCGTGCCAGGCTCGCCACGAAGCCCAGGCCCACGGGATCGCCGACGTCCGCCATTACGATTGGAATCCGCGTCGTTGCCGCGCGCGCGGCCATCATCCCGGGCGTATTGCGCGCGACCAGGACCTGCACGGGCAGCGCCGCCAGTTCAGCGGCCAGCGCCGGGAGACGATCGAAGTGGCCGTCCGCGCTGCGGTACTCGAGCTGGTAGTCCTTGCCTTCCGCGAGGCCCTCGCGGCGCAGCCCGTCGCGCAGGCTGGCGATGGACGTCGCGGTCGCCGCAGCCGGAAGTGGATCGAGGACGCCGACGCGCGGCACCCGCGCCGTAGACTGGGCGCGCACGAGTGGGGCGATCAGGAGCGAGCCGGTGGCCAGGAGCAGATTGCGCCGCTTCATTCGATCACCCGGTCGGCGCGCAGCAGCAGCGACTGCGGAATCGTGATCCCCAGCGCGCGCGCCGTCTTCAGGTTGACGACCAGCTCGAAGGTGGCGGCGCGCTCGAAGGGCAGGTCGCCGGCCTTCGCACCGCCAAGAATCTGGGCGGTCTGAACGGCCGCGCGCCGAAGCATGTCCTGCGCGACCGCCCCGTAGGACAGGAGCCCGCCCGCCTCCGCAAAGTTGGCGTAGGCAGCGATCGTGGGCATGCGCGCTGCGATCGCAAGTTCGCCCAGCCGGCGCGCCTGGATGTTCAGCATGCGCGACGGCACCACGAACACAGCTTGCGCCTGCAGCCTTCCCGCAGCCTTGATCGCCACTTCGATCTCTCCCCGATCACGGACCTCAAAGAGATGAAGCTGGATGCCGCGCGCGCGGGCGGCAGACTCCATGTCCTTGTAGTAAGTATCGAAATGCGCCGGATCCCAAAGGACCGCCACGCGGGCAAGTCCCGGTACGCTGTCCCTGAGCAGCTCGAGCCGCTTGGCCGCAAGTTCCGTCGACAGGTAGGTGACGCCGGTGATGTTCCCGCCTGGACGGCGGAAATCCGCGATCAGGCCGCTCATGACCGGATCCTCGCTGCCCGCGGTCACGATCGGGAGCGCCAGCACCAGGTTCTTCGCCACCTGGGCAATGTCGTTGCCGACAGTGAACACCAGTCGGACGCCGGAGGACGCGAGCTCGCCGAGTAACTCGCCGAATCGCCCCGGATTGCCCTGCGCATAGCGCCGCTCCACCCGCAGGTTGACGCGCTCGACATAGCCCAGATCACTCAGTGCCGCGAGGTACCCACGCACGAATCCGCCGTCGGGTGGATTGCCGAACTCGATGACCCCGATGCTCGCCGGTCTGACCGCGGTCTGCGCGTCGGCCCAAGAAGGCACTACCAGCGCGCCGGCGAGGCCGGCGATGAATGCTCGCCGCTTCATTCGATCACCCGGTCGGCACGCAGGATCAACGACTGCGGCACCTTCAGTCCCAGCTCCCGCGCAGTGCGCAGATTCACCCCCAGCCAGAACGTGGTCGGCTGCACGATCGGAAGTTCCGCGGGCTTGGCGCCTTGGAGGATCTGGTGGACGTAATCGGCCGCATGCCGGTAAGGGCCTTCGCGGTCGGGTCCGAAGACCACCAGCCCGCCAGCCTCGAGGATCGGCCGGTCCACGTACGCGGCGGGAATCCGGTGCTTCGCCGCCAGCGCCACGATCTGGGGATGGTGCTGGAACAGGATCTGCGTGACCAGCAATGCGTCGACGCGAGCCGCGGCCACGGATTCGAAGGCGCTCGCGATGGCTGCCGGGGTCGCCGCATCGACCAGCGAGATCTCCATGCCCAGCGCCCGCGCGGCCTGCTGCGCCTGCTTCAGCACCGCCTGCACGCCGGCATTGTCCGCAGGGCCAAGCATCGCGATGCGCCGCGCCTCGGGTTTCAGTTCGCGGATGAGCTCCACGCGCTTCACCGCCACGCTGCCCAGCTGGGTGGACAGGCCGGTGACGTTGCCTCCGGGCCGGGCGAGCGAGGCCACCAGGCCGGTGGCGACAGGATCGGCGGCGCCGGTCATGACGATCGGGATCGTCCGGGTCAAATTCATCACGACCCGCGTCGCCGGCGTCGTCGAGACCAGGATCACCTCCGGCTTGGCGTCGAGCAGCTCCCGGGCAAGCTGCGGCAGGCGTGTCTCCATTCCCTCGCCCCATCGACGCTCGACCGACAGGTTCCGGCCCTCGATGTAGCCCAGATCCCTGAGGCGGACCTCCAGGACCCGCCAGACCTCCGAGCGCATGGATCGCTGCCCGGGCTCCAGGATCGCGATGCGGCGCGGCTGGGTTCCGGATTGGGCGTGCGCATGCGGTGCGCCCAGAAGCGCGGCAACGGTGCCGAGGAACGCGCGCCGCCTCACTCGATCACCCGGTCGGCGCGCAGCAGCAGCGATTGCGGCACGGTGATACCCAGCGCCCGGGCCGTCCTGAGATTGATGATCAGTTGGAACCTGGTCGGTTGGATGACCGGAAGCTCGCCGGCCGGGGTGCCCTTGAGGATCCGGTCGATGTAGCCTGCCGAGTGCCTGAGGAGTTCACTGTAAACAGGGCCGTAGGACAGGAGACCGCCAGCCTCGTCGATGGGGAAGTCGAATACCGACAGCATGCCATGCCGAAGCGCAAGGGCGCCGATCTGCGCGAAAGCGCCTGCCGTCGTGGCGTCAGGAAGAACGACCACGGCCTCCGCGCGCAATCGGGCCGCCTCCGCAAACGCACCCTCCAGATCCGCGGCTCCCTCGATCATCGGCAAGCGCAACAGGGTCAGCCGCAACGTAGGCGCGATGCGCTCCATTTCCCCCAGATAGCTTCCCCAGTTGTCTACCTTGTTGTGCAGGATCGCAACCCGAGTCAGGCCGGGGCGCAACTCCCGCAGGAGTTGGAATCGCTTGCCCACCGATTCCGGCGCAAGCAGGGTGAACCCGGTGGTCAGGCCGCCAGGACGCTTCAGGCTCTGAACCTCACCAAGGAAGTTGTTCGGGTCAGCGCAAAAGGAAACGATCGGCACCGTGCGACTGGCATCCCGGATCGCGCGCTGCGCAGGCCCGCAGGGAGAAAAGATGACCGCAGGCTTCAGGCGCAGCAGCTCCAGCGCCAACTGGGAGAATCGCTTGTTGTCGCCGTGCGCATGGCGCAGTTCGAGTTTCAGGGTCTTGCCCTCGACATATCCCAGCTTGATCAGTTCTCCCCGCAGCATCTCGCCCAGCGAGGCGTCACTGGGTCCCAGCAACTGCATCACACCCACGATGGGCGGAGATGCGACGACCTCGGACACCGGCAAGAAGAGGGTCAGCAAAACCAGCGCGAACGTGCGCCTCATTCGATCACCCGGTCGGCGCGCAGGAGGACCGCCTGGGGAAAGGTAACTCCAAGCGCCTTGGCGGTCTTGAGGTTCAAGACCAGGGATTGCCGTTCGATCTGCTCCACCGGCATCTCGGCAGGACTCGCACCGTTGAGGATCCGGACGACGAACTCCGCGGCACGACGAAAGAGATCGTAGGCATCGTGGCCATACGAGGCCAGGGCGCCGGAATCGACCGCTTGGTGAAAGCCGTGGAAGTCCGGGATGCGCGCCCTTCTGGCGACATCGACAATCTTGTCTATATGCACGAACAGCGGCGCAAGTGGCGCAACATCCACCGCGTCCACTCGCTCACGTTCCAGTTGCGCCAAACCGGCATCCATACTGGGCAATTGCGCCTGAATGAAGACCAGCGCAAATCCCAGTCGTGCCGCTGCGTCGCTTAGTTCATTGACGCCTGCCGCAGTGCGCTCCTCCTTTATACCGAATACGGCGACCCGCCTGGCGTTGGGCAGCGACTCGCGGATCAACTCCAGCCGCTTGAGGGCATACTCCATCCCAAAAGTCGGCACCAAGCCGGTCACGTTTCCGCCCGGCCGCGCCAAGCTCCGCACGATGCCATGCTCAACGGGTGTGCCCATCCCGGCTACGATGACGGGAACCGTGGAAGTGACCTTCATCGCGGCCAGCGCCATGGTATTGCCTGTCACCACGATCACGTCGACGGGCGCCTGCGCGAGGTCCCGGATCAGGCCCTCGAGCCTCTCCAGCCTGCCTTCCGCGGTGCGGCGTTCGATGGCGATGTTCCTGCCGTCCTCATAGCCGAGGGCGCGCAATCCATGCACGAAGCCACGCATGACCGTCTCCTTGGGTTCGGCGCCTTCCATCGTTGCGGGCACCGCGCTATTGAGCACGAAGCCGACGCGCGGAAGCCGTCGCGCGGGCTGTGCGACCACGACAAGCGGCGCCACAACAGCACCGCCGACAAGAGCGACAAACCCGCGCCGCTTCATTCGATCACCCGGTCGGCGCGCACGAGGATGGCCTGCGGGAGCGAAATCCCGAGCGCTCTGGCCGTAGCCAGATTCAGGAGCAACAGGAACTTCGTCGGCGATTCGACCGGCAGGTCGGCGGGCTTTGCGCCCTTGAGAATCCGGTCGACATAGCGTGCGGCCCGTCGATAGCCTTCGGCTGGATCGGGCCCGTATTGCAACAGCCCTCCGTGCTCGGCGAATCCCACCATCGCGGAAGCGGTCGGCAGACGGTGCCTGATCGCCAGGTCCCGGATCCGGATGCGGTGATGGAAGAGCATGGGGTCGGGAGTTACGTGAACGGCCCCGGCACCCTCGTCCTTCATCCGGCCAAATGCCGCATCGAACTCTTCG
>JBQTJX010000059.1:0-10889 GCA_052386675.1 Betaproteobacteria bacterium
GCCTCGGCCACCAGCTTCGAGTTCGCCACCAGCGCGGACTCGATCTCCATCGTGCCCAGGCGGTGGCCGGAGACGTTCAGCACGTCGTCGATGCGGCCGACGATGCGGAAGTAGCCTTCCTCGTCCGTGCTGGCGCCATCGCCGGCGAGATACAGCTTGTTCTTGAAATCGTCCGGCCAGTAGGTCTTCTTGTAGCGCTCGGGGTCGCCCCAGATGGTCCGCAGCATCGAGGGCCAGGGGCGACGGATGACCAGGATGCCACCCTTGCCGCGCCCGACGGATTGCCCGGTTTCGTCCACGATGTCGGCGAAAATGCCCGGAAGCGGCAGCGTTGCCGAACCCGGCTTGGTCGGCGTCGCCCCGGGCAGCGGCGTGATCAGGTGCCCGCCGGTCTCGGTCTGCCACCAGGTGTCCACGATCGGGCAGCGGCCGCCGCCGACCACCTCGTGGTACCACATCCAGGCTTCCGGGTTGATCGGCTCGCCGACGGTGCCCAGGATGCGCAGGCTGGAGAGGTCGTATTTCCTCGGCAGGTCGCCGCCGGCCTTGATCAGCGACCGGATCGCGGTGGGCGCGGTGTAGAACACGGAGCACTTGTGGTCCTGGATCATCTTCCAGAAGCGTCCGGCATCCGGATAGGTCGGCACGCCCTCGAAGATGATCTCGGTGGCACCCACCGCCAGCGGCCCGTAGCAGACATAGGAGTGGCCGGTGACCCAGCCCACATCGGCGGTGCACCAGAACACGTCCGCCGGCTTGTGGTCGAAGGTCCATTTCATGGTGAGGATGGTCCACAGCAGGTAGCCGGCGGTGGAATGCTGGATCCCCTTGGGCTTGCCGGTGGATCCCGAGGTGTAGAGGATGAACAGCGGGTGCTCGGCATTGACCCACGCCGGTTCGCAGCTGTCGGCCTGCCCCTTGACTGCGTCCTCCCACCACAGGTCGCGCCCCGCCGCCATCGGAACCGGGCTGCCGGAACGCTTGTAGACGATGACGGTCTCGATGGCTTCGCAGCCGCCCATCGCCAGGCCCTCGTCCACCACGGGCTTGAGCGGGATTTCCTTGCCGCCGCGGAACTGGCCGTCGGCGGTGATCACCGCCACCGCGCCGGCATCGACGATGCGCTCCTGCACGCTTTTCGCCGAGAAGCCGCCGAACACGACGGAGTGCGTGGCGCCGATCCTGGCGCAGGCCTGCATCGCCACCACCGCCTGGATGGACATCGGCATGTAGACCAGGACGCGATCGCCCAGCTTGATGCCGCGCCCCTTGAGCGCGTTGGCGAAGCGGCAGACCTCCACGTACAAGGCCCGGTAGGTGATGCGGGTGACCTTGCCGTCGTCCGCTTCGAAGATGATCGCGGTCTTGTCAGGCTGGGTCTTGAGATGCCGGTCGAGGCAGTTGTACGAAGCGTTCAATTCGCCGTCGTGGTACCAGCGGAAGAACGGCGCCTTCGATTCGTCCAGCACCTGGGTGAAGGGCTTGTGCCAGAGCAGTTCCTCCTTCGCCAGGCGGCCCCAGTAGCCCTTGAAATCCTTCTCCGCCTCCGCGACCAGCTTGCGGTAGGCATCCATGCCGGAGATGTTGGCCTGGCGGACGAAGTCCGCGGACGGCGGAAACACGCGCGTCTCGGTCAGGACGGTTTCGATGTTGGTGGACATGCCGGTTTCCTCCCTCGGAAAGCGATTTTGCAGGGGGCGTGCTTACAGGCGCCTTACGCGAATACAATCACCAAATCCGCACCGTGTAAAGGCAGCGCCGCCCCATGAAACAGCCCTCCGAAGCCCGCGCCCTGCGCCCGCTTCCGTCCCTCATCTTCGCCAGCCGCTGGCTGCAGCTACCGCTGTACCTCGGCCTGATCGTGGCGCAGGGCATCTATGTCTGGCTGTTCTGGCAGGAACTGTACTACCTACTGCTCGCCGCGTTCGGCAACGCCGGCGCGCTTGGCCACGTGCTTGACGCGGTGACTGTGGCGGGCGTCGAGCGCCCGGACAAGCTCACCGAAACGGTCATCATGCTGGTGGTGCTGGGCCTGATCGACGTGGTCATGATCTCCAACCTGCTCATCATGGTCATCGTCGGCGGCTACGAGACCTTCGTCTCGCGCATGCACCTCGAAACCCATCCGGACCAGCCGGAGTGGTTGTCGCACGTCAACGCCTCGGTGCTCAAGGTCAAGCTGGCGACAGCGATCATCGGCATCTCCTCGATCCACCTGCTGAAGACCTTCATCAATGCCGCCGCCTACGACGAGAAGACGCTGATCGCCCAGACCGCGATCCACATCACGTTCCTGTTCTCGGCCATCGCCATCGCGTACAGCGACCGGCTGATGGCCCATGCCGCACCGCAGGGCCAGGGGAGTCACTGATGGCCGCCATCCAGCGCGAACACCTGGTGCAGAGCGTCGCCGACGCGCTGCAGTTCATCTCCTACTACCATCCGGTCGACTATATCCAGGCGCTGGGCCGCGCCTATGAGCGCGAGCAGTCGCCGGCGGCGAAGGACGCCATCGCCCAGATCCTCACCAACTCGCGCCTGTGCGCCGAGGGCCGCCGCCCGATTTGCCAGGACACCGGCATCGTCAACGTGTTCATCAAGGTCGGCATGGACGCCCGTTTTGACGGCTTCACGGAAGGCCTCGAGCCGGCGATCAACGAGGGCGTGCGCCGCGGCTACCTGAACCCGGACAACCCGCTGCGCGCCTCGGTGCTCGAGGACCCGCAGTTCGCCCGCCGCAGCACCAAGGACAACACGCCCGCGGTGATCCACGTGCAGATGGTGCCGGGCGCGACCGTTTCGATCGACATCGCCGCCAAGGGCGGCGGTTCGGAAGCAAAGTCCAAGTTCGCCATGCTCAATCCGTCGGACTCGGTGGTGGACTGGGTGCTGAAGACCGTGCCCACCATGGGCGCGGGCTGGTGCCCGCCCGGGATGCTGGGCATCGGCATCGGCGGCACCGCGGAGAAAGCCATGGTGATGGCCAAGGAATCGCTCATGGGCGAGATCGACATGGCCGAGCTCAAGGCGCGCGGCCCGAAGGACAAGTACGAGGAACTGCGCGTCGAGCTCTACGACAAGGTGAACGCGCTGGGCATCGGCGCGCAGGGCCTGGGCGGCCTGTCCACCGTGCTCGACGTGAAGATCCTCCACTACCCGACCCATGCGGCCAACAAGCCCATCGCCATGATCCCCAATTGCGCCGCCACCCGGCACGCGCATTTCACGCTGGATGGTTCCGGCCCCGCGGAATTCGCGGCGCCGAAGCTTGCCGACTGGCCAGCGGTGACCTGGACAGCGGATGCGAAGTCCACCCGCGTGAACCTGGACACGCTCACCCGCGCCGAAGTCGCGGCGTGGAAGCCGGGCCAGCGCCTGCTGCTCTCGGGCAAGCTGCTCACCGGCCGCGACGCCGCACACAAGCGCATCCAGGACATGCTGGCCAGGGGCGAGAAGCTGCCGGTGGACTTCACCAATCGCGTCATCTACTACGTCGGCCCGGTCGACGCGGTGCGCGACGAAGTAATTGGCCCCGCCGGCCCGACCACCGCCACCCGCATGGACAAGTTCACCGACCTGATGCTGGAGAAAACCGGCCTCATCGGCATGGTGGGCAAGGCCGAGCGCGGCCCCGTCGCGCTGGAGGCGATCAAGAAGCACAAGGCGGCCTACCTGATGGCGGTGGGCGGCGCGGCGTACCTGGTGGCCAAGGCGATCCGTCAATCCAAGGTGCTTGCCTTCGCCGACCTCGGCATGGAGGCGATCCACGAGTTCGTGATCGAGGACATGCCGGTCACCGTTGCCGTGGATTCCAACGGGACCTCGGTGCACAACACCGGACCGGCTGAGTGGTCGAGGAAGATCGTCGAGCTCAAGATTCCCGTTACCGCGGCGTGAGCCGCACGAACTGGGCCGCCGTCTGGGCGATGTTCGCCGGCGGCGTCGCCTGCGGCGCCTTCATGGGCAAGGTGCCGCCCGCGCTGCCGGAGATGCGCACCGAGTTGGGCCTGACCCTGGTCGAGTCCGGCTTCATCGCCACCATGATCAACGCCATGGGCGCCGTGGTGGGCATGTTCATGGGCCTGCTGTGCGACCGCTTCGGGCACAAGCGGCTTGGCCTCCTCGGGCTCGTGGTGATGGCACTGGGAGGCCTGCTGGGCGCAATCGCGCAAGGCTATCCGGCGCTGCTGCTGTCTCGCTTCCTGGAGGGCGCCGGCTTCATCACGTTCGCAGTTACCGGCGCCGCGCTCATCAACGCCTCGGTATCCGGGCTCGCGGACCGCAACCGCGCCATGGGCATCTGGACTGCGTACATGCCGTTCGGTGCGGCGGTCGCGATGCTTGCTGCTCCCTATGCGATGGCGCAGTTCGGCTGGCGCGGGTTCTGGGTCGCGCTTTCCATCGCGGCCTTCGCCTGCGCGGCGCTGGCGTGGCGCGTGGTGCCCGCCGCGCGCTCCGGCGGCGTCGGCGGCTGGCGCCTGGCCCTCGAATCGCTGGCGCAACCCGGGAGCCTCGCGCTCACGGCGTTGTTCTGCTGCTACGTTGCGCAGTGGACCTCGGTCATGGTCTGGCTGCCCACCTTCGTCGTGGACGAGCGCGGCGGCACGCCGGCCACTGCTGCGTTCCTTGGCGCGCTCATGGTGCTGGCGAACGTGCCGGGGAACCTCGCCGGCGGATGGCTGCTGGCGCATGGGGTGAAGCGCGGGCCGCTCATTATCGCCGCGAGCGCCGGGGCCGCGGCCAGCGCGGCCGGAATGCTCTCGGGCGTTCTGCCCGATGCCGCGCGCTTCGCCCTGGTCCTCGCATTTTCCTGCGTCGCCGGCATCATTCCTGCCTCGATCTTCTCCGGCGTGCCGGTCCACGCGCGCACGCCGGGCCACATCGGCACCACCAACGGCATGGTGATGCAGGGTGCGCAGGTTGGCCAGCTGGCGGGCCCGGTGCTGCTGGCGTGGCTCGCTTCCCGGTTCGGCGGCTGGGGCGCTACCCTGTGGGGCATGCTGGCGTTCGCCCTTCTGTGCCTGCTGTGCGGCCTGGCGGTGGGCCGGATCGAAAGGACGCGCGCGTGATCGAAGTGCCGCAACTGCCCCCCGCCACTCCCCGCACCCACGGCCCCCTGGTCGCCGCGTTCGGTCGCCGCATGCTGGCCCTTTCCGGCTGGCGCCTGGAGAACATCGAAGGCGGATTCCCGGACGTCCCGAAATTCGTGATGATCGTGGCCCCGCACACCTCCAACTGGGACGTACCGGTCGGCCTGATGGCCAAGTTCGCGTTGCGCCTGGGCTGCCGCTTCATCGCCAAGCAGTCGCTGTTCTGGTGGCCGCTGGGCGCGTTCCTGCGCGCGCTGGGCGGCGTCCCGGTCAACCGCGCTGCGGCCTCCGACTTCGTGGAGCAGACGGTGCGCATCTTCAACGGGCGGGAGAAGCTGGTGCTGGTGATCACGCCGGAGGGCACGCGCTCCAGGGTCGAGCGCTGGAAGTCGGGTTTCCACCGCATCGCCCGCGCCGCCGGCGTGCCGGTGGTGCTGGTCAGCTTCGACTACAGCCGCAGGGTGGTCCGCCTCGGGCCCTCGTTCGCGGCCTCGGAGGATTACGAGGGCGACCTCGCCCGGATCCAGTCGCACATCACCGCCTCCATGGCTCGCCATCCGGAACGGTACTAGGACGAAGTTGCGCCTGGCACGGACTAAAATAGCTTCCTGGAGGAATCGGCCATGCGACAAGTCCACATCTGCGAAGTCGGCCCGCGCGACGGGCTGCAGAACGCCCACCAGCTCATGCCCACCGAGGCGAAGAAGCGCTGGATCAGCGCCCTCGCCGCGGCCGGCCTGGAGGAAATCGAGGTCGGCTCCTTCGTGCCCCCGAAGCTCATCCCCGCGATGGCCGACACAGGCGAGATCGTGAAGCACGCGCTGACCATCCCCGGCATCCGCGTCGTGGCGCTCGCGCCCAACCTGAAGGGCTTCCAGCGCGCGGTGGAATCCGGCGCGCACAAGGTCACCTTCCCGGTGTCCGCCTCGCGCAAGCACAGCGAGTCGAACGTGCGCATGACTCCGGAGGATATGGTCGGGCAGGTGAAGGCCTGCGTCGACCTGCGCAATTCGACCGGCAAGGCCCCGCTCATCGAGGGCGCAGTGTCCACCGCCTTCGGCTGCACCATGCAGGGCGAAGTGCCCGAGGACGACGTGGTGAAATTCGCGACCATGCTCGCGGAGGCCGGCTGCGACTGCGTCGCGCTCGCCGATACCGTGGGCTACGCGAACCCGGCGCAGATCCGGCGCGTATTCCGCCGCGTGCGCGCCGCCATCGGCGACAAGCTGGAGGCGGCGCACCTGCACAACACGCGCGGCCTGGGGCTCGCCAATGCACTCGCCGCCTATGAGGAAGGGGTACGCCATTTCGATTCGTCGTTGGGCGGGCTGGGCGGCTGCCCGTTCGCGCCCGGCGCCAGCGGCAACGTCATCACCGAGGACCTGGTGTTCATGTTCGAGAGCATGGGCGTGCCCACCGGCATCGACCTGGACAAGCTCATGGACGCCCGCAAGATGATGGCTGCTGCCATTCCGGAAGAGCAGGTGTATGGCCACATGGCGCTCGCAGGCGTACCCAAGGGGTTCCGTGCTGCCGCTTGATGGTGTCCGTGTAGTCGAGTTCGCGCACATGGTCATGGGCCCGTCCTGCGGGCTCGTCCTCGCAGACCTTGGCGCCGAGGTCGTGAAGGTGGAGCCGCTGGAAGGCGATAACACCCGCCGCCTGCAGGCCGCCGGAGCCGGATTCTTTCCAGTGTTCAACCGTAACAAGACGAGCCTCGGCGTGGACCTGAAACGCCCCGAAGGTCGCGAAGTCGTGCTGCGGCTATTGGACCGCGCCGACGTGCTCACCGAGAACTTCCGTCCCGGCGCGCTGGACAAGCTGGGCTTCGGCCACGAGGCGCTCGCGAAGCGCAACCCGCGCCTGGTGTATTGCTCCATGAAGGGCTTCCTCGACGGTCCCTACGAGCACCGCGCGGCGCTGGACGAGGTGGTGCAGATGATGGGCGGCCTGGCCTACATGACGGGATTGCCCGAGCGCCCGCTGCGCGCCGGCTCCTCGGTGGTGGACATCATGGGCGGCACCTTCGCGGCGGTGGGCATCCTCGCGGCGTTGCGCGAGCGCGAGCGCACCGGACGCGGCCGGCGCGTCACCAGCGCGCTGTTCGAGAGCGTGGCTTTCCTCGTGGCGCAGCACATGGCGCAATTCGAGCTCACCGGCGAGGCGCCGCCGCCGATGTCGGTGAAGCGGCCGGCCTGGGGCGTGTACGACATCTTCGAGACTGCGGACAAGGATGGCGAGGACGCGCGCCTGTTCGTCGGGGTGGTCACCGACACCCAGTGGGCGATCTTCTGCAAGGCCTTCGAGTTGCCCGAGTTGGCCGCCGATCCGCGGCTGTCGAGCAACGGCGCCAGGGTGAAGGAGCGCGGCTGGATGCTGCCGCGCCTGGCCGACGTGCTGAAGCGCTACACCAGGGCAGAGCTCATCACCAAGCTCGAGGCCATCGGCCTGCCCTACGCGCCCATCTCCAAGCCCTGGGACCTGCTGGACGATCCGCACCTGAAGGCATCGGGCGGGCTGCTGGACACGCAGGTGCCCGGCGGCGGGCGCTTCCACGCGCCCACCCTGCCCCTGGCGCTTGATGGCGAGCGCCTGCCCAAGCGCAGCGACCCGCCGGCGATCGGCGAGGGGGCGCGGGACCTGCTGGCAGGCCTGGGCTACGCGGACGCGGAGATCGCGGCGCTGAGGGAAGCGAAGGTGGTGGCGCTGCCCTGAGGGCGCCCCGGATGTAACCGATCGGTTACATCCGGGACCCGGCCGGACCGTTCAGCTCGTGATCGGCCGCGTCTCGCCAGGCTTCATCAGCGTCACCTGCACGCTGGGGGCGATCTGCGCCAGCGCGTTGCGGAACTGCTCGCCCGCCTCCACGCCCTTCACGAACGGGTTGTGCGCGTAGTGCACGGGAATCGCGTGCTGCACCCCCAGCCACTGGCAGGCGCGCGCCGCCTCCTCCGGCCCCATGGTGAACGGACCGTTGCCGACGCAGACGATGGCGACGTTGGGCTGGTAGCGTTCGCCCAGCGTCTTCATCTCGCTGAACAGATCGGTGTCGCCGCTGATGTAGACGCGCACGCCGCCGATGTCCAGCATGAACCCGGCCGCGGGATACGCCGCCAGGGTCGAATGCATCGCAGGCACCAGGCGCGCGGTCATGGCGCCATGCACGCCGGCGCCGCCGAAGTTCATGCCCGCGCCGCCGTTGATCACCACTTTCGCCGGGTCAAGCCCCGCCTTCTTGAAGTCGGGCACCAGGCCCTTGCGCATAAGATCGCTCTGGCCGGCGGTCTTGACCGGCACCCCGGCATCCACCAGCACCTTCAGCATCTCGAAGTAGTCGCCGATGTGGTCGCCGTGGTCGTGCGTGAGCAGCGAGTAGACCGCCGCCGGACTCTTGCCGGCAACATAGCGCGCGAAGCCTTCCTTGGTGGCGTATTCCGCCGGCTTCTGCACGTTGAAGCGCGTCCAGCCGGCGTTGTTCCAGATCCACGCGTCGCCGAAGGCGATCTGCTTGTAGTCCGGCGTGGCCAGTTCCACCACGCCGCCGCCCAGCCAGCGAACCGAAGCGCGCCCCCCCGCCAGCCTTGCGCTGCCGCCAGTGCCCACCCCCGGCGACATCGCCGTGCCGCATCCGCCCAGGGCGAGCGCGCCGCCAAGCGCCGCCATTCCTCCGAGTACTGCCCGTCTCCCCGCATCGATCTTATCCATGGTCCCCTCCTCCGATTGTGGTTACCGCCGGTTCATTTCTTCAATAGCGCATCGATGCCAGCCTGCGCGATCTGCTCATCCTGCTGCGACTGCACGCCCGATACGCCGATGCCGCCAACGCAGGTACCGTCCACCATGATGGGCATACCGCCCTGCACCGGCAGGATGCCGGGCATTTTCAGCATCACGGTGCGCCCGCCCTTGACGATGTCCTCCCAGGTGCCGCTGGAGCGGCGCGAGATCGCCGCGGTTCGGCCCTTCTCGACCGCGATTCCCGCGTTGGCGGGCGTGGCCCCGTCCATGCGCTCGAAATGCAGCAGGTGGCCGCCGTCGTCCAGGATGGCGATGGCGACGTTCCAGTTGTTGCGCCGCGCCTCGGCCTGCGCCGCCGCCGCGAGCATGCGGCAATCGTCCAGCGTCAACTCGGATCGGGTCCTCATTCCACTCCCAGACAGTCCTTGATCTGTTGCAGCGCGCCCGGGTCCTCGATGGTGGTGAGGTCTCCCGGGTCGCGTCCTTCGGCGAGCGCGGCAATGGACCGGCGCAGCACCTTGCCCGAGCGCGTCTTGGGCAACAGGGTGACGAAGAACACGCGTCCAGGCCGGCCGATGGCGCCCAGCTGCTGGTTCACCGTCTGCATCACCTCGCCTTCCATCTTCATGCGGCCTTCCGGCGTCGCGGCAAGCGCCGGGTCCTTCAGCACCGCGAATGCCATCGGCAGCTGCCCCTTCAACTGGTCGGCGACGCCGACCACGGCGCACTCCGCGATGCCAGGGTGCATGTTCACCGCCTCCTCGATCTCGCGCGTGCCAAGACGGTGCCCGGCGACGTTGATGACGTCGTCGGTGCGCCCGAGGATGAAGTAGTAGCCGTCCTTGTCTCGGATGCCCCAGTCAAAGGTGGCGTAGAGCAGCTTGCCGGGGAACATGGAGAAGTAGGTCTTCACGAAGCGCTCGTCGTCCCCCCATAGCGTGGTCATGCAGCCCGGTGGCAGCGGCGGCTCCACCACCACCACGGCCTTCTCGTCCGGACCGGCGACAGTGGCATCCGATTCCCGAAGGAGCTTCAGGTCGTAGCCGTAGGCCGGGAACGAGGGACTGCCGAACTTGATCGGGGTCTTCTCCACTCCGGGCACGGAGGTCAGCACCGGCCAGCCGGTCTCGGTCTGCCAGTAGTGGTCGATCACCGGCTTGCCCAGGCCTTCGGCGATCCAGGCGTGCGTCGGCTCGTCCAGCGGTTCGCCGGCGAGAAACAGGTGCTTGAGGGACGAGAGGTCGTACTTCTTCAGAAACGCGGGGTCGAATTTCTTCAGCACGCGGATCGCGGTAGGCGCCGAGAACATGACGCTCACCTTGTAGTCCTGCACGATCTTCCACCACACGCCGGGGTCGGGCCGCATCGGCACGCCTTCGTAGAGGATGGTGGTCATGCCCGCGATCAGCGGCGCGTAGATGATGTACGAGTGCCCCACCGCCCAGCCGATGTCGGAGGTGGTGAAGATGGTCTCGCCCGCCCCGCCGCAATAGATGTGGGGCATCGATGCGGCCATCGCCACCGCGTGCCCGCCGACGTCGCGCTGCACGCCCTTGGGCTTGCCCGTCGTGCCGGAGGTATAGAGGATGTAGGAAGGTTCCGAGGACTCAAGCCAGGCGCAGGAAACGATTTCTTTGCTGGTTTTTGAATATAAATCCTTCCAGTCGACATCCCGCCCGGAAATCAACGGCATGTTCGGATCCAGCCCCCGGTTGAATATCAATACCTTGGCGGGCGGGTATTTCGACAACCGGATGGATTCGTCGACCAGCGGCTTGTAGGGAATCACCTTGCCCATGCGACTGCCGCCGTCGGCGGTGATCATCAGCTTCGGCTTCGCGTCGTCGATGCGCGCGGCGAGGCTGGCGGCCGCAAATCCGCCGAACACCACCGAGTGTATCGCGCCCAGCCTCGCACAGGCAAGGATCGCGAACACCGCTTCGGGCATGTTGGGCATGTAGATGATCACCCGGTCCCCCCGCTCGAGGCCGAGCGACCGCATCATCGCTGCTGTTGCGTTTATCTCTTTGAAAAGATCTTTATAAGAAAAGCTTTCAACCC
>JBQTJX010000060.1:0-24912 GCA_052386675.1 Betaproteobacteria bacterium
TCCTCGAACACCATGGTCATCGGCTTGAACGAGGTGGACTCGGTGGCACGGGCCACCCCGACGATCACCGCCTTGCCGCCGCGCTTGATCGCCTTGTAGGCCAGTTCCGCGAGCGCGCCCGACCCGACGCACTCGAATGCATAGTCCGGGCCGCCGCCGGTGAGTTTCTTGATCTCCTTGGTCGGATCCTGCCCCGGCACCGCGAGCAACGCATCGGTGGCGCCGAAGGTCTTCGCCATTTCCAGCTTGGCCGGCATGGTGTCAATGGCGAGAATGCGCTCGGCGCCCGCGATCGCCGCGCCCTGGATGGTGTTCAGCCCGACCCCGCCACAGCCGAACACGGCCACCGTCGAACCCGGCTCCACGCGCGCGGTGTTGAACACGGCGCCGACGCCGGTGGTCACCGCGCAGCCGACCAGCGCGGCGCGATCCAGCGGCATCTTCGGGTCGATCTTCACCACGTTGTCCACCGACAGCGTGGCAAATTCCGCCATCACGCCGCAGCCGGAGAAAATGTTGAGCGGCTTGCCGTCCTTGTCCTTCGTCCGGGGCGTGCCCTCGGGCGGGGTCAGCAGCGCCTTGCCCTGCTCGATGCACAACACCGGCCGGCCGCCGGAGCAGAAACGGCACCTGCCGCACATGTAGATGAAGGAGGACACGACATGGTCGCCGACCGCGAGTCCCGTCACGCCCTCGCCAACCTCGATCACCTCGCCCGCGGCTTCATGGCCCAGCACCAGCGGCGGCGGCAAGGCGATGGTGCCGTTGGTGGCGGAGAGGTCGGAGTGGCACACGCCGCAGGCAGCGATCTTCACCGTCACCTCGCCGCGCTTGGGGCCGTCCACGGTGATGGTCTCGACCACCACCGGCTTGTTCAGTTCGCGGCAGACTGCCGCCTTGCCCGTGCGCGCCATGCGGTTCTCTCTCCTGTTCGGCTCCGCGCGCAGTATAGCTTGCGCCTCAGCCCGGCGGCCCCAGCCGCTCCAGCTTCTCGCCCAGCATGTTCACCAGCAGCATGTCCCCCGATGGCGCGACGCGGAACTCGCCGTAGCGCGCGCGCTCGTAGAGTTTCGCGTGGCCCTCCTGGAAGAACCAGGCGTTGGTGGCGAACTTCACGCGCCCCTCCCTCACTCGGTAGCGCATCCGCAACTCTCCTGGCGCCAGCGCTTCGCCCGCGTCGTGGCGCACATAGCGCGCCACGCCTTTGTCGTCGGCCTTCACCACGATGTGCCCATCGTCCGCCTTGCGGTCAGTGCCAAGGCGGTACGCCTGCGCGGCGAGTTGGAAGCGCAGCGCCATGTAATCGCCCTGCATCAGCGAGCGGGGATCCACGGGCGCCAGCTCCAGCCGCGCCACCGCGCCGGTCCTGATCAGCTGCTCCCGCTGGTGAATGATCCAGTTCACGGCGGCGAGCACCGCGATCCCGGCCAGCACCGCGATTGTCCTACGCATGGTTCACCTCCTCCTTTGCCGGCCACCAGCGGTGCAGCGCGAGCCTCGCGGCGAGCAGGCCGATCCCGGCGCAGGCCATCAACGCCGATTTCTCCAGCAGCGTGGCGTGCAGGGCATAGTAGTAGTGCGACAGGTAACCGATGAGCGCCGCGATGCCCAGGCCGGCGAGGACGCGATTGCCGTTGGCATAGCCCACCACCAGGATAGCCACCGCCGGACCGACGCCGGGCGCCTTGATCAAGGCGAGCGCAAGGATGGCCGCCGCGACGAGCGCGACCTTGCCGGGTCCTGAACCCGCGGCGACCTGCTCCCGGCGCAAGAGCAGCAGCACCGCCGCGACCAGCACCACGCCCGCGGCCGCTGCACCGGCCCACGCCAGCATCGCGCTTTCGGATGGAGCCCGCCCACCCATGGTGGCGAGCCAGCCGTACCAGAGTCCGCCATGCATCACCGCGGTCTGCACCGCGGCCAGCGCCAGACCGTATCCGCCCGCGCGCAGCAGCTCACCCTTGGCCGGATAGTCGAACTCCCGCAGCCACACGACGATGACGCCGGCAGTCACCGCCGCCGGCGCGAACGCCTGCAGGCCCAGGTCGGCCAAAGCGAAGCTCATCGCATAGGCGCCCGTCCAGGCCGTCCAGACGCGGTGCACGAAGTTGGGCAGCAGGATGAACAACAGCGCCTGCTGCGCAGCGACGCCGAGCGCCACGGCGGTGAAGGACCGCCCCACCCACTCGGTCAGTCCATAGACCATCAGCGCCTGCCCGGCGAGGCTCACGGCCAGTCCGAACTGGGACGTGAAGTCGCCGTTGCGGTTGGCGCGGAACAGCATGGCCATCGCCGCGCACGCGCCGGCGCCGACCAGCCAGGACGCCGTGGGGCTCTTCACCACCGCCACCAGGCCCACGGCAACGAAGCCGAGCAGGAACCAGGCCCCGATCCAGCCGGCGACGCCCAGCATCACGCGCACGAACCACGGCGAGCGTGCGTCGCCCGGCGCCGGCATCTCGCCCTCAACCAGCGCCGCCTGCCGCAACGCGTTCCAGATCCGGTCGCGCGTCATCGTGGTCATGTCCGCTCCTCCTCGTTCGCCACCTGCTTCAGCCAAAAGCCCCCCGCGGCGGAGATGCCGATCACGACCAGGCCGATGAACAGCAGCGAGCCCGCACTGTCGAACCTCATCTGCTTGCCGAGGAAAGTCGCCGTGACCACGGTAAGCGACAGAACCCCGCCGGCAAGCACGAACAGGTCGCGCGTCCAGTGGCGATAGGTGCCATAGGCAACCGCCATCCATGCCAGCCAGGCCGGCACGCCCCAGGTGATGCCGCGGACCCAGTCGACGATATGGAGTACCGCCAGTGCCGTGGCCATGCCGCCGCTGGCAAAGGCGAGGATGCGCAGGGACCAGCGTTCGCGCAGCCAGTCGATCCCGGCCGCCGCCAGCCCTTCCCAGATCGCCAGCGCCACGGTGTTGAGGCCGAACAGCACCCACAGCAGCTTCTCGGGCGCGAACAACGCGCCCCAGAAGCCGAAAGTGGTGAAGTAGAGCGTGAGCGCGACGTTCGCGATCAGGAGCCAGAATATCCACAGCGCGGGAAAACGCGCGAGCAGGACCCAGGGCAGGATCGCCGCCGCCCAGGCGGTGAACAGTTCCCAGGTATCGGCGCCCGTCTGGTAAGTCTGGCCGACCAGCGCGAGCAGCGCGCCCACGAAGAGCGCCGCGGCGAGCAAGGCAGCCTTGCCGGCCGCGCGCTCCAGTCCGAACGTCCAGGCAAAGGCGAGCGCCACCAGGATTGGCGCCTGCACCAGCCCGAACTTGGCATAGCGGCCGAGATCCTGCCAGTTGAAGGCGAAGAAGAAGATCACTCCCGCGCCCAGCAACACCGCGCCCATGTAAAGCAGCAGCTGGTCGAGGAACCCACGCCACTGGTCTGCGGTCGGCAGGGCGCCACCCACTTCCAGCGCTGCGCGCAGTTTGCCCGTGGCGACGCGCCCCTGCTCGGACCAGTCGAGAATTTCGTCGCGTGCACTCGCCATGGCCCACCCCTCCCCTATCTCCAGTCGCCGCGCAATGCCGCCACGCAGGCCTGCAGTTCTTCCGGCGTCGCCGCGGCCGCCGGCACCGGCGCTCCGGCCGCGAGCGCAATGCGGCGGAACGGAACGAAACGCCAGGGCTTGCTCATCGCCGCGCCATCCTTGCGGGAGAAGAACGAGCCCCACAGGCCGCGCAGCGCCAGCGGCACCACCGGCACCGGCGTCGCTTGGAGGATGCGCGTGATGCCCGGCCGGAACGGGTAGATGTCGCCGGTGTCCGTGATGCGGCCCTCGGGGAAGATCGCCACCAGGTCGCCCTCGCGCAGCGCCCGCGCCACCTCGATGAATGCGCGCTCCATCATTTCAGGATCCTCCTTCGCCGGCGCGATCGGGATCGCGCGCCCGGTGCGGAACACGAACGAGATGACGGGCAGCCTGAAGATGCGATGGTCCATGACGAAGCGGATCGGGCGCCGGCAGGCCGCGGCGATCACCAGCGCGTCGACGAAGCTGACGTGGTTGCACACGATCACCGCCGGGCCCTCGTCGGGAACATTCTCCAGCCCGGACTTCTCGAGCCGGTACACCGAGTGGATCAGCATCCACACGATGAAGCGCATCAGGAACTCGGGCACCAGGGTGTAGATGTAGATCGCCACAGCGGCGTTGAGGATGCCGACCACGAGGTAGAGCTGCGGCAAGGTCAGGCCCGCGTGCAGCAGCGCCGCCGCCATCAGCGAGGCGACGACCATGAACAGCGCATTGAGGATGTTGTTGGCGGCGATGATGCGGGCGCGGTGAGAAGGCTCGCAGCGGCTCTGGATGATCGCGTACAACGGCACGCTGTAGAACCCGGCGAACATCGCCAGCAGGAACAGGTCCGCCATCACGCGCCAGTGCGCCGGGTCGGCGAGGAACGGCGCCAGGCCGACCAGTTCCTGCGGCACCATCGCGCGGCTCGCCAGCCACAGGTCCACCGCGAACACCGTCATGCCGATCGAGCCGAAGGGCACCAGCCCAAGCTCGACCTTGTGGCCGGAGAGGCGCTCGCACAGCAGCGCACCCGCGCCGATGCCGATGGAGAAGATCGCCAGCAGCAGCGTCACCACGGCCTGGTCGCCGCCCAGGGTCTCCTTGGCGAAGCCGGTGAAGGTGGTGAGGAAGATCGAGCCGAAGAACCAGAGCCAGGAGATCCCCAGCAGCGACAGGAACACGCTGCGGTTGGTGCGCGCATGGCCCAGGTTGGCGAGCGTTTCGGTGACCGGGTTCCAGTTGATCCGCAGCGCCGGATCGGGCGCGGGCGAGTGCGGCACGTAGCCGGCGGCGACCCGGCCGATCACCGCGGCCACGATCGAGGCCGCCGCCACCCAGGCCGGGCCGGTCACCGGCAGGCCCACCAGCGCGCCGCCAGCGATCGTGCCGAGCAGGATGGCCACGAAGGTGCCCATCTCCACCATGCCGTTGCCGCCGACCAGCTCGTCGTCGCGCAGGTGCTGCGGCAGGTAGGCGTACTTCACCGGCCCGAACAACGCCGAATGCAGGCCCATCAGGAATACCCCGGCCATCAGCAGGCTGACCACCTTCCACAGGAAGCCCACCGCGATGCCCGCCATGATCACGATCTCGAGGTTCTTGACGAACCGGATCAGGGTCGCCTTCTCGAACTTGTCGGCGAGCTGCCCGGCGGTGGCAGAGAACAGCACGAAGGGCAGGATGAAGACGCCCCCGATCACAGCGCCGGCGGACTTCGGGTCCATGCCGCCCCACTCGGCCGTGCTGTAGGTGGCGAGCACGGTGAAGGCGAACTTGAAGAGATTGTCGTTCGCCGCGCCAAAGAACTGCGTCAGGAAGAACGGCAGGAAGCGCCGTTCCGTCAGCAGGGCGAACTGGCTTCTTTCGCTCATGCCTCCTCCCGGATGTAGCCCAGCACGTTGCCGAGCGACTCCTCCAGCATCGCCTTGTTGATCGACAGGAACACCTCCTTGCCGATCTTCTCCTCCTCGAGGATCCCCGCTTCACGCAGGATCCTGAGGTGGTGCGAGACCGCGGGCCGCGACAGCGTGGACACCTCGGCCACCTGCCCGACCGTGAGCCGCTCGCCCTTCTCGAAGGTGAGCAGCATGCGCTGCCGGTGCTCGTCGCCGAGCGCGGTGAAGACCCGGGACATCGTGCGCCACTCCCTGGGGATCGCGCGCATGTAATTACG
Organism: Betaproteobacteria bacterium; assembly: GCA_052386675.1. GTDB lineage: Bacteria > Pseudomonadota > Gammaproteobacteria > Burkholderiales > SG8-39 > RBG-16-66-20. Next base: position 5,693 of record JBQTJX010000060.1, read on the forward strand.
GTTCATATGTTCATAAAGTTAAACATATGAACTTTATACGGTCAAGTGCATTTGCTACATTAGCGGTCCGCTTTGCTTACCCGGGAAATAACTCCATGATTCTGCGCGACAAGCTCTTTATCGGCGGCCTATGGGTCTCTCCTTCCGCCAGGGATGCCATCGACGTCCATCACGCCGGCACCGGCGAGGTCATGGGCAAGGTGCCCGCAGGGACCGAAAAGGACATCGAGGCCGCCGTGGCGGCCGCGCGCGCCGCCTTCGAGGGCTGGAGCACGACCCCGGCGGAAAAGCGCGCCGAATACCTGCAGAAGATCTCTGACGGCCTCAAGGCCCGCGCCGACGAGCTCGCGAAAACCATCGCCCAGGAAGTTGGCATGCCGGTGAAGATGGCCGCGCGCATCCAGGCCGGGCTGCCCATCGCCAATTTCGCCAACTACGCGAAGATCGCCAGGGAGTTCAAGTTCGAGGATCGCGTCGGCAATTCCGTGGTGTGCCGCGAGCCGGTCGGCGTGGTGGGCGCCATCACGCCCTGGAACTACCCCCTGCACCAGATCGCGCTCAAGGTGGCGCCGGCGCTGGCCGCCGGTTGCACCGTGGTGCTCAAGCCCTCCGAGGTGGCGCCGTTCAACGCCTTCATCCTCGCCGAAGTGGTCGAGGCCGCCAGCCTGCCCAAGGGCGTATTCAACCTGGTCACCGGCTTCGGCCCCAGCGTGGGCGAGGCGCTGGTGAAGCACCCGCAGGTAGACATGATTTCCTTCACCGGCTCGACGCGCGCCGGCAAGCGGATATCGGAAGTCGCCGCGCAGACGGTCAAGCGCGTGGCCCTGGAACTGGGCGGCAAGTCCGCCTCGGTGATCCTGGACGACGCCGACCTCGCGGCAGCGGTCAAGGGCACAGTGAACGGCTGCTACCTGAATTCCGGCCAGACCTGCACGGCGCTGACGCGCATGCTGGTGCCGGAGTCGAAATACGAGGAAGCGGCCAAGCTCGCCGCCGAGGCCGCGAAGGGCTTCACCCTGGGCGACCCGATGCTGGAGACCACTCGCCTCGGGCCGCTGTCCTCGCAGATGCAGATGGACCGCGTGCGCGACTACATCAAGAAGGGGATCGCCGAAGGCGCCGAACTGGTCGCGGGCGGCGCGGACAAACCTGAGGGCGTCGCTCCCGGCGGCTATTTCGTCAAGCCCACCGTGTTCGGCAAGGTGAAGAACTCCATGGCCATCGCCCAGGAAGAAATCTTCGGGCCGGTGCTGTCCATCATCCCCTACAAGGACGACGAGGACGCCATCCGTATCGCCAACGACTCGCCCTATGGGCTGGCGGGCGCGGTCTGGTCGAAGGACGACGCCCGGGCGCAAAAAGTGGCGCGCCGCATCCGCGCTGGCCAGGTGGACGTGAACGGCGGCGCCTTCAACATGAACGCACCCTTCGGCGGCTTCAAGCAGTCCGGCCACGGCCGCGAGGCCGGCGTCTACGGGCTGGAGGAGTTCCTGGAGTACAAGAGCCTGCAGTTGAAGGGCTGAAGAACGGCAACATCCACCTGGAGGGAGCAATGAGAACAGCCATCGCGATTGCCTGCCTGCTTGCTTCACCCCTCGCCATGGCGCAAGCCTGGCCGGCCAAGCCGATCCGCCTCATGGTGCCGTTCCCGCCAGGGGGCTCGACCGACATCGTGGCACGCATCGTGGCGCAGAAGATGGGCGAGCGCCTCGGCCAGTCCATCGTCATCGAGAACCGAGGCGGCGCCGGCGGCACCATCGGCACCGCCCAGGTCGCGAAAGCCGCGCCCGATGGCTACAGCCTGACGGTGGCCTCCACCAGCACGCACGTGGTGGCGCCCAGCGTCTACGCCCGCCTCGACTACGACCCGGTGAAGGATTTCGCGCCGATCGGACTGATGGCGGTTTCGCCCTACCTGCTGGTCGTCCACCCCGCGGTGCCGGCGAAAACGCTGCCGGAGCTGATCGCGCTCGCGAAGCAGCAACCGGGCAAGCTCAACTATGCCTCGGCCGGCGTGGGCTCGACCACCCACCTGTCCATGGAAATGCTCAAGTCGGTGTCGAGCACCTACATGCTGCATATCCCCTACAACGGCAACGGCCCCGCCGGCACCGCCACCGTCGGCGGCCAGGTGGAGATCCTGTTCGGCAGCCTGCCCGCGCTGCTGGGACACGCGAAGGGCGGACGCGTCCGCGCCATCGCGGTCGGAACCCTGAGGCGCTCGTCCGCGCTGCCCGAGGTACCCACGGTCGCCGAATCGGGCTACCCCGGCTTCGACGCCTCGCTTTGGCTCGCCCTCATGGCTCCGACCGGGACGCCGCAGCCGGTCATCGAGCGCCTGAACCGGGAACTCAACGCCGTCGTGTCCGCGGCCGATACGCGCGGCGCGCTGGACAAGGCGGGTGCCGAACCGCTCACGGGAACGCCCGCGGACCTGGCGGCGATGATCCGCGATGGCGTCCCGAAGTACGCCAAGATCGTGAAGACCGCCGGAGTGAAGGCGGAGTAGATCACCCCTCGCGCCGGGTGATCAGCGCATCCACTGCAACGATGCGCTCGGCGGAGCAATGCAGCGGATTCACATCCAGCTCGGAGATCTCACCGGCAAAGTCGGCCGCGAACTCCGAGATGCGCGCCACCGCTTCCGCCAGGGCATCGACGTCCACCGGTTGCCCGCCGCGAAAGCCGGTGAGCAGATTGTAGCCCTTCAGGCGCTCCAGCATCCGCCGCGCCTGCGCCATCGTGACCGGCGCGAGCGCCGCCACGCTGTCCTGCATCAGCTCGACCAGCAAGCCGCCGGAACCCACCACCACCACCGGCCCGACCGCGGGATCCATGCGCGCGCCGACGAGGATCTCCACGCCGCCCGCCATCGGCTGCACCAGGATGCCGGCCAGCTCATGGCCCCGCGCCGCATTCGTGATCTCCGCAAAATGTCGTCGCACGCCAGCTTCGTCCGCGATGCCCAGGCGGACCACGCCCAGTTCGGTTTTGTGCAGGATGGTGGGCGACTCGGCCTTGAGTACCACCGGATAGCCCAGTGCCCTCGCCGCCGCGACCGCCTCGTCCACCGTGCGCGCCAGGCGCTCTTCCACCACCGGCACGCCGTACGCGGCCAGCACTTTCTTCGCTTCGCGCTCGACCAGCGTCGCGCCACCCTCGGCGAGCAGCGCGCCAGCGCGCGCCTTCGCGTCCGCCGCCGCGAGGCGCGGCGCGTCCGCCTCCGGCAGCCGCGCGTGGAACGCCTGCCACGCCGCGATGGTCGCGTAGCAGCGATCCAGGGACCGGAACAGCGCCACCTTCTCGTCCGCTTCGTAGGCCTGCGATCCGGGACCCTCGAGCCACTCGGACACCCAGGCCACGGATACCGGCTTGTCCTGCTCGCGCGCCATCTGCGCGATGGTGGCCGAGCGCGCGCTGCTTACTTCCTTGGTGGCCACGCTCATGGCGCACACCAGCACGCCGTACTGCGGGTCCGAGAGCAGCGCGCGGCAGCACTTGCCGTAGGACTCGGGCACGCTGAGCACCTGCCCGGTGGGATCGCAGGGATTGCGCGCCGCGCCGAACTCAGGCACCACGGTACGAAGTTCCGCCACCGTCCCCGGTTCCGGCTGTGGCATCGGCACGCCATGGCGCGCCGCCATGTCGGCGGCAATGATGCCGGCGCCGCCTGAGCCGGAGACAACCGCCACGCCGCTCGCGCGCGGTTTGCCGGCCGAGGAGAAGAACTTGGCGTGCTCCACCAGCGCTTCGTAGTTGTCCACCGTGACGAATCCGGCGCGATCAAACAGGGCGCGGAACGCGACGGCCGAGCCCGCCAGTGATCCTGTGTGCGAGCGCGCGGCGGCGGCGCCGTCTTCGCTGACGCCCATCTTGTAGACGATCACCGGCTTGCCCGCGGCGCGGGCGCGTTCCCCGGCCTGCAGCAGCCGCGCCGCGCTCGGCACGCCCTCGAAAAGGCAGGCGATGGCCCGCACGCCATCGTCCTCGGCCATGGCCGCGATCAGGTCGGCGACGTCCACATCCGAGGAATTGCCGGCGGAGAAGAAGTAGCGGAAGCCCAGGCCGCGCTCGGCGGCCTGCGCCAGGCAGTAGCCCAGCGCGCCCGACTGGCTGACGAACGCAATCGGCCCGACGTTGCGCGGCATCGCCGAGTACTCCGGGATGAAGCTCATGCCCGCGCCCAGTTCGTGGTTCACAAGGCCCATGCAGTTGGGCCCGAGGATCGGCATGCCGGCCGCCTGTCCGATCTGCGCCAGACGGCGCTGCGCGGCGCCGGCATCCTCGCCCCCCATCTCGCCATAGCCCGAGGCGTAGACGATCGCGCCGCCCGCGCCGGCGGCCACCGCCTCGCGCAGCGCGGCCTCGACGCCCTCGCGCGGCACCACCAGCAGCGCGCAATCCGGCGCCTGCGGCAGGTCGTTCAGCGACGGATAGCAGGCGAGGCCACCGATACGCTCGTATTTCGGGTTCACCGGATAGATGGCGCCCTTGTAATGCGCCAGGTTCTCCAGCGAGCGCATGCCGAAGGAGGCAGGCCGCAGCGAGGCGCCGACGATGGCGATGGAGCGCGGCGCGATCAGGCGCTGGAGTTGTGCGCGCGTGTACGGGAGGCGATCCGGAAGGCGGTCTGTTGTTACCATGGTGGCCTGCATACTAGGGGAGCGTGAATGAGTGTCAAGAAGCTTTTCGATCTCTCCGGGCGCTGCGCCATCGTGACCGGCGGCTCGCGCGGGCTCGGGCTGCAGATCGCCGAGGCGCTGGGCGAGATGGGCGCCACGGTGGCGCTCACCGCGCGCAAGCAGGACGAGTTGGACGCAGCGGTCGCGCACCTGGCCAATCAAGGCGTCACCGCGCACGCCTTCGTCTGCGACATCGGGAATCGGGAGGCGATCGTGCCTGCCGCGCAGGCAATCCTCGCGAAACTCGGCCGGGTGGATGTGCTGGTCAACAACGCCGGCGCCACCTGGGGCGCGCCCGCCGAGGACCATCCCCTCGAGGCCTGGGACAAGCTCGTCAACCTCAACCTGACCGGCACCTTCCTCCTCGCCCAGTTCACCGCCAGGCGCGCCATGATCCCGGCCAGGTACGGGCGCATCATCAACGTCGCCTCGGTCAACGGTGTCCAGGCCAACGATCCGCGGCTGGTGAAGACCGCTGCCTACGTCGCCACCAAGCACGGCGTGGTGGGCCTGACGCGCCAACTCGCCGCGGAATGGGGCCGCTACGGCATCACGGTCAATGCGCTCTGCCCCGGCTTCTTCCCCTCGAAGATGACCAAGGCGACGCTCGGCAAGGACCTGCAGATGATCGTCGAGGCGACGCCCACCGGCCGTGTCGGCAACGAAGAGGACCTCAAGGGCGCTGCCGTGCTGCTGGCCTCCGATGCCGGCGCGCATATCACGGGCCAGGCGATCGTGGTGGACGGCGGAGCGACCATCGTATGAGCACGGTCCCGCGGGAGACCTACGAGTTCACAAAGAACATTCCGTTCTCGGAGCACCTGGGCATCAAGGTCGAATCCCTCGACAAGGGAATCGCCCGGCTGTCTATGGTGATCCGGCCGGAGTTCATGACCAGCTGGGGCACGGCACACGGCGGCTCGATCCTGTCGCTGCTGGACATCACGCTGTCCATGTCGGCCCGGACGCTCTACAACCCGCCGCGCTCCATCATGACCATCGACCTGTCCACCCAGTTCATCGGCACCTCCACGGGCGTGCTGAAGGCGGAGGGACGGGTGTCGCGGGCGGGACAGACCACGATTTTCTGCGAAGGCGAGGTCAGGAGCGAGTCGGGCGAACTGGTGGCGAAGGCCATCGGCACCTTCCGGGCGCGCGCGGCGAAGTAGCGCGGGGCAGCATGGGCCCGATGTAACCGATCGGTTACATCTGGAGCAGGCGCCGCCCGCTCCAGAGCCAGGCAAGGCCCGCGGCCTGCACCAGCCACAGCCCGCCCAGTGCCCAGGCGTAGGCCTCGGGCGCGTAGCCGGCACCGGCCTGCGGCCAGAGGTTGAGCACCAGCCCCACGGCCCACTGGCCGGTGAACATGCCCACGAACACGAACACATTGAGCGCGGTGTTCACCCGGCCCGCCATTTCCCTCGGAAAGCGGCGCGAGTACAGGGAATAGGACAGCACCACCGAGGTCGCGCCGCCGAAGAACAGGCTCCAGAGCACGAGCGCGCCCGTCCGGACGCCAGCGGCCAGCAGCAGCAGGCTGAGGGAGGCCACCGCGATCCCGCCCGCGAGCAGCGGCAGGGTGCTGCGCCCGCCGCGCGCCATCCGGTCCGCCACGCGTCCGAAGCCGAGATAGCCGCCGATCATGACCACGCTGAACAGGAGGAGCGACCGCGCCACCTGCGCCTGCGAGTAACCCGCGACGTCGCGCAACCAGGTCGCCACCCACAGCGTGCCCAACGACACCGCGGCAAGCTGGCTGGAACCCATGCACAGCGCGACGCGCCAGAAGGCGGGATCTCGCGCCACGCCGGCGAACTCCCGCAGCTGCGATCCCAGCGCTGACGCGCGGCCTGCGCCGGGCTTCTCGGGCACGACGAAGAACAGCACCAGGCAAACCGCCAGGTTGAGCGCCACCACGCCATGGAACACCTCGCGCCAGCTCAGGCTACGCAGCGCGAGCTCCAGGGGCACGCTGGCCGCGATCGCGCCCAGCATGCCGGAGGCGAAGGCAACGCCGTTCATGGTGGCGAGCCGCTCGGCCGGATACCAGAGGGCGAACGCGGACATGGAGGCCATCAGGCCCGCCGACACGCCAAGGCCGATCATCGCCCGCGCCAGCGTCAGTTCCAGCGGGGAGCCCGCAAGCGTGAACCAGAGCGCGCCGCCAGCGGCCACCAGGAGCAGCGCAGCGTTGACCCGCCGCGGCCCGTAGCGGTCAAGCAGCACGCCCAGCGGCAACTGGAACACCGCGAAGGCGAAGAAGTAGATGCCGGAGAGCAGACCAAGCGATCCGGCGGAAAGGCCGAACTCCCGCACCAGGTCCGGCCCGATGATGGCGTTGACCGAACGGTAGATGTAGGAAACAAAATAGCCCGCCAGGAACGGCAGGCAGACCCTCAAGAACAGGGACAGACCACGATTTCCGTGCGTCACCGGGAAAACGTGGTCTGTCCCTATTTCTTCGGGGTTTCGAGGCCGCCGAGGTAGAAGCGGTTCCAGGTCGGCGCGATCACCATTTCGTTGACGCAGGTGCGCGCCGGCATGGTGGCGACGAACAGGATGGCCTTGCCGAAGTCCTCGGCCTGCGCCATGCGTGCGCGCTCCTCCATGGAGGGCGGCACCGGGCGCTTCTCCATGATCGGCGTCGCCACCTCGCCCGGCAGGATGGAGGTGGCACGGATGCCGTTTGCACACTCCTCCATGTTGATGGACTCGGAGATCGCGATCACCGCACGCTTGGTGGCGTTGTAGGCGACCCCGGTCAGGGCGCTGGCGTAGCGCCCGGCCCAGGACGAGATATTGATGATCAGGCCGTCCCTGCGCGCGCGCATGCCCGGCAGCACTGCGTAGCAGCAGTAGAACAGGCCGTCCTGGTTGATGCGCACCACGTCGTCCCAGCCCTCCGTGCTCATGGTGCGCAGGCTGCGCTTTGCGCCGCTGATGTTGGTGCCGGCGCTGGTGACCAGGATGTCGATGCGGCCGTGGCGCCTCTCGATGTCCGCAGCGACGGCGGCCACGGCCTTCTGGTCGGAGACTTCGAGCTGGATCGCCTCGGCGCTGCCGAGCTTGCCCAGTTCCGCCAGCGCGCTGTCATTGGTGCGCTGCGTACGGCCGGAGATGACGACATGCGCGCCGGCGGCGGCAAGTTCCTTGGCGCCGGCCAGCCCGATGCCGCTGCCACCGCCCGTGATCCAGGCGACTTTCCCCTTCAGTTCAGCGCTTGGCATACTGCGCCGCGCCAAAGAGGTTGTCCTTCTGCGCCTGGGACATCTCGTTGGGCGGCTTGCGGCGGTCGGCCAATACCGACACTGCCTTCTGCACTGCCGGGCGCGCGAGGATGGCGTCGCGCCATTTCTTCAGCGCCGGGTACTCGTCGATCTCGACGCCCTGGCGTTCCGGGTAGCGCAGCCAGGGCACGATCGCCATGTCGGCGATGGTGTACGCGCCGCAGGCGATGTACTTCGATTCCTTCAGGCGGCGGTCGATGACGCCGTAGAGGCGGTTGGCCTCGTTGCGGTACCGGTTCATGGCGTAGGGAATCTTCTCCGGCGCGTAGCCCAGGAAGTGGTGCGCCTGGCCGAGCATCGGCCCCACGCCACCCATCTGGAACATGAGCCACTGGAGAGTGGACCACTTGTCGCGCAGATCCTCGGGCAGGAAGCGCCCGGTCTTCGAGGCGAGGTAGACAAGCATCGCGCCGGATTCGAAGATCGAGATCGGCTTGCCGCCCGGGCCGTCGGTGTCCACCATCGCCGGCATCTTGTTGTTGGGGGATATCTTCAGGAACCCGGGCTTGAACTGGTCGCCGGCGCCGATGTCGATCGGATGCACGTTGTAGGGCGTGCCCGTCTCCTCCAGCATGATGTGGACCTTGTGGCCGTTCGGGGTCGGCCAGGTGTAGAGCTCGATCATGGGATTCCTCAGGCTAGTTTCGTAAGGATCAAGCCAGCTTGATCAACTGCTTGCCGAAATTCGCGCCCTTGAGCAGGCCGATGAGGCCCCGGGGCGCCTTCTCGATGCCTTCCAGAATCGATTCGCGTGTCTTGAGCTTGCCGGCGACCACCAGATCCAGCAGGGACTTGTTGCCCTCCGGGTAGCGCTCCAGCCAGTCGAACACGATCAGGCCCTGCACCTTGATGCGGTTGACCAGGATCGAGCGGAACATCTTCACGCCGTAGGGTTCGGTGGTGTTGTAGTCGGAGATCAGGCCGCAGACGGCGATGCGCGACTTCACGTTCATCAGGCGCAGCACGGTGTCCAGGATCTCGCCGCCGACGTTCTCGAAGTAGGCGTCGATCCCCTTGGGACAGGCTTCCTTCAGGTCGCGGTACAGGTTCCCGCCCTTGTAGTCCACGCAGGCGTCGAAACCCAGTTCGCCGGTGACGTAGTCGCACTTCGCCTTGCCGCCAGCGATGCCCACCGCTCGGCAGCCCCAGGCCTTCGCCAGCTGCCCGACCACGCTGCCCACGGCGCCGGAGGCGGCGGACACCACCACCGTTTCGCCCGGCTTCGGCGCGCAGATGTCCTTCATGCCGAAATAGGCGGTGCGACCCGGCATGCCAAGGCACCCAAGGTAGTTCGAAAGCGGCGCCTTCGAGGCGTCCACCCTGGTTAGCAGCTCGCCCTTGAGGCAGCAATAGAGCTGCCAGCCCGATGGCGCGGTCACCTTGTCTCCGGGCTTGAATCCGGGATGCTTCGACTCTACGACCTCGCCTGCAGTTTCGCCGGTCATTACGTCGCCGATCTCGACGCCCTTGGCGTAGCTCTTCGCCTGCGACAGGCGCCCGCGCATGTACGGGTCGAGCGACAGCCACAGGTTCTTCACCAGCACCTCGCCCTCCTTCGGCGCGGGCGCGGGCGACTCGACGAGCTTGAAGTTCTCCTCGCCCAGCGCTCCGGTCGGAAAGCTGGCGACGGTCCAGGCCTTGTTGAGCGCCATCTCAGCTCAATCTGGCGAAGCGCGCGAGGTGGTGCTCCGCGTCGCCGAACTGCTGCGCGATCATGGTCAGGCGCCGGAAGCTGTGGCTCACCTTCATCTCCTCGGTCATGCCCATGCCGCCGTGCAGCTGGATCGATTCCTGGCTGATGTGGCGCGCGTTGTCGGCCACCTTGATCTTGGCCGCGGAAACCGCCCGCGCGCGGTCCTTCGCATCAACCGGGGAGTCGACCTTGCTGCACGCCAGGCAGGCCATGGACTTCGCCTGCTCGTAGCTGACGTACATGTCCACCATGCGATGCTGCAGCGCCTGGAAGGTGCCGATGGTGACGCCGAACTGCTTGCGCGTCTTCAGGTAATCGAGCGTGGTGTCGCAGGTGAACTTCATCGCGCCGACCGCCTCGGCGCAGACCAGGGCGGTGGCGTAGTCCACGACTTCCTCCACCAGCGCCAGCGCGCCGCCTTCGGCGCCGAGCAGCTCGCCCTTCGTACCCTTGAGGACGATGTCCGCCGCGCGCATTTCATCCAGCGTCACGTAGGACTTCAGCTTCACGTCCTTCGTGTTTACCAGGAACAGGCTGATGCCCTTGCCGGTGTTCGCCGACACCACGAGCTTGTCCGCCGCCGTCGCGCCGAGTACCACGGCCTTCTCGCCACTGATCTCCCAACCGGAGCCGGAACTCTTCGCGCTCGCGGAGACTTTGGACAGGTTGTAGCGCGCGCCCTTCTCGGAGTGCGCGAAAGCGAGCCTGAGCTTGCCCTCGACCACCTGCGGCAGGATCGCCTTCTTCTGCGCGTCGCTGCCGGCCCGCGCCACCAGCTGCCCCGCCATCACGGTGGGCAGGTAAGGTTCCACCAGCAGGGCATCGCCCGCGGCTTCCATCACGCCCATCAGGTCCACCGCGCCGCCGCCGAAGCCGCCGAAGTCCGGAGAGAACGGCAGACCGGTGAGGCCCATCTCGACGATTTGCGCCCATACTTCGGCACTCCACCCGTCCTCGGAAGAAACGATCTTCTTGCGCGCCTCGAAGCCGTAGTCCTTGGCGAGGAAGCGGCGGACGGAGTCGGCAAGAAGCTGCTGCTCTTCGTTGTAGTCGAAGTTCATGTCGTCCCCCTACAGTCCCAACGTCATCTTGGAGATGATGTTTCTCTGGATCTCGTTCGACCCCGCGTAGATCGAGGTCTTGCGGAAATTGCAGTAGCGCGGCGCCAGTCCCGCGGTGAACGCGTCGAAATCCGGGTCGTTGGCGACCGACTTGAACGGCTGCGCCAGCGGGCCGACGGCCGCCATCGAGAGCTCGGTCAGCGCCTGCTGGATCTCGGTGCCCTTGATCTTGAGCATGGAGACATCCGCGCCCGGGGGCTGGCCGCTGCGGCGCATCTGGTCGAGGAACCTGAGGTTGGTGATCTCCAGCGCCATCAACTCGACTTCCACGCGCGTCAGCTTGTCGCGGAAGCGCGGGTCTTCCGTCAGCGGCCGGCCGTCGTCGCCCGCCTGCTTCGCCGCGAAGTCCTTCAGCTTGGCCAGCTCGCGCTTCGAGGCGCCGATGCGCCCGGTGTTCATGCGCTCGTGGCCAAGCAGGTACTTGGCCACCGTCCAACCCTTGCCCTCCTCGTAGATCAGGTTCTCGACCGGCACCTTCACGTTCTCGAAGAACACCTCGTTCACCTCGTGCCCGCCGTCCATCAGGATCAGCGGCCGCACCGTGATGCCGGGGGTCTTCATGTCGATGAGCAGGAAGGAAATGCCCTCCTGGCGCTTGGCCAGGCTCGAATCGGTGCGCACCAGGCAGAAAATCCAGTCGGCGAAATGGCCCAGGGTGGTCCAGATTTTCTGGCCGTTGACGATGTAGTGGTCGCCCTGGCGTTCCGCCTTCGTCTTCAGCGAGGCGAGGTCGGAGCCCGAGCCCGGCTCGGAATAGCCCTGGCACCAGAACACGTCGCCGTTGTAGATGCCCGGCAGGAAGCGCTTCTTCTGCTCCGGAGTGCCGAAGCGCAGGATCACCGGGCCGCACATGGACAGGCCGAACGGGATCAGCGGCGGGGTGCCGGCGAAGCCGCATTCTTCCTCGAAGATGTAGCGCTGCACCACGTTCCAGTCGGTGCCGCCGAATTCCTTCGGCCAGGCCGGGGCCACCCAGCCCTTTTTCGCCAGGATGCGGTGCCAGCGCAGCAGGTCCTCGCGGCCCAGTTCCTCGTAGTTGGCGATCTTGTCGCGCAGGTCCTGGGGCAGGTTCGCCTTCAGCCAGCCGCGAACCTCGTCGCGAAAGGCGGATTCTTCCTGGGAATAGTTCAGGTCCATTTTTCCCTCCGATGGGGCTGAAAGTGTACTGCGGCCCAAGGGTGTTTTCTATCCCTTGGCGCGGAAGTGGCAAACTCCGGGCACCGCCATCAACCAGGCCGTTTGAAACCGGTCCCATCGCCATGACGAATGCCAGCCCAAGCGGCTTGCGAGGTCGCACCTTCCTCCTGACCGGCGCCGGATCCGGCTTCGCGCGCGCTGCGGCACTTCAGTTGGGCGCCGAAGGCGCCCGCATGGCCTTGGGCGACATCGATGCCGAGGCCGTCGCCGAAACCGCGCGCCTGGCGCAGGCCGCAGGTGGCGAAGCGTTTTCCCTCGCCGTGGATACGACCCAGGAAGCCTCGGTCCAGGCGCTCACTGAGCGCACGCTGAAAGTCTACGGACGTCTCGACGGCGCCTTCAATAGCGCCGGCGTGCTCGGACCGCTGGGGCCGATGGCCGAGGTCGCCATGGCCGACTTCGATCGCATCATGGCGGTGAACGTGCGTGGCGTATGGCAGTGCATGCAGGCGCAGTTGCGCGCGATGCTCGCGCAACCGGCGCCGGAAGGCGGCTACTCCATCGTCAACGCGGCTTCGATCGCCGGCCTGGTGGGCAGCCCGATGCTCCCGGCCTATTCAACCTCGAAGCACGCGGTGGTCGGCATGACGCGTGCCGCGGCACGCTTCTACGGCAAGTCGAGGATCCGCGTGAACTGCGTCTGCCCGGGGCCCGTGGAGACGCCGCTCGCCGGGCCGCTCTTCGGCAGCCAGTCCTACAGGGACATGATGATGGCGCGGCAGGCGCTGCCGGAATTCGGCAAGCCGGAGGACGTGGCTGCGATGGTGGTGTGGCTACTGTCGCCGGCTGCGGCCATGGTGACCGGCACGCCGCTGCGAGTGGATGCGGGAGCGCTCGCCTAACCGAGCGAGAAGTCGACCACCTGGCGGCCGGTGACGCGCGCCGCGAGCAGATCATCGAAGGCCCGGTCGAGGTCCTCGAAGCGGATGCGGCGGGCGATCCGCTCCAGGTGCCGGGGCCTGAAGTCGGTCGCCAGGCGCCCCCAGAGGCGACTCATCGTTTCAATCGGGTTGTTCACGTTCACCCCCAGCAGGCGGACGCCCCTGAGGATGAACGGTAGGACGTTGCCCTGGAATTCCGCCCCTCCGGCGTTGCCGAAGGATGCCACCACGCCGTCGCGCTGCATGCGACGAAGCAGCCAACCCAGTTGCGCGCCGCCCACGGAATCTACGGCGCCCGCCCATTGCGCTTCCTCAAGCGGACGCTGCCGCTCCGGGATCTCCACCCGACCGATGATCTCCTTCGCCCCAAGGTCCCGCAGGTACTGCGCCTGCTCCGGCTTCCCGCTCATCGCGACCACGTGGTAGCCGCGCTGCGCGAGGATGTCGATCGCGATCGAGGCCACGCCGCCGGTGGCGCCGTTCACCAGCACCTTGCCCTTGCCCGGCGCGAGGCCGTTCAGTTCCATCAGGTCAATGGCGTGCGCCGCGGTGTTGCCGGCGACCCCTAGCGCGCTCGATTCGAATAGCGACAGCCCCTTGGGCAGCGGGATGACCCAGTCCGCGGGAAAGCGGCCGTATTCCGCGTAGCCGCCGTCGTGCTCGGCGCCCAGGCCAAAGCTGTGGACGATGACCTCGTCGCCGGGCTTGAAGCGCTTGTCTACGGATTCCTCCACGACGCCGGCGAGGTCGATGCCAACGACCAGCGGGAACTTCATGGCGATCTTCGCCTTGCCGCGCGCGGTGAGCGCGTCCTTGTAGTTGACGCTGGCGTAGGCGATCCGCACCACGACATCGCCGGCGTCCAGTTGGTCGCGGCCCATTTCCGACATGCGGCCGGCGCCGAATTTGCCTTCATCGAATACGCGATAGGCTTTCACAGGATCGTCACTCCGCCATCCGCCACGATGGTCTGCCCGGTGATGAACGCCGCCGCCTCCGAGGCCAGGAACACCGCGATGCCGCCGATGTCACGCGGCTCTCCCAGGCGCCTGAGCGGCGTGTTCGCCTCTCGCTCCTTGCGCCTTGCGTCGTCCTCCCACAGCGCCTTCGCGAAATCGGTCTTGATCAACCCGGGCGCGATCGCATTCACGCGCACACCCTTCGGACCCCACTCCGCGGCGAGGTTGCGCACCAGGTGATGGTCCGCGGCCTTGGACATGCCGTAGGCGCCGATCACGGTATTGGCGATGATGCCGCCAATGGACCCTACGGTGATGAACGAGCCGGCGCCGCGCTCGGCCATGGCGGGAATGGTCATGCTCGCCAGCCACAGCACGCTCTTCACGTTGTTCAGGAACACCTTGTCGAAGGCCTCGTCCGGAATCTGCGCGAGCGGCCCGTAGTAGGGGTTCACCGCGGCATTGGCGATGGCGATGTCCACCCGTCCCCAGGCCTGCTCGGCGAACCGGACCAGCGCCTCCAGCTCCTCCTTGCGGGACACGTTGCAGGGCTTGGCGAGCACCGTCAGGCCCTTGGCCGCCAGCTCCGCGCGAACCGCCTCGCAGGCGTCCGCCTTGCGGCTGGACACCACGACCTTTGCGCCCGCGCGGGCAAGTTCCTCGGCCATGGACTTGCCGATGCCGCGCGTGGACCCGGTCACCAGGGCGACCTTGCCGCCGAGGTCAAACAATGACTTGCTCATGTTTGTTCCGCTATGCAAAATTGAATATGGCTAAGTTGACACGCATGCGACGGGAACCGAATATCGAAACGCGAAACAGTCCGTTTCACCAGAATTTCAAACCTGTCCAGGAGCCAGCGCCATGGGTGCTTCAGAGCCCGTCCCTACGCTTACCCCCCAGCCCACCTACAGCTACGAGCACGAAGGCGACCGCCAGTTCGCGACGACCCTTGCGCGAGGCCTCGAAGTGCTGCGCTGCTTCACCCCGGTCGAACCGATGCTCGGCAACAAGGAAATCTCGGTGCGCACCGGCCTGCCCAAGCCGACGGTGTCGCGCCTGACCTACACCCTCACCAAGCTGGGCTACCTGCGCCACAACATGCGCATGGGCAAGTACCAGCTGGGCTCCGCGGTGCTCTCCATCGGCTATCCGCTCCTCGCCTCGATGAGCATACGCCAGATCGCGCGCCCTTTCATGAAGGAACTGGCCGACCATGCCAACGGCTCGGTGAGCATGGGCGTGCGCGACCGGCTGAACATGGTTTACGTCGAATCCTGTCGCAACGGCAACGTCAACACCCTGCCCGACATCGGCACCGCAGTGCCGATCGCCCAGTCGGTGATCGGGCGCGCATACCTGTTCGCCTGCACGCCGGCCGAGCGCGAGGCAACGCTCAACCAGATGAAGGTGAAGGAGCCCGAGATGCTGCGCAAGCACCAGGCCTCGATCACCAAGAGCCTGGAGGACATACGCTCGCGCGGCTTCTGCGTCTCCAGCGGCGACCTGCGTCGCGAGGTGCACGCCTGCGGCGTGCCGATGCGCCGCAACGTGGACGGCGAAATCGTCACCTTCAACTGCGGCATCCCGGCGTTCATGCTGAAGAAGGGCCAGTTGGAAGAAGACATCGGCCCTCGCCTGGTGGCGATGGTGCGCAACATCGAAGCCGCCGTCGGCATCCACTGACCGGGGCCACAGTCATGGCCGAAACCGGCGCGCCGAGGTTGCGTGAGGTACGCCACGGGCGGGTGCTTGAGCTGGTGATGGACAACACCGCGCAGCGCAATGCGCTCACGCCCGACATCTCGCGCGGCCTGACCAAGGCGCTGTGCCTAGCGGCGGACGACGATTCGGTCGGTGCCATCGTGCTGCGCGGCGAAGGCGAACACTTCTGCGCCGGAGGCAACCTGAAGTCCCTCGCCGAGATGCGCGCCACGCAGCCCAGGCAGGCCATCGTCGAGCGCATCGGCGCGGTGAACGAGCTGGCGCGCGCGCTGCGCGGCACCCCGAAGACGATCATCGCGGCCGTGGAGGGCCATGCCGCCGGCGCCGGATTCTCGGTTGCGCTGGGCTGCGACCTGCTGGTGGCGGCCGAGGACGCGGTGTTCACCCTTTCCTATGTCCGCATCGGCGTCAACCCCGACGGCGGCGGCTCCTGGTTCATCGCGCGAACACTGCCGCCGCAGCTCGCCAGTGAACTCGCCCTGACCGCGGAGCCGGTCGGCGCCGCGCGCCTCGCGCAGATGGGCGTGGTCAATCGCGTGGCGCCGAAGGGCAAGGCTCGGGACATCGCGCTTGAGTGGGCAGCGCGCATCGCCGAGGGCGCGACCAGCGCGATCGGGCGCACCAAGCGCCTGCTGGACGAGGCGGCGCAGCAGCCGCTGTCGCAACACCTGGAGCGCGAACGCGAAGGCTTCGCCGAAGGCTTCTTCGGCCCCGAGGGCGGTGAAGGCGTCGCGGCCTTCCTCGGGAAGCGCAAGGCCGACTTCCACAAGTGATCGGGGATCCGGCGCGGCTGGACCGCCTGGTCGCGGACATCCGCCGCTTCGTGCGCGAGCGCGCGATCCCGAACGAGGACCGCGTCGAGCAGGAGGACTGCATCCCCGACGAGCTGGCGGCCGACATGCGCCGTTTGGGCAGCTACGGCTGGAGCATCCCGGAGCAATACGGCGGGGCCGGCCTCAGCACCGAGGAACTTGCGCTCGCCTTCATGGAACTGTCGCAGGCGTCGGTCGCGTTCCGCGTCCATGGCGCGACCAACGCCGGCATCGGGTCGGAGGCCATCATCCAGGATGGCACCGAGGAGCAGAAGCGCCGCTGGCTGCCGCGCCTCGCCTCGGGCGAGATCCTCGGCTGCCTCGCGCTCACCGAGCCCGAGGCCGGCTCGGACGCCACCTCGCTGCAGGCCACGGCTGTGCGCGACGGAGATCATTACGTCCTCAACGGCACCAAGCGCTACATCACGCTGGCGCCGGTGGCCGACCTGTTCCAGGTGTTCGCGCGCAGCGATGCGGCCAACAAGGGCGCCGGCGGCGTGAGCGCGTTCCTGGTCGAGCGCGGCACGCCCGGCCTCACAACTGGCGCCTCGACCCCGAAAATGGGCCAGGAGGGCGCGCCCATCGGCGAAGTGCATCTGAAGAATTGCCGCGTGCCCGCCACCGCGATCATTGGCGGCGACCCCGGGCGCGGCTTCAGGACCGTGATGAAGGTGCTGAACAAGCAGCGCATCAACCTCGCCGCGCTGTGCACCGGCCCCGCTATCCGCATGCTGGACGAGGCAGTCGGCTACGCGCGCGAGCGCAGGCAGTTCGGAAAGCCGATCGGCGAGTTCCAGCTGGTGCAGGCAATGCTCGCCGAGTCGCGCATCGAGATCGAGGCGGCGCGCGCCCTGATCCTGGAGACTGCGCGCAAGCGGGACCGCGGCGAGGACGTCACCATGGACGTGTCCATGTGCAAGTACTACGCCACCGAGATGTGTGGCCGCGTGGCCGACCGCGTGGTGCAGGTGTTCGGCGGCCAGGGATACGTCAAGGGCCGCGGCATCGAGCGCTTCTACCGCGACGTGCGCGCCTTCCGCATCTACGAGGGCACCAGCCAGATCCACCTCCTCAACATAGCGAAACATCTGCTACGCTAGCTTTACCCTTGGAGGAGGGGGCAAACATGACCAGAGTGAGCTTGGCGTTCTGCGCGCTGGCGTTCGCCTGCGCGGCGCAGTCCCAGCAGTTCCCGATCCCGGGCAAGCCGGTCCGGATCATCGTGCCATTCCCGCCCGGGGGCCAGACCGACATTCAGGCGCGGGCCATCGCCCAGAAGGTCAACGAGACCCCGGGCCTGTCGGTCATCGTGGAGAACAAGCCGGGCGGATCGACGATGATCGGCGCGCGCGAGGTGCAAAAAGCCGCGCCAGACGGGCACACGCTGTTCTACACCATCGCCACGCACGTCCAGATTCCGCACCTGTTCCGGCCGGCGCCCTGGGACGCGTTCAGGGACTTCACTCCCATCACCGCAGGCGCCAGGTCCGCCACGGTGCTGACCGCACATGCGTCTGTGCCCTTCAACGACGTGAAGGGCCTGGTGGCCTACGCGAAGGCCAATCCGGGCAAGCTGAACTTCGCGTCCTTCAGCCCCGGCTCCACGTCCCACCTGAACGGCGAGCGCTTCAAGCGCCAGGCCGGGATCGACATCGTCCACGTACCATACAAGGGCAGCGGCGACGCCATGAAGGACCACCTCTCCGGGGTCGTGCAGCTGTTCTTCGACGGCCCGACCACGGCGATCTCCAATTCGAGGTCCGGCCGCGTGAAGATGCTGGCGCACGCTGCGGAAACGCGGATGGCGTCGGTGCCGGACCTGCCGACCATGCGTGAAGCCGGCTTCGACGTCGGCTACTGGGGCTATCTGTGGTTCTGGGGTCCGGCGGGCATGTCGCCGCAGACAGTGGATGCGATCTACCAACACCTGGCCAAGGCCATCAAGCACCCGGACGTGGTGAAGCTCTTCGCCGACGGCGGCTCGGAGGCCTCGGGCATGCCACCCGCCGAGATGGCGAAGTCAGCCCGCGAGTTGTCCGATCGCTGGGGCGACGTGATCCGCGAGGTCGGCATCAAGATCGACCAGTAACCCGGACGCAGCAGAGTACGGCCATGGCTACTGGAAACCTGCTCGCGCTGCTGGACGACATTGCCACCGTCCTCGACGACGTAGCCATCCTCACCAAGGTCGCGGCGAAGAAAACCGCGGGAGTGCTGGGCGACGACCTGGCGCTGAATGCCCACCAGGTGTCCGGGGTAAAGGCCGACCGCGAGTTGCCCGTAGTCTGGGCAGTGGCCAGGGGTTCGTTCGTCAACAAGCTGATCCTCGTGCCGGCGGCGCTCGCAATCAGCGCGTTCGCGCCCGTGCTCATCACGCCACTGCTCATGGTGGGCGGCGCGTTCCTCTGCTACGAGGGCTTCGAGAAGCTCGCGCACCGCCTCCTGCACCCGAAGGCGGAGGACGCCGCGCATCACGAGGAACTGGTGGCCGCGCTCGCCGACCCCGCGGTCGACCTGGTGGCGTTCGAGAAGGACAAGATCAAGGGCGCGATCCGGACCGACTTCATCCTCTCGGCCGAAATCGTGGCCATCACGCTGGGCACCGTGGCGCAGTCGAGCTTCACGACCCAGGTCGGCGTGCTGTCCGGAATCTCGCTCGTCATGACCGTGGGCGTCTACGGACTGGTCGCGGGCATCGTGAAACTGGACGACGCCGGGCTGCACCTGAGCGGAGGCACCGGCGCCGGGCGCGCGCTCGGCCTGGCCATCCTCGCCGTCGCGCCCTGGCTCATGAAGGGCCTCTCGGTTGCGGGAACCGCCGCGATGTTCCTGGTCGGCGGCGGCATCCTGGTCCACGGCATCC
>JBQTJX010000061.1:0-57827 GCA_052386675.1 Betaproteobacteria bacterium
GCTGCGCCGGAAGGCGCGCTCCTCGAACCAGGGCTCGTCGTAGCGTGGATCGACGAAGACATGCTGGTTGCGAACCTGCGTGTGCTTGCGCTGCCGCTGCACGGCCGCGAGCGCACGGCTGTTCAGGTTCACCTGGCGCGCGGTGTTCGTCTTGGTGTTGAGCTTCTGGACGCATCGAGCGATCGCACGCTGCAATCGACGCAGTTCGGCCTAAACAATTTCATTCAACCATGATGTCCTACACCGCTTTCCTGTGCAAACCCGCCCCAATCTGCATCCTGGCCGCAGCGCAATAGGCCGCCTAAATCACTGCAGATGCCGAACGCGCCGACAGGCTCCCTCCATCCGCAACCGGGACCGCCACCCCACGCGCCGCCTCCTCACCCCTCCCGCTCGATCCTCCACGCCTGCCACCTCAGCGCCGCCACCGCCCCCGCCGCGATCCCGGCCACCGCGATCACCGATCCGGCCGACAGTTGCGACAGGCCGCTCAGGCCCTGTCCGATCGAGCAGCCGAGTGCGGTGACGCCGCCCACGCCCATCAGCAGCGCGCCCAGCAGGTGCTGGCCCATGTCGCCGGCGTCGCGAAACGCCTCCCAGCGGAACTCGCGGCGCGCCAGCGTCAGCGCCAGCGCGCCGAGCAGCGTGCCGAGCGCGGTGGCCACGCCAAAGCTCAACGTCGTGCTGCGGTCGGACCACAGCGTCAGCAGCTCCAGGCCGTAGGCCGTCGGCGCGACGAAGCTCAGCGCCTCGGGGCGGCCCGAGTCGGTGGCCAGCCAGGCCGCTTCCAGCGTTTCCGGGTGCTCGGGCACGAAGCCGATCTGCCCGGTGGTCCACCAGGCCAGCACCACCAGCACGCCCACGGTCAGGCCGCCGAGCAGCGGGCCGGGGCGGCGAAACTCGGCCGAGCGCAGCAGCCACGGCAGCAGCGCGGCGCCGAGCAGCGCCACCACGCCAAGCCGCAGCGGCCCGGGCTGCAGGCCGGTGCTGCGCGCCAGCCACGACGGCAGGTCCTGCGTGCCGGCCAGCACCCAGGCCACGCGGTCCAGGCCCTCCACGCGCGGCAGCGCGAACACGCCGCGCAGCGTCATCTGCGCGGCCAGGCCCACCACCAGCAGCACCACCAGCGCCTTCAGGTTGCCGCCGGCGCTGCGCACCAGCGCGCGCGATGGGCAGCCCGACGCCAGCACCATGCCAAAACCGAACATCGCGCCGCCGAGCGCCTGCGACAGCCAGGCGAGCCGCGCGCCGGTGTAGATCGAGCCCGACAGGTCGACGCCGCCCACGACGATCAGCGCCTGCGTGCCCACCGCGGCCACCAGCGCCGCCCACACCCACAGCCGCAGCCGCGTCGCGTCACCAAAGTTCACCCAGTCGGCGATCGCGCCCATGGTGCAGAAACGCGTGGTCTGCGCGACGGCGCCGAACACGATGCCGATCGCGAGGCCGCCGCAGACGACGATGAAGGCAAGCTGTTGCGGGTCCAAGCTGGGTAGGTCCAAGGTCTGCGGGTCCAAGAAACGTAGGGGATGATTTTGCGGCCTGCGGGAGGTCGCGGCCCGATGACATACTCGCGCCGCACTGCCAAGGGGTGGGCGTGGATCGAACCCGCGTCCACCGCCGCGGCCCAGGACGAGGACACCATGCACAGCACGCTCCAAGCACTGCTCGCCGGCGGCGCCGACGCCGACCTCGCGATTTCGGCCCCGGGCCGCGCGCCACTCAGTCATGCCGCGCTGCGCGGCCAGATCGGCGCCACCCTGGCCAGCCTCAACGCCCTGGGCATCGGCCGCAACGACCGCGTCGCTATCGTGCTGGCCAACGGCCCCGAGATGGCCACCTGCTTCGTCGCCTGCGCCAGCGGCGTGACGAGCGCGCCGCTCAACCCCGCCTACCGCGCCGACGAGTTCGAGTTCTACCTGTCCGACCTCAACGCCAAGGCGCTGATCGTCGAGCGGGCGAGCACATCGCCGGCCATCGAGGTGGCCGCCAGGCTCGGCGTGCGCATCCTCGACCTGGTGGTCGACGCGGGCATGGCGGCGGGGGCTTTCCGGCTCATGCCGCGCGACGGTGCCGGCGCTGCGCCGACCGCGAACCCCGGCCACGCCCAGCCCGACGACGTGTCCATGGTGCTGCACACCTCGGGCACGACCTCGCGGCCCAAGATCGTGCCGCTGTCGCAGCGCAACCTGGCGGCGTCGGCGCAGAACATCCGCGCCACGCTGCGCTTCACGCCGCAGGACGTGGGCCTGAACATCATGCCGCTGTTCCACATCCACGGCCTGATCGCCGGGGTGCTGGCGCCACTGGCGGCCGGCTCGCAGGTGTTCTGCACACCGGGCTTCAACGCGCTGAAGTTCTTCGCGTGGATGGACGAGGCCAAGCCGACCTGGTACACGGCCGTGCCGACCATGCACCAGGCCATCGTCGGCCGTGCGGGCAAGAACCTCGATGTCATCAAGCGCCATCCGCTGCGCTTCCTGCGCTCCTCGTCGAGCTCGATGCCGCCGCAGGTCATCAAGGAACTGGAAGCAGCCTTCGGCGCGCCGCTGGTCGAGGCCTATGGCATGACCGAAGCCACCCACCAGATGGCTGCCAACCCGCTGCCGCCGGCCGTGCGCAAGCCCGGCACGGTGGGCGTGGCCGCCGGCCCGGAGGTTGCGATCATGTTCGAGGGCAAGTTGCTGGCTGCCGGCGAGACCGGCGAGATCGTGATCCGCGGCGCCAACGTCACCGCCGGCTACGAGAACAACCCCAAGGCCAACGCCGAAGGCTTCGAGGCGGGGTGGTTCCGCACCGGCGACCAGGGCGTGATGGACGCCGAGGGCTACATCAGCATCACCGGGCGGCTCAAGGAGATCATCAACCGGGGCGGCGAGAAGGTCAGCCCGCGCGAGGTCGACGAGATCCTGATGGACCACCCGGCGGTCGGCCAGGTGGTGTGCTTCGGCATGCCCCACGCCAAGCTCGGCGAGGAGGTGGCTGCGGTGGTGGTGCTCAAAGAGGGCCAGGCCGCCACCGAGCGGGAACTGCAGGACTTCGTGGGCAAGCGCGCGGCCGACTACAAGGTGCCGAAGAAGATCTTGTTCATGGACGAGATCCCCAAGGGTGCCACCGGCAAGCTGCAGCGCATCGGGTTGGCGCACAAGCTCGGGCTGGGCTGAGCCTGGGTTACCGGGTTCATGTTCTTTTATCCCACGAGAGCAAACACCGAAACCAAGTCCTGGGGGCGATGGTTATCGTCCTGGGCCATTCACGAAACGCCGGCTCGAATCGGCTTGCAAGGAGTCACCATGGTGTCATCAGGAGTTGTTGGTGCGGGTCGTGCGGCCCTGGCCGCCGCGGTGCTGGTCGGGCTCGCGTCGCCGGCCCTGGCCTGGGAGCCGAGCAAGCCGATCGAGTTCGTCGTGCCGGCCGGCACCGGCGGCGGGGCCGACCAGATGGCGCGCTTCATCCAGGGCGTGGTGGCCAAACACAAGCTCGCGCCTCAGCCCATCGTCGTCGTCAACAAGTCCGGCGGGGCGGGGGCCGAGGGCTTCCTGAACGTCAAGGCCTCCAAGGGCGACGCGCACAAGATCATCATCACGCTGTCCAACCTGTTCACCACGCCCCTGGCCACCGGCGTGCCGTTCAACTGGCGCGACCTCACGCCGGTGCAGATGCTCGCACTCGACCAGTTCGTGCTGTGGGTCAACGAGGAATCGCCGCACAAGACCGCCAAGGCCTGGTTCGACGCCCTCAAGGCCGGTGCGCCGGGCAGTGTCAAGATGGCCGGCACCGGCTCCAAGCAGGAAGACCAGATCATCACCGTGCTGGTCGAAAAGGCCGCCGGCAAGAAGCTCACCTACATTCCCTTCAAGGGTGGCGGCGACGTGGCGGTGCAACTGGTCGGCAAGCACGTCGATTCGACCGTCAACAACCCGATCGAGGCCGAGAGCCAATGGCGCGCCGGCAAGCTGCGGGCGCTGTGCGTGTTCGACAAGCAGGCCATGCCCTACAAGGACAAGGTGACCGACAAGCAGTCCTGGGCCGACCTGCCGACCTGCGCCTCGGCCGGCCTGCCGGTCGAGTACGTGATGCTGCGCGGCATCTTCATGCCGCCGGAAGTGGCGCCGGATGTGGTGGCCTATTACCTCGATCTGTTCAAGCGGCTGCGCGCGCTGCCCGAATGGCAGGAGTTCATGGCCAAGGGCGCGTTCAACCAGACCGCGCTGAGCGGCCAGGCCTTCTTCGACTGGCTCGGCAAGAACGAGCAGACGCACCGCGTGCTGATGAAGGAAGCGGGCTTCCTCGCTCAATGACGCACCCCCGTTGCGGCTGCGGCGCTCCCCCAGGGGAGCGCCGCTGGCGGACCGGCGGAGCCGGATCCGCGGCGGCCGCTGGGATTGAACGGTTCGTGCGTCGATGCGTGCGTGACGCGACAAAGGCAATGCAATGAATGACTCTGAATCGTCGGGCCCCAGCGTCGGCACCCGCTGGCCTGAGCTGGTGGTGGCAGCCTTGCTGGTGCTCGTGGCCTTGCTGGTCATCAAGGACAGCCTGCGTGTGGGCATAGGCTGGGCCGACGACGGCCCGCGCTCGGGCTACTTCCCCTTCTACATCGGGCTGCTGCTGCTCGCATCGAGCGGCTCGGTGCTGCTGCGCCAACTGTGGCGCTGGCGCGAAGCCGACGCGGCTTTTGCCGGGCGCGGCCAGATCGCCCTGGTGGTCTCGATGCTGGTGCCGATGCTGGTCTACCTCGGGCTGATCTTCGGCCTGGGCATCTACGTCGCCTCGGCGCTGCTGATCGGCTTCTTCATGTTCCGTCATGGCAAGTACGGCGCGACGCTGACGCTGCCGGTCGCCCTCGGCGTGCCTTTGGTGTTCTTCCTCGTCTTCGAGCGCTGGTTCCTCGTGTCTCTGCCCAAGGGGCCGCTCGAGCGGCTGCTCGGCTTCTGAGCCGCAGCTCCCGCGCAAGCCGCCATGGAAGAATTCGCCAACCTCGCGCACGGCTTCGGCGTTGCGCTCACGCTGCCCAACCTGGGCTTCATGCTGATCGGCATCACGCTGGGCGTGCTGATCGGCGTGCTGCCCGGCCTGGGCGGCGCCAACGGCATCGCGATCCTGCTGCCGCTGACCTTCAGCATGAACCCGACCTCGGCGATCATCATGCTGAGCTGCATCTACTGGGGTGCCCTCTTCGGCGGGGCGATCACGTCGATCCTGTTCAACATCCCGGGCGAGCCCTGGAGCGTGGCGACCACCTTCGACGGCCACCCGATGGCGCAGCAGGGCCGCGCGGCACAGGCACTGACGGCGGCCTTCACATCGAGCTTCGTCGGCGCGCTGTTCGCGGTGGTGCTGATCACCTTCCTGGCGCCCTGGCTGGCCAAGTTCGCGCTGAAGTTCGGCCCGGCCGAGTTCTTCGCGGTGCAGTTGCTGACCTTCTGCAGTTTCGTCGGCATGAGCCGCGAGCCGGTTGCGAAGGTGATCGCCGCGATGATGCTGGGCTTCGCGCTCGCCGCGGTGGGCCTGGACAGCGTGACCGGCACACTGCGCATGACCTTCGGCTCGACCGAACTGCTCAAGGGCTTCGACTTCCTGACCGCGGTGATCGGCCTGTTCGGCATCGGCGAGATCCTGCTGACCATGGAGGAGGGCCTGGCCTTCAAGGGCAAGAGCGCCAAGATCAGTCCCCGGGTCGTGCTGGAGACCTGGGTCGAGATCGGGCGCTACTGGAAGACCTTCCTGCGTTCCACCGCCATCGGCTGCTGGATGGGCATCACGCCGGGTGGCGCCACCCCGGCTTCGTTCATGAGCTACGGCATGGCGCGGCGCACCGCGAAGAACCCGCAGGGCTTCGGCAAGGGCGAGATCGAAGGGGTGATCGCGCCCGAGACCGCGGCGCATGCCGCCGGTACCGCGGCGCTGCTGCCCATGCTCACGCTCGGGATCCCCGGCTCGCCCACTGCGGCGGTGCTGCTCGGCGGCCTGCTGATCTGGGGCCTGCAGCCCGGGCCGCTGCTGTTCGTCGAGCAGAAGGACTTCGTCTGGGGCCTGATCGCCTCGATGTACCTGGGCAACATCGCCGGCCTGATCGTGGTGCTGACCTGCGTGCCGCTGTTCGCCGCCATCCTGCGGGTGCCATTCTCGGTGATCGCGCCGATCATCATCGTCATCTGCGCCATCGGCTCGTTCACGGTGAAGAACGCCATCTTCGACGTCTGGATGATGGTGGTGTTCGGCGTCCTGGGGTACCTTTTCAAGAAACTGCAGTACCCGCTGGCGCCGCTGGTGCTGGCGATCGTGCTGGGCGACAACGCGGAATCCGCCTTCCGCCAGGCGATGCTGATGTCGCAGGGGGAGGTCGGCATACTGTTCGCGAACAAGCTGGTCGGCACCATGACCACGCTCGCGCTGACCCTGCTCTTCTGGCCGATGATCTCCGTGCTGATCGCGAAGCTGCGCGGCAAGCGGGGCTGACCCCGTCCGCTCATGCGCGGCCGAGCTTCTGTTTCAGGCGCGACAGCGTCTCCGGCGTCAGGTTGAGGTAGGCGGCCAGTTCCTTTTTGGGTATTCGCCCGGCCAGTTCCGGGTGCTTGCGGTGGAAGCGCGACAGCCGGCCGGGCGCGTCCAGCAGGTGCAGGGTGATGGTGTGCGCCATCACCTCGGACATCAGCTTCATCACCTCGTACTCGAAGCGCAGCTTCACTTCAGGGTGGCGGTCGAGGAACTCCACCCACTGTGGCATGGGTACTTCCGCCGCGCGCACCCGCGTGACCGCGACGATGGAGTAGGGAATGGGCGTTCGCAGCCGCCAGGCCGCGTAGGAGGTATCCATCTCGGTCTCGGCCGCGAAGCGCAGGATCATCTCGTGGCCCTCGGGATTGGAGACCACGCGCTTGACCATTCCCTCCAGGACGAAGAACTGCTCCATCTCCTCGTCGCCCTGGCGCGCCAGGGGATCGCCCTTGCGATACTCGGACACCACGAGCAGCGGCTCCAGCTCCTGCCACTGGGCAGGGGTCATGTCGCGCAGAAGCAGGTTTTCCCGCAACTGGAGGCGCAGGGTATTGCGCTGCGGGTGGTTGGCGATGGCGGTCATGGCGAACCCTTGATTAGACTGAAAAAGATTGACCTCAGTCAAGGTTGATGGCGGGGCGCGATCCCTATCATTTCGCCCTCTTTCCCGGAGAGTCCACCATGGGCACCGCCGAACCGCAAGTCGCCACCACGCAAGCGCCCACCACAGACGGCTTCCAGCTGGTCATCGAGGCCCTCAAGCTGAACGGCCTCGACACGATCTACGGCCTGCCCGGGATCCCGATCACCGACCTTACGCGCCGGGCGCAGGCCGCGGGCCTGCGCGTGCTGTCGTTCCGCCACGAGCAGAACGCCGGCTATGCAGCGTCGATTGCCGGTTTCCTGACGCAGAAGCCGGGTATCTGCCTGACGGTGTCCGCGCCGGGATTCCTGAACGGCCTCAACGCGCTCGCGCACGCGACCGTCAACTGCTTCCCGATGATCCTCATCAGCGGTTCCAGCGAGCGCGAGATCGTCGACCTGCAGCAGGGCGACTACGAGGAAATGGACCAGCTCGCGATCGCCAAGCCGGTCGCCAAGGCCGCGTTCCGCGTGCTCCACGCGGAGGATATCGGCGTCGGCATCGCGCGCGCCATCCGTGCAGCCGTCTCCGGCCGCCCGGGCGGCGTGTACCTGGATCTGCCCGCGAAGCTGTTCGCTCAGAGTATCGATGCCGCCATCGGGGCGAAATCGCTCATCAAGGTCGTGGATCCCGCGCCGCGCCAGATCCCCGCGCCGGACGCGGTGAAGCGGGCGCTCGATCTGCTGAAAGGGGCGAAGAAGCCGCTCATCATCCTCGGCAAGGGCGCGGCCTACGCCCAGGCCGACGCCGACATTCGCGCGCTGGTCGAGAAAAGCGGCATTCCCTACCTGCCAATGTCCATGGCGAAAGGCCTGCTGCCCGACTCGCACGCGCAGTGCGCATCCGCCGCGCGCTCGTTCGTGCTGCCGGGGGCCGACGTGGTGATGCTGATCGGCGCGCGCCTCAACTGGCTGCTGTCGCACGGCAAGGGCAAGACCTGGGGCGGCAAGGGCCACAAGGACTGGGGCGGCCAGAAGTTCATCCAGGTCGACATCTCGCCGCAGGAAGCCGACAGCAACGTGCGCATTGACGCGCCGGTGGTGGGCGACATCGGTTCCTGCGTGTCGGCGATGCTCGCCGGCATGGGGCCGGGCTGGGTGAAGCCGCCGGCCGAGTGGACCGGCGCTATCAGCGACAAGAAGGCGACCAACGTCGCCAAGATGGCCGAGACGCTGGCGAAGAACCCCTCGCCGATGAACTTCCACAGCGCGCTCAACGTGGTGCGCGATATCGTCAAGGCGAACCCTGAGGCGATGTTCGTCAACGAGGGTGCCAACGCACTCGACTTCACGCGCAGCATCGTCGACATGTACCAGCCGCGCAAGCGCATCGACGTCGGGACCTGGGGCATCATGGGCGTAGGCATGGGCTACTGCGTCGCCGCCGCCGTGGTGACAAAGCAGCAGGTGATCGCGATCGAGGGTGACAGCGCCTTCGGTTTCTCCGGCATGGAAGTGGAGACCATCTGCCGCTACAACCTGCCGGTGTGCATCGTGATCATGAACAACAACGGCGTCTACAAGGGCACCGACGTCAACGCCTCCGGCGGCCCGGACGTGGCGCCCACCGTGTTCGTCAAGGACGCGCGCTACGAGAAGCTGATGGAGGCTTTCGGCGGTGTGGGCGTGTACGCCCGGACGCCGGCCGAGTTGCGCAAGGGGATGGAGGACGCCATCCGCTTGGGCAAGCCCACGCTGATCAACGCGGTGATCGACGAGACTGCGGGTACCGAGAGCGGCCGCATCACCAGCCTGAACCCGACCGCGGCGAAGAAGAAATAGGTTTCCTGGAGAACAGCATGGAAGCATTGAAGGGCGTACGCATCCTCGACATGACCCACGTGCAGGCGGGGCCGACCTGCTCGCAGCTGCTCGCCTGGATGGGCGCCGACGTCATCAAGTTCGAGAACCCGGTGGGCGACGCCACCCGCGGCCAGCTGCGCGACGTACCGAAGGCCGACAGCCTGTATTTCACGATGCTCAATTGCAACAAGCGCTCGATCACCGTGAACATGAAGAGCACGGAGGGCAAGCAGGTATTCGTCGACCTGCTGAAGAAGTGCGACATCATCATGGAGAACTTCGGTCCAGGGGTGCTCGACCGCTTTGGCTTCACCTGGGACAAGATCCACGAAATCAACCCGAAGATCGTGATGGGCTCGATCAAGGGCTTCGGCTCCAGCGGCCCGTACGCCGAGTTCAAGGCCTACGAGAACGTCGCGCAGGCGATGGGGGGCGCGATGAGCACCACCGGCGTGCCCGATGGCGCGCCCTTCGTCACCGGCGCGCAGATCGGTGATTCCGGCACCGGCCTGCACCTCGCCATCGGCCTGCTCGCGGCGCTGCGCCAGGCCGAGCGCACTGGCAAGGGACAGTACGTCGAGGTCGCGATGATGGACGGCGTCATGAACCTGTGCCGCGTCAAGTTCCGCGACCACCAGCGCCTTCAGCACGGCGAGCTGCCCGAGTATTCGGTTCCGACCTACAAGGAAATGGGGGATGTCCCGCGCGCGGGGAACGACTCAGGCGGCGGCCAGCTCGGCAACGCGATCCACTGCAAGCCGCACGGCGCCAACGACTGGCTCTACATCGTGGTGCAGGAGGCGGTGTGGGAGGCGCTGGCGAAGCGCGTCGGGCCCGAGGTCGGCAAGCCGGACCTCGCTGCCGATCCGCATTTCTCGACCATCGGCAACCGGCGAAAGAACCAGCAGCTGATGTGGACCCTGATCAACAAGTTCGCCGAGAAGTACACCAAGCGCGAATTGATGGCGATCCTGAACCCGCTCGATGTGCCCTGCGGCCCGATCATGAGCACCCAGGACCTGGCCACCGACGAGCACGTGCGCGGCCGCGACATGTGGGTCGAGCTCGACCACCCGCAGCGTGGGAAGTGGTGGAACGTGGGCATGCCGATCAAGCTCTCGGCTTCGCCGGCGGTCATCAAGCGCTCGCCGACCCTGGGCGAACATACCGACGAGATCCTCAAGGAGGTTCTTGCCTATGACGAGGCACGTATCGGCTCGCTGAAGACCGCGGGCGCGTTCTCGCTGCCGCCGAAGAAGGTCGCCTGATGAAAATCGCCATCGTTGGCCAGCAGGATTTCGGCAAGGCCGTGCTGGAGGCCTTCCTCGCCCGCGGCGACCAGGTCGCCGGCGTGTTCTGCGCCCCGGAGAAGCCGGGCGCGAAACCCGACGTGCTCAAGGTCGCGGCGCAGGAGAAGGGAATCGCCGTGCATCAGTTCCCGTCCCTCAAGGGCGACGACGCGAAGAATGCGCTGCGCTCGCTGGAGGTGGAGATCGGCATCATGGCATTCGTTCTGCAGTTTGCGCCGCAGGATTTCGTCACCATTCCCAAGCACGGCACAATCCAGTACCACCCGTCGCTGCTGCCGAAGTACCGGGGCCCGAGTTCCATCAACTGGCCGATCTCGCGCGGCGAACCCAAGACCGGCCTCACGATCTTCCGGCCGACCGACGGCCTGGACGAGGGCCCGGTCATCCTGCAGAAGGAGACCGTGATTTCCCCGGATGACACGCTGGGCACTGTCTACTTCGATCGCCTGTTCCCGATGGGCGTGCAGGCGATGCTCGAGGCGGCGGACCTGGTGGTGGCGGGAAAGCACCGCGAACTGGTCCAGGATGAAAGCCAGGCGACCTACGAAGGCTGGTTCCGTGACGGCGAGGCCCGCATCAACTGGGCCAACCACGTCGATGTGGTCCACAACCTGGTCCGGGGCTGCAACCCGGCCCCTGGCGCCTGGACGACCCTGGGAGGGTTGAAGTTGCAGATCTTCGACTGCAGGAAGCACCCGGTGCGCACCTTCGGCGCCGTAAGGGGCAAGATCGGAGAGGTGGTTGAGTGCACCGCGGCCAGCTTCCAGGTCACCGCCCAGGGCGGCCGGATCGAAGTTCTTCGGGCAAAGCTGGGAGACGGCAAGAAGGTCCCCGCTGCCGACCTGCTCGCCTCTGGCGCGATCAAGGCAGGGCAACTGCTGGGGACCTGATCCCGCTGTGCTCCTGGCGTGGGCGCCATACCCGGACCCGGTTCCGGGTGCCCTGTTGCGTCCAAATATTTGACGTAGCTGATATTTAACTGCAAGAATGCGACTCAGGGACCTGTTTCCTCAGGGGGAAACGGCTGGTTTGCCGTGCCCGCCTCCCCGGGAGGTGGTGGGCGTAGGATGTTTGCGCTGCAGCCATGCCGGATAAGCACAAGAACATGGAGTGTTCGGACAGCAAGGGATGAACTACAGCCAGATTCTCGAAATCGCGAGCTGCACCGATCCGGGCATGGTCCGGTCGCACAATGAGGACTCGATTGCCTCGGACGCGGCCAACGGTCTGGTGGTGCTCGCGGACGGCATGGGCGGCTATAACGCGGGCGAAGTTGCGAGCGGCATGGCGACCACCGTGGTCACCACGGAAGTGCAGCAGCTGCTCGCCAAGATCCAGCCTCATGAAATTGACCCGGAGACCAAGTCCCCGCTCGGCCCGCGCATGATCCGCGAGCAGGTGATCAAGGCGAACACGTCGATCTACCAGGCTGCGCAGAGTCAGCCGCAGTACGCCGGCATGGGCACCACGCTGGTCGTATGCCTGTTTTACGACAACAAGATCCTGGTCGCGCACCTCGGCGACTCGCGCCTGTACCGCATGCGCGACGGCAAGTTCTCGCAGGTGACACGGGATCATTCGCTGCTGCAGGAGCAGATCGACAGCGGCATCATCACCGCGGAACAGGCGAAGCACGCCGCGCACAAGAACCTGGTCACGAAGGCCCTGGGCATAGATCCCTCGGTCGAGCCGGAGGTACGCGAATACGAGGCCAGGCAGGGCGACGTCTACCTGCTGTGCTCGGATGGCTTGTGCGACATGGTCGACGACGAGGACATCGGCATGACGCTGTCCGCGCTTGGCGGCAACCTCAAGCTCGCCGCGCAGCAGCTGGTGCAGATGGCCAATGACAACGGCGGCAAGGACAACGTATCGGTTATACTCGTGCGCGTCCTGAGGGATTACCCAGCGCAGCGCGGTGTGGTGGGCAAGGTTTTAGGGTGGCTCAAATGAACCCCAGGGGTCGGCTATGGCGAAACTGATTCTCAGCATGGATGGGCTTGTGCTCAAGGAGATCCCGCTCTCCAAGGAGCGCACCACCCTCGGGCGCAAGCCGCACAACGACATCCAGATCGACAACCTCGCGGTGAGCGGCGAGCATGCCGTGATCGTGACGATCCTGAACGACTCGTTCCTGGAAGACCTTGGCAGCACCAACGGCACGTTGATCAACGGCAATCCGGTCAAGAAGCACTTTCTCCAGAACAACGACGTCGTCGAACTTGGCAAGTACAAGCTCAAGTTCATCCAGGAGGCGGGCGCAGCCCCGGCCGCCGGCGCGGCGGATTTCGAGAAGACCATGGTGCTGCGCCCCTCGGCAATGAAGGCTGCTGCGGAGCAGGCCAGGGCGATGGGCGCCACAGGGGCGCAGGCTGCGCAGGTCGCGCGCCAGGCCGCGGTGCAGCAGATGGCAGCGAACGCGGCCGCCTCCGGGGTCGCTGACAAGGACAACAAGGGTGCGGCGGTGATGGCCGCGGCTGCCGCGGCGGCCCCAAAGCCAGCGGGGCAGCCGCTGGGCGCGATCCAGTTGCTCTCCGGCGGAAATGCCGGCAAGGAACTGGAACTCACCAAGCCGCTCACCACGCTGGGCAAGCCGGGCGTGCAGGTGGCTGTTCTCACGCGCCGCCCGCAGGGCTACTTCATCACCCACGTCGAGGGCGCGCAGCAGCCCACGGTCAACGGGCAGCCGATCGGCACCGCCCCGCACGCGCTCAAGGACCATGACCTGATCGAGCTCGCCGGCGTGAAGATGGAGTTCTTCCTGAAGAACTGAAGCGGCCGGGCAGCCTGCCTGGCGCTCGCCTTGGGGGGAACCGGGTGAGGCAACACACCCTGCGCATCCTCACAGGACTCGTGCTGACCGTGTTCTTCGCCGGTCACGCGGCGAACGCGTGGCGCGTGGACCTGATCGAGAGGGCCGAGGCCATCGCTTACGACACGCGGCTCAGGCTGACGATGACCGGGTCGGGCGACCCGCGTGTCGTGATCCTCGACATAGACGAGCGGAGCCTGGGTGAATTCGGACGCTGGCCCTGGAGCCGCGACCTCATGGCGCGGCTGATGGATCGGCTGTTCGACGAGTACGGGGCCGCGCTGGCGGCGTTCGACGTGGTCTGGGCAGAGGCCGACAACAGTTCCGGCATGGCGGCACTTGACGCGCTAGCGGCAGGGAGCCTGCGGGACTCGCCAGCCTTCCGATCGGCGTACGGCATAGTACGCCCCAGTCTGGACTATGACGGACGATTCGCCGCGAGCATGAAGGGGCGGCCGGTCGTGCTGGGCTACTACCTCAGCAGCGAACCCGGCGCAGTGCGCGCGAACGCCATCGGCGTCCCCGCGCTCGCACCTGGAGCCGTGGACGGGCGCGCGGTACCGTTCACGACCTGGAGCGGGTACACCGGCAACCTTCCTGCCTACGCGCAGGCGGCGGCAGGCGCAGGCCACATCAATCCGATCGTGGACCTCGATGGATCGGTGCGGCGGGTGCCGATGCTGGCGGAACTCGACGGTGCGCGCTACGAAGCCTTGTCGCTGGCGATCGTGCGCGCATTGCTCGCGGCGCAGGCAGCGGACGGCCGGCCGCCGCCGGTCCGGCCGGGTTTCCCGGCCGACGGACAGGGCGGGCTGGAGTGGCTCGACGTTGGCCCTCTCAGGATTCCGGTTGATGGGACGGGATCCGCGCTGGTTCCCTACAGCGGCCCCCGCGGCAGCTTCGACTACGTGGCCATCGCCGACGTGCTCTCGGGAAAGGCGCCCCCCGAACGGCTCAGGGGCAAGGCCGTGCTCATCGGCGCCACGGCGCCGGGCCTCATGGACTTGCGGGCAACTCCAGTGGGCAGCGTCTACCCTGGCGTCGAGATCCATGCCAACCTGGTCGCCGGGATCCTGAACGGCACCTTGAAGGCGAGGCCAGGCTACGTCGTCGGCGCCGAGGTCCTGATCCTGCTGATCGCCGGCACGGCGCTGTCGCTGCTGCTGCCGAAGCTGTCGATGCCCTGGGCGACAGCTACTGCGCTGGGCGTTTCCGCTCTGGCTTCCGGCATGAACCTTGTGCTGTGGTCGGACGCCGGCCTGGATCTTCCCCTTGCTTCGGCTCTCGCGCTGGTTGTGTTGCTCTACACGATGTACATGGCCTGGGGCTACCTGGCCGAGTCCAGGAACCGGCGCCAGATCGCCGGCCTGTTCGGGCAGTACGTTCCGCCCGAGCTAGTGGACCGCATGGCCGCGGATCCTGGCCGGTACAGCATGGAGCCGAGAGACGCAGAGCTGACGATCCTGTTCTCGGATGTGCGCGGCTTCACGGGCATAGCGGAGTTCCTGCGAGCGGAGGAACTGCGGGAGTACATCAACACCTACCTGACCGAGATGAGCGACATCATCCGGTCGCGTCACCGCGGCACGCTGGACAAGTACATCGGCGATGCGATCATGGCCTTCTGGGGCGCTCCGGTGGAGGATCCAGCGCATGCGCGCCATGCGGTGCTGGCGGCGCTGGACATGCAGCGGCATTGCGCCGACCTGAATGCAAGGTTCCGCGCGCGTGGCTGGCCGCCCCTGCACGTCGGGGTCGGGATAAACTCCGGAAATGTGCGGGTCGGCGACATGGGTTCCCGGGTTCGACGGGCCTACACCGTGATGGGCGATGCGGTGAACGTCGCCTCGCGGCTGGAGGGCAGAACCAAGTACTATGGCGTCGGGATCCTGGCCGGGGAAGGCACCCGCCGCGCGGTTCCGGACATTGCCTTCAGGGAAGTGGACCGGATCCGGGTCAAGGGTCGCGACGAGGCCTTGGCGATCTACGAACCGCTGGGGCCGGAGTCTGGATTGACCGGTGCGGCGAAGGCCGAACTGGGACTTTGGGAAGAAACCTTGCGCGCCTGGCGCGCGCGCCGGTGGGAACAGGTGGACGCGAACCTACAGAAGCTGCAATGCATGGCCCCGGACTGCGAGCTCTACGCGCTCTACGCCGGCCGTGCCGCCGAATTCCGGCGCAACCCGCCCCCGGAAGCCTGGGACGGGGTGACGGCGTTCGACGAGAAGTAGGGGCGGCGGCGATGCGCTTGCGGGTACTTGGCTGTTCCGGCGGCATCGGCGGACGGCACCTGCGGACCACCTCCTTCCTGGTGGACAACGACATCCTGCTGGACGCGGGGTCCGGTGTCGGCGACCTCTCCCTGGCCGAGCTCACGCGCATCGACCACGTTTTCGTCACGCACTCGCACCTGGATCACGTCACCTCCATCCCGTTCCTGGTGGATACGGTGGGCGGCATGCGGGCGAAGCCGATCACGGTCCATGCCACTGCACCCACGATCGAGATCCTGCGCAATCATCTGTTCAACTGGTCCATCTGGCCGGATTTCACCGAGATTCCGACGGTCGAGGCGCCGTTCATGCGCTACGAGGAAGTCGAACTGGGGCGCACGGTGACCGTGGACGGCCGCGCGTTCACGCCGATTCCGGCGGTGCATACCGTGCCGGCGATCGGCTATCACCTCGACAGCGGGACGGGCAGCCTGGTGTTCACCGGCGACACTGGCCCGAATGACGAGCTGTGGAAGGTTGTAAACCGGATCTCCAACCTCAAGGTGCTCGTCATCGAGACCGCGTTCTCGAACAAGGAACGCCTGCTGGCCGAAGTCTCCAAGCACCTGTGCCCCTCCATGCTGGCCGACGAACTGGCCAAGCTCGAGCGCCGCCCGGAAGTGTGGATTACGCACCTCAAGCCGGGTGAGATCGAACTCACGATGGAGGAAATCGAGGCGGTCGCCGGCAGCATCCGGCCGCGGATGCTGCAAAACGGCCAGCAATTCGAGTTCTGATCCCATGAGCACCGCCGCAGGGCCGACAGCGCGGCGCGCCTCGCCCGATGAGCTCTCTGCACTGGTGCCGCTGGGTTCGCTGTCGCCGACCCGGCTGCGCGAACTGGCGAAAGTGGCGGTTGTCGAGTACGGTGCTCGAGGCACCGATCCCCTGGCCGGGGCGTCGCGGCAAGGGCAGTCCGTGTTCCTGCTGCGCGGCGAACTCCTGCTCGCCTACCGGGGCGGCGGTACGCTGCTGATCGTCGGCAGCCACGGCGATGGCCGGCACGCGATCAACCGCCGCTTGACCCCGCTCTCGCGTACCCGGGCCATCACCGAGGTGGAACTGGTGGTGGTGGAAGACGACGGATTCGATATCCTGACGACCTTCGACCAGGTGGCCGCTGGCGGCAACGCCGCCGACAGCGCCATGGGCCGCGCGGTGCGCAGCGACGCCCGCCTGGCGAGCGGCATCTTCTCTCTGGCGAACTTGCGCCACGGCGTATTCGCGCAATTGCCTCCCGCCCGGATCGAGGAACTGCTGCAGCGATTCGAACGCGTATTCGCGCGCAAGGGGGACGTCCTGGTGCGCGAGGGCGATGAGGGCGATTACTACTACGTCATCGAATCCGGCCGCTGCCGGGTCGAGCGCACGGTCGGCGGCGTCAAGGTCGCGGTGGCGGACCTCACCAGCGGCGACGCCTTCGGCGAGGAGGCGCTCGCCTCCGAGGCGCGACGCAACGCCACTGTGGCAATGGCCACCGACGGCGAGTTGCTCCGCCTGGGCAAGGCCGATTTCGACGCGCTGCTGCGCGAGCCGCTGTTGCAGCGGGTGAGTTTCGCCGAGGGCGCGGAGCGGGTGGCGCGCGGGGCGCTGTGGGTCGACGTCCGCTACCCCTCCGAGTATCGCTACGACCGGCTCCAGGGCGCGGTGAACGTGCCGTTGAACGAGGTGCGCAACAGTTTCGCGGCGCTGGATCCGTCCCGTGAGCTGGTGGTCTACTGCCAGAGCGGCCGGCGCAGCTCGGCGGCCGCGTTCCTGTTCGCGCAACGCGGTTTCCGAGTCTCGGTCCTGGATGGGGGGCTCTGGGCCGCCAGGCCGGCGGCAGGGTGACGGATTGCGGGAAATTCTTTGAAAATCATGGGGGTTGCAGTTGAAACTTCATGGCCCGGAGGCTAGGATAGGCGTTGTCCGGGTGCCGTTTCGTGCGACGCACCCCAGCCGAGTCAGAAGGTAGCGGGAGGTATTGAATGAGCGCCGTTCTCAGTCAGCAGGCCGCGCCGCCGTCGACGGACGTCAACGTCCGGCTCGCGTTCCAGAAGCAGCTCCAGCTGGTCACCAACAAGATCCACGCCACCAGCAACATCGACGAGATCATGCTGGAAGTTAGCGCGGACATCTGCCAGCTGTTCAACGCCGATCGCCTCACGATCTACTCCATCGGCGAGGACAAGCAGTCCATCGTGTCCAAGGTGAAGACCGGCCTCAATTCCTTCAAGGACCTGAAGCTGCCGATCGCCGAGCACTCCATCGCGGGCTATGTCGCGCTGTCGCGCAAGATGAGCAACATCAAGGACGTCTACGACGACGCCGAGTTGAAGTCGGTCAACCCCAACCTGCGCTTCCTGCAGGAGGTGGACAAGCGCACCGGCTACCGCACCAAGCAGATGCTGGTGGCGCCGATCGTGGAGCAGGGCGGCGCCGACCTGATCGGCGTCATCCAGATCATCAACAACAAGGCGGGGATGCCCTTCGGCCCGCTCACCGAGGAAGGCGTCAACGAACTGGCGCAGACGCTTGCCATCGCCTTCAAGCAGCGGCAGAAGCCGCAGCTTGTCAAGACCAAGTACGACTACCTGATCTCCGACGCGGTGCTGTCTGCGGGCGAGTTCGAGCTCGCTTCGCGCCAGGCGCGCAAGAAGGCGATCGACATCGAGGCGGTGCTGACCGACGAGTTCCAGGTCAAGCTGCCGGCGATCGGATCCGCGCTGTCCAAGTTCTTCGGCGTGCCCTACGAGGCGTTCAAGGCCGACCGGGTCAAGCCGATGGACCTGCTGAAGAACCTGAAGCGCGAGTACGTGGACGCCAACCAGTGGATCCCGATCGACGACGGCAAGGAGGGCCTGGTCGTGCTCTGCCTGGATCCGGAGCGGATCCGCAATTCGCGCATCGCGTCGAACGTGTTTCCGAAATCGAAGATCGTCTACAAGGTCGCGACGCAGAAGGATTTCAAGGAGACGGTCAACCAGTTCTACGGCCAGGAGGCCGCGGACACCGGCGACATCGGCGACATGCTCGCCACCATGGGCGAGGAAGATTCCGGGGAGGCCATGGAGGGCTCGGCCGCGGACGACGTCTCCGCGGCCGCGGACAACGAGCTGGTGAAGCTGGTCAACAAGATCATCATCGACGCCTACAACATGGGCGTATCGGACATCCACATCGAGCCCTATCCGGGCAAGGCCAAGACCGAGATCCGCTTCCGCCGCGACGGCAACCTGCAGGCCTACATTGAAGTCCCGGCGAGCTACCGCGCCGCGCTCGCCGCGCGCCTCAAGATTATGTGCGACCTGGACATCTCCGAGAAAAGGAAGCCCCAGGACGGCAAGATCAAGTTCAAGAAGTTCGGCCCGCTTGACATCGAGTTGCGCGTGGCGACCATCCCGACAGCGGGCGGCGTCGAGGACGTCGTGATGCGGATCCTCGCCGCCGGCGAGCCGATTCCGCTGGAGAAGATGGGCTTCACGCAGTACAACCTGGACATCCTGCAGACCACGGTGAGCAAGCCCTATGGCCTGTTCTTCGTTTGCGGCCCGACCGGCTCGGGCAAGACCACCACGCTGCACTCGGTACTCAAGTACCTGAACACGCCGGACACCAAGATCTGGACCGCGGAGGACCCGGTCGAGATCACGCAGAAGGGGCTGCGCCAGGTGCAGGTGAACAAGAAGGCGGGCCTGGACTTCGCGGTTGTGATGAAGGCCTTCCTGCGCGCCGATCCGGACATCATCATGGTCGGGGAAATGCGCGACAAGGAGACCACCGGCACCGGCATCGAGGCATCGCTCACCGGCCACCTGGTGTTCGCCACGCTGCACACCAACTCGGCGCCCGAATCCATCACCCGGCTGCTGGACATGGGCATGGACCCGTTCAATTTTTCGGACGCCCTGCTGGGCATCCTGGCGCAGCGCCTGGCGCGGCGCCTGTGCTCCTGCAAGGAACCCTATACGCCCGACGGCAACGAGATCAAGTCCTTCCTCACGGAGTATTGCGGCGAGCTGATGAACACCACCTCGTTCAAGAAGGACCCCAAGGCCGCGATGGAGGGGGTGTACCGCGACTGGGTGAAAAACTACGGCAAGGACGGCCAGCTCGTCTTCTACAAGTCGGTCGGCTGCGACAAGTGCGGCGGCAGCGGCTTCAAGGGCCGCTGCGGCCTGCACGAGCTGCTGATCGCGAGCGACGCGCTGAAGAAGCTGATCTCCGAGCGGGCGAGGGTGGCCGAGATGCTTGCCGTCGCCCTGGAGGAGGGCATGCGCACGCTGAAGCAGGACGGCATGGAGAAATGCCTGCTCGGCGTCACGCACATCAAGGAAGTGCGCTCGGTCTGCATCAAGTGACCGGGGCGCGCGAGCGCTCATGAGCGGTCTGCAGGCCGACAGCACGCAGGCGCAGCGTCCCGCGACCGAGGGCGACGCGGCGACGGACGACCTGGTCCAGCGGCTGGAGGAGTTGAACGCAATCGGCGCATCGCTCTCGGCCGAGCGCGACATCAACAGGCTGCTGGAATCCATCCTTGCCGCGGCCAAGACCATCACCCGGGCCGATGGCGGCACGCTCTATCGGCTCACCGAGGAACGGACGCTGCGGTTCGAGATCGTGCGCACGACCTCGCTCAAGTACTACCTTGGCGGCACTACCGGCAGCCCGGTGCCGTTCTACCCGATCCACCTCATCGGCAAGGACGGCAAGCCGAACCACGGCATGGTGGCCGCCTATGCCGCGCTCACCGGCCAGACGGTGAACATCCCCGACGCCTACACCGCCGAGGGCTTCGACTTCTCCGGCACGCGAAATTTTGACAAGAAGACCGGTTACCGCTCGACCTCGTTCCTCACGGTACCGATGAAGAACCACGAGAACGAGATCATCGGCGTGCTGCAGCTGATCAACGCCACGCACCCGAGGACGGGCGAAATCGTCCCCTTCTCGCCCTCTGACCAGCGCCTGGCGGAGTCGCTGGCCTCGCAGGCCGCGATCGCGCTCACCAACCGGATGCTGATCAACCAGCTGGAGGAGCTGTTCGAGTCGTTCATCGGCCTGATAAACATGGCGATCGACGAGAAGTCGCCCTATACCGGCGGCCACTGCCAGCGCGTCCCGGCGCTGACAATGCTGCTCGCCGAGGCCGTAAACGAGACCCGCGAGGGGCCGCTGGCGGACTTCACCATGAGCGACAAGGATCGCTACGAGCTCAAGATCGCGGGCCTGCTGCATGATTGTGGCAAGGTGACTACGCCGGTCCACGTGGTCGACAAGTCCACCAAGCTGGAAACCATCTTCGATCGCATCCACCAGATCGACACGCGTTTCGAGGTGCTCAAGCGAGACGCCGAGATCGCGCTGATGAAGGAGAAGGCGCTGCTCGCGGCGCGCGGCGCGCCGCCGTCGGAGCACGACGCTGCCGACGCGCGCCAGCGCGAGCGCCTGCGCCGGCTGGACGATGACCGCGCCTTCCTGCGCGCCTGCAACATCGGCGGCGAGGCGATGAACGAATCCGACATGGAGCGGGTGCGGCTGATCGCGCGCTACCGATGGACCGACATCTCCGGGCACGAGGCGAACTTCCTCAGCGAAGACGAGGTCAAGAACCTGACCATCCGTGCCGGTACCCTGACGCAGGAAGAGCGGCAGGTGATCAACCACCACATCGTTGCCACCATCAAGATGCTTGAGGCGCTGCCCTGGCCCCGGCATCTGAAGAACGTGGCCGAGTATGCTGGCGGCCACCATGAGCGCATGGACGGCAAGGGCTACCCGCGGGGGTTGTCTCGGGAGCAGATGTCGATCCAGGCCCGCGTCATGGG
This sequence comes from Betaproteobacteria bacterium, assembly GCA_052386675.1. Taxonomy (GTDB): domain Bacteria; phylum Pseudomonadota; class Gammaproteobacteria; order Burkholderiales; family SG8-39; genus RBG-16-66-20. Next base: position 21,149 of record JBQTJX010000061.1, read on the forward strand.
GATCGCCGACATTTTCGAGGCGCTGACGGCGCGGGACCGTCCCTACAAGAAGGGCAAGACGCTGTCGGAGTCGCTGGAGATCCTGGGCAGGTTCCGGCTCAACGGCCACATTGACCCGGACCTGTTCGACGTTTTCATACGTCGCAAGGTCTACCGGCGCTACGCCGACCTGTTCCTCGACAAGGACCAGATCGACGACGTCGACGAAGCCCGGATCCCGGGCTTCAATCCCTGATACGCGGAATCCGCCCGCCGCCTAGCGGCAGGCGGCAGGCCTGAACTTGCCGGACAGGGTGCCGGTGCTGCAGCCCCAGGCCTTGCCACCATCGCCCGTGGTGAGAACGATGGTCTGGCCCGCGACGGCACTATTGACGCCAGTGGCGGCCATGGTCGCGGTGATTTCGAGCGTGCCCGTAGTGCCGGCGCCAGTGGTGATCGCTATGCTGGCGGTGTATTTCCCGCTGGTGGTTCCCATGACGTCGGAGGCGCTCGCCGGCCAGGTTCCCCGGTCGCCGAAGTAGTCCACGAACGGCGTCTTGCCGGCTTGCAGCAGGTAGACCGCCTCGGTCGACTGCGCGCGCGCGATGTAGTCCTGGTAGGCAGGAATGGCCACCGCCGCCAGGATGCCGATGATCGCGACCACGATCATCAGTTCGATCAGGGTGAAGCCTCTTTGCAGCGTCCGCCTCATGGTCCGATTCCAGTTTCGCCGAAAGTTTGGAAAGCCGGGATCGCTTTGACGGAAGCGACCCCGGACAACTTGCTTAGTTACGGCAGGACGCCGGGCGGAACTTGGCCGAAAGCGTGCCGCCGCTGCAGCCCCAGGACTTGCCACCGTCGCCGGTGCTGAGGATCAGCGTGCCGCCGGCGACCGCGCTGTTGACGCCGGTCGCCGCCATGGTGGCAGTCAGATCGAGGTTACCCGTCGTGCCAGCGCCCGCCGTGATGGCAACGGAGGCGACGTACTTGCCGCTCGTGGTGCCCATCACATCGGTCGCCGAAGCCGGCCAGGTGCCCTTGTCGGCGAAGTACTCCGCCATCGGGGTCTTGCCGCCGGCCGTCAGGCTGATCGCCTCTGAAACCTGCGAACGCGCGATGTAGTCCTGATACGCCGGTATTGCCACTGCCGCCAAGATACCGATGATCGCGACCACGATCATCAGTTCGATCAGCGTAAAGCCCTTCTGGATCTTGTTCATCAAAAACCTCCTGAGTTGAGATCAAAAAGCAAACTAGCGATTGCTCGCACCATGACATAAGCACATCGCATGCCAGTGCGGGAACAATAATAACTATTTGATACCAAACAATAATATTAATTCCAGATTCGCCCGGGATCGGTAGGACTGACCTTCCTTGGCCGGGATTCGGCCCGACCTGACCAAAACCGTCACTTCGCCAGGCTATGGCTCGCGAGAAACTGTGCCTGGAGTCCACCGATCTGTCGGGCAGCGTCCGGGTAGCGAAGCCACAACTCGCCCGCTTCGGAGCGACGTCCCGAGGCGAGACGGCCGGTAAGCGTGGCGGCCAACAGGTAGCCGGCGCGTTCGTCGCTGGCCGTGTTCGCGCCTGCGGCTATCAGGGCATCCGCGATCTGCGCCATGGATCCAGGGTCGCGCGCCGAGACCGCCTCGTAGAGCCTGACCCAGGCCTGCTCGGCCGGCGCCATGCGCGCGAAGCATGGTTGGCGCTGCACGCTCAACCACAGCGGCTGCAGTTCCGAGGGCGCCAGCACTGGTGCGACCTGGCGCGCCACGGCAAACAGCGCCTCGCTCGCCGCCGCTGCGAGCCCGTTGCGCGTGCAGTCCTGCAGCAGCAGGCGCGCCAGTTGCGCATCCTTTCCCGGCGCGCTCGCTGGCGCGGACGCGGCCCCGGTTCCGGAGGCGAGAAGGTAGGCGACCGTCTCCCGCGCCGCTTCGCGCCGGCGCGCCTTCTGCAGCCAGCCGCGCACGCCCGGCGTGGCACCTTCCGCCGCCGGCGGCCCGCTCAGCATCTCGAGCGCCGGCACCGGCGCCACGGTCAGTTCGAACGCAATGCCGACTGACTCGCCCATGAATCGGGCCTTCGGTGCGCGAAACTCCAGCACCGGGAAGAAATCGGAGTTGGCGGGCACGGCCAGCCGCGCCACCCAGGGTCGGAACGCCGCGGCAGACCCGGCGTGGTGCAGCAGCAGGTCCCGCGGGGCGTGGATCTCCACGCGCGCCAGTTCGCGCGCCAGGCGCGGGTCCGCGAACACGCGTCGCGGATCGAGTTGCAGCGCGCCGTCCCGGCGCGCGACGATGAGGAAGTCGATGTCGGTGGCGGCGAAGACCTGGTAGTCGGGGAAGTGGCGCTGGACTGCCTTGAGCACCGAGCCCACCAGCGCGGCATTGATCTCGTACATCTGCAGCCACTGCACGAACACGCCGCCCTCGTTCAGGTGGCGGCGCACGCGTGCATAGAACTCGTCGGTGAACAGGCTCGCGGTCCCGCTGACCCAGGGGTTGGAGGGCTCCGAGACGATGATGTCGTAGCGCTTGTCGTGCAGCGAGAAGAATGTCTTCGCGTCCTCGTAGAAAATGCGGCTGCGGGGATCCGTGTACGCGAGTTCATTTCGCGGCCGGAAGCGGCTCGCCGCATCGACGATGAAGGGCTCGATCTCGATCGAGTCCACCTCGGCCAGCCACGGGGCGCTCAGCAGCACGTGGCTGGTGGCGCCGGAGCCGAAGCCGATATTGGCCGCCGTGCGCGCGCCGGGGTTGGCCGCCAGCGGCAGCACCGCGCTGAGCACCTGGGCGAGTTCGTCCGGGCGTGGCGCGCCCCGGTCGGCCGTGTTCAGCGTTGCGTCCGGCTTGCCATTGGTGTGCAACCCGAGCGTGGAACCGGTGCGCACCAGGTTCACCGTCGCGGTTTTGCCGTCGCGGTGGTATTCGATGGTGGCGGACTGGCGATCGAGGATGCGGCCATGGCGGAACACGCCCGAGGCCATCTTGTAGGGATCCAGTTGCACCAGGGCAAGCGTCGCGACGAGCGCGCCTGCGCCAAGGGCGCTCGCCGCCATCGGCATCCATCTGCCGCCAGCGGCACGCCACAGCAGCGCCAGGCCGAGAACGATGTCCAGGCCCGCGCCGGCGGTCATCATTCCCTTGAGGCCGAGCAGCGGCAGCCCGACGTGCACCGCTGCGATCACGCCGAGGATCGCGCCCACGGTATTGGCCGCGTAGACCGCACCGATCGCCTTCTCGCCGTTCCCGTCGCGCAGCAGGCAATGCGTGATCAGGGGCAGGGTGGTGCCGGCGCAGAACGCGGTCGGCAGCATGACCGACAGCGCAATCAACTGGCTGGAGACGTTGAACACCACGTACCCGGACTCGCTGCGGCTGATGGCCGACATCAGCCACTCCATGAGCGCATAGGTCTGGTCGTAGAGCACGAGCGTTGCCAGGGCGCACAGGCCCATCGCGACCTGGACCACGCCGAGGAAGCGCTCCGGCGCGGCAATGGCGTCGATGCGGCGCCGGATCCAGAGGCCCCCGAGCGCGAGGCCAAGGATGAACGCGCTCAGCATGAGTTCGAAGGCATGCGTCGATGACCCGAACACCATGCTGAGCATCCGGATCCAGCCGATCTCGTAGATGAACGAGGCGGTTCCGGTCAGCAATGACACGGCGAGCAGCAGGCGGTAGCCCGCGATCGCCGGCGCAGCCGATGGGCTGGCGCTGCGCTCCGGGGCGTCGGGCGCGCGCCCCTGCTTCACCAGCACCCAGACGAACAGTGCCAGGGTGATGTTCAGCAGGCCGGCGGTGAGGATGGTGCCGGGAAGGCCGACCTTCTCGATCAGGAAGAACCCGCTCGCCAGCACGCCGGCGGCGGCGCCCAGGCTGTTGGTGAAGTACAGCATCGAGATGGTGGCGCCGGAGTTCTGCGGGTGCAGCCGGATGATGCCCCCGGCCATGAGCGGGAAGGTCATGCCGAGCAGTACCGACTGTGGCAGGATGAGCAGCGCGGACAGCGACCACTTGAAGGCTGTCGCGGCCGCGGGCGAACCCAGCGCGGGCAGGATCCAGTCGTAGGCCACACCGGTCGCGGCATTGAAGGTGGCGTGGAAGGCGATCGCCATAAACCCGATCGCGCCCTCGGCAATCGCGTACGCGAGCAGCAGATTGCGCCAGCGCGGCGAGCGCCGGCTGCTGATCCATGATCCGATAGCCATCCCGCCCATGAAGGTGGCGAGGACGAGTGACTGCGCGTAGGCCGCGTGCCCGAGGAACAGCTTCAGGTAATGGCTCCAGATGGACTGGTAGATGAGTCCCGAGAACCCCGAAGCCGTGAATAGGAGGAAAAAGGCGCTGCGCGCGAACTGCTGCGGAGCGTGCATCAGCTCCTGCGCGAGAGCTGGACGATCAGGCGCTGGGTCACGTCCTCGGCGAAAGTCTTGTCGTAGCCCAGCTCGTTCAGTTCCCAGCGGAAGCTGTTGCCGAGGCGCGCCTTCTTGTAGACACCGAGCTTGTTGCGGGTCTTGAATTCCAGCGCGCGGCGGAACGACGCCTCGAGCACGTTCACCAGCGTGCGCGCCGGCGTCGCCGGGCGTCCTCCGCCGCCCGCCGCGGGCGGGCACTGCTCGGCGAACTCGCGCGCGAGCGCGACGGCGAACTCGTCAACCTGCTTGCTCGAGACGGAGCCGAACAGCGGCATGAAACGGCCTGAAATGAAAAGTGGAATACAGCGGTGAGTGCATTATGGTGCCCGGGGTCCGCGGCGGTCAACCGAGCGCGCCGCGAGGGCGTGCAGCGCCGCCGCGAGCGCGGCGATCGCGCCGCGCCAGTCGCCGTCGGCTGGCTGGCGGAACAGGCGCATCGTGGGATACCAGGGGTTGTCCGCGCGCCCGAGGTGATGGCGCCAGTCGGGCGCAAAGGCCACCAGCACCCAGGTCGGCGCGCCCATCGCGCCGGCAAGGTGCGCCACCGAGGTGTCGACGCTGATCACGAGGTCGAACTGGCCGATGTAGGATGCGTCGGAGAAGTTCCGTGTCACGCCGTTGAGATCGATCAGTCGCAATCCGCGGGGTGGGTTGGCTGCCTGCGCCGCCGCTGCGCCCTTCTGCAGGCTGTAGAACGTCACGCCGGGAACTTCTGAGAGCGGCGCCAGCATGTCCAGGGAAATGGAGCGCTTGCGGTCGTCCCATTGCTCGGGGCGCCCGGCCCAGGCCAGGCCGACCCGCAGTCCCTCTGCCGGTGGCAGGGGCGGTGGCGCGTCGGCTCCCTGGTGCATGGGACGGACGTAGGGTCCGTCCCAGGGAATCGTGTCCAGCGTGACGCCGAGGATGGCTGGCAGGCTCATCAGCGGCGCGTGCGCGTCGTAGCGCGGCAGAGGTTCGCCTTGCGCGACCACCTGGTCCACGCCGCGCACGCCGCGCATCAGGGTCGCCAGCCCGGACTGGCACTCGAGCACCACGCGCGCGCAGCGGGCCGCGACCGGCGCGGCAAAGCGCACGAACTGGAGCGTATCGCCCAGTCCCTGCTCGGCATGCAGCAGGATCGTGCCGCCGGCGATCGCGCGTCCGTCCCACATCGGCGAACCGAAGCGCTGCAGCTGCGGCGCATGCGCCGGCAGGCGCCAGCGCCATTCGTGCTCCCGCCAGCCGGACGCGTAGTCACCGCGCAGCAGCATCAGCAGCGAGCGGCTGAAACGCGCCTCGGCGTGATCCGGCGCGACGCCGATGGCGTGGCCGAAGGCGTCCATGGCCTCGTCGATCTGTCCCAGTTCGCGCAGCGCATTGCCCAGGTTGGTCCAGGCATCCGCGTTGCGCGGGTTCGCTTGCACCTGCAGTCGATAGCCGGCCGCCGCATGCCGGATGCCGCCTGCATCCCGCGCGATCGACGCATAGTTGTGCCGCGCCTCGGGCAAGGCGGGATCGAATTCGATCGCCGCGCGGTAGCAGGCGAGCGCTTCCTCCAGCCGGCCCTGCATGTGCAGCACGCAACCCAGATTGTTGTGAGTCCGTGCCTGCCGGGAATCGAGCCGCAGTGACTCGCGGTAGCTTGCCTCGGCTGCCGGAAACGCGCCTTCGAGCTCGTACGCACGGCCCATGGCATAGTGGGCGGGGCCCGAGTCGGGATCGAGGGCGAGCGCGCGTTCCGCGGCGCGCCGGCCTTCCGCCGCGTTCCCCGCATCCGCGGCGATCCCGGCCAGCAGCACCAGCGCCGCGGCGTCCCGGGAGTCCAGCGCAAGCAGGTCGGCGCAAAGCCTGCGGGCCAGCGAGAGTTCGCCTGCATTGCGTGCTGCTTGCGCTTCGCCCAGCAGCGCTTCCCTTCGCATCGGGCGAGACTAGCACAGGGCATCGGGCGGCCGCGCTGCGCTTTGGTGGCAGAATTCCCCGCATGAACTGGCTGAAGCGGATCCTGGGCGCGAAGGACGCGCCGGCGCCGGCTGAGGCGCGGCCAGTCGCGTCGACGCCCGATCCGGCCGCACACTACGCGGAGGCCATCGCACTCATCGAGCGCGGCGAGAGCGAAGAGGCGCTGCGCGCGCTGCAGGGTCAGGGCGAGCGCTCGCCGGACCTGCCGCAGGTACAGCTCAGCCTGGGCTATGTGCTGTGCCACATGGGCCGGACCGCGGAAGGCCTTGCCGCCTATCGCAGGGCGCTCGAGATGAAGCCGGATGACGTCGACGCGCACAGCAACCTGCTGCTGGCGCTCAACTACAGCGCGGAGCATACCGCGACGGAACTATTCGAGGCGCACCGGCGCTTTGGCCAGCAGATCGTCCTGCCGGTTGCGTCGCCGGACCCGGAGCGGACCGCGGGCCGCCGTCTGCGCGTGGGCTACCTGTCGCCGGACTACTACGCGCATGTGGTGGCCTGCTTCCTCCTTCCGATCGTGGCGCGGCACGATCGCGCCCGATTCGAGGTGTTCTGCTACTACACCAGGGACGTGAACGATGCCGTCACCGACGGCCTGCGTGGCCTCGCGGATCGCTGGGCCGACTGCGCCGGTCGCACGGACGCCGAGATTGCGGCGCGCATACGGTCCGACCGCATCGATATCCTGGTCGACCTCGCGGGACATACCGCGCACCAGCGCCTCGCTGTCCTGGCGCTGCGGCCGGCGCCGGTGCAGGTCACCTACCTCGGTTACCCGAACACAACCGGCCTGGCGGCTGTCGACTGGCGCATCACGGACGCGATGGCGGACCCGCCCGGGGAAGCCGATCGCCTGAACGTTGAGCGGCTTCTCCGGCTGCCACGAAGCTTCCTTTGCTACCGGCCGGGGCCCGAAACCGGACCGGTGCCGCCGCTGCCGGCCGGGAGTGGCGGGCGCATCACGTTCGGCTGCTTCAACAACCTGCAGAAGCTGTCGGATCCGTTCCTCGCGGTCGCGGCCAGGGTCCTTGCCGCCGTTCCAGGCGCGCAACTGGTGATCAAGGCGAAGCCGCTACAGTTCGCGTCTGTGCGCGAGCATCTGGCCGAGCGCTTCAGGCTTGCCGGTGGCGATACGGCGCGCCTGGCGCTGCGCCCCTGGGCCGCCTCGGTTCGCGAGCACATCGAGGCCTACGGCGGCATCGACATTGCGCTGGACAGCTTCCCCTACAACGGCACGACGACCACTTGCGAGGCCCTGTGGATGGGCGCGCCCGTCGTGACGCTGGCAGGCGACCGTCATGCCTCGCGGGTGGGCGCCAGCCTGCTGCACTCGATGGGCCTCGATTCGCTCGTGGCCCGCGATGCGGAAGATTTCGTGCGCATCGCGGCGAGTCTCGCCCGCGACCTCCCCGCGCTCGCCCGCTTGCGCGCCGGCCTGCGCGACAGGCTGAAACGCTCGCCGCTGATGGACGAGACCGGATTTGTCCGCGAACTGGAGGACGCCTACCTGGGCATCTGGCAGGAAAAGCTCGCGCGGACCGCGCCGGACCTGGACGAAGCACGGATCCATGAACGGCTTGCGCAGGCACGTGCCCGGAAAGGCGCGGGCGAGCTTGATCAAGCCAAGATCGCGTGCGACGAAGTGCTCGATGCGCGACCCGCCGAGCTCGATGCGCTGGAACTGCACTGGCAATTGTGCAACCAGACCGGCGACCAGGGCGCCTCGATCCTGCGCATCGGCGCGGCGATCGCGACCGGGCGTTTCGTCGCGCGCCATCACTACATGCTCGGATGCGCGTTTGAGGACGCGGGGCGCGCGCAGGAGGCGACAGCGTCCTATCGCGAGGCGCTGGCCCTGGACCCGGCGTTCGCCAAGGCGGCCAACAACCTGGGCGCGCTGCGCCAGCTGGCGGGCGACCTGGCACAGGCCATGCAATATTACGAGCAGGCGGTGCGCGCCGATCCCGAACTGTTCCAGGCACTCATCAACCTTGCGGACCTGCACAAGCGCCTTGGCAGCGCCGCGCGCGCCCTGCCTTGGCTGCGCAAGGCGCTGGAGCGCGAGCCGCGCCACCCCGACCTGAACTGCGCCCTGGTCGAAGCCCTCATGTACCTGTACCGGCTGGATGAGGCGCTGGAGCATGGCCGCATCGCGCTCGAGATCGCTCCACAGTACGAGCGGGCGCATTTCGGCGTGGCCAACGTCCTGCAGGCGATGGGACGCACGCGCGAGTCCGAGGCGAGCCTGCGCGAGGCGCTGCGATTGAAGCCGGATTTCGCCGCCGCCCGAAGCAACCTGGTGTTCTATCTCCACTACCACAGGGGCAACGAGCCCGAAGCCTTGTACGAGGAACACCGCGAATGGAACCGCCTGCACGCGCTCGGCGTGCCGCGCGAACCCCTCCGGGCGCCGGATGCGTCGGCGCCCGATCGGCGCCTGCGGATCGGCTACCTGTCGCCGAACTTCCACCGCCACTCCGTGGCGTACTTTCTGGAGCCACTGCTCGAGGCCCGCGACCGCGGCGCATTCCAGGTCCATGCTTACTACAATTCCAGCGGTTCGGACGAGGTCACGGCGCGCCTGAGAGCGCAATGCGATGCCTGGGCTGACGTCTTTGAGATGGACGACGCGATGCTGGCGCGCAGGATCGCGGCCGATCGAATCGACATCCTGGTCGACCTGGCCGGGCATACCGGGGGCGGGCGCATGGGCGTGTTCGCGCGCAAGCCCGCGCCGGTCCAGGCCACCTGGCTGGGCTACCCGGACACGACCGGGCTGGATGCCATGGACTGGCGCCTGACCGATGCCATCGCCGACCCGCCCGGCGAAGCCGACCGTCTCTGCAGCGAGCGCCTGCTGCGCCTGGACCAGGGCTTCCTGTGCTATCGCCCGCCCGAAGTGGCGCCGGAGGTGGCTGAGCCGCCGTCCGCGGGCGTCGGCCATGTCACCTTCGGCAGCTTCAACAACCTGGCCAAGCTGACGCCGGAATTGGTGACGCTCTGGGCGCGCCTGCTCGCGCGCCTGCCCGGGACGCGCATGCTGGTCAAGGCGCAGGGCCTCGGCTCCGAGGCCGTGCAGCGCGCCATGCGGGACCGGTTTGCCGCCGAGGGCGTGGCTGCGGATCGCGTCACCCTGCTCGATGCCGAACGCGCGGTGCGGCACCACCTGGAGCGCTATGCCGGGATGGACATCGCGCTGGACAGCTTCCCCTACCACGGCACCACGACGACCTTCGAGGCGCTGTGGATGGGCGTTCCGGTCGTGGTGCTGGAGGGCCGCGCGCACGTGTCGCGAGTCGGCGTGAGCATCCTGCGCCGGCTTGGCCTGGACGAGCTCGTGGCGCGGGATGAGGAGGACTACATTGCGAAGGCAGCCGCGCTGGCCGCGGATCCGGAACGCCTGCGCCGCCTGCGCGCCGGCCTGCGAGAGCGGATGCGCGATTCGCCGCTCATGGACGCGGCGGCCTTTACCCGCTCGATCGAGGCCGCATACCGCCGGATGTGGGAAGACTATCTCATCGGCGGCAAATCGCCGGACCGGGGCGTGGCCGGCTGAACCTCGCGATCAGCCAGGCGGTCGGCGGCGGAAGATGTCCGACAGCAGGCGCCCCAGGAACGGCAGGCGGCGAGCGTCCCCGGCGGCCTGCGCAGTCTCGTAGGATACGTCTGCGGCGGCGGCCTCGGCGCCCTGCGCCGCGCGCACCAGGAACGCTTCCGCAGGCGGCGTGAGGGACTCGACCAGCCGCGCCGCGGCGGCGACGTCGAACGCGCCGGCCAGGTCGCAGTTCACGCACAAGCCCTCGATATGGCCCTGCTGGTCCACCATCGGACCCCATTCCGAGGGCTTTTCGCCGAACGCCTTGGCGGGAATCGAACCGGGCTCGATCACCATGCCCAGCTTCGCGGCCAGTTCGCGCGCGTCACGCAGGTTCTCGTCGTAAGCGGCCGGGTCGTGGTTCAGGTTCGCGAGCATGGCCCCGACGATTCCGCGCGGGTCTACCGAGAGCACGGCATCGTCCGGGAAATAGCAATCCCTGCACTTGAGCTTGGTGCTCGCGATCAGGATGATCAGGTTCGGGCTCTGCACCAGGCTGGCGTGAATCTGGCCCGTGGCGCTGACGCGTTCCTCCCGCAGGTAGACCTCGCGCTGCTCGCTGCCCAGGCTGCGCATCCAGTGGGCGGTGCCATTGCTCTTGGCGGAGTTGCCGCGCAGCGTCAGCGCGCGGTCGGAGAAGGCGAAGCGCCGGGTCAGGTGCAGGCCGAGGATGCCGGAAGACACATCCGGCGGCACGTCCGCCGGGACGAAGAACCCGCCGTAGCGCCGGCGCGCTTCCTCGATGATTCGGCGATGGAAGAACGCGTTGTAGACCGTCGGCAGCATGCCGAAGCCGATCGAGCCGTCGTAGAAGCCCTCCAGCGCGGGACGGGAGTCCACCATGGTGGCGGTATTGCCGAAGCTGAGGTAGAGCCGGTTGCGGTTCCAGTAAGCGATGGTGTTGGGCCACCAATAGGTCTGCGGCCGCCAGGCGACCAGCTCCGAGTCCGTTGCCTCGATCAGCTTCTCGGCCAGGAGGAGGGTGCTGGGAAGGAAGGCGTCGTCGTCCCCGAGCACCGTGACGTAGTCGCCGCTGCACAGTGCGAGGCCGCGCTCCCAGTTCTCCGCCATTGGCAGGACTTCGTCCGAGCGTGTGTAGCGCACGAGCGGCGAGCCCAGTTCCTCCACCACGCGCCGTGTCTCGGGGCTGCCGCAGTTGTCCGCGACCACGATCTCGTAGTCCTCGCGGCCCTGGTTTGCCACGGTGGCTAGCGTGTGGCGCAGCGTGTCCGGTCGCTCGCGCGTTGGCACGAGCACCGAGAACAGGGGCCGGCTCACGCGCGCCTCCGCAGCCACGCGTCCGGCCAGCAGGTGATCGGCGCCCGGAGCGCGCTCTCATTGAAGCGCCAAGGCGGCGGTTCGATGGCGAATTCGGGATGGGCCGCGGCAAAGTCGCGCGCGGCCTGCGCCGGATTGTCGTCGCGCCACGACGGCTGGCCGCGCGGGGCGTCCCAGACCGATTGCATGATGCCGTCGGTGGCGAGGATCCAGGACCCCTGCGACACCAGCGGCGCATAGGCCTCCAGCTCCCGGCGCACGTGCTCCCGGCTGTGGTTGGAATCGAGTATGACGAGCACGACGTCCCCGGCGCGTACCTCCGCGCTCACCCTCGCCACAACCGCAGCGCTGGCCGAATCGCCTTCGATCAGCTTGATCATCGACGCCAGTTCGTGCGCCTCGATTGCGGCGCGGTTGTGCGGCCGGATTTCAAGATCGACACCGACGACCGAGCGTCCGCGGCCGGCCGCCTTCATCAGCGACGCGCTGAGCACCAGTGAACCGCCATGCGCGACGCCGGTTTCGATGATGACGTCGGGCTTGAGGAAGTAGATCGCCTCCTGGAGGCGGACCAGGTCCTCCGGATGCTGGATGATGGGGCGCCCCATCCAGGTAAAGGTGTAGGAATACTTCTGCACCCAGGAGAGTTTCAGCCAAAGGTCCGACAGCAGTTCGAACGCGCGCTGGTCGTACAGCGGCAGTTCGCGGGTGCCGTCGCCGTCGGCAAGCTGCAACAGCCGAGCCTCGGTGTCGATCGTCAGTTTCATGTCCTGTCCTTGCGGGCGGCAATGCAGCGGCGCAGGCCTTCCTCGATGTCGATGCGCGGCGACCAGCGCAGGTCGCGGCCTATTCTAGCGACATTGGCCACCACGCGTGCCGCATCGTGAGCGGGCGGCGGCCGCGCGCCGAAGCGGATCAGTTCCGCGTGTCCGAGTTGCGCGACCGCGGCGGCCGCGAGCTCGCGCAACGTCGTGCCGCGGCCACTGCCGACGTTGTAGGCGCCGCTGCAATCGCTGTCCAGCAGCGCGACGCAGGCCTCCGCGACGTCGTCGATGAAGATGAAATCCCGGATCTGGGTGCCGTGCGTGCAGTCGAACGATCGACGCGACAGCAGGCTGTCGATCAGGTCCGGGATGAAGCGTCCGGGCGCGTCGCCGGGGCCGTAGGGAAAGAACACGCGTGCCCAGGCCCAGTCATCGTAGCCTGATGCGCGCAGCGCCTCCTGCATCGCGGCCTTCGCCTTGCCGTAGGGGATGACCGGCGCGATCGGCGTGCGCGCTTCGTCGCAGGGATCCTCGGAGGCCGCATATTCGGCGCAGGAACCGACGCCCAGAACGCGCTTGCCGCCGACCGCGTAGAAGCGTTCCACCAGGCCTACGCTCGCTTCCAGCCAGCGGGCATTGTCCGGGCTGTGCCAGAACACGCCGGGTTTCGTGATCCACGCCAGGTGAAGCAGGTGTGACGGCTCGACCCGGGCCAGCAATGAATCGCGCTGGACCGGATCGAGGAGATCGCAGCGATGCCAGGCCGGATCACTTGGCGCCTCGGCGGCGCTCACCGCGTGCACTTCATAGCCGCGCGCCGCAAGCAGCGGCAGGCAACGCCGCCCGATGAAGCCGCGCGCACCCGTGACCAGGACCCGGTATCCGTTCCGCGGACCAGGATTCAGTGCCATGCCTTCCATGGCGCGGCGCCCGCAGCCCAGAGTGCTTCCAGCTGGTTCTTGTCGCGCAGCGTGTCCATCGGCTGCCAGAATCCAGTGTGGTGGTGCGCAGCGAGCTGCTTCGATGCGGAAAGGCGCTCGAGCGGACCGTGCTCCCACACCGTGTCGTCGCCCTCGATCAGGTCGAGCACGCCGGATTCGAGAACGAAGAACCCGCCGTTGATCCAGCTGCCGTCGCCGCGCGGCTTCTCGCGGAATCCTGTGACGGCGTCGCCTTCCGTTTCCAGCGCGCCGAAGCGGCCCGGCGCCTGGACGGCGGAGATGGTGGCGGCCCGGCCATGTGCGCGATGGAAGCCGACCAGGGCGCGCAGGTCGATGTCGCTCAGGCCGTCGCCGTAGGTAAGGCAGAAGGTGCCCTCGTCAAGGTAGCGGCGCACGCGCCGCAGGCGCCCGCCGGTCATGGTCGCCTCGCCAGTGTCCACCAGCGTGACGCGCCAGGGCTCGGCGTGCTGCTCGTGGACCTCCATCCGGTTGCGGCGGATGTCGAAGGTGACGTCCGACATATGCAGGAAATAGTTGGCGAAGTACTCCTTGATGATGTACCCCTTGTAGCCAAGGCAGATGATGAAATCGTCGATGCCGTGCGCCGAGTACAGCTTCATGATGTGCCACAGGATAGGGCGGCCGCCGATCTCCACCATCGGCTTGGGCCGCAGCTGGGACTCTTCGCTGATCCGGGTGCCCAGGCCCCCGGCGAGGATGACCACCTTCATGCCTGATAGCCTACTCGAAACGGAGTGCTTCCACCGGGTTGAGGCGCGCCGCCTTGCGCGCCGGGTAGAAGCCGAAGAACACGCCGATGGCGAACGCGAACGCCACCGCCAGCATCACCGATTGCGGCGACAGCACGATGCGCCAGCCGGCGACCTCGGCGATGCCCACCGCGGTGCCGACCCCGATCAGGATGCCGATGATGCCGCCGATCAGCGACAGCGTCACCGCCTCGACCAGGAACTGCCCGAGGATGTCGCGCGTTCGCGCGCCCACTGCCATGCGCAGGCCGATCTCCCGTGTGCGCTCCGTAACAGAGACCAGCATGATGTTCATGATGCCGATGCCGCCCACCACCAGCGACACCGAGGCCACCGCCGCGAGCAGCAGCGCCAGCACGCGGCTGGAGGCCTCCTGCGTCGCGGCAACCTCCTCCAGGTTGCGCAGCGAGAAGTCGTCGTCGGCGCCGGGCTGCAGGCGGTGACGCTGGCGCAGCAGCGCGCGCACCTGCTCCTCGGCCTCCTTCATGTCGTGGCCTTCCTGGACCTTGACCCAGATGGTGCCGACGCTGCGCTGCTTGGCGCGGGCCGAGGCGCCCAGGACGCGGTTGCGCGCGGTCGTGATGGGCATCAGGATCAGGTCGTCCTGGTCGGTGCCCATCATGCTCTGGCCCTTGCCCTCCAGCACGCCAATGACGGTGAATGGCACGCGGCGCACGCGGATCACCTGGCCGACCGGGTCGACGCCGCCGAACAGCTGCCGCGCCACCGTCTGGCCGACCAGGCAGACCTTTGTGGCGCCTGCGATGTCGGTGGGGTCGAACATGCGCCCGGAAGCGAGCTCCCACTGCCGAACATCAATGTACTCCGGGGTGATGCCGAAGATCACGGTGGACCAGTTCTGGTTGCCCCAGATGACCTGCGCGGTGCCGCGCAATGCCGGCGCCGCCATGGCCTGCGGAATCTCCCGCGAGATCGAGGCGGCGTCGTCCTCGGACAGCGTCAGGTTGGAGCCGAAGCCCATGCGCACGCCGCCGGAAGTGGTGGCGCCCGAAAGAATCAGCAGCAGGTTGGAGCCGAGGGACCGGATCTGCTCCTCGACCCGCGCCTGCGCGCCGGCGCCGACCGCGATCATGACGATCACCGCGCCGACGCCGATGATGATGCCCAGCATGGTGAGCGCGCTGCGCAGCTTGTTCACCGCCAGGGCGCGCATGGCGACGCGTAGAAGGCCCAGAACGCTCACGCGTTCTCCTTGACCGCGCTCATGCGTGCTCCTTGCCGGGCGTCACGCCGCCTTCCTGTCCGCGGCCAGGATCGCCGCGGCGTCGTCGGGCTGATGGTTCACCTCGTCCAGCACCACGTGGCCGTCCTTGAAACGCAGGATGCGGCCCGCGAAGCGGGCGACGTCGGGCTCATGGGTCACCAGCACCACGGTCATGCCGCCGCGGTTCAGTTCCTGCAGCAGCGCCATGATCTCCAGGCTGGTGCGGGAGTCCAGTGCCCCGGTGGGTTCGTCGGCGAGTATCAGCAGCGGCTGCGTCACCAGGGCGCGCGCGATCGCGACGCGCTGCTGCTGGCCGCCCGAGAGCTGGGCCGGATGGTGGTCGCTGCGATCGCCCAGCCCGACCTTGGCCAGCATCTCAAGCGCACGCGCGCGCCGCTCGCGCGCCGGCACCCCGGCGTAAACCAGCGGCAACTCGACGTTCTCCACCGCCGCGGTGCGGGCGAGCAGGTTGAAGTTCTGGAATACGAAGCCGATGCTGCGGTTGCGCATCGTCGCAAGCTCGTCGCGGGAAAGTGCCGCGACGTCCCGGTCGTCGAGCCGGTAGTCGCCCGAGGTGGGCAGGTCGAGGCAGCCGATCACGTTCATGAAGGTGGACTTGCCCGAGCCCGAGGGGCCCATGACCGCGGTCATCTCCCCGCGCGCGATGTCGATGCTGACCCCGTCCAGGGCCTTGATCACGTTGTCCCCGATCCGGTAGACCTTGGCGAGGTCCCGTGTATGGATCAGGGGCGCCGTCATCAGAACATCCGAGGTCCGGTCGGCCCCGATTTCTTCGCCGCCGCGGGCGCCTCGCCCGCGCCGAGGATCACCTCGTCGCCTTCCTTGAGGGGTCCCTGCATCAGCTCGGTGCTGGTGCCGTCGGTAAGGCCGGTGCGAACGTCGATTGCCTTCGGCTGCCGCTTTTCATCCAGCACCCACACCCTGCCGGCCGCCGCGGTGCCGCCGCCGCGCGCGCCGCCGAGTTCCGCCAGCAGGCGCTCGTAGACCGGCTTCTGCGCCTCCGTGAGCACGTCCATCACGCGGCTGCGGGACTCGGCGCGCAGCCGTTCGCCGAGCTTCCTGCGGTCGCCGTCCTTGGGCATGTCGCGCAACTGGACCATCTTCTGTCGCACGTCGTCGAAGATTTGCTCCAGCTTCGCCTTCTGCGATTCGTCCGGCTTGAGTTCGGCGAACACGCGTTCGCGGAACTGCTGCGCGGCGCCGGCCGCTCCGGGCTGGGCAGCACCGGACTGGGCTGCCGCGGCCGGCTTGGCGTCCGCAGCCCCGGCGGGGCGGTATCGCAACGCGGCGTTCGCCACCTTGAGCGCCTGGTCGCGGCTGTCCACCACGACGCGCACGTTGGCGGTCATGCCCGGCAGCAGGGACTGGTCCGGGTTGGCGGCCGAGATCACCACGGTGTAGCTGATCACGTTCTGCACGTTCACCGGCGACTTGCGGATCTGCATGATCTGGCCGTTGAAGTTGCGCCGCGGGAAGGCGTCCACGGTGAAGGTCGCCGGCTGGCCGACGCGCAGGCGGCCGACGTCGGCCTCGTCGATCGCCGCCTCCACCTGCATGTCGCGCAGGTCGCGCGCGATGGTGAACAGCACCGGGGCCTGCAGGCTGGCGGCCACCGTCTGGCCGGCGTCGACGTTCCTCAGGATCACGGTGCCGTCCACCGGGGCGCGGATGATGGTGCGCTCCAGGTCCACCTGGGACTGCTTGAGCAGCGACTCGCGCTGCTTGACCGCAGCCTCGGCGCTGCCCACCTGGGACTCGGCCACCTTGATCTGCGCCTCCACCGCGCGCTGCTGCTCCCGCGTGGCGTCGTGCACCGTCTTCGCCTTGTCCAGCTCGGCGGGGGAGATGAAGTTCTTTTCCACGAGCATCTTCTTGCGGTTCATGTCGCGCTCGGCGTCCGCGAGGTTGACCTTGACCCGGCTCAGTTCGGCGCGCTGCGCGGCGAGGTTGGACTGGGCGACGCCCACGGCGCTCTTTGCCGCGTCGACGTCCGCGCGCGTCTGGTTGACGCGCAGCTCGAAGCTCTGCGGATCGATGCGGGCGATGACCTGGTCCTTCTTCACCTGGGTGTTGAAGTCGGCCAGGATCTCCAGGATCTGGCCGGAGATCTGCGAGCCGACCTGCACCGTGGTGACCGCGTTCAGCGTGCCGCTCGCCACCACCACGGCCTGGATCGGCCCGCGCTCCACCTTGCCGAGGCGGTATTTCGTCTCGGCGGCGGCGCCGCGGCTGTCGTACCAGTACCAGCCGCCGCCCGCGGCGGCGGCCAGGATCAGGACGGCGAGGAGTTTTCCGAAACTGAATTTCATGGGATGCGCGGCGATCATAGCAGCCCGGCGCGAGGCGCCGGGACGCGGCCGGTTACAAGATGTATCCGGACCTAGCGCGCCATGCGCGGGCGGCGTGCATCCTTGCGCAGGTAGCGGCCGGAGGCGCCGCCGCGCTTTTCCTCCAGCCGCAGCTCGCTTACCACCATGCCGCGGTCCGCGGCCTTGACCATGTCGTAGACAGTGAGCAGGCCGACGGCGGCGGCGGTGAGCGCCTCCATCTCGACTCCGGTGCGGCCGCGGCACTCGACCGTGGCGAACAACGTCACGGTTGCGGCCGCCGCGTCGAGGTCGAACTCGACGATCACTTTGGTGAGCGGGATCGGGTGCGCCAGCGGCACCAGCTCCGCCGTGCGCTTGGCGGCCTGGATCGCCGCCACCCGCGCCACGCCGAGCACATCGCCCTTCGCCGCGCCGCCTTCGGCGACCATGCGAAAGGTCGCCGGGCGCATCGCAATGCGGCCCGAAGCGACGGCGACGCGATGGGTCTGGGCCTTCGCGCCCACGTCCACCATGCGCGCGCGGCCGACGCGGTCGAAGTGCGTGAGTTGGGCGGACACTTTGCGCGGCACTGCGGTCTCCCGGAAGGAACCAAGGAGGGCGAACGGTATCATAGGAAGATGCGCTTTCCTGCGGTTTCCTTCGCGCTTGCCGCGCTCCTCGCCCTGGCGCCCGCGGCGCCGCTGCCGGCGCTCGCACAACTGCTGCCGGACCTGGGCGACACCTCCTCGGCGGACCTGCCGCCGCAGGTCGAGCGGCGCATCGGCGAGAGCATCGTGCGTGACATCCGCACGCGCGAGCCGTCGTACATGGACGATCCCGAGGTCGCCGACTACCTCGGCGTGCTCGGCGCGCGCCTGCTCTCGGTGGCGGCCGGGGCGCGCTTCGATTTCGAGTTCTTCGTCATCCGCGACGCCTCCATCAATGCCTTCGCGCTGCCCGGTGGCTACATCGGCGTGCATACCGGCCTGATCACCGCATCGGACAGCGAGTCGGAGGTGGCGTCGGTCCTCGCGCACGAGATCGCGCATGTCACGCAGCGCCACATCGCGCGCATGCTCGGGGTGCAGAAGCAGGCGCAGCTGCCGATGCTGGTGGCGATGGCCGCCGCGGTGCTGCTGGGCGGGTCGCGGCCGGACCTCGCGAGCGGCGTGGCCGCCGCCGCCCAGGCGGGCGCGGTCCAGGCGCAGCTCGGCTACTCCCGCGACTTCGAGCGCGAGGCCGACCGCATCGGCTTCCAGACGCTGAACGCCGCCGGCTTCGACGTGCGCGCCATGCCGACATTCTTCGAGAAGATGCAGCGCTACACGCGGATCATGGACGATGGCCGCGTGCCCGGGTACCTGCGCAGCCACCCGGTCACCACTGAGCGCATCGCCGACAGCCAGGGCCGCGCTTCGGGCGAGCCTTACCGCCAGCATCGGGACAGCCTGGACTATCACCTGGTGCGCGCCAAGCTGCGCGTCGAGGCAGGCGATGCGCGGGAGGGCGCGGCGCATTTCGACGCCCTGCTTCGCGACGGGCGCTACGCCAGCGAGCCGGCGGCGCGCTACGGCCTCGCCCTGGCCCTGCTGCGGGCGGGAGACCCGAAGGGGGCGGACATTCAGGTCGCGCGACTGCGTGCGGCGGGCGTCGCCAGTCCGATGGTGGAAACGCTGGCGGCGCGCGCGCGGATAGCGTTACAGGACGCACCTGGCGCCCTCGAAGTGCTCAAGTCGGCGCGCGAGCGCTTCCCGAACCGGCGCCCGGTGCTCTACGCCTTCGTGCAGGCGCTGCAGGAGCTCGGACGCCATGGGGAGGCCCTGGCCGCGCTGGTCGAGCCGGTGCGCCTGTATCCGCGCGACCCGAAGCTGCACGAGGCGCGCGCCAGGTCGTACGCAGCGCAGGGCAAGCGGCTGCTCCAGCATCAATCGCAGGCGGAACTCTACGTGCTCCAGGGCAGCCTGCCCGCGGCAATCGAGCAGCTGCAGCTGGCACAGGCTTCCGGAGACGGCAATTTCTACGACCTGTCCGTGGTTGAGGCTCGCCTGAAGGCGCTGCGCAGCCAGCACGCCGAGGAAATGAAGGAGGCGCGCAAGGCGGGCGCGCCATAGCCATCCGATCCTTGCGCTATTTCTTCGCCTCGAAGTAGGCCTCATAGAGCAGGTCGAAGGTCTTTTCCGCTTCCGACAGGAGTTCGTCGTTCGACGACGAGCGGCGCTGGGCGCCCTGCAGCAGCGTTTGCACGCCAGCCGCTTCCGGCACCGGCGTGTCCCGGATCTCGAGGTAGCGGACGATGGCGCCGATCTTGGCGAGCGCGGCGTTCTTCGCCAGGCCGAAATGGCGCAGCATTTCCTCGAAGGTGACGCGGGTCTGGCTGTTGCCAAAGCGCGCGCCGTCGAAGGCGAAACCGACCGCCTCGTCCGGGCAGGGCTGCGTCTTGTCCAGCCATAGCACCGCACCTTCGGGGTCGATGAATCGGCGCACCAGCCAGGCGCAGGCCAGCCGGTCGGCCCACGGCGGCTGGCGGGTCGCCCAGGTCCGCCCCAGCATGGACTCGCCTGCGCCGCCCTGCGCGGGCGCCGTAGCGCCCTGCGTATGGGTCGGGAACATCAGGCGCCTGATTTGTGCGTCCGCCTCGGCAAGAGCGGCCGCCGCGCGCTCGCGAGCCTCGGTAGGGAAGAAATCCAGCGCCGCGATGGCCTCGAACTCTCGCCGCTGCTTGTGGAGCACGCCCGACAGGGCGCTCGGGTCGGCCATGCCGTAGCCGACCTTGAGGCTCTCGATGACCTTGACCAGCTCGGCATAGCGCCCGGAGCGGTCGAACAGGTTCCGCAGGTTGTGCCGCTGCGCGTCGTTCAGCGCCGACACCTGCAGCACATGGGCGCTGCCGCCGTTCCTGGCGATGTACTCCGAAAGGTGCTCGAGGCCCTGGCGTGTCGCGGCGGCGTCGGGCAGCAGGTAGACGCCCTCTCGCATCATTGCCGCGCCGAGCGACTCCAGCGTGCGCACCATGCGCATGCGGGCCGAAGGATCCTCCGTGGGCAGGCTTGCCACGAGGGAAAGCCAGCGATTTTCGGCGGGAGTCGGGGATGTGCTCATGAACTGGGCTCGGTACGGATTGTAAATGCAACCGGAACCGGTGCCGTCGCTGTCGGGCGACGGACTTCGCGTAACAATCTGATACACCTGCAGCGCCTGATCTGGTGCCAAATGGGACACATGAGAAGAATCGCGGCCTTGGTGGCGGTATTGCTCATCGGCGTGCTGGCGAGCGAGTCCGCATTCGCGCGCGGCAGGCACGGCCATCGTCACGGCCATTTCGGGCTGCACTTGAGCTTTCCGCTGGTCGCCGCACCGCTGCTCTACTACCCGTACCGACATTATTACTACCCGCCGCCGGTCTATGTGGTGCCGGCGCCGCCCCAGCCGCAGGTGTGGATCGAGCGCGATTCACCTGATGTGCTCCCCAGCGGGTCGTGGTGGTACTACTGCCCGGATTCGGGGGCCTACTATCCCTACGTCGGGCAGTGTCCCGGCGGGTGGCAGCGCGTCGCGCCGCAACCCGGGACGGGGCGCTCGCCGTGAGGGCCGGAATCATGCTCCTGCTGGCGGCGGGCGCCGTTTCCGGCTGCGCCACCGTCCCGCCCAGCGGGCCCAGCGTCACGGTGCTGCCCGGAAGCACGAAGTCGTTCGAGCAGTTCAGGGCCGACGACTCCGAGTGCCGCCAGTACGCCGCGACCCAGGCGGGCATGAGCGCTGAGCAGGCATCCAGCGAGAGCGGCGTCAAGAGCGCGGCCATCGGCACGGCGGTCGGCGCGGCCGCAGGCGCGCTCATGGGCGGGCGCGATGGCGCCGCGGTGGGCGCCGGCGCCGGATTGATCATCGGCTCGACCTCTGGCGCCGGGGCGGCGGGCCACTCCGCCCGCACCCTGCAGCAGCGCTACGACATGGGCTACCTGCAATGCATGTACGCCAAGGGCCACCGGGTACCGGTGTCCGGGCGCTACGAGAATTCGCGGCGCACCACGCCCACCGCAGTGCCGCCGCCCCCACCGCCGGGCTCACCGCCCCCGCCGCCGCCGCGCTAGTTGCCTGGCTAGTCGCTGGGCGAGGCGCCGGCGGCTGCGCGGATCGCCGCGACCAGCTCGGCGTAGTCCCGCGTCACCGGAAACTGCGGGAACTGCTGCACGACGCTCTCGGGCGGGCAGAAGAAGATGCCCGCGTGCGCCGCGCCAAGCATGGAGGTGTCGTTGAACGAATCGCCTGCTGCAATGACGTGGAAGTTCAGCCCGCGGAACGCATCGACCGCGTGGCGCTTCTGGTCCGGCATGCGCAGCCGGTAGCCGGAAACGAATCCGTCCTGGTCGGCCTCGAGCCGGTGGCAGAACAGGGTCGGCCACCCGAGCTGCGCCATGAGAGGCGCGGCAAACTCGTAGAAGGTATCCGAGAGGATCACCACCTGGCAGCGCGATCGCAGCCCGTCCAGGAAGTCCTTCGCGCCCGGCATCGGGCCCATGGTCGCGATCACCGCCTGGATGTCGGCGAGCTTGAGCCGGTGCTCGGCGAGGATCTGCAGCCGTCCCTGCATCAGCTTGTCGTAGTCCGGCTCGTCGCGCGTGGTGCGCGCGAGCGCGGCAATGCCGGTGCGCTTGGAGACCTCGATCCAGATCTCCGGGACGAGGACCCCTTCGAGGTCCAGGCAGACGAGGGTGTTGGGTTTCATGGGCGCGGCGGATTCTACAGGGCCGCTGCCCTAGAATCGGGCCACGCATGAATTCCGCCTGGCCCGCAATCCTGCTGACGTCGCTTGCCGGCGCCGGCCAGGGCCTGTTCCTCGCCCTGGCCTGGGTTGTGTTCCTCGGCCCCGCGCCGGGCGCGTTCCTGATTGCCGGATCCATCCTCGTTGTCGCGCTCGTTGCGGCATCGGCGCTGGCCCCGGGCGAGCGGGTGCGTGCGTGGCCGGCGGTACTGAGCGCGTTCCTCGCCACTGCGGCCGCATTTGGCGCGCTGTCCGCTGCCGGCGTGGCCGGGGCGATCGGACCCTGGCTCGCGGGCGGCGGGATCGCACTGTGCGTCGCGCTGTTCGCGTGCGCAGGCAGGCGATTCCATTCCGCGCGGGCCCCGCTGCCGGCCGCCGCCGAACTGGCGTTGCTCGGCGCCGCATCCGGATTCACCCTCTCGGTCCCGCTCGCGGTGCTGTCGCATCCGCGCGTCGCCGGCCCGCTCGCGCTGGCGGCGTTTTCGCTTTGCGCCGCCGCATGGGTGCTGCGTGCGCTGGCGTTCGCCCTGGATGTGCGCCGCCGCCGCCGGACGGAGCCCGCCTTGCGCGCGGCGAACTGGATCTTCCTTGCGCTGCTGTTCCCGATGCCGGGCTGGCTGCTGGGCTGGGGCGGCGGCACGCTGGGCGCCTACGTCGCGGCGTTCGCACTTCAGTTCACCGGCCTGGTCGCGGAGCGCTGGTCCTCCGGCGCGCGGCCGCCTTCGAATGTTACCGATCGGTAACATTTTTCGCCTGACGCGGGGCTCGCCCGGGATCGCCGCCGCGCGCCGGATCGCGCTACCATGGTCGCCATGACGATCGCGGCACGCTGGATCCGGCAGGGCACGGAGGAACCACGGGCGCTGCTGGCCGCGATCGCCGGCCTCGCGCTCGCGCAGCCGCGCCGGGCCGCGCCGATCCTGCTCTGGGCGCGCGCGGCGTTCGCCACAGACGGCGATTGGCTGCGGGTCAACGAAGGTGACCTTGCATTCGCTCTCATTGCGCCGGCGCACTTCGCGCCCGGGCGCGCGTCGCGCTGGGCAGCATGGGCCATGGCGCCCGCGATCGCGACGTACCGGCAGCTAGGGGTGCGCGCCTACGCGGAGGGCAACGACCTCCGGTTGAACGGCCGGCGCATCGGGCGCGTTGCTTCCGCCCCTATCGGAGAATGCGCGGTCGCTTCCGGCAGCTTCGTGCAGGCAATTCCGGGTGCCGGTTGCCAGGAGCGCGTCATCGAGGCGACGTTCCGCATGCGGCTGGAAGCGCAGCATGGCTGGCAGTTCGACACGTCCTGGGCGGGCGAAGCGGAGCGCGTCGCGATTGCGGACGCCCTGTCCGAGCCGGTGCTGCCGCGATGAAGGCCGGACGCAGGGCGCTGCTCGCGCTGCCGCTGGCCGCGTTGTGGGCGCGCGCCTTCGACGCCCTCGCCGCCGGCTCGGTGGAGAAGGGGATCCACCGCATCCGCGGCGACGTGCGCGTCAACGGCGCGCCGGCAAAGGAAGGCCAGGACGTCCGGGCGGGCGATGTCCTCACCACGGGTGCCGCGAGCGAAGCAGTGTTCGTCACGGGCAAGGATGCGTTCCTGATGCGCGAGCACTCGCGCGTCGAGGTGCAGGGTGCGGCGGGATCGCTCCTGCTCACCGGCCTGCGCATCGTCAGTGGCGCCGTGCTGTCGGTATTCTCGCCGGGCGAGGCCAAGACGGTGCGCACGCCGACCGCGACCATCGGCATCCGCGGCACCGGCGCCTACGTGGAGGCGCTGGCCGACCGCAGCTACGTCTGCATCTGCTATGGCGAGGCGGACATCGCCTCCAGCATGGACCCCACTGCGCGCGAGACGATCCTCACCGCGCACCACGAGCAGCCGCGCTACGTCATGGGCGTGGGGGCGCCGCAGATGCTGATGGTGGCGCCGGTGATCAACCACACCGACACCGAGCTCGAATTTCTCGAATCCCTCGCCGGCCGTCTGCCGCCGTTCCTGCACGACCCCTTGTCGCGGCCCGGAGGCTACTAGCGGGTCTGCGGGACTAGGCCGTTCCGTCCGGCCGCGGTCGCAGCTTGGCAAGCGTGGCCTCGAAGCCTGCCAGCCGTTCGCGCTCCTGCTCCACCACCTTGGCGGGGGCGCGCGCGACGAATGACTCGTTGGCCAGCTTGGCCGTCGCCTTCACGATTTCACCCTCCAGCCGGGCGATTTCCTTGCCGATGCGCTCGCGCTCGGCCACCGGGTCGACCTCGATGTGCGGCATCAGCTTGTTGGGGCCGACCACGGCCACCGGAGAGTCCGAAGGCGGCAGCTCCTGGACCATGCGCAGCTCGGAGAACCTGCCGAGCGCGGTCATGCCGATGGCAGTGGAGTCGCTAATGCTCCCCGTAACGTAAAGAGGAATGCGATCCTTGGGCGGAACCTTGAGCTGGCTGCGTTGGTTGCGGGTGACGTTGATCAGTTCCTTGGCTTTCGCGATCTCGGATTCCGCTGCTTCGTCAATCCTGTCCGGCTGCGCCTTCGGATAGGGCGCCCGCATGATGGTCTCGCCCTTGCGTCCCGCGAGCGGCGCCACCGTCTGCCAGAGTTCTTCCGTGATGAAGGGGATGATCGGATGCGCCAGGCGCAGCGCCGTCTCCAGCACCCGCACCAGCGTGCGGCGCGTGCCGCGCTGTTGCGCCTCGCTACCCTTCGCGAGCTGCTCCTTCGCAATCTCCAGGTACCAGTCGCAGTATTCATCCCACACGAAGCGGTAGATCGCGGCGGCGACGTTGTCGAAGCGGTACTCCGCGAAACCCTTCTCGACCTCCGCCTCGGTGCGCTGCAGGGTGCTGATGATCCACTTGTCCCATTGCGACAATTCGACGGGCAGCGACTCATCGTTGCCGCAGTCCCTGCCTTCGGTGTTCATCAGCACGAAGCGGGTCGCGTTCCACAGCTTGTTGCAGAAGTTGCGATAGCCCTCGCAGCGGCCGAGGTCGAAATTGAGCGTGCGCGCGAAGCTGGCGAGGGAGGCGAAGGTGAAGCGCAGCGCATCGGCGCCGAAGGCCGGGATGCCGGCGGCGAAGCTGCGCCGGATGGATTTCTCGATCTTCGCCTTGTGATCGGCGCGCAGCAGGCCGACGGTGGACTTGGCGAGCAGGTCCTCCAGCGTGATGCCGTCGATCAGGTCCAGGGGGTCGAGGGTGTTGCCCTTGGACTTGGACATCTTCTGGCCCTCGGCGTCGCGCACGATGGCGTTGATATAGACGTCGCGGAACGGCACCTTGCCGGTGAAATGCAGGCTCGCCATCACCATGCGGGCGACCCAGAAGAAAATGATGTCAAAGCCGGTGACCAGCACCGAGGAGGGCAGGAACAGCTCCAGGTCCTTCGTCTTTTCCGGCCAGCCCAGCGACGAGAACGGCACCAGCTGCGAGGAGAACCAGGTGTCCAGGACGTCTTCGTCTCGGCGCAGCGCCTTGCCGCCCGCTTTCGCGCGCGCCTCTTCCTCCGTGCGCGCGACGTAGATGTTGCCCTCGCCGTCGTACCAGGCCGGGATCTGGTGGCCCCACCACAGCTGGCGCGAGATGCACCAGTCCTGGATGTTCTCCAGCCAGTGGTTGTAGGTCGAAGTCCAGTGCTCCGGGTGGAACTTCACCTCGCCCTTGGCCACCGCCTCGAGGCCCGCCTTCGCCCAGCCGTCCATCTTCACGAACCACTGGTCGGTGAGCATCGGCTCGACGATGACATTGGTGCGGCCGGAGCGCGGCACGCGCAGCTTGTAGGGCTTTTCGGAGACGAGCAGGCCCTGCGCCCCGAGGTCCGCGAGCACCTTCTTGCGCGCCTCGAAGCGATCGAGGCCGTCATAGGCGGTGCCGCCGGTGACTTTCGCCTCGAGCGTGAGGATCTGGATCAGCGGCAGCTGGTGGCGCTGGCCGACGGCGTAGTCGTTGAAGTCATGCGCCGGCGTGATCTTGACGCAGCCGGTGCCGAAGGCAGGATCGACGTAGTCGTCGGCGATCACCGGGATCCTGCGTCCGGTAAGGGGAAGTTCGACGGTCTTGCCGATGAATGCGGTGTAGCGCCCGTCCTTCGGATTCACCGCCACCGCGGCGTCGCCCAGCAGCGTCTCCGGCCGCGTCGTCGCCACCGTCAGGCTGAAGCCCTTGCCGGGGTAGCGGATCTCCCAGATCCTGCCGTCTTCCTCCTCGCTGTCCACCTCGAGGTCCGACACCGCGGTGCCCAGTACCGGGTCCCAGTTCACCAGGCGCTTGCCGCGGTAGACGAGGCCCTCCTCGTGCAGGCGCACGAACACCTCCACCACCGCGCGCGACATCTTCGCGTCCATGGTGAAGTAGCCCGCATGCTGTCCGTCCGTGTCCGCGTACTCCCAGTTGCCGGAGGCGCCCAGCCGGCGCATCTGGCGCGTGATGGTGGAGCCCGACTGCTGCTTCCACTGCCAGACGCGCTCGATGAACTTCTCGCGCCCGAGATCGTGCCTTGTCCTGCCTTCCTCCTGCAGCTGGCGCTCGACCACGATCTGGGTGGCGATGCCGGCATGGTCGGTGCCCATCACCCAGTTGGCGTTGAAGCCGCGCATGCGGTGGTAGCGGATGAGCGCGTCCATCAGCGTCTGCTGGAACGCGTGTCCCATGTGCAGGGTGCCGGTGACGTTGGGCGGCGGCAGCTGGATGCAGTAGCCCGGGCCGGCCGCCGCGGCGTCGGCGCGGAAATGGCCGGCACTTTCCCATTGCGCATACCAGCGTTGCTCGATCGCGCGCGGATCGAAGCTCTTGTCCAGCGCCATGGTCAGTCCTTGGGCGGTTCGGCGCGCCGCGCCGCGAGCGCGTGCGCCACCGCGTCGCGCACGGCGCGGCGCAGTTCCTTCTCGAGATCCGCGCGCAGCACCGTCAGCCGGCGATCCAGCTCGGGCGCGAGGCGCGCCACCAGCGCGCGTTCCAGGTCGGCCGCGAGGGCCTCTTCATCGAGGGCGGCGGCCCCGGGCGCCGGCGCCGACGGATCGGCGATCTCGGTCAGCAGCGGCACTTCCTCCTGCGCCGCTTCCTGGTTCTGCCGCGCCAGCTCGTCGACGCGCCGGAACAGCGCGTTGGGCTCGCGCGCCGGCCTCGCTGGCGACTCGTCGCCGCTCATGCCGCGGCCTTGGCGAGATCGTGGCTGCGGATCTGGTAGCCGCGGTCGCGGTACCACGCGTAGCGGGCGCGGCCGGCGGCGCGGTCCTGCTCGTCGGCCGAAACCACCTCGAGCAGGCGGTCGTAGCGCTCGAACAGCGGCGGGCATTCCGGCGACAGGTTGAGGATGATCTCGCAGCTGGGGGCGGCTTCCGGCGCGGCGGCGATCAGCACCGGCGTCTCGGCGGCGAGCGGGTCGTCGGCCGCGCAGTGCGGCACGAAGCCGGTGGCCGGCCAGGTCCACAACAGGCGGTCCAGGCGCTGCGCCAGTTCAGGGTCGGGCGTGAACAGCAACGTGCGCTTGCCCTGCGCGAGCGCCTTGCCGGCGAGCCGGCAGGCCACCTGCAGGCGGTCCGGGGCGTTGAAGTAGAAGTCGATGCTGGTCAAGCGCGGCCTGCCTAAGCCTTGCCCGCCTGCTTGAGTGCGAGGCGCACCAGCAGGGGCACCGGCCGGCCGGTGGAGCCCTTCTCGCGCCCGCTCTTCCACGCGGTGCCCGCGATGTCGAGGTGCGCCCAGCGCAGCTTGCGCGTGAAACGCGCGAGGAAGCAGGCCGCGGTGATGCTGCCACCGGGGCGGCCGCCGATGTTCGCCATGTCGGCGAAGTTCGAGCGCAGCTGTTCCTGGTAGTCCTCCCACACCGGCATCGGCCAGACCCGGTCCCACGCCTCGTCGCCAGCGGTGCGCACCTGCGCCGAGAGCTGCTCGTCGTTCGAGAACAGTCCGGAGGCGACGTGGCCCAGCGCGATGACGCAGGCGCCGGTGAGCGTGGCGATGTCCACCACCGCCGCGGGCTCGAAGCGCTCGCTGTAGGTAAGGGCGTCGCACAGGACCAGGCGCCCCTCGGCGTCGGTGTTCAGTATCTCGACTGTCTGGCCCGACATCGTGGTGACGATGTCGCCCGGACGCGTCGCCTGGCCATCGGGCATGTTCTCGCAGGCGGCGACGATGCCGACCACGTTCACCGGCGCATTCATGCCGGCGAGGGCGCGCACGGCGCCGAGCACGCTGCCGGCGCCGGACATGTCGAACTTCATCTCGTCCATCTCGCCGCCGGGCTTGAGGGATATGCCGCCGGTGTCGAAGGTGATGCCCTTGCCCACCAGCACCAGCGGCTTCGCCTTCTTCGCGCCGCCGCGGTAGTGGAGCACCACCAGCTTCGGCGGCTGGCGCGAGCCCTGCGCCACGGACAGCAGCGAGCCCATGCCCAGCTTCTCCATGTCCTTGCGCTCGAGTACCTCGATGCCGAGGCCGAACTGGCGCGCCATTCTGCGCGCCTCGTCCGCGAGGTAGGCGGGCGTGCAGATGTTGGGTGGCAGGTTGCCCAGCGTGCGCGCCAGGTCGACGCCGTCGGCGGTAGCCGTGGCTTCCTTCAGCGCGGCCTGCGCCTGGACCGTCACCGGTCCGGAGGCGAGCGCGAGCGTGACCGCGGCGAGCGCGGGGGCCGGCGGCTTCTTCTGCGTCTTCAGCTGGTCGAAGCGGTAGAAGGCCTCGCGCAGGCCGATGACCGCGTGGCGCACCGTCGCGGGCAAGCCGCGGCCTGCCGGGACCATGTCGCCAAGGTACAGGGTGGCGTCCCGCGCGCCGAGGTCCTTGAGCGCCTGCGCGGCGCCGCGCACCGCGTCACGCAGCGCGGCGACGCTGAAATCCTTGCGCTCGCCCAGGCCCAGCAGCAGCACGCGCTCGGCGGCGAGGCCCGGTACGCGCTGCAGCAGCAGCGTCGCACCTGCCTTCGCAGCGAGGTCGCCCTGCGCGAGCACCCGGCGCAGCGCGCCCTGTGCGGCCTTGTCCGCCTGCAGGCCGGCCCTGGTGAGTGCCGATCCGGCTGCTCCCCCTGCAGTTCCCGCATGCACGCCGAGCACCAGGCAACCGGTTTTCGCCTTCTCCGGCGCAAGGCTCCTTATGCTAAATTCCACGACGCTTCTCCAGACGATTTTCAACAGGGCGAATGATCGCATGATCTTCCAGCGCGCGCTGCTGCGCGAGTTCGCCAACCTCGCCGTGGCGGTGTTCCTCGCGCTGTTCCTGATCGCCCTCACCACACGCCTGGTGCGGCTGCTGGGGCAGGCCGCCGGCGGCAAGATTCCCTCGGACGCGGTGGTCGCCTTCCTCGGCTTCTTCGCGCTGCACGTGCTGCCGATCCTGTTGTCCCTCACGCTGTTCGCCGCGGTGCTGCTGACGCTGAACCGCGCCTACCGCGACTCGGAGATGGTGATCTGGTTCAACTGCGGCCTGGCGCCGAGCGCCTGGATCCGGCCGGTGCTGACCTTCGCGGTGCCGCTGGTGGTGGTGATCGCCGCGCTGTCGTTCTTCATCTCGCCCTGGGCGGCAATGAAGAGCGAGCAGTACCGCAGCCGCATCGATGCCCGCGACGACATCGCGCGCGTCGAGCCGGGCGCGTTCGGCGAATCCCGCGGCAGCAAGCGGGTGTTCTTCGTCGAGTCGGTCGCCGGCGACAAGAGCTCGGTGCAGAACGTGTTCATCAACACCATCCAGCACCAGCGCAACGGCGTCATGATGAGCGCGCGCGGCAACACCGAGACCGCGCCAAGCGGAGACCGCTTCCTGGTGCTGGCGGAGGGGCGCCGCTACGAAGGCACGCCGGGCGAGGCCGACTTCCGCGTCATGGAGTTCGAGCGCTACGCCACCCGGGTGGAAACGAAGGAGGGCGACGAACCGGAATCGACCAGCAAGAGCCTGTCCACGCTCGCCCTGCTGGAGAGCCCCGGCCCCCAGAACCTGGGCGAACTGGTATGGCGCATCGGCGTTCCGGTATCGGCGCTGGTACTGTCGCTGCTGGCGATTCCCATGAGCTTCGTCAATCCCCGCGCCGGGCGCTCGGTCAACCTGCTGTTCGCGCTGCTGACCTACATGGTGTACTCGAACCTGATCTCGGTCAGCCAGGCGCGCGTCGCGCAGGGCAAGCTTGCCTTCGGTACCGGGCTGTGGCTGGTCCATGCCGCGATGCTGCTGGTGCTGCTGGTGCTGTTCGCCCACCGCCAGTCGCTGTTCCGGCTGCCGTGGCGGCACTGAGCCGTGCCGGCGAATCCGGCATGACGCGCATTGGCACCCTCGAGCGCTACCTCGCGCGCCAGATCTACGGCGCGGTCGGCTTCGTGCTGGCGGGGTTCCTCGCGTTGTTCGCGTTCTTCGACCTGATCGGCGAACTGAAGGACCTGGGCAATGGCGCCTACCACCTGCGGCAGATCTTCACGGTCGTCGCGCTTTGGCTGCCGGCGCATGCCTATGAGCTGTTCCCCGTGGCCGTGCTGATCGGGACCCTTTACGTGCTCGCGCACCTGTCGAGCAATTCGGAGTACACCGTGATGCGCGCCTCGGGCCTGTCTCCGGGGCGCGCCGGGATGGTGCTGGCGAAGGTCGGGCTTGCGTTCGTGCTCGGGACGTTCGCCATCGGCGAGTGGATCGCGCCCCACACCGAGGAGATGGCGCAGCAGACGCGCATGCGCGCCATGAGTTCGCTGATCGGCCAGGACCTGCGCTCCGGGCTGTGGTTCAAGGACGAGCGCACCTTCATCAACGTGGCGCAGGCGCGCGAGGCGAACTTGCTGGAAGGCGTGCGCATCTTCGAGTTCGATTCCGCCTACCGACTGCGCGTTGTCAGCGAAGCGAAGCAGGCCGAGTACGCCGGCGCCGGGCTATGGCGCCTGCGCGGAGTGGCGCAGACGCGCTTCGAGGGGGGCGGGACCGCCGGCCCGGTCACGGCGCGCTATGAGGAAGCGGAGTGGCGCTCGGCGGTCAACCCGGACCTGCTCAGCGTCCTCATCGTGGTGCCGGAACGGATGTCGGCGTGGAAGCTCTACCGCTACACGCAGCACCTGGCGGGCAACAAGCAGAAGACCGAGCGCTACGAGATCGCGCTATGGAAGAAGCTGTTCTATCCGCTCGCCACGCTGGTGATGATGGCGCTCGCGCTGCCCTTCGCCTACCTGCAGTCGCGCTCGGGCATGGTCGGCGTGAAGGTGTTCTTCGGCATCATGCTGGGAATCGTGTTCCACATGCTGAACAGCCTGTTCTCGCACATCGGCCTGTTGCAGCAGTGGCCGCCGGTGGCCGCGGCGGCGGTGCCCAGCATGTTGTTCTTCGCCACCGCGCTGCTGATGATGCTCTGGATCGAGCGGCTGCGTCCGGCGTGGGTGCGCTTCAGGGGCTAGGCGCGCCCGGCACGCCGGATGCGTTGCGCCCGATCAGTTCGAGCCGGGTGCCCGCCAGGCGGTCGTGCAGGAACTGGCGGTCGCGGTCCACCAGCGCCCAGCCCAGCCCGATGCCGGAGAACGCGAAGGTGGCGAACGCCAGCCACGGGTCGCGATGCTTGAACGCCGCCGCGATCGCGACCAGGAACACCCCCACCAGCAGCGCCGCGTAGATGAAGCGCAGCAGCGCCAGCCGCGCCGGAACGCGCGCATGCCCGGGCGCCACCAGGCGGATGCGCCACGCCTTCATGGCGAGGGTCTGGCCACCGCGCAGCCAGCACCAGAGGAAATAGGCGGCGAACACCGCAAGGAGGAACGCCTGCAGCAGGCCGCGGCGCCATCCTTCCACCTGTACGGTCCCCGCGGCGAACTGGAACAGCCAGGTGGCGAGGAAGGCCACGGCGAACAGCAACAGGCCCTCGTAGAGCATGCTGGCCAGGCGGCGGCCCAGGCCCGGGGCCGGCGTCGTGGCTCCCGGGGCGGGCGCGGTCGCCACGGATCAGGGGACGTGCAGGGAAGGCGCGGGCTGCAAGGCCGGCGCCGGCGGCTTGCGCGGTGCCGACCGGCGCTTGCGCTCGGTGGCCGGCGCATCCACTGGCGGTACGTCGAACATGCGCTTCTCGTGCGGCGCCAGCGACTGGTACTCCGCCCAGTAGCGGCGCAGTTCCTCGCGCCGGTCCGGCGTTATCTTGCCCAGGTTGCGGTATTGCTGGCGAGCCTGCCAGCGTTGCGCGGGCGTCAGCTTCGCCCAGGCATCCATGCGCCGCTGCACACGCAACTGGCCGGCGGGTTTCATCTTCGGGTAGCGCTTGGCAATGCCGACCCATTTGCGCTTCTGCTCCGGGAGGAGCTCGTTCCAATAGGCCGCCAGCGGCGAGAGCACCTGCTGCTGGTCCGCCGTCAGCGAGGCCCACGCCGCGCCCTTTGACGGGGGCGCCGCGAGCGCGCCGACGGCGAACGCCGCCAGCAGGAGCGCGATGGCTAGTTTGCGGAGCGCTTCTTGAGCCACGCTTCGAATCCCTTGTCCAGGTAGGCATCGAGCGGCAGGTCGTCGGTGAGCAGCCTGGCGTCGATCTCCTCGACGTCGGCAGCGCGCTGCTCCTGCTGCCAGCTGTAGATGCCGGCGAGGCCCGAGACCACCACCACCAGGGGCAGCAGAACCCGGAGTGAGAATCCGCCCAGTCCGCCAAGCCGGCCGAGCGCGGTCCCGACGAGCGCGAAGGCGGGCTGCACCTCGGGCTTGCGCGCCTCCAGGGCGCGCTCGCGTGCCGCGCGCAGGCGCTCGGCCACCCGCGGTGAAATCCCCGAGTCGGTGCGCACCCCCTCGTTGAGGGCCTGCCTGACTTTCATGCCGAAGTTCAGTTCGTTCATCGTTCCGCCTTCAGAGCGTGACGCCCCGCTCACGCAGCGCGGCCGCCAAAGCGTGCGCCGCCCGGGAGCAGTGCGTCTTTACGCTGCCCTCCGAGCATCCCATTGCTTTGGCGGTTTCCGCAACGTCCAATTCCTCCCAGTAACGCATCAGGAAGGCCTGGCGTTGACGGACCGGCAGTTTGGATACTTCTTCATTAATGATTTCAATTACTTGCTTTCGTTCCAACTGTTCCTGCGGGCGTTCGCCGGCGTCACTTCCGACGGCGGGCCGCAGCGATTCGAGCGGGTCCTGTTCCTCGTCCTCGCGGGACGGCGCCAGGGACGAGAGCAGGGTGACCCAAAGCGAACGCACCTTCTGGCGCCGGTACCAGTCGCGGATCGCGTTCTGCAGGATGCGCTGGAACAGCGGCGGCAGTTCCAGCGCGGGCTTGTCGCCGTAGCGCTCGGCCAGGCGCAGCATCGCGTCCTGCACGATGTCCAGCGCCGATTCCTCGTCGCGCACGGCGAAGACGGCCTGCTTGAATGCGCGTCGCTCGGCGCCCTCCAGAAACGCCGCGAGCTCGCTGCGGGATGCCAGTTTCTCTCCCTGCGCCGACCGATTCGGCTGGTCCGGAAATGGTACCAAAACCGGCCCGGCTTGCTTGACCGCATCGCAGCAACCCGTTAATCTTCAATGCTTTTCCCTCCACCGAAGCGATAGTGTCATGGATCGAATCAAGACCGAGGAACTGTCCGGCGCAGAGATCGTCGTGCGCTGCCTCCAGGCCGAGGGCGTCGAGTACGTCTTCGGCTACCCCGGGGGGGCCGTCCTCTGGATCTACGACGAGTTGTTCAAGCAGGACAAGGTCCGGCACGTCCTGGTCCGCCACGAGCAGGGCGCGGCGCACGCCGCCGATGCGTACTCGCGTTCCTCCGAGAAGGTTGGTGTCTGCCTGGTCACCTCCGGGCCGGGCCTGACCAACGCGGTCACCGGCATCGCCACCGCGTACATGGACTCGATCCCGATGGTGATCATCAGTGGCCAGGTGCCGACGCACGCCATCGGTGAGGACGCGTTCCAGGAATGCGACGCGGTCGGCATCACGCGCCCCTGCGTGAAGCACAACTTCCTGGTCAAGGACATCCGCGACCTCGCGGTGACCATGAAGAAGGCGTTTCATATCGCCACCACCGGGCGCCCCGGCCCGGTGCTGGTGGATATCCCGAAGGACATCACGGCGCAGCGCCACGAGTTCCACTATCCCGACTCGGTGTCCATGCGCTCGTACAACCCGGTGAACAAGGGCCACGCCGGACAGATCAAGAAGGCAGTCGCCCTGCTGCAGGAAGCGAAGCGGCCCATGGTCTACGCCGGCGGCGGCGTGATCCTGTCCAACGCCTCGGCGCAGCTGCAGGAACTGGTGAAGGCGATGGGCTTTCCCTGCACCAACACGCTGATGGGCCTGGGCGGCTATCCGGGCACCGATGCCCAGTTCCTGGGCATGCTCGGGATGCATGGCACCTACGAGGCCAATATGGCCATGCAGCACTGCGACGTGCTGCTTGCCATCGGCGCGCGCTTCGACGACCGCGTCATCGGCGACCCGAAGCATTTCGCGCAGAATCCGCGCAAGATCATCCACATAGACATCGATCCGTCCTCCATCTCCAAGCGCGTCAAGGTGGACGTGCCCATCGTCGGCAACATCCCCGACGTGCTGAAGGAAATCCTCAGGCAACTGGACGTGCAGAAGGCGGACCAGTCGGCGCAGGCGGCGAACCTGCAGGACTGGTGGAAGCAGATCGGCGAATGGCGCGGCAAGGACTGCCTGAAGTACGACCGCAAGTCGAAGATCATCAAGCCGCAATTCGTGCTGGAGAAGCTCTACGAGGTCACCGGCGGCGAGGCCATCATCACCTCTGATGTCGGCCAGCACCAGATGTGGGCGGCGCAGTTCTACAAGTTCGACCAGCCGCGACGCTGGATCAACTCCGGCGGCCTGGGCACCATGGGTTTCGGCCTGCCGGCGGCGATGGGCGCCCAGTTGGCCAATCCCGGCGCAACGGTGGCCTGCGTCACGGGCGAGTCCTCGATCCAGATGTGCCTGCAGGAGTTGTCCACCTGCAAGCAGTACCGGCTGCCGGTGAAGATCATCAACCTGAACAACCGCTACATGGGTATGGTGCGCCAGTGGCAGCAGTTCTTCCATGGCAACCGCTATTCGGAGTCCTACATGGACGCGCTGCCCGACTTCGTCAAGCTCGCGGAAGGCTACGGGCACTCCGGGCTGCTGATCGACAAGCCCGCAGACGTCGAGCCGGCGCTGCGCGAGACGTTCAAGCGCAAGAAGGACCTGGTGTTCCTCGA
Source organism: Betaproteobacteria bacterium (assembly GCA_052386675.1). Lineage (GTDB taxonomy): Bacteria > Pseudomonadota > Gammaproteobacteria > Burkholderiales > SG8-39 > RBG-16-66-20. Next base: position 56,234 of record JBQTJX010000061.1, read on the forward strand.
TTTCCTCACTGACCAGACCGAGAACGTCTATCCGATGATCCCCGGCGGCAAGGGGATCACGGAAATGATCCTGTCCGAGGAACTCTGATGCGGCACGTGGTCTCCATCCTGGTCGAGAACGAGGCCGGGGCGCTGTCGCGCATCTCGGGCCTGTTTTCCGCCCGCGGCTACAACATCGAGTCGCTCACCGTGGCGCCGACCGAGGATGCGTCGATGTCGCGCATGACCGTGGTCACCTCCGGCTCGGACGAGGTCATCGAGCAGATCACCAAGCAGCTGAACAAGCTGGTCGAGGTGGTGAAGGTGGTGGACCTGTCCGAGGCCGAGCACATCGAGCGGGAACTCATGCTGATCAAGGTCCGCGCCGGCGCCAAGGAGCGCGAGGACATGAAGCGCATGGCCGACATCTTCCGCGGCCGCGTGGTGGACGTTTCCGACAACACCTACACCATCGAACTCACCGGCCACGGCGCCAAGCTGGACGCATTCATCCTGGCGCTCGACCAGAGCGCGATCCTGGAGACCGTCCGCACCGGCGCCAGCGGCATCGGCCGCGGCAACCGCATCCTCAAGGTTTAGAGCCACGCGGAGCGCGGCTCCGCTTTTTTTGTCCAGATTTCTCACGGGGTTAAACACTATGAAGGTTTACTACGACAAAGACGCCGACCTCTCCCTCATCAAGGGCAAGAAGGTCACCATCCTCGGCTACGGCTCGCAGGGCCACGCGCACGCGCTCAACCTGCACGAGTCCGGCATGAAGGTCACCGTCGGCCTGCGCAGGGGCGGGGCGAGCTGGGACAAGGCGAAAAAGGCCGGCCTCAAGGTGGCCGAGGTGATCGACGCGGTGAAGAGCGCCGACATTGTCATGATGCTGCTGCCCGACGAGCACATCGCCGCGGTCTACACCGAGTCGGTCGCGCCCCACCTGAAGAAGGGCGGCGCGCTCGCCTTTGCCCACGGCTTCAACGTGCACTACGGCCAGGTCGCGCCGCGCAAGGACATCGACGTCTGGATGGTCGCGCCCAAGGCGCCGGGCCACACCGTGCGCTCGACCTACGTCGCGGGCGGCGGCACGCCCTGCCTGGTGGCGGTGTACCAGAACCCTTCGAAGAAGGCGCGCGACATGGCCATCAGCTACGCCTCCGCGATCGGCGGCGGCAAGGCCGGCATCATCGAGACCAATTTCAAGGAAGAAACCGAGACCGACCTGTTCGGCGAGCAGACCGTGCTCTGCGGCGGCTGCGTCGAGCTGGTCAAGGCTGGCTTTGACACGCTGGTGGAGGCGGGCTACGCGCCCGAGATGGCCTACTTCGAGTGCCTGCACGAACTCAAGCTGATCGTCGACCTGATGTACGAGGGCGGCATCGGCACCATGAACTACTCGATCTCGAACAACGCCGAGTACGGCGAGTACGTGAGCGGGCCGAAGATCATCGACGCAGGCGTACGCGAGCGCATGAAGGAAGTCCTCGGCCGCATCCAGTCGGGCGAGTACGCCAAGGAATTCGTGCTCGAGAGCCGCGCCGGGCAGCCGACGCTGCTGTCGCGCCGGCGCCAGACCGCCGAGCACTCGATCGAGAAAGTCGGCGCACGG
>JBQTJX010000062.1:0-38330 GCA_052386675.1 Betaproteobacteria bacterium
GTGAGCGCGATGGTCGCGACCGGACGGGGCACGGCATTGGGCGTGTTGCACACCAGCACCCCCGCCTTCGTCATCGCGGCCACGTCCACGCTGTAGTAGCCCACGCCGTGGCGGGAAACAAGCTTCAGGCGCAGGTCGGTGCGCGCTACCGCCGCGGACGGGACCTTGGGCGAATTCACGTAGAGGGCGTCGTACGCGGCGGCGTGGTCCGCGGTGATCTCGCGAATGCCCTTGGGCAGCCACTCCCATTCGAGGCCCTCCGCCGCCTTGAGCGCCTCCAGCGGCCCGCGACCGAATGAGGGCTCGCCGCGCGCATCGAGGATGTCGCTGGTGACGCCTACGCGGAAGGTTTTTTCCATGCAGAGATCAACTGGGCAGTCGCGGCCTGCAACAGCCCCTGGTCGGTGCCCGTGGCGATCATGCGATAGCCGTGCCCGAGGTACTCGCGCCCGAGCGCCTCGTCCGCGGCCATGTAGCCGGCCGCCTTGCCGTGCGCGCGTGCCGCGGCCGCGATGCGCCTGACCGCGTCGCGATACATCGGATGCGCGAACTCGCCCGGTATGCCGAGAAAGTTCGTGAGGTCGAAATGCCCGAGCCAGAGGACGTCCACGCCCGGCGTCGCGGCGATCGCCTCGACGTTCTCCAGCCCCTTCTTGGTCTCGATCATGCAGATGACGAGGGTGCGCGCGTGGATGGCGCGGATCTTTTCCTGGACGTCACCGCCCTGGTAGTCGTCGTGCGCGAAGCCGAAGGCGGCGCCGCGCCGGCCCTCGGGCGGGTAGCGCGTACAGGATACGATCAGCGCGGCCTGCTCGGCCGTGTCGACCATCGGCACCATGATGCCGAGCGCGCCGATGTCGAGCGCGCGCGCGATGAAGTGGTACTCGGTGGCCGGAACCCGCGCCAGCGGCACCACACCGAGCGCGCGGCACAGGGAGAACTGCGGTTTCAGCGTCTCGAAGGAGGCGCCGGTGTGCTCCATGCAGTACATGACGAACTCGGCGCGGGCGTTGGCGCACACGCGCGCGATGCCCGGCGTGAAGAACTCGAACACCATGCTGCCGAGCGCGCTGCCCCCGGTCGCGAGCTTCTCCTTGACCGGGTTGCGCCTCATCTCCCTGCGCGCTTGCGCCACTCGGCGAAGGCCGCGAGCGTGCGCTCGTCGGTCGGCGGGTAGAGGCCCACGATGCTCTTGCCCGACTGCACCTGCTCCATGACGAAATCCTCGAAGATCGTCTGCTCCAAGGCTTCTTTCGCCACCCCCGCGGCGATCTCGGCGGGAATTACCGCAACACCGTCGCCATCGCCGAGGATCCAGTCGCCCGGATAGACAGCGACGCCGCCGCAGCCGATCGGCACGTTCGCCTCGACGGCATGGTGGCGCAGCAGGTTGGCGGGCGCCGAGGGGCGCGCGTGATAGGCGGGGATGTCGAGCTCGGCGATCTCTGCGCTATCGCGAAAGCCGCCGTCGGTGACGATGCCGGCGGCGCCGCGCTGCTTGAGGCGCGCCACCAGGATGCCGCCCGCGGTGGCGGCCCGCGGGTCGCCGCGCGAATCCATCACCAGCACATGCCCTGGCGGGCAGGTCTCGATCGCGCGGCGCTGCGGGTGCGCCGGGTCCCTGAACACCTCCATCTTGTCGAGGTCTTCGCGCGCGGGGATATAGCGCAGCGTGTACGCCTCGCCGACCATGTGGCGCGCCTTGGCGCCGACCGCGCGCGGCCCCTGCATATAGGCATTGCGGAAGCCGCGCTTGAAGAGCACGGTCGTGACGGTCGCCGTGCTGACCTGCTTCAGCTTGTCGCGGATTTCAGAAATAGGGCAAACCTTGCGTATTGACGTAAAGCGAGTAGAGCGACGTGCTCGCCGCCATGAAGAGACGGTTGCGGTGCACGCCGCCGAAGCACAGGTTGGCGCAGCGCTCCGGCAGATCGATGCGCCCGATGAGCTTTCCATCCGGGTTGAAGACGTGCACGCCGTCCAGGCCTGCCTCGCCCATGCCCCAGCCGCACCAAAGGTTGCCGTCCGTGTCGACACGGAAGCCGTCCGGCGTGCCTTTGGGGCCCGCATCGATGAGGATGCGGCGATTGGAAAGGCTTTTGTCTTTCACATCAAAAGCCCAAATCTTTCTGGGAACAGCCCGGGACTCGACGATGTACAGGATTTTCTCGTCCGGCGAGAAGGCGAGGCCGTTGGGCTGGTTGATGCCCTCCGCGACCACGCTCAATGCGCCGGATGGTTCCCAGCGATACACGTTCATCGGCAACTCGGGCTCCGCCTTGTTGCCCTCGTACCAGGCGAGGATGCCGAAGGTCGGGTCGGTGAACCAGAGCGAGCCATCGGATTTGCACACGACGTCGATCGGGGAATTCAATTTTTTATTCTCAAACGCATCAACTAAAGTGAGAACCCGCCCATCTGGCTCGGTGCGCGAGACACGCCGGCCGCCGTGCTCGCAGGTGACCAGCCGCCCCTGGCGGTCGCGCGTATTGCCGTTGGCGTTGCCCGAGGGCTTGCGGAACACGCTCACCGCGCCCGTTTCCTCGTCCCAGCGCAGCATGCGGTTGTTGGGGATGTCGCTCCAGAGGAGGCAGCGCGCGTCGCCCATCCACACCGGCCCCTCGCACCAGCGTCCACCCGTCCACAGCCGCTCGACCTTGGTGAGCGCGAGGTGGTACTTCCGAAAGGACTCGTCCACCGCCACGACGGCGGGGTCGGGGTAGCGCGAGCTGGGCGCCCAGTCGGTCATTTCATCAGCCCCGGCAACCAGAGCGAGATGGCCGGAATATACGTCACCAGCAGCAGCGCGAAGCACATGGCGCCGTAGAAGGGCCACAGTTCCTTCGATACCTGCTCGATGGTCACCTTTCCTATCGCGCAGCCGACGAAGAGCGTCGGTCCCACCGGCGGCGTGATCAGGCCGATGCCCAGGTTGAGAATCATGATCATGCCGAAGTGCACCGGGTCGATGCCGAGCTTGAGGATCACCGGCATGAAGATCGGCGTGCAGATGAGCAGCATCGGCGCCAGGTCCATGAAGGTGCCAAGCAGCAGCAGCAGGATGTTCACCAGCAGCAGGAACACGTACTTGTTTTCCGAGATGCCGAGGAACAACGCGGTCACCTTGGCCGGGATCTGCATGATGGCCATCATGTAGCCGAAGGCCACCGAGAAGCCGATCAGCATCATGACCATGGCCACGGTCTTGACCACGCGGTGCACCAGGTGCGGCAGGTCGCGCCACTTGTAGTCGCGGTAGACCAGGAACGTGACCAGGAAGGCATACACGCAGGCCACCGCGGCCGATTCCGTGGGGGTGAACACGCCCGAGAGGATGCCGCCGATGATGATCACCACCGTCACCAGTCCCCAAAGCGCCTCGAGCACGATGCGCGGTACCTCGGACAGCCTCACCGGCTCGGAGCGCGGCAGTTCGCGCCTGTGTGCGGTCCACAGGATGAGCCCGACCAGGCAGACCCCGAGCAGCAGCCCGGGGAAGATGCCGGCGAGGAACAGGTGCGCCACCGAGATGGTGCCCCCGGCGGCAAGCGAATAGATCACCGCATTGTGCGAGGGCGGGATCATGAGCGCCTGCACCGAGCCGCAGATGGTCACGTTGGTGGCGAAGACGCGCGGATAGCCCTGCTTCACCATCTGCGGGATCATCACCGAGCCGATCGAGGCGGTGTCCGCCACCGAGGAGCCGGAAATGCAGCCGAACAGCGCACTCGCCAGCACGTTCACCAGCGCGAGGCCGCCGCGAATGAAGCCGACGAATACCTTGGCGAGGTTCACCAGGCGCGCCGCCATGCCGCCCTCGGCCATGATGGCGCCGGCGAGTACGAAGAAGGGGATCGCGAGCAGGGCGAAATCGTCGGTGCCGTCCGAGATCTTGAGCATCACCGCTTCCAGCGGGATGTCGACCCACAGCGCGGCGCAGATTGCCGCCAGCCCAAGTGCGTAGGCCACCGGCACGCCCAGGGCGCACAGCAGCGCGAACGAGCCCAGCAGGATCAGGATATCCACCGGCGGCTTTCGCGGCTATTCCAGCTCGGCGGCGTGGTCGCGGTACATGACCGAATCCTTCGGCGCCGGCCCGAGCCAGACGCGCTCAACCAGGAACAGCAGCGTGAGCAGGCCCGCCACCGGGATCGGCGAGTAGACGATGGCCACCGACAGGCCCGGGAACTCGGCCATGGTCTGGTGCCGCGTGATGACGCACAGGTGGGCGCCGTAGCCGAGCATGAACAGCGCCATCGCCGCCATGCAGGCGTCCACGCCCAGGAGCATGGCACGGCGGACCGTGCCTGGAACCGCGTTGAGCAGCGCCTCCACTGCGACGTGGACGTTGGCACGGTACACCGCCGCGCCGCCCAGGAACGAGAACATCACCATCATCACCACCGAGGCCGGCTCGGGCCAGGACAACGGGCTGTTCGCGACGTAGCGCATGAACACCCCGAACGGGATGATGAGCGTGATGGCCACCAGCGCCGTCCCGGACAGGACGATGCAGGCGAGATACAGCGCCTCCATCGCCCTCCGGTAGGCGGCGCCCACGCCTATTTCGTGTCCGCGATGCGCTTGAGGAGCGCCGCGTACTTGGCGCCGTACTTGTCGCGCACCGGCTGCGTCGCCTTGAAGAAGGCGGGCTTGTCCGCCGGCAGGAACTGGACGCCCGCGGCCTTGAGCTTGGCCTCGGCTTCACCGACGTAGGCGTCCCACAGCTTGCGCTGCTCCATCTGCGCCTCGCCCGAGAGCTTGCGCAGCAGCGACTGGTCCTCCTTGGACAGCTTCTCCCAGGTCGCCTTGGAGAAGACGAAGATCTCCGGAATGATCAGGTGCCCGGTCAGGCTGTATACCTTGCTCACCTGGTAGTGGTTCTGCGCCAGCAGCGTCGGCGGGTTGTTCTCTGCACCGTCCACCACGCCGGTCTGCAGCGCGCTGAACAGCTCGTTGAAGCCCATCGCCACGCCGTTGCCGCCCATGGCGTTCATGGTTTCGACGAAGAGCGGATTGCCCATCATGCGGATCTTCATGCCCTTCAGGTCGGCGGGCTTGGTCGCCGGCTTCTTGCCGTAGACGTGGCGGGTGCCCGCGTCCATCCAGCCCAGCACGATGAGGCGCGACTGCGGCGAGGCCGAGACGCGATCGAGCAGGTCCTTGCCGATCGGGCCGTCGATCACCTTGCGCATGTGCGCCTCGTCGCGAAACACGAACGGCAGGTTGAACACGTTGAGGTCGTCCACCACCGGGCCCATTGCGCCCACCGAGATGCGCGCGATCTGAAGCGCGCCGACCTGGGCCTGCTCGATCATCTCCTTCTCCCCCCCGAGCTGCATGGACGGGAACATCTGGATCGAGATCCGGCCGCCGGTCTGGGCTTCCAGCTTCTTGCCCATGCGCTGGATCGCCTCCACCGTGGGGTAGCCCAGCGGATGGACGTCGGATGCCTTCCAGACCTGCTTCTGCTGCGCCTGGGCGGGGATGCCCGCGGCGAGCGCCGCGAGCACTGCCGCCGCAGCGCCCAAGCGTGCGAAATTGCGCCGATTCATGTTTGACTCCTCCTCACCTGTTGGGGATACTTGTCAGTTGTATGACAACTGGGCCTGGGCCGATGGTAGCGACCCCGAAGCGGCTTGGCAAGGCGGGCGCCGGCAGGCTCGCGACGCTGAAGCCGCTCGCTTCGCCGCGCAAGCTGACGGGCGTGCTGATCGAGCGCCTTGCCGCGGACATCGCGAGCGGGCGCCTGGCCCCTGGGGCGCGCCTGCCGACCGAGCAGGAGATCGGCGTACAGACGGGGGTCAGCCGTACCGTCGTGCGGGAAGCGGTGGCGGCGCTGCGAGCCCAGGGCCTCGTGGTCACGCGCCAGGGCGTTGGCGCTTTCGTCGCCAGCGAGGCCATGCGGCGCCCGTTCCGGCTCGAATCCGAAGGCCTGCGCTCGGTGGCCGAGGTGCTGGACGTGATGGAGCTGCGTGCAGGGGTTGAGGTGGTGGCCGCAGGGCTCGCCGCCGAGCGCGCCACGCCGGCGGCGGTGCGGCGCATTGCCGCGGCCATGGCCGCGATTGACCGCACCATTGCGCGCGGCGGCCAGGCGGTGGACGAGGACTTCCGCTTCCACCGCGAGATCGCCGCGGCCACGGGCAACGGCCAGCTGCTGCGTTTCCTCGACTTCCTCGGTCGCCTGGTCATCCCGCGCCACACCATCCGGCTCGCCGGCGACGGCAGGGGCGCGCAGCGCGCCTACCTGGAGAAGGTGCATCGCGAGCATCGCGTCATCTTCGAGGCCATACGCGGGCGCTCGCCGCAGGCCGCGGGTGATGCGATGCGCCGCCACCTCGAGAACAGCCGCGCGCGCTACCGCCAGCTGGCGGACGAAAGCACGTGAGCCGGATCCTGCTCACGCATTCGCCTGAGGCGATGCGCAGCTACTACGGCGACCGCGCCCTGGCCGGCCTGCGCGCGCTTGGAGAGGTGAAGCTGCACCAGGGCGCAGAGCCGCTGGAGGGCGAGGCGCTCATCCGGGCCGCCGCCGATTGTGACCTGGTCGTGTCCTATCGCCAGTCGCCGGCGCCAGCGGCGCTGTTCGAAGCCTTGCCGCGCCTGGTCGCGTTCCAGCGCTGCGCCGTGGACATCCGCAACGTGGACGTCGGGGCGGCCAGCAAGGCCGGAGTGCTGGTGACCCAAGCGAGCGCCGGGTTCGCGCCGGCGGTGACCGAGCTGGTGCTGGGATTCATGGTTGACCTCGCGCGCGGCATCTCTGCGAGCGCGATGGCCTACCGCAGGGGCGCGGTCCCCGTGCCCGGCATCGGGCGGCAACTCGCCGGCAGCACGCTGGGCATCATCGGCTATGGCGCCATCGGTCGGCGGCTGGCGGCAACCGGGGTCGCGCTGGGCCTGCGGGTGCTGGTGTGCGACCCCCACGTCAAAGCCGACGCGCCCGGCGTCGAGCAGGTCGCGCTCGAGCAACTGCTCAATGGCTCGGATTTCGTCGTGCCACTCGCGGTGGCGAATGAAGAAACCGAGAACCTGATGGGTGCGGCGCAGTTCGAGCAGATGAAACCGGGCGCCTGCTTCATCAATGTGTCGCGAGGCGGACTGGTGGACGAGGCGGCGCTGGCGCGAGCGCTGGATTCCGGGCGCATCGGCGGTTGCGCGCTGGACGTAGGCCGGGCCCCGGACCAGATGCCCACACCCTCGCTCGCGGCGCGCGGGGATGTCATAGCCACCCCGCACCTAGGCGGCCTGACGCTGCAGGCCATCGAGCACCAGTCTCTGGAAACCGTGGCCCAGGCCGCGGAAATCCTCAAGGGCCGGGCGCCGAAGGGCGCGGTCAATGCCGATCAATGGAAACGCAAGGAGCTGTTGCAGCCATGACGAAAAAGGCCATCCTCATCACCGGCGCCTCGGGCGACGTCGGCACGCACCTGCGCCGGGAGCTGGCGAAGAAGTACCGCATCCGCGCCTCCGACCTGCGGCCGATGAAGAGGGTCGCGGGCGAGACCTTCATGCAGGCCGACATCTCCAGCATGGCCGCCGCGATGCGCATCACGAAGGGCGTGGACGCCATCGTGCACCTGGGCGGCTATTCGGTGGAGGGCCCCTGGGAAGGCATCCTCAGCGCCAACATCGTCGGCTGCTACAACGTGTTCGAGGCGGCGCGCAGGAACGGGGTGAAGCGCATCATCTTCCCGACCTCGAACCACGCCGTCGGCTTCTACAAGCGCAGCACCACCATTGACCATCGCGTCTACCCGAAGCCCGACAGCCGCTACGGGGTGTCCAAGGTTTTCGGCGAGGCACTGGGCAGTCTCTATGCAGACAAGTACGGCATGGAGTTCCTGATGATTCGCATCGGCAACGTCAATCCGGCTCCGATCGACAGGCGGCGGCTGTCCATCTGGGTGAGCCCGCGCGACATCGCGCAACTGGTGACGATCGGCATCGAGCACCCGGAAATCCGCTTCGAGATCGTGTACGGCATTTCGGGCAACACGCGCGCCTGGTACGACAACTCGAATGCTTTCCGGCTGGGCTACAGACCGAAGGACAACTCCGAGGCCCATGCGCCCGGGGTCCTGGCGCGCAGGGAACCCAGGGGCGACCCGATGGCCGAGGCGCACCAGGGCGGGGTGTTCTGCGCCGTGGAGGAAGTGCCCAATCCGGCGCCGCTGCCGCGGAAGCGGCGCGCCGCGCGCTAGGCCAGATGTGCACGATCGTGCACATCTGGGCGTCCCGTGCCCCTGCTACTTCTTCGCGTCAGGCTTCTCGAGCAGCTCGGCGCGGGGCTTCAGGACGTCGCTGAACTTCGACTTCGCGATCAGCAGCACGTGCGGCTCCAGCGCCTTCTCGCGCGGCAGGCGCTCGCCCAGTTTCTTCAGCCGGTCAGCGGCGTCCTTGCCATCGGGCTTCGGCTCGCCGGCGACGGCGACCTGCGCGTAGTAGTTGTCTCCGGCCAGCTTGCCCAGCCGGATGGTGTAGGTCAGGCCATCGAAGGTGGCCGCGACCAGGGTGATGGGCTTGTCCAGGCCGCTGTCCGCGGGCTTCAGGTCCTTCGGCGCGACATCGGCGAGCTCGATGTTGTTGAGCGAATACGAAGCCGCGTTTGCCCTGGTGACCTCGAGCTTCTCGCCCGCCTTGAGCGGGGACAGCTTCCAGTCGGCGTTGTCACCCTGGCGCTCGATCTTCCAGCCCTCGCCCGAAGCGGGGCGGTAGTCGAGCGACTTGACGCCCTCGGCGCCAAAGCCCGGGCGCGCGATCCAGTCCGCGCTCTTCGTGCTCGCCTGCGTCAGCGGGTCGGACACGATGACCACTGACTTCTCGTCGCCGGGCAACAGGATGAACCGGCCGTCGCCGCGCGCCGTTTCCGGTTTCTCCGGCTCGGTCTTGAAGTGCTTCCTGCCGGCGATGTAGCGGGCCAGCGGCTTGCCGTCGGCGCCGAGGAACTCGACCGCGGTGCCCGAGGCGTCCAGCTGCAGGCGGGCGCGGTCCTTCTCGCCGATGGGTTCGACCTGGCCGATCTTGAGCTCCAGCGCCTTGAGGACGAAATCGCGCACCTTGTCGAAGTCGGCGGGGAAGTCGCCGCGCTCGGCAATGGTCCACTGCTCGCCCTTGCGCGAGAGGGTCAGCGTCGCCTTGGGCTCGCGGATGACGATGCTCGCCACGTCGGCGGCCTTCAGGCCCTTGAGCAGGGGCTGGCCGAGCGTTCCCGAGGCGGGTGGCTTCTGCGCGGCGCCTTGCTGGCGCACCAGCAACGCGCCACCGCCCAGCACGACGAGCAAAAGGACGAGGACTGCTGCGATCTTCGCGTTCATGCCGCGGCCGCTCCACGCTGACGCCGGCGCAGCAGCGCCACCATCAGTCCCGCCAGCGCCACCAGCAGTGGCATCAGCGCGATGTTCGCCACCTTGGTCCAGAACACGAGGCTCTCGGCGTCCTGGCGCAGGTTCTTGCGCAGTTCCTTCAGTTCGGCCTGGGTGCGCGTCGCGGTCTTGCGCAGGTTCTCGATCTCAGCCTGCTGCTCCGGGGTCAGGATCTGCGCCGAGCCCTTGGCCTGCGCGGCGGGCCCGCGCGCCTTCTGCAGTTCCTGCAGCTTCTCCAGGGTCTTCTGGCGCTCGTCCTCCAGCGACTTGAGCCGCCCGAAATACTGCTTCTGCGCCTCAGCCTCCATCTCGCGCACCACGGTGAGCGGGCGGAACGCGGAGGCACGGCTCTGCAGCGAGATCAGCGCGTCGCCGGAGGCCACCTGCTCCACCAGGCTTTGCGCGAAGGCGAGGTTGCCGTTGGAGGGCACGATGATCTTGCGCCCGAACACTTCCTGGATGTCCACCGCGGCGCCGTCGTTCAACATGTCCACGTCCGCGACCAGTACCACCGAATTCCCGGCGCCGCCCTGCGCGAGGTGCGCCGGACCGGCGGGGGCGTCCTTCTTTGCGTCCTTCCCCGCCGGAGCCCCGTCCTTCGGCCGGCCTTCCGGGAACGCGCTCTTGAACGTCCCCGACAGGCGCAGCGCGAGCGGGCGCGACTTGTTGTCCGGCTGGAAGCCCTTCAGGGCCGCTTCACCGGACACCGTCGCCACGACGTTGTCCACGAACATGGAATTGGGCGAGCTCTTAACCAGTTCGGTGACCTTGAGGCCGTCGACGGGCTTGACGTCGAACGCACCACCGAAGGCGTACAGCAGGGTCTCGATCTGGCTGGTGGCGACATCGTCGCGGTTGAACGCCGTGCGGTTCAGCGTCAGCACCGTCGGCGTCAGGCGGTTGCCGCCGCCCGAGGCGAACACCACGTCCGAGAGCACCTTGCCCGGGTTCATCTCCACGCCCCACGCCTTGAACAGCTTTGGCAGGTTCGAGCTGGAGCCGCCGGCGCTCGCGCCGGGCATGGGGCTCGGCTGCTGGTCGAAGTACGCGTAGGGATCAACGAAGGCGATCAGCTTGCCGCCGCGCATGACGAACTGGTCGAGCACGTACTCGACCGATTCGGGGATGTCGCGCGGGTGGATCAGCAAAAGGACGTTGATGGACTTGTCGATGGACTCGGTCATGATGTCCACCTGCTTGACGTTGAAGTCGCGCTTCAGTTCATTGGCGAGCACCCAGGGCTCGGAACTCTGCCGCGTCATCGGGTTGAAGCGCTCGCCCAGCACCGGCAGACCGCTCATCAGGCCGATGACAGGACGTTCCGCCGAGCCCACGCGCGCTATGGCGCGCGCCAGGTCGTACTCCAGCAGGCGCTCGCGCTGCGGCGAGACCGCGGCGATCACCTGCTTGCGGTCCAGCTGCGTCACCGCGACGCCGAGGTAGAACTGCTCGCCCGAGGCGAGCTGCTGCGCCTCGACGCCGTCGAGCTGCGCGGCCTCTTCCTCCTCGCTGTCCGGGCGCGGGTTGTATTTCTCGATGACCAGGTTGGTGCCGGCCACGGACTTGAACTCGCGCGCCATGTCGTCCACGCGCTGGGCGAAGCTGCGCAGCTGCACCGGCATCGCCTGCTCGCCCTGCGAGATGTACAGCTTCAGCTTCACCGGCGCCTGCAGGCCGCGCAGCATCTTCTTCGTGCCGTCGGACAGGGTGTAGAGGTTGCCGTCGGTGAGGTCGGCGCGCACCGCGGCCACCGACGCCAGGTAGTTGACGGCGACCAGGATCAGGAACAGGGCCGCCATGCCGATGGCGGAGTAGAGCAGGGCTTCGTTCTTCTTCATGGTTCGGTCCCTAGCCGGCGCGGTGGCCGCGGATGATGACCCCGGTCGCGAACAGCGCGAAGCCGATCACCGACACGAAGAACAGCAGGTCGCGGCTGTCGATGACGCCCTTCTGGAAGCCGTCGAAGTGGGTCATGACCGAGAAGGCCGCCACTGTGTCGATGAACGCGGGGCTCGCCCAGCGCACCATCAGGTCGGTGACCGGGTTGAAGCCGGCCAGGATCAGGAACAGGCACAGCACCACCGACAGGATGAAGGCGACCACCTGGTTGCGCGTCATGGCGGAGGTCATGCAGCTCACTGCCAGGTAGGCGCCCGCCAGCATCAGGCTGCCGACGTAGCCGGTGAAGATGACGCCGTTGTCCGGGTCGCCCAGCACGTTCGCGGTGATGATCACCGGAAAGGTGAGCGCCAGCGCCAGGGCGAGGAACAGCCACGAGGCGAGGAACTTGCCGACGATCGCCTGCGCCGTGGTGACCGGCATCGTCAGCAAGAGCTCGATGGTGCCGGCGCGGCGCTCCTCGGACCAAAGGCGCATGCCCACGGCCGGCACCAGGATCAGGTACAGCCACGGGTGCCAGGCGAAGAACGCGCCCAGGCCCGCCTCGCCGCGCTCGAAGAAGGCGCCGGCAGTGAAGGTGAAGAAGCCCGCGAGCAGGAGGAAGATCACGAGGAACACGTACGCGACCGGGGAGGTGAAGTAGCCGCCGAGTTCGCGCTTGGCAATGGTCCAGACCTGGCTCATGGCTTAAGCGCTCCTCTTCACGGTATCGGGCAGCGTAATCCGCCGGAACACTTCGTCCAGCTGGCCCTCCTCGGTGCGCAGCGCGTCGAGCTTCCAGCCCTCGCGGTCGGCCAGCGCCACGATGGCGCGCGTGAGTTCCGCCGAGGCCGACTTGTCCGCCGGGTAGACGCGGAACGAGCCGTTCAGCTTTTCGACGCGGCCGAGCGCCGCCAACTTCCCCTCGCTTGCCCCCTGCGCGTGCAGGGTGACGGCGCCCGCGACGTCGGACAAGGCGCGCAGTTCACCCGGTGTGCCATTGGCGACGATCTTGCCGCGGTCGATGATGATGGCGCGGCTGCAGGCCGCGTCCACTTCTTCCAGGATGTGGGTCGAGAACACCACTGCCTTGGTCTGGCCCAATTCGCGGATGAGATTCCTCACTTCGTGCTTCTGGTTCGGGTCCAGGCCGTCAGTGGGCTCATCCAGCACCAGCACCTCCGGGTCGTGGATCAGGGCCTGCGCGAGGCAGGTGCGGTGCTTGTAGCCCTTGGACAGGGTGTCGATGGACTGCTCGAGCACCGATTCCAGGAAGCAGCGCTCGACCACGCGCGCGAGCGCCTTCCTGCGCGCCGAGGCATCCATGCCGCGCATCTCGGCGCAGAACTCGAGAAAGCCTCTCACCGTCATGTCCGGATAGGAGGCGGCATTCTCAGGCAGGTAGCCGATCAGGCGCTTGGCCTGCAGCGGCGATTCGGCGACGTCGTGGCCGCCCACTGTCACCTTTCCCGAGCTGGGCGGGTAGAAACCGGTGATCATGCGCATGGTGGTGGACTTGCCGGCGCCGTTGGGCCCGAGGAATCCCAGCACCTCGCCGCGCTCCACGCTGAACGAAACCCCGTCCACCGCGCGCTTGGCGCCAAACGTCTTCACCAGATTCTCGATGCGTATCATGGTTTTGGGCGACCGTAGGCCGAGCCGACGGCGAAACTATGGGCGGGCCGCCGGAATTTCAAGGAAAACACAAGGGGGCGCATTATCGCCCAAAACCGCCCCTGCGCTTGGATAGAATGGGGAAAACACGGGGAGGTTCCATGAAATTCGCAATCGCACTGCTGGCGGCGCTGTTGAGCTTCGGCGCGGCCGCCCAGCCCAGCATCCGCATGATGATCCCGGCCAACCCGGGGGGAGGGTGGGACCAGACCGGCCGCAACCTGGCCGCCGCGATGCAAGGCGCCAAGCTGGTATCCGGCGTCCAGTTCGAGAACAAGGGCGGCGCCGCCGGCATCATCGGCCTGGCGCAGTTCGCCAACCAGGCCAAGGGCGACCCCAATGCCGTGATGATCGGGGGCATGGTCATGGTGGGCGGCATCATCCTTGGAAAGTCCGCGGTCAACCTGTCCCAGGTGACCCCGATCGCGCGCCTCACCAGCGAGTGGGAGATCATCGTGGTGCCGGCCAACTCGCCGCTGAAGTCCATGGCGGACCTGGTGAAGATGCTGAAGGACAACCCGGGCAAGGTGTCCTGGGGCGGTGGTTCCGCCGGCGGCACCGACCATATCCTGGCGGGCCTGATCGCCAAGGCGGTGGGCGTGGACGCGGCCAAGGTGAACTACGTGCCCTACAAGGGCGGTGGCGAGGCGATCGCGGCCATCCTGGGCGGGCATGTCACGGTGGGCGTCTCCGGCATCGGCGAGTTCGCCGAGCACGTCAAGTCCGGCAAGATGCGGGCGCTGGCGCAGTCCGGCCCGTCGAAGCTCGACGGCATTCCTTCCCTGAAGGAGCAGGGCATCGACGTCGAACTGGGCAACTGGCGCGGCATTTTCGGCGCGCCCGGAATCTCGCCCCAGCAGCGCGACGCGCTGGTGAAGCTGGTCAAGGACGCCACCGACACGCCGGCCTGGAAGGGCACCCTGGAGAAGATGGGCTGGACCGGCTGGTTCCTGGGCGGTGACGACTACCGCAAGTTCATCGACGAGGACATCAAGCGCGTCTCGGCCATCATCGAGTCGCTCGGCCTTAAAAAGTAGCAAGGCGGCGCCAAGCCTCGTGCGCCGCAACGCGGCGGAGATCGTCCTCTCGCTAGGCGTGCTGGCGCTGGGCGTCGGCGTTGCCGGTGTCACCGCCAGCTTGCCTTCGGAGGGCGGCTACGCCGGCATCGGCCCGAATTTCATCCCGGCCGTAGTCGCGGGCGGGATTGTCCTGCTGGGATTCTGGCTCGCCTTCGAGGCGTTCACCGGCGGCTGGCGCAACGCCGCCCCGGACGATCCAGTCGCGCGCGGCGAGCACGCGTTCCACGGCGCGGGGTTTGCGTGGATCAGCGCCGGCCTGTTCGCTCACATGGCGCTCATCGGCTGGGCTGGATTCGTGGTCGCGGGCGTGGTCCTGTTCACCTGCGTCGCGCGTGGCTTCGGCAGCGTTCGCGTGGCCCGCGACATCGGCATCGGCCTGGTATTGGCGGTGGGCGTCTACGCATTCTTCGTGAAGCTGCTCAACGTCAACCTGCCGGCGGGGTGGCTCGCGCCGCTGCTGGGCAGCGCGGGAATCTAGGCGGTGGAAGCTTTCGACGCGCTACTGGCGGGATTCGGGGTGGCGCTCAAGCCGCTCAACCTGTTGTGGGGGCTGATCGGCGTCACCCTGGGCACTTTCGTCGGCGTGCTGCCCGGCGTCGGGCCGGCGCTGACGGTGGCGATGCTGCTGCCGCTGACGGTGAAGCTCGATCCCACCGGGGCGCTCATCATGTTCGCCGGCATCTACTACGGCGCCATGTTCGGCGGCTCCACCACCACAATCCTGCTCAACACGCCCGGCGAATCGGCCTCGATCGCAACCGCGCTGGAAGGCAACCGCATGGCCAAGGCGGGGCGCGCCGGCCCCGCACTTGCCACCGCGGCCATCGGCTCTTTCGTTGCCGGCACGCTGGCGACCATCGCGCTCACGCTGCTCGCACCGCTGGTGGTGGATCTCGCGCTCAAGTTCGGGCCGGCGGAGTACTTCTCGCTCATGGTGTTCGCCTTCATCACGGTGTCGGCGGTGCTGGGCTCATCCACCGTGCGCGGGCTCACCAGCCTGTTCCTCGGCCTGTTCTTCGGCCTGGTCGGCATCGACGGCCAGACCGGGCAGCCGCGCTTCGCCTTCGGCGTCGGCGAGCTGCTGGACGGCGTGGACGTGGTGGTGCTCGCGGTGGGCCTGTTCGCGGTCGGCGAGGCGCTCTACGTCGCCGCCTACCAGAGCCGCCTCACGGAGAAGCTGGAGCAGCTGAAGGGCTCGATCTGGATGTCGAAGGCGGACTGGAAGCGCTCCTGGCCGGCGTGGCTGCGCGCCACCGCCATCGGATTCCCTTTTGGCACCATCCCGGCGGGCGGTGCGGAGATCCCGACTTTCCTCTCGTACACCGTGGAGAAAAAGCTCTCGAAGCATCCGGAAGAATTCGGCAAGGGCGCCATCGAAGGCGTGGCCGGGCCGGAGGCGGCAAACAATGCCTCGGCCACCGGCGTGCTGGTGCCGCTGCTGACGCTCGGCATCCCGACCTCGGCGACTGCCGCGATCCTGCTGGGCGCGTTCCAGAACTACGGCATCCAGCCAGGTCCCTTGCTGTTCCAGTCGCAGGCGGAACTCGTATGGGGCCTGATCGCGAGCCTTTACGTCGGCAACATCATCCTGCTGGTGCTCAACCTGCCCTTGATCGGAATCTGGGTGAAGGTGCTCTCGATCCCGAAGGACATCCTGTACGCGGCGATCCTGGTGTTCGCGACCCTGGGCGCCTACAGCTTGCACCAGTCGTGGGTGGACCTGCTCATGTTGTACGTGTTCGGCCTGCTCGGATTCGCCATGCGGCGCTGGGACATCCCGGTGGGGCCGGCGGTGATCGGCCTGATTCTGGGGCCGCTGGCGGAGACGCAGTTCCGCCGCGCGCTGTCCATCAGCCAGGGCGACGTCTCGGTGTTCTTCACGCATCCCATCTCGGCCACCTTCCTCGCCATCACCGCGGCGCTGGTGGTGGTGCCGTGGGTGGTGCGAAGGCTGCGGCGCAAGACCTAGCGCCGCCGGCTTTCGCGGCGAATGGCCGGACGGCCGAGTTCCTTGCACGCCGGCTGGTAGCCCCTCTCGCAGGTCGTCTCCAGCCACCCCCGCGCCAGGTCATCCTCCCGGCGCCGTGCCGCCTCCCGCGCGCACTGCAGGCAGGGGTAGGTGGCCGTCGCGAGGGCGCACAGCCGCTCGCAGGTGGCGCGGAAGTCGCGCTGGATCGCGCGCCGGCAGTCGCTGGAATCGCCCACGAGGCAGGCGCGGAACTCCAGCCGCTCGCGCACCTCGGGCGCGAGGTCCGCCAGCTTGAGCAGGCCGCGGCAACTGCGCGCGTCAAGCCCCTCGCATCCCGTCTCCAGCAACTGGCGCGCGAGTTCCGCCTCGCCGGCCTGCTGCAGGGTCTCGGATGAGGAACTGCACATTGCGGGGCTACGTTCGCAGGCTGAAGTAAGGTACGTCGCCGCGCCCTTCACGTCGCCGATCGCGACCAGGTGTGCCGACAGCGACTTGCACTGCGCGTTCATTCCCTTATCGCATTGGGCAGCGATCGCGCGCACCGCCTCGCTGGCGGCGTCGTGGCTCGGCGCAAGCAGCCGGGACAACTCGCGACAGGAATCCAGGTGGTCCAGCTTGCAGCCGTGCAGGGCGAAGCCGCGGCGCTCGTTGGCGTCGAAGATCTTCGTCTTGCGCGCGAGTTCGGCACAGCTGAGCACCTTGCCGCCCTCGCAGGCGTTCTGCTCGGGCAGCAGGCGGTAGTGGTACTCGTGGCCCACCAGCCAGGCCAGCTCGCCCAGCGAGAACAGTGCGCCGAGGAGCGCCGCGGACCAGACCGCGCCCGTGACCGGGACCGCGAGTTCGTCCCGGGCCCGGGCCAGCGCGCGGGCAAGGAACATCGAGGCGAGGCCCGCGGCGACGATGACCGCGCCCAGAGGAATGATGATCAGCTTCGCCAGGCCGCCCCAGCCGTCGCTGCCATGGAAGGTGAATCCCTGGTACACCCATACGCCGCCGAGCGCGGCATAGCCCGCGCCCGTGATCGCGAGGAACGCAACGCTGAACACCCAGGCGAGCGGGCGCCGGGTTACGAGGCCGGCGGCGTGGGTCCCGAGCAGAATCGCGCAGCACAGCAGTGTCCAGGCGCCGACATGGCTAAGCGAGGCGGCGACATTGATCGACCAGCCTGCATGCAGGATGAGCGCGAGGGTGGCGGAAAGGTAAGGGCGGGCGCTCACGCCAGGACGCGCGACGCGAGTTCGCCCGCCGTGACGATGTCCAGGTCGCCGCGCCGGCGCGCGTGCGTGAGCACTTTGCGCACGGCGCCGAAGCGCGCCACGTCGACGCCGCTCACGAAGGCGTGGATTACCACGGTGGTGACGCCGCTGGAGGCCCCGGTGCGATCGATGGCCTCGATCCAGCTTGCCTCGATTTCCGCCGGCGTGCGTGGCCGCACCGGGTGGCGCAGGTACTGGATGGAATCCACCATCGCCTCGCGCCAGGGAACGTGCGCGAGGCCCGGGGCAAGGAGCCCGGGCGTCACCGAGAAATAGTCCGGCTGCGGAGGTTCCACATCGCTGTCCGAACTGCTGTCGTAGCGGTAGTCGAGGGTCGGCAGGATCGCGGCCGCATGCGGCCCGCGAACGCCGCCGGGGGCGCGGAAGCCCTGCGGGCGGATGCCGATCCGGCTCAGCGCAGCGGTGCCGTCGTGCAGCAGCTGTTCGGCGCGCGCCTTGTCCAGCGCGCCGAATTTCTCGTGCACCCACCCGTGCAGGCCGACTTCATGGCCGCGCCGGGCGAGATCCTCGATCCGGTCGGGATGGTGCAGGCCGTTCCAGCCCTCGATGAAGAACGTGCCCTTCAGGTCAAGTTCGTCGAGGAGTCCCAGCAGGCGCGGATAGCCGATGGCGAGGCCGGGCTCGTTCGTGTCGGGCGCGCTGGCGCGGCCATCGGCGATGTCCTTGGCGCGCCCCATGTTGTCGAAGGTGAGGCATAGCGTGGCGCGCTGCGACGCGGGCTTCTTCCCGTCTAGGACAGCAGATGCCGCCACCGCAGGCCCTTGAAGCGCGCGAAATCCCGGTCGGTCGTGATCCATTCGCAGCCGGATTCGATCGCCATCGCGGCGAGATAGGCATCGGGAACGAGGTTGCCCTTCGCCCCGGCGCTGCGGCAGAGTTTCCCGAAGATCTCCCAGTGGCGGGGTCCAGGCGCGACCGGCACGCGGTTCGGTGACGACAGCAGTTCGTTCGAAAAGGCGAATGCCTCGGCGGTCGTGCTGGGTCGGGTGAAAACCTTCGGGTGCGTGGCAATGCGGATGAAGCCGCTCAAGACGAGCTCCGACAGACCGAAGGCCTCGCTGCCGTTGACAACACTCTCCAGCCACGCGCGGCAGGCCTCATGGTGCGGCGTGTCTTCGCGATGCGCGTAAACGAGGACGTTGACGTCCGGGAGGATCAATCAGGAATCCATCAGGTCGAGCAGGGCGGCGCCGTCGTCCAGGTCCACGCCACGACGCACGCCACCGCCCTTGACCGTGGTCAGGCGAATGCGGGCGGCCCGGGAGACCGGAGTGCTGCGCGCCAGCGATGCCCGCAGTGCGTCCTCTAGCACTGCCGTGAGCGTGCGGCCGGTTTCGGCGGCACGGGCCTTTGCCTTGGCAAGCAGGTGATCGTCGAGGCGGACGGTCGTTCGCATGCATCAAAACATATCAATTAGGCATCAATATGTCAAACGCAGGCGACCTGCAGGACTATGGCTTCTGCTTCGACCTCCGGTACCTGGCGAAAAACTCCGGCTGCCAAGCGCGGGCCGCGATGAGCAGCGTGATCGCCTTCCTCTCGGCGAGCGGCAGCCGCGCGTCGTCGATGCGCATCTCGGCGAAGTCGCTCGCCACGCGCTTCAGGCGCGACAGCAGGTTCACCACCGAGGCCTTAGACGGCGTGCCGTTCACCAGCACCAGCATCTCGTGCTCGCCGCCGAAGTTGGCTCGGAAGAAATCCTGCGACAGTTGCTGCTTGAACAGGCGCTGGATCGGGCCGTCGGGAATCCAGGAGAACGCACGGCTGGCGAGCAGCCGGTATTTGTTGCCCGGCAGCAGCTCGATGAACTTCAGGCGATCCAGGCGCGCCAGCAGTCGGATGCCCTCGGGCTCCGGGATGTCGTAGTCGCGCAGGATGCGCTCGAAGGGAATCTGCGCCAGGGCGCACAGCGCCACCAGCATCAGCCTGGGATCGGCGACGAGCTGCTTTTCCTGTTCGTCGCTGAGGCGCGAAATCACCGCCTCCGGGCTGGCGACGCCGCGGGCGAGCTCGGAGAACTCCACGCCGAGGAGTTCGCAGACCTTGTCGACGCGGCCGAGGGTGAGGTCACCGTTGGCGAACAGGCGCTTGATGCTGGCTTCGCTCATCGCCATGTGCCTCGCCACGTCGGCGTAGGTGAGCTTGCGGGCGCGCAATTCGCGCTTGAGCGCCTCGACCAGTGCGGCGGACTGGGCCATGCGCGCAAGCTAGCACCGGGCGATTGCCCGGTGCAATCTATCGCAAACGGAGATCGCTAAGCGGCGGCGCGATCCGCGCGGCGCCGGTCGCTTTCCTTGAGGAAGCGCTTGCGCAGGCGGATGGACTTCGGCGTGATCTCGACCAGCTCGTCGTCGGCGATGAACTCCACCGCGTACTCCAGCGTGAGCGCGATCGGCGTCACCAGGTCGATCGCCTCGTCCTTGCCCGAGGCGCGGATGTTGGTGAGCTGCTTGGTGCGGATCGGGTTGACCACGAGGTCGTTGTCGCGCGAATGGATGCCGACGATCATGCCTTCGTAGACCGGCTCGCCAGGGCTGACGAACATCCGGCCGCGCTCCTGCAGCTTCCAGATGGCGTAGGCGACGATGGCGCCGTCGTCTTGCGAAATAAGCACGCCGTTGCGGCGCTCGGCCATCTGCTCGGCCTTCGCCGGTGCGTATTCGTCAAACACGTGGCTCATGATGCCGGTGCCGCGGGTGAGCGTCATGAACTCGCCCTGGAAGCCGATCAGGCCGCGTGCCGGGATGCGGTAGTCCAGGCGCACGCGCCCCTTGCCGTCGGGCTGCATGTCCAGCAGCTCGCCGCGGCGGCGGCCCAGCTCCTCCATCACGCCGCCCTGGTTGGCTTCCTCGACATCCACGGTGAGGACCTCGTAGGGCTCGCACTTCACCCCGTCGATGTCCTTGTAGATCACGCGCGGCCGCGACACCGCGATCTCATAGCCCTCGCGGCGCATGTTCTCCAGCAGGATGGTCAGGTGCAACTCGCCGCGGCCGTGGACGATGAAGGTGTCGGTGTCCTCGGGGTACTCGACCCGCATGGCGACGTTGCTCTTGGTCTCGCGCTCCAGGCGCTCGCGGATCTGGCGGCTGGTGATGTACTTGCCTTCGCGTCCGGCCAGGGGCGAGGCGTTGACGAGGAAGTTCATCGTCAGCGTGGGCTCGTCCACCTTGAGCAGCGGCAGCGGATCGGGATGCTCGAGGTGGCACAGCGTGGTGCCGATGCCGATTTCGTCGATGCCGTTGATGAGCACGATGTCGCCGGCCTCGGCTTCCTCGACCTGCACCCGCTCCAGGCCCTTGAATTTCAGGATCTGGTTGACCTTGGCTTTCATCGGCACCGAATCCGGCCCGTTGATGACCAGCACTTCCTGCATCGCCTTGATGCGGCCGCGGCGGATGCGGCCGATGCCGATCTTGCCGACGTAGCTGTTGTAGTCGAGGGAACAGATCTGGAACTGCAGCGGCGCGTCCGGGTCCTCGTCACGCATCGGCACGTACTCGAGGATGGCCTCGAACAGCGGCTTCAGGTTCTCGCCTTTCTCGCCGACCTTGCGCGAGGCCCAGCCCTCCAGCGCCGAGGCGTAGACCACGGGGAAATCGAGCTGTTCCTCGGTGGCGCCCAGCTTGTCGAACAGGTCGAAGGTCTGGTTGACCACCCAGTCGGCGCGCGCGCCGGGACGGTCCACCTTGTTCACCACCACGATGGGCTTCAAGCCCAGCGCCAGGGCCTTGCGCGTGACGAAGCGTGTCTGCGGCATCGGGCCTTCGACCGCGTCCACCAGCAGCAGCACGCTGTCCACCATGGACAGCACGCGTTCCACCTCGCCGCCGAAGTCAGCGTGGCCCGGCGTGTCCACGATGTTGATGTGGGTTCCCTCGAAGCTGACCGCGCAGTTCTTGGCGAGGATGGTGATGCCGCGCTCGCGCTCCAGGTCGTTCGAATCCATCACGCGTTCCTGCACCTGCTCGTGCGCCGCGAAGGTGCCCGACTGGCGCAGGAGCTTGTCGACCAGGGTGGTCTTCCCGTGGTCAACGTGGGCGATGATTGCGATGTTCCGCAGGGCGCGTGGCATTTGTCTGATTCCAAAAGCAAATTTGGCCGCGAATTGTACGCGAGTTTCACCATTTTGTATTGCATCGCACAAACTCGTGATACGATGCGCGCCGCATCACCCAGAAGTAAACGTTTCGCGTCATCCGGTTAGCGTTCACCAAAGAATGTTTCTGCCTGAACCGGTTGGAAGAACTTGTTCCCAGTCTTCCCAGGCCGATCTCAGGAGAAAGCCATTTCCACGTCCTTCGAAAGCCTCGGCCTGCGTGCCGAGCTGCTCCGCGCTGTCGCAGAGCAGGGTTACACGCAACCCACGCCGATCCAGCTGCAAGCGATTCCGGTCGTCCTGAGCGGGCGCGACCTGCTGGGTGCCGCGCAGACCGGCACCGGCAAGACCGCCGGCTTCGCGCTGCCCATCCTGCAACTGCTCGCCGCGAAGCCGGTGAAGTCACCGGTGCGCGTGCTCATCCTCACCCCCACCCGCGAGCTCGCGGCCCAGGTGCAGGACGACATCCGGACCTACGCCAGGCACTTGCCGATCCGTTCGACGACCGTGTTCGGCGGCGTCGGCATGCAGCAGCAGGTGGACGCATTGCGGCGCGGGGTCGACGTCCTCGTCGCCACGCCCGGCCGCCAGCTCGACCACGCCGGCCAGCGCACGGTGAACCTGTCCCAGGTCGAGATCCTCGTCCTGGACGAGGCCGACCGCATGCTGGACATGGGTTTCATCCATGACATCCGCCGCGTGCTGGGCCTGCTGCCGGCCAGGCGCCAGAACCTGCTGTTCTCGGCCACGTTCTCCGACGACATCCGCAAGCTCTCGGGCACCATCCTGCGCGACCCGGCGACCGTCGAAGTGGCGCGCCGCAACACCCCCGCCGAACTGGTCGCGCAAGTGGCCTATCCGGTGGAGCGGGACCGCAAGCGCGACCTGCTGGCGCACCTGGTGAAGTCGGGCGACTGGCGCCAGGTGCTCGTCTTCACGCGCACCAAGCACGGCGCGAACCGCCTCGCGGAGCAGCTCAACCGCGACGGCGTCGAAGCCGACGCCATCCACGGCAACAAGCGCCAGAACGCCCGCACCCGGGCGCTCAAGATGTTCAAGGACGGCGAGCTGCGCGTGCTGGTCGCCACCGACATCGCGGCGCGTGGCCTGGACATCGAAGCCCTGCCGCACGTCGTGAACTACGACCTGCCGCACGTCGCCGAAGACTACGTGCACCGCATCGGCCGCACCGGCCGCGCCGGCGCCTCCGGCGAGGCGATTTCCTTTGTCAGCCGGGAAGAGCGCCCGTTGCTGACGGCGATAGAGCGCCTGATGGCCCGCCAGATCGAGGTCAGGACCATCGAGGGCTTCCCCGCGGGCGCGCCCTCGCGCGAGCAGGAACGGCCGGAGCGCCGGCCCCAGCAACGGCCGCAACAGCGGCCGCAACAACGTCCGCAACAACGTCCGCAGCAGCGCCCCCAGCAGCAGCGCCACGGCCGGCCGCAGCAGCCGGTCCGCTCGCAGCCCCGCATGCGGCGGGACGAAGACACGCAACCGTCGGTCCAGGTCGCGGCGCAGCCGGTCCCGGGCTACCGTCCGCTGACGGCGCATGCACCGCAGACGCAGGCTCGCACCTCGGATGGGTTCCCGACCCTCGTTGGAGGCAAACCGCGACGCGGTTGATGGTGTCCTGCAGGTCCGCCAGCGGTTAAAATCGGGGCCGGTTTTTCCGCTTCCATTTTCCCGAGGACCTGCATGGACCAGAAGCTACTTTCCCGTACCGCGGCTGCCATGGTCGCGAAAGGCAGGGGCGTGCTTGCTGCCGACGAATCCGCCGGCACCTGCGAGACGCGCTTCAAGACCATCAACACGCCTTGCACCGAAGAGAACCGGCGCGCATACCGCGGCCTGCTCTTCACCACCCCGAACGTCGAGCGGTTCCTCTCCGGGGTGATCCTGTTCGACGAGACCACGCGCCAGAAGACCGGCGAGGGCGAACTGTTTCCGGACTACCTGGCGAAGAAGGGCATCCTGCCGGGCATCAAGGTGGACACCGGCGCCAAGAACCTGGCGCTGTGCCCGGGCGAAAAGGTCACCGAGGGCCTGGACGGGTTGCGCGAGCGCCTGGCGGCTTACTTCAAGGCCGGCTGCCGCTTTGCCAAGTGGCGCGCCGTGATCACCATCGGCGCGGGCATTCCCTCGCACGCCTGCTTGTACGCCAACGCGCATGCCCTGGCGCGCTACGCGGCGCTCTGCCAGGAAGCCTCCATCGTGCCGATGATCGAACCCGAGGTGCTGCTGGACGGGGACCACACGATCGAGCGCTGCGAAGAAGTCACCGAGGCGACGCTGCGCGCCACCTACGCCGCGATCGCCGCCCACAACGTCTCGGTCGAGCACCTGATCCTTAAGACCAGCATGGTCGTCTCGGGAAAGGCCAGCTCGCGCCAGGCGGGCGTGGAGGAAGTCGCCGAGCGCACGGTGAAGGTGCTCAAGCGTACCGTTCCGGCGGCGCAACCGGGCATCGTGTTCCTCTCCGGCGGCCAGTCGGACGTGTCGGCGACGGCGCACCTCAATGCGATGGCCTCGATGAAGGGCCTGCCCTGGCCGCTGACGTTCTCCTACTCGCGCGCGCTGCAGAACCCCGCGCTCGCCGCGTGGAAGGGCCAGGCCGCCAACGGCGCCGCTGCACAGCGCGCGTTCCACCACCGTGCGCACATGAACGGCCTGGCCGCGGAAGGCAAGTGGAAGCCCGAACTGGAGAAGGCAGCCGCCTGATGAGCACCTCGCTCTACGAATCGAACCTGAGAAGCCTCCAGCGCATCGGCAAGGGCAAGGTGCGCGACATCTACGCCGTCGGCGACGACAAGATGATGATCGTCGTCTCCGACCGCCTGTCGGCCTTCGACGTGGTGCTGCCCGACCCGATCCCGGAGAAGGGCCGTGTGCTCACGGAACTCGCCAATTTCTGGTTCCAGAAGCTCGCGCATGTCGTTCCCAATCACCTGACCGGCATCGACCCGGAGAGCGTGGTCCGGGGCGAGGACGAAAAGGCGCAGGTGCGCGGTCGCGCGATCGTGGTGAAGAAGCTGAAGCCGCTGCCCGTAGAGGCGGTGGTGCGCGGCTATCTCATCGGCTCGGGCTGGAAGGACTACCAGTCCTCTGGCGCCGTGTGCGGCATCAGGCTTGCGCCCGGCCTGAAGCAGGCGCAGAAGCTGCCAGAGCCCATCTTCACCCCGGCGACGAAAGCCGAGGAAGGGCACGACGAGAACATCAGCTTCGAGCGCATGAGCGAGATCGTCGGCAAGGCGATCGCGGAGCAGATCCGCGACGTCAGCATCCGCCTGTATCGCGAGGCGTCCGATTTCGCCGCCACCCGCGGCATCATCATCGCCGACACCAAGTTCGAGTTTGGCCTGGACGGCCAGGGCAAGCTGGTCCTGATCGACGAGATCCTGACCGCCGACTCGTCGCGCTTCTGGCCCGCCGACCAGTACCAGGTGGGCATTTCGCCGCCCTCGTACGACAAGCAGTTCGTGCGCGACTACCTGGAAACGCTGGACTGGGACAAGACCCCGCCCGCGCCGAAGCTGCCGGCGGACGTGATTGCAAGGACCTCGGCGAAGTACCGCGAGGCACTGGAGAAAATCGCAGGGAAGAAAATCTGATGAAACCGCTGATTGGAATCGTGATGGGCTCGGCTTCCGATTGGGAGACCATGAAGCCCGCGGCCAAGGTGCTGGAAGAGTTCGGCGTGCCCTACGAGGCGAAGGCCATGTCGGCGCACCGCACGCCGGCCGCGGTGATGGCGTGGACCGGTGCGGCGAAGGACAACGGCATGAAGGCGATCATCGCCGCCGCCGGCGGCGCTGCGCACCTGGCGGGCGTGGTTGCGGCGCACACCACGCAGCCGGTGCTGGGGGTGCCAATGCCCTCCAAGCACCTGGGTGGCCTCGATTCGCTGTTGTCGACCGTGCAGATGCCCAAGGGCATTCCGGTGGCGACGCTGGCGATTGGCGAGGCCGGCGCGGCGAATGCGGCGCTGTTCGCGGTCGCGATCCTGGCGTTGTCGGATCCCGCATTGGCGAAGAAGCTGGACGAGTTCCGCGCCAGGCAGACCGAAGCGGTGCTCAAGGCCGCGCCGCTGAAGCTCTAGCATGGCCGACGAGGTCCGCCGCGCAGCGGAGATCCTCCGCGCCGGCGGGCTGGTCGCGTTTCCCACCGAAACGGTCTACGGGCTGGGGGCGGATGCGTCCAGCGCGGCCGCCGTCGCACGTCTCTACGCGGCGAAGGGTCGGCCAGCCGACCATCCGGTGATCGTGCACTTCGCCGACGCCGCGACGGCGTTCAGCTGGGCGAAGGAAGTGCCGGAGGCGGCGCGCGCGCTCGCGTCGAAATTCTGGCCTGGGCCGCTCACGATGGTGCTCAAGCGCTCCGCGAAGGCGGGCGATTTCGTCACCGGCGGCCAGGACAGTGTGGGGCTGCGCGTGCCCTCGCACCCGGTGGCGCAGGCGCTGCTGCGCGCGTTCGACGGCGCCATCGCGGCACCGTCGGCCAACCGCTTCGGCAACGTCAGCGCCACTGCCGCGACGCACGTTCGCGATGAGCTCGACGCCGACCTGGTGCTGGAGGGCGGGGAAAGCGACATTGGCATCGAGTCCACCATCGTGGACCTCTCGCGCGGCCGGGCGGTGCTCCTGCGACCGGGCCATGTCTCCGCGGCCGAGCTGGAAGCAGCGCTAGGAGAGAAGCTCGCCGAGAAGCCGGCCGACGCGCCGCGCCACTCGGGCGGCCTGGAGCGGCACTACGCGCCGCGCACGCCGGCGCAACTGGTGGCGCCGCACGAGCTGGATGCGGAGATCGGCAAGTGGCACGCGAAGGGAAGCGGCGTCGCTGTGCTCGCGTTTTCGCGCCCCGACGAGCGCGTGGACTACTGGTTGCGCATGCCGAAGGAACCTGCGGCCTTCGCGCAGAAGCTCTACGCTGCCCTGCGCGAACTGGATTCGGCGGGTTGCGAACGCATCCTGATCGAGGCGCCGCCGGAGGACGACAGCTGGGCGGCGGTGCGGGACCGGCTGCGGCGTGCGGCGGCGTAGGATGGCGCCATGAAGACGTTCGCCGCGATTGGGCTCGCCGTGATCCTGTCCGGCTGCGCCAGCCACGGCCAGGTGAGCGGCGGCACCGGCAGCGTCGGGTTCCAGATCAATTCCAGCCGCGCCGCGCTGATCGCGGTGGGGATCCTCGCCATCGTCTCCGAGCACGAGCGCGAGGAGGGCTTTCAGCACGCCAACCCGCTCACCGCATTCGATCCGTCCGCGCCGCGCGCGGTGCCGCCGATGGACCCTTCGCGAAAGGTGCACGAGCAGGATTGCTCGAAGCCGATCGAGGACGGGGCGGCGAACCTGCGCTGCCGCTAGGGGGCGCTGCAGCGCACTCGATGTAACCGATCGGTTACATTTGGCGCCTCAGGCGCGCCACGGTCCGGGCCGGCCGTCCTCCACCACGAAGCTCGCCGAGGTGCCGCACGCGGCTTCGGGCTGCGTCACGGATTGCATCGCGCGCAGGTCCGCGCGCACTTGATTCGCCGTGATCTCCATGCGCACGTAACCTCGGTGGCGGCTATCGATCAGCTTGATGTGCGGACTGTCGGGCATGAAGGTGTTCAGCTTCTCCTGCGCCCAGGCCTGCGAGGTGATGGAGGTGCAGACGAACTCGCTCGCCACGGTCGCCGAGGCCGGGTCATCGAAGTCGCGCTTCAGGTCCGAGACGTTGAACGAGTGCACGTCGCCACCCAGCACCACGGGATTGGCGACCTTGTGCTCCAGCAGCGCATCGAACAGCCGCGCGCGCGCCGCCGGGTAGCCGTCCCAGCCGTCGGTCCAGGCGCGCCGCCCGGGCCCCGGCAACTGGTCGAACTGGGCCATCGGCGTTTGCTGCGCGAGCAGGTTCCAGCGCGCGACCGAGCGCGCGAGCGCCCCGGAGAGCCAGCGCTCCTGCGCGCGCCCGAGCATGCTTCGATTGGGATTCGCGAGCGCCTCGCACTCGGCGACGTTCACCGTGTTCGAGCCGCCGCGGCGCCCGGGCCGCGGACAGGCCTGCCAGGAGCGGTACTGGCGGTCGTCCAGCAGGTAGAAGCGCGCGAGGTTTCCCCACCCGAGTTGCGTGTGGATGCGCATGTCCGGGCCTTTCGGCTTCATGCGTTCGGGCAAGGGCATGTGCTCGAAGTAGGCGCGGTAGGCGGCGGCGCGGCGATCGAGGAACCGCTCCCTGGGCATGCCGTCCTCGGAGCGGTCGTCGGCGTAGTCGTTGTCCACTTCGTGGTCGTCCCAGGTCACGATCCACGGGCAGGCGGCGTGCGCGGCCTGCAGGTCCGGATCGGATTTGTACAGCGCGTA
The DNA here is from genome assembly GCA_052386675.1 of Betaproteobacteria bacterium. Taxonomy (GTDB): domain Bacteria; phylum Pseudomonadota; class Gammaproteobacteria; order Burkholderiales; family SG8-39; genus RBG-16-66-20. The sequence goes on from JBQTJX010000062.1 coordinate 27,674, forward strand.
GCGGGCGCGGTAGTCGGCAAGCGTGTAGGGCTCGCCGCCCGCGTGCTTGCGCACATGGTCGCGGCCCCAGGACGATTCGTAGATGTAGTCGCCGAGGAAGGCAACGAGGTCCGGCGCGTCGGCCACGATGTGGCGGTAGGCGCCGAAAAAGCCCTGCTCGTAGTGCTGGCAGGAAGCGAACGCGAACTTCAGGCGCTCCGGGGTCGCGTTGGTTGCGGGCGCGGTGCGTGTGCGTCCGATCGGGCTTTGCGCGTCCCCGGCGCGGAAGCGGTACCAGTACCAGCGGTCCGGCTCCAGGCCCTTCGGTTCGACATGGATGGAATGCGCCCAGTCGGGTGAGGCCTCGGCGGTCCCGGCGGTCACCACGTTGCACATGCCCTCGTCGGTCGCGACTTCCCAGCGCACCGGAACCGCGACCGGGTCGAAATCGCCTACGAGGCGAGTCCAGAGCACGAATCCGGACGGGTGCGGATAGCCGCTGGCGACGCCGAGGGCAAACGGATCGCGCGCGAAGCGGGGCTGCGCCTGCACCGGCCAGCTGCGTGCCGCCGAGAGCGCGGCGAGCGAACCAAGAAAGGCGCGGCGGGTGGTCATGCGCAAGGTTAACCGACGCCGTCAGCCCGGCGGCGCGGTACTCGCTCGCACTACCAGGTGCACCGGGATGTCCTGCGATTTCGGCACCTCTTCGCCACTGATGCGCGTGAGCATCCGCTCGGCGGCGATGCGCCCGATGTCGGCGACTGGAAGATGGATCGTCGTTAGCGCGGGCGAGAACTCGCCGGCGAGCTCGATGTCATCGAATCCGGTCACCGAGAGCCGGTGCGGGACGGCGATTCCGCGCGCAGCGGCCTCGAGCAGCGCGCCAATGGCCAGCAGGTCGTTGCCGCAGACCAGGGCCGTGAAGCGTTCGCCGGATTCGAGCAGCCGGCCGAGTGCCGTGCGCCCCGCGGGAATGCCGAAGGGCGTCTCCAGCACCCTTCGGACCGGCAGTTCCAGCCCGCGCGCGGCAAGCGCTTCGCGCACGCCGGCGACCCGCTCACGTGCGCGGTCGTTGTTCGTGGTCCGCCCGGAGATCATGGCGAAGTCGCGGTGGCCGAGATCCATGAGGTGCTGTGCGACGCTTGCCGCCGCGAGCCGGTTGGAGAAGCCGAGGGAATAGTGAATCCCGCTGGCGTCGGTGGCCCAGGTCAATTCGAACGGGATCGCCGCCTTCGCCAGCAATCGATGCAGGTCCGGATGGTGGTCCAGGCCGACAAGCACGATCCCATCCACGCCGCGCTCGACCAGCGCCGACACCACCTTCACCTCGGCTTCCAGGTCGTACTCGTGGCTGCCCACGAGCAGCGTGTAGGCCTCGCGCGCGATGCGGTGCTGCAGCGCCTGCGTGGAGGCCGCGAAGATCGGGTTTTCCAGCGTCGGCACCACCGCGCCGATGGTGCGCGAGCGGCGCGAGGCGAGCGCGCGCGCGGCGCCATGCGGGACGTAGCCCAGGCGCGCGGCTGCCTCCAGGATCCGCGCGCGCGTCGCGGGCAGCACCAGGTCCGGCTCGGCGAGCGCCCGGGACGCGGTGGACAGTGAAACGCCGGCGGCGCTGGCGACATCCGAGAGCCGGGCGGAAGGGTTCCGATGCGCCATGGCCGCCAGCATAGCAACTGGCGGATGAGAACGTTCCCATGCCTGCTTGCTGCACCGCACATTGACAAGGCTAAAACTCGGCAATACCCTGTATGAAAGCGCTTTCATTCAACATCGCCGAGCCCAGCCCACTCCATGCCCATACAGCCCCTCAAGACGGCCACCCGGACGCCGGAAACCGAGACCGAAAGCGCGCGCGCCGTAGTCGCGGACATGCTCGCGGAGATCGAGCGCCGCGGAGAGCAGGCAGTGCGCGACTATGCAGCGAAGCTGGACCGCTGGACCGGCGAGATCCTGGTCAGCCGCGAAGAGATCGAGCGCCGGACCGCCGGGGTCGCCCCCGGGGTGAAGCGCGACATCGAGTTCGCCACCGGACAGGTGCGCAAGTTCGCGCTCGCCCAACGCGCCTCCTGCAACGAGTTCTCGATCCCGCTGCACGGCGGGCTGACCGCCGGCCAGCGCCTGGTCCCGGTCAATGTCGCGGGCTGTTACGTGCCCACGGGGCGCTACGCGCACATCGCCTCGGCCTACATGAGCATCGCAACGGCCAAGGCGGCCGGCGTGCCCACGGTCGTTGCCTGCTCGACGCCCTATCGCGGCGAGGGCATCCATCCCGAGGTGCTCTACGCGATGAAGGTCGCCGGCGCGGACCTCGTCATGACCCTGGGCGGCGTGCAGGCGATCGCCTCCCTCGCCTTCGGCCTCTTTACCGGCAAGCCGGCCGACATTGTCGTCGGCCCGGGCAACAAGTTCGTCGCCGAGGCCAAGCGCGCGCTCTACGGCAAGGTCGGCATCGACGTCTTCGCCGGGCCCTCGGAGATCGCGGTCATCGCGGACGATTCCGCCGACCCGCTGATCGTCGCCTCGGACCTCGTCGGCCAGGCCGAGCATGGCCATGAATCGCCCGCGTGGCTGATGACCACGTCGCGCAAGCTGGCCGAGGAGGTGATGCGGCTGGTGCCCGGCCTGATCGAGAAGCTGCCGCCGACGGCGCGCGAGGCCGCCGGCGCCGCCTGGCGCGACTACGGCGAAGTCCTGCTGTGCGACAGCCGCGAGGAGATGGCCCAGGCCTCGGACCGCTACGCACCCGAGCACCTGGAAGTGCATGCCCGCGACCTCGACTGGTGGCTCGCGACGCTGACCTGCTACGGGTCGCTGTTCCTGGGCGAGGAGACAACCGTCGCCTTCGGCGACAAGGCCTCGGGTCCGAACCACATCCTCCCCACCAAGGGGGCGGCGCGCTACTCGGGCGGCCTGTCGGTGCACAAGTACATCAAGACGGTGACCTGGCAGCGCATGACGCGCGAGGCCAACCGCGACATCGCCCAGGTCACGGCGCGCATCTCGCGCCTGGAGGGCATGGAGGCGCACGCGCGCACCGCCGACGACCGGCTGGCGAAGTATTTCCCGGCCGAGCGCTTCGACAAGGGGGCATCGGTCACCTCGTGAGCATCGCCTCGCTTTTCGAGCTGACGGGACGGGTGGCGCTGGTAACCGGCGCCAACTCCGGGATCGGGCGCGCCATCGCGGGTGCCCTGGCCGAAGCGGGCGCACGCGTGGTGCTGGTCGCGCGTCGCGCGAGGGAACTGGCCGACGCGCAGCGCGAGATCGGCGCGGGCGCCGCCGCGCTCGCCTGCGACCTGACCGATCGCAAGGCCCTGGGCGAATGCGCGGCGAAGGCGCCGTCCTTCTTCGGCGTCCCCGACATCCTGGTCAGCGCGGCGGGCGTGAACCTGCGCAAGCCGATGCTCGAGGTCACCGAAGCGGACTGGGATGCCAGCCTCCGCCTGAACCTGGAGGCGCCGTTCTTCCTGGCGCAGAAGCTGGCGCCGGCGATGATCGCGAAAGGCTGGGGCCGCATCATCAACATCGCCTCGCTGCAGTCGGTGCGCGCGTTCCGGGACAGCGCCCCCTACGGCGCATCCAAGGGCGGGGTGATGCAACTGACGCGCGCGCAGGCCGAGGCCTGGTCGCGGCACGGCGTGACCGCCAATGCCATCGGCCCGGGCTTCTTCGCCACGCCGCTGACCGCGCCGGTGGCGAATGATCCGGCGCGCTGGCAGGCGATGGCCGAGCGCACCTTCGCCGGCCGCAACGGAGAACTCGCCGACCTGCGCGGCGCGGCGGTGTTCCTCGCCAGCCGCGCCTCCGACTACGTGACGGGCCAGACGCTGTTCGTCGATGGCGGCTTCTCGGCAGGCTGACCGGCGCGGGACATCAGAAAGGGCAAAAGCGCATGAACGAAAGGAAGAACCTCATCCTCATCCTCACCGACCAGCAGCGTGCGGACTCTATCCGCTCGCTCGGCGCGCCCTGGATGCAGACGCCCAATCTCGACCGCCTCGCGCAGGAGGGCTTCAGCTTCACCAATTGCTTCGTCACGTCGCCGGTCTGCGTCGCCTCGCGGGCCAGCCTCTTCACCGGCATGTACCCGCACGCGGCCGGCGTCTTCAAGAACTTCCAGCCCTGGTCGCCGACCTGGGTGCAGTGGTTGGCGGACGCGGGATACCACTGCGTGAACATCGGCAAGATGCACATCAATCCCTACGACGCGAAGGGCGGATTCCACCAGCGGTTTGTCGTCGAGAACAAGGACCGGCCCCTCTTCCTCGACGAACACGACCGCGCTTTCTACGACGAGTGGGACAAGGCGCTGCACGCACACAGGCTCGTGAAGCCCAGCCGGTACACACGCTACGCCGCGGACCCCGAGGGCTACCGGCGCGCACTCGGCGCATTCGAGTGGCATCTTCCGGACGCACTGCACTCGGACAATTTCATCGGCGACCATGTCCTCTGGTGGCTGGAGGAGCGCAAGTCCCAGAACCCGCTCTTTCTCCAGATCGGATTCCCGGGACCGCACCCCCCGTACGACCCCGTGCCCGCGTTCCTCCGGCGCTACGCCGCAGCCGACATCCCCGTACCGGATTTTACGAACGCGGAAGAGGCGCTGCAGCCCAGGGCGCAGGGCGAACTCCGCCGCAACATGATCCGGAACAACTTCGACTCCATCGCCTGGCAGTCGCGGCCCTCCCGCGAGGACCTGCTCAGGCTCCGTCGCCATTACGCGGCCAATGTCTCCATGATCGACGAGAAGGTCGGGGAGATCCTGGCGGTGCTTGCGCGAAAGGGTTATCTGGACAATGCGCTGGTCGTGTTCTCGTCGGACCACGCGGATGCGCTCGGCGAGCATGGGCACATCCAGAAGTGGACGATGTACGACTCCGTCGAGCGGGTGCCGCTGATTGTCTGGGACTCGGCACGCAGCGGCGGTGGCCGCCGCAGCGACAGCCTCGTTCAGCTCATGGATGTCGCCCCTACGCTGCTCGAGTCCGCCGGTGTTCCGGTACCGGCCAACTGGGAGGCGCGGTCGCTGTGGCCGATCGTTTCCCAGCAATTGCCGGAGACGCGTGACGCGGCGTATGCCGAGCTTGCGCGCGACCACATCCAGACCGGCGCCGAGTACATCGTGATGCGTCGCGACCGGGACTGGAAGCTGGTGTACTACCTGGACGAACCGGACGGCGAACTGTTCGACCTTCGCAGCGACCCGGGCGAGGTACGGAACCTTTGGTCCTCTGCCGAGCATCGCGAGAAGCGCGAGGAACTCGTCCGGGCGCTCCAGGTCTGGTCGATGCGCTCGACGCTTCAGTCCCGCATGCAGCCTTCACGAAAACCGCAGCCTGCAATGTCTCTCAATGGAGGAGAAAAATGAATCGTTCCCTTGTCCTCGCAATGTCTCTGGCGCTCGGATTCCTCTGCGGGGCGCCCGCTGGCGCGCAGCCCCGCGCATTCCCGTCCAAGCCGGTCACCGTCGTCGTGCCGTTCCCGGCCGGCGGTGTCGTCGACATCGTGGGGCGTCTGCTTGCAGACAAGCTTGGCGCGACCCTCGGCGTCCGCGTCCTGGTCGAGAACCGCCCCGGAGCGGGCGGCACGCTCGGCGCGGCGGCGGTCGCGAAGGCCGAGCCCGATGGCCATACCCTGCTCGTCGGTGGCGCCGCGACGCACGTGTTCTCGCCGCTTATCTTCCCCAATGTGCCATACGATCCCGCTACGGCCTTCAGCGCGATCGGCCAGCTCTCCGCGGGGCCGCTGGTGCTGGTGGTACCGCAGGCATCCCCGGTCCAGAGCTTCGCGGACTTCCATGACTACGTCCGCCGGCAGGGCGACAAGCTCAGCTACGCGAGCAACGGGCCGGGAACATTCCCCCACATGGCCGCGGAACTCTATCGCGGCGCGGCCAGCGCGACATTCGTTCACGTTTCCTACGGTGGAGGGCCGAAAGCGATGCTGGCGCTCGCGGCCAACGAAGTGGCATTCTCCATCAACCACATCCCGAACATCATGCCGCTGCTGAAGTCCGCAAGAGTGCGCGCGCTCGCGACAACCGGCCGGACGCGCGCGATCGCGCTGCCCGATCTGCCGACATTTGCCGAAGGCGGCATCCGCGACTTTGAGACCAGCGCGTGGTTTGGGCTGTTCGCGCCGGCAGGTACGCCCGCCACCGTGATCGCGCGGCTGAACTCGGCCGTCAACGAGGCGCTCAAGGCGCCGGACCTGCGCGAGAAGCTGATGGCGCAGGGCGACGAACCGGTCGGAGGTACGCCCGAGGCCCTCTCGGCCTACGTCCAGGCCGAGCTGAAGAAATGGCGACCCGTCGTCAAGGCGGCGAACGTCACCGTTCAGTAGCACGGCGAACGCATGATGAAAGCCCTCGTCTACACCGCGCCGAACGAAGTCACCTATCGCGACGAGCCCGAGCCGCAGCTGGGCGAGGGCGACGTGCTGATCGCGGTGGACGCGGTCGGCATCTGCGGCTCGGACCTGCACGCCTACCACGGGCACGACCCGCGCCGCGTGCCGCCGCTGATCCTCGGCCACGAGCTCGTCGGCCGCGTCCTTGCCGGCCCGGGCAAGGGCCGGCGCGTGACCGTGAACCCGCTCATCACCTGCGGCCACTGCGAGTATTGCGTGCAGGGGCGAGACAACCTGTGCGCCAACCGCACCATGATCGGCATGACGCGCGCTGGCGGTTTCGCCGAGCGCGTGTCCACCGCCGCGCGCAGCGTGATCGACATCCCGCAGGACATGGACACGCGGGCCGCGGCGCTCACCGAGCCTGCGGCGACCGCGGTGCACGCGATCAACCTGTCCATGAAGTCGCTGGTCCGGCCCTTGCCCGAGTGCCGCGTGCTGGTGCTGGGCGGCGGGGCGATCGGCATGCTCTGCGCGCTGCTGCTGCGCAGCTACGGCGTGCGGCAGGTGTCGGTGGCGGAAACGAATCCGCTGCGACGGGCTTCGCTGGAGAAATCGGCGGGCGTCGCCGCGTTCGACCCGCGCGGAAAGGGCGGGCCGGCCGCGGGCAGCATGGACTACGTGATCGACGCGGTCGGCGCGAAAGCCACGCGCGGCGCCGCGTTCGAGGCGGTGAAGCCGGGCGGGGTGATCATGCACGTCGGCCTGCAGGACTGGGCGAGCGAGATCGACATGCGCAAGCTCACGCTGGCCGAGTTCGCCCTGCTGGGCACCTACACCTACACCACCGCCGACCTGCGGGCGACGGTCGCGCTGCTGCACCAGGGCAGCTTCGGCGATCTGTCGTGGGTGGAGGAGCGCGCGCTCGCCGAGGGCGCGGCGGCGTTCCGCGACCTGCACGAGGGCCGTACCGCTGCCGCGAAGCTGGTGCTGCGGCCCTAATCATCGCCGGCAACGCCGGCGTTTCGCGCCCGGCAGGCCGGCGCGGCGCGGCGGCGGGGTAAACTTCGAACACTCATCGTGGAGGAATCCGGGCAATGATCCATTTCGTGGTGCACGAGGAAGGCGACGGCGTCGGCGTGGTCGTGGTGGAAGGCGTGACGAAGGGCCAGGAGCTCACCGGCTGGATCATGGAGGACGACAAGGAAATCAAGGTCCAGGCGAAGAGCGACATCCCGATCGGCCACAAGATCGCGCTCAAGGACTACAAGCCGGGCGACACCGTGATCAAGTACGGCATCGACATCGGCAAGATCGTCGCGCCCATCGCGCGCGGCGAGCACACGCACGTGCAGAACCTGAAAACCAAGCGCTGGTAGGAAGGCACATCATGGAACTGAAGAACTCGACATTCTGGGGCTACAAGCGGGAAAACGGCCGCGTCGGCGTGCGCAACCACGTCATCATCCTGCCGGTGGACGACCTGTCCAACGCCGCGGCCGAGGCCGTCGCGAACAACATCAAGGGCACGCTCGCCATCCCGCATCCCTACGGCCGCCTGCAGTTCGGCGCCGACCTGGACCTGCACTTCGCAACGCTGATCGGCACCGGCTGCAATCCCAACGTGGCCGCAGTGATCGTCATCTGCATCGAGGACGGCTGGGCGAAGAAGGTGGGCGATGCGATCGCCGCCACCGGCAAGCCGGTGGCCTATTTCGGCATCGAGCAGCATGGCGACCACGACACCATCATGCGCGCCTCGAAGAAGGCCAAGGAGTTCCTGCAGTGGGCTTCCGAGCTGCGCCGCGAGGAGCGGCCGCTCAAGGACCTGTGGGTGTCCACCAAGTGCGGCGAGTCCGACACCACCTCCGGCTGCGGCGCCAACCCGACCGTCGGCAACGCCTTCGACAAGCTCTACCCGCACAAGGTGACGCTTGCCTTCGGCGAGACCACGGAGCTCACCGGCGGCGAGCACCTGGTCGCGGCGCGCTGCGCCACCGACGAGGTGAGGAAGAAGTTCCAGTTCATGTTCGACCGCTACCAGGCGATCATCGAGAAGCACAAGACCAGCGACCTCTCGGACTCGCAGCCGACCAAGGGCAACATCGCCGGCGGCCTCACCACCATCGAGGAGAAGGCGCTCGGCAACATCCAGAAGATCGGCCGCCAGTGCAAGATCGACGGCGTGCTCGACAAACACGAACGGCCTACGGGGCCCGGACTCTGGTTCATCGATTCGTCGTCGGCGGCGGCCGAGATGGTGACGCTGTGCGCGGCTGCGGGCTACACCGTGCACTTCTTTCCGACCGGACAGGGCAACGTGATCGGCAACCCGATCCTCCCGGTGATCAAGCTCTGCGCCAATCCGCGCACCGTGCGCACGATGAGCGAGCACGTCGACGTGGACGTCTCGGGCCTGCTGCGCAAGGAGATGAACCCGGACCAGGCCGGCGACGCGCTGCTCGAGTGCATGTTCCGCACCGCCAACGGCCGCCTCACCGCCGCCGAGGCGCTCGGGCATCGTGAGTTCGTGCTGACGCGCTTGTACGAAAGCGCGTGAAACGGCGCGCGATCCTGCTGGCGGGAGTCGGGCTCGCTGGCGCGGGATTGCGCGCGTTCCCCCAAAGCCAGAAGTTGCGCCGAGTCGTATTCCTGCATCCCGGGGCTGAAAGGGGGCTTCGGCGCGTTGACCGGAATATTCCGCTCTACCATGAAGGAGCTCGGTATACCGATGTTCAGGCGCTCGTCGAGCTCGGGCTTCTGGAAAAGGACGAACGCGGTGGGCTGCACGCGCCGTTCGACGAGATCGTGATCCGCGCCGGCTTGCGCAAGGCTGCTTGAGCACGTCGCTGTCGGTTCGGGTGTGGCGTGGCGCCGCCGAAGGCGCGTTCCAGGAATTCGAGGTGCCGCGGCACGCAAGCCAGACGGTGCTCGACGTCGTCACCTACATCCAGCGCGCACTCGATCCGACGCTCGCCTACCGCTTTGCTTGCCGCGTCGGCATGTGCGGCTCGTGCGCGATGACGGTGAACGGGGTTCCCCGGTGGACCTGCAGAACCCATATAGATAAAGCAATCAAAAATGGAAACGAAATAACAATTGCACCGCTGCGTAACCTGCCGGTGATCCGGGATCTGGTCACCGACATGCGCGAGTTTTTCGATAAGTGGGCGAAAGCAAAGGGAAGGTTTGAGGGAAGGCATTCCCGTGCCGATGACTTTGGGCGGGTCATTCCTGAAAGTGAGAACAGAAAACAGGTCGACGCAGGAATCGAGTGCATCGGCTGCGGGGTGTGTTACGCGGCCTGCGACGTGGTGAAGTGGAACCCGGACTATCTGGGGCCGGCGGCGCTCAACCGCGCCTGGACCCTGGTGAACGATGAAAGAGACGTGAAACACATCGAAAGATTGCGCGCGGTCGCCGGGGACGCGGGCTGCCACTCGTGCCACACGCACATGAGTTGTACCGAACGTTGCCCGAAGGGGCTTTCGCCGACTTCCGCCATCGCCGGCCTGAAGCGCCTGGTAGCGGCCGCGGCGCTGCGGGGCGGGCTTTGAGCATCCGCGCAGGTACCGTAGAATCGCTTCTGTACAGCTAGACAGGAGAGGTGCGTCAAATGGAACGCATTGGCATCTACGACGCCAGATCGAGGCTCTCGGAACTGATCGGTCGCGTCGAGGCGGGGGAGGAGGTTATCTTGACGCGGCGCGGGCAGGCGGTGGTCCGCATGGTGCGCGCCGAGGAGGAGACGCGCCGCCGGGCCAGGGTCGAAGCGGTCAGGCGGATTCGCGCCTTGCGCCAGCGCATGAATCTCAAGATCACCCGGGCCGAGCTCAAGCGCGCCATCGCCAGGGGCCGCGCATAGCGGCGTTCGTCGCCGATAACTCGATCGTCGTGGCATGGTTCGTCGCCAGCCAGGCGAGCAGCGTTACCGACACGCTTCTCGAGCGCGCGGCGGGCGAAGACGTGCATGTGCCCTTGATCTGGCGCGCGGAGTTCGCCGCGACGCTCCTCGCCTTTTCGCACAATCGGCGGCTGGCACCGTCGCGGATACCCGCGATCCTCGCCGAGCTTGAACGACTCGATCTCGTTCACGACACGGAGCCTCCGTCTACACGATCGCTGATCGAGGTTGCACGGCGCTATTCGCTGGGTGCCTACGATGCCTGCTATCTCGAGCTCGCGCTGCGACGCAAGATTCCGCTTGCCGCGCGCGACGGCCCTCTGCGAAAGGCGGCGGGGCGCGCGGGCGCCCTGCTCGCCTAGGGCCCGGACGGCGGCATGTCCGGGACTGCGCGGCGTGAAACGTCCCTATGGATCGCGCAGC
>JBQTJX010000063.1:0-71626 GCA_052386675.1 Betaproteobacteria bacterium
GAACAGCGCGGTGACCTTGAACGAATCGACGTAGTTGCCGTCCTTGAACAGGTTGGCGAAGTTCTGCAGGCCGACGAACTGGCTCTTCAGCCCGAAGGCGTCCTGCAGCTGGAACGAGTACCAGACCGCCTGCGCCGCCGGCCAGAAGAAGAACACCAGCGTGATCGCGATCTGCGGGGCTACCAGCGCATAGGGCAGCCACGCAGATCGGAAGACGACCCGCTTTTCCATTGACCCCTAGAAACGAGCGACCGGGGGGTACGGGGGGAGATTCATCCTCCCCCGTTCCTATTTATTGGCTGCCTCGAACTGCCGCAAAATCTCGTTGGCACGCTTGACCGCATCATCCAGCGCCGCCTTCGCTTCCTTCTTGCCCGCGAAGACGTTTTCCAGCTCCTCCTCGATCACCGTGCGCCCCTGCACGAAGTTGCCGAAGCGCAGGCCCTTGGAGTTGGCGGTAGGCGCCTTGTTGGTGAGCTGCTTCACCGCCAGCTCCGCGCCCGGGTCCTTGTCGTAGAAGCCGGACTTCTTCGTCATGTCGTAGGCCGCCTGCGTGATCGGCACATAGCCGGTCTTGGTGTGCCAGGCCATCTGGACGTCGGGCTGCGACAGGTAGGCCATGAACTTGGCCACGCCCTTGTACTCCTCGGGCTTCTTGCCGCCCATCACCCAGACCGAGGCGCCGCCAATGATCGAGTTCTGCGGCGCGCCCTTGACGTCGTCGTGGTACGGGATGAAGTTGATCGACCAGTCGAACTTGGCCGCCTTGCGGATGCCGGCCTGCGCGCCGGTCGAGCCGCTGAACATGGCGCACTCGCCGCTGGAGAACTTGGCGTCGCCCTGGTTGGTGCGTCCGGCGTAGGTGAACAGGCCCTTCTTTGACATGTCGGCGAGCATGCCGATGTGGCGCACGTGCAGTGGTGAATTGATGCTGAACTGCGTATCGAGCCCGCCGAAACCGTTCTCCTTGGTGCCGATAGGCACGTTGTGCCAGGCGCTGAAGTTCTCGATGTGCATCCAGGAAGGCCAGCTGGTGGTGTAAGTGCACTGTTGCCCGGAGGCCTTGAGCTTCTCGGCCGCGGCCACCACTTCCTTCCAGGTCTTGGGCGCGTTGTTGGGGTCGAGGCCCGCCTTCTTGAACGCATCCTTGTTGATGTAGAACATCACCGTCGAGCTGTTGAAGGGGAACGACAGCATGTTGCCCTTCTGGTCGGTGTAATAGCCGGTCACCGTCGGCAGATAGGCCTTGGGCTCGAACTTCTCCTTGGCGTCGGTCATCACCTTGGCCACCGGCACGATGGCGCCCTTGGCGGCCATCATGGTGGCAGTGCCGACTTCGAACACCTGCAGAAGATGCGGCGCGCTGCCGGCGCGGAAGGCCGCGATCGCCGCGGTCATTGACTCCGGGTAGGTACCCTTGAAGGTGGCGACGACCTTGTATTCCTTCTGGCTGGCGTTGAAGTTGCTGGCGACCTCGTTCAGCGCCTCGCCCAGCTCGACGACCATCGAGTGCCACCACTGAATTGCGGTCTGCGCCTGCGCCTGGACGCTGAACGCACCCGCCAGCGCGGCAGCCACTAGCTTGATTCTCATGGTTTCCCCCTCCTTTGGGATGTCATGTTTCTGTCATCCCGAGTATAGCCAAGGCCGATGAAACTTTTGCGACTTATTTCTTCTTGCGCGGCACGCGGGCCGGCACCCCGGGCTCGGCCCCGGCGCGCTGCTGCCGCTCGAAGCTTCGCAACAGTGCATTGCCGCGCTCGGCGGCGTTGTCGAGCGCAAGCTTGGGCGGGCGGTCGCCGCTCCACACCGCCTCCAGCTCCTCCTCGAGAATGCCGCGGATCTGCTCGAAATTTCCCAGCCGGATGCCGCGCGACTCGCGCGTCGGGCTGCGCAGCAGCAACTGGTTGATGGCGATCTCGTGCCCGGGATTCGTGCCGTAGTAGCCGGCGTTCCGCGTCAGTTCGTAGGCGGCGCGCGTCACCGGAACGAAGCCGGTGCGCTGGTGCCACTCGGCGGCGATTTCGGCCCGGGCGAGGAACGCCAGGAACTTCGCCGCACCCTTGTAGCTGGCCGCTGGCCTGCCCGCCAGCACCCACAGGGCCGCGCCGCCGATCATGGTGTGGTGCGGCGCGCCCTTCACGTCGTCGTAGTGCGGCAGCTCCGCCACGCCGAACTCGAACTTCGCGTCGCGCCGCAGTTCGGCCATGCTCGCCGAAGACGCGGTCAGCATCGCGCACTCGCCCTTCTCGAAGCGGCGCTCGGCCTCCAGGCGCCGTCCGCTGTAGGTGAAATAGCCCGCTCGCGCCCAGGACGACAGGAACGAGACGTGGCGGATCATGAGGTGGGTATTGAAGATCAGCTTCGCGTCCAGCCCGCCCAGGCCGTTATCCTTCGTGGCGAAGTCCTGGTTGTGCCAGGTGCTCATGTTCTCGATGTGCACCCAGGCCGGCCAGGTGGTGGTGTAGGCGCACTCCAGGCCCGATTCCAGGATCGCGCCCATGAGCGGCGGCATCTCGTACCAGCTGCGCGGGAGCTTGTCCGGGTCCAGCTTCGCCTTGCGGAATGCGTCCTTGTTGAAGAACAGGATCGGCGTCGAGACGTTGAACGGCAGCCCGAGCAGGCGGCCGGCGTCGTCCGAGAAGTAGCTCCCCACCGCCGGCAGGTAGCCCTTCGGGTCCACCTTCTCGCCCGCCTCGGCCAGCACCTGCCACACCGGGCGGTAGGCGCGCTTGGCCGCCATCAGGTGCGCGGTTCCAAGCTCGTAGACCTGCACCAGGTCCGGGCCGCTACCGGTCTCCTGCGCCTTCATCGCCTGGATCAGGCTCCTCTCGTAGCCGCCCTTGTGCTCGTCGACGACCCGGAAATCCTTCTGCGATTCATTGAAGCGCTGCACCAGCGACTGCAGCACCTCGCCCAGCGCGCCGCTCATGGAATGCCAAAGCCGGATCTCGGTCTGCGCCTGCGCACCAGCGGAAAATGCGAACAAGGCGAGGACGAGGAATCTGCGCATGGGGGCGCATTGTAAGATGCCGTGCATGAGCGCTCCGCACGATTTCACCGCGGCCGACGTTGCGGTGCAATATGCCGCCGGCGAACTGTCGCCGGTCGAGTACACGACAGCCTGCCTCGCCCGCATCGAGGCCTGCGAGCCGACGCTGAATGCGATGTACCGGGTGGATAGGGACGGCGCCCTCGTCGCGGCGCGCGCATCCGAGGCCCGCTGGCGTGCGAAGCAGCCGCTGTCGCAGCTGGACGGCGTGCCGGTCACGATCAAGGAAAACATCTACACGAAGGGCGACCCCGCGCCCGTCGGCACGAAAGCGAATGACGACGCAGTGCCACAACCTGCGGATGCGCCGCCTGCGGCGCGCCTTCGCGAAGCCGGCTGCGTGATCCTCGGCAAGACCACCATGCCCGACTTCGGCATGCTGTCCTCGGGACTGTCGAGCATCCACGGCATCACGCGCAATCCGTGGAACACCGCGCGCAACACCTCCGGATCCAGCTCCGGCGCCGGCGCCGCCGCTGCCGCGGGCTACGCGCCGCTGCACCTGGGCACCGACATCGGCGGTTCGGTGCGCCTGCCGGCGACGCACTGCGGCATCTTCGCGCTCAAGCCGTCGCTGGGCCGCGTGCCGGTGTATCCGCCCTACATCGGCCGCGTCACCGGGCCGATGACGCGCGACGTGCGCGCCTCGGCCATGCTCATGAACCTGCTGTCGCGGCCGGACGCGCGCGACTTCATGGGCCTGCCGTTCCAGGACACGGACTACACGAAACTGGATGGGCTCGACCCGACAAAGTTACGGATCGGCTTCCTGCCCGACATGGGCGCCGGCCTCGCGCCGCATCCGGAGATCGTCGCCGCGGCGAAAGCGGCGGCGAAGGCGCTCGAGGCCGCGGGCGCAGTGGTGGACGAAATGAAGCCCGTCATCACGCCGGAACTGCTCGACGGCATGTCGCGCTTCTTCGAGGCGCGCTCGTACAACGATTTTGTCGCCATGCCCCCGGCCAAGCAGGCAAAGGTGCTGCCGTTCATCGCCGAATGGTGCACCTGGCGGGCGAAGGATTTTTCGGGGCGGGACGTGATGGCCGCTTACGGTTCGTATGTCGCGCTGCGCGACGCGACCGTGTCCGGAACGGCGCCCTACGACTTCGTCATCTGCCCGACTTCGCCCATCCTGCCCTACGAAGCGCAACTGGCGGCGCCCGGGAACGATCCGCGCAACGCGCTTCCGCACATTGCTTTCACAGTACCCTTCAGCATGTCCGAGCAGCCTGCGGCGTCGTTGAACTGGACCTTCAGTACGGACGGACTGCCGGTTGGCGTGCAACTGGTCGGGCGGCGCTTCGACGACCTCGGGGTGCTGCGGCTTTCGGCCTGGCTGGAGAAGGCACGGCCGGCGCAGAAGCCCTGGCCAATTCCCTGAAGAACAGGGTCAGACCACGATTTCTTCCGCTTATCCCTCTGGCCCGCACCGCGGGCCGCCCCGAATGTAACCGATCGGTTACATCCCGCCCGCCCCGGCGCCCCCTACCCCCCGAACACCGGCCCCAGCGGCCGCAACCTCAACCCCTTCCTCAACCGCTTCCACGGAAACTCCGCCGGATCGGCCAGCGCCGGCCCGGGCGATTTCGCCACCAGCACCTCGCGCGCGATGGGCTCGAAGTCCGCGCGGAAGTGCACCGAGCTCTTCAGCACCATCATGCGTTCGCGCACCGGCTCCACGCCGACATGGCGGAACATTTCCTTGTCCGCGGCCTGGCACTTGCGCGACGCCAGCACCACGCGCACGCCGGGCGCAGCCTTGCTCCTGAGCAACGCCATGTTGCCCAAGGTCATGCGAAAGCCCTTGAACATCGGCCCGGTGCAGGTGAACTGGCCGTCGCCCAGGCGCTCCACGGTGAATTCGCCCGAGAACGGCGCATCGCCGACGATGCGCGACTTGCCGCCCAGCGAGAAACCCAGCGTCGCGCCCTGGCCCGCCTCATGCGCGCGTTTCGCGGACTCCGCGTCGATCAGCATTCCCAGCGTCGCCTCGGTGGCGCGCTGGCGCACCAGCGCCGCGAGCATGCCGGTGGTGTCGCCATTGCCTCCCGCGCCGGGGTTGTCCTGGGTATCCGCAATCACCACCGGCTTTCCCGGCTCACCGCGCGAGCGCGCGCGCTGCACCGCCTCGTCGGGCGAATGCAGCTCCATGGCGAAGTCCTTCTCGGCGTCGGCCACCGCGCCGCGCAGCTGCTCCACCGCCGCTGACACCTTCGCCGCGTCCGCGCCGTAGCCGAACACCGTCATGCCGCATTCGTCGAAATCGGCCATCGGGAAGCCGGGCATGAAGGTGAGCATCGCCCCGCTTGAGTGCTCGAGGCGCTCCAACAGTGCATAGAGGCCCTTGCAGGGCTCGATGAAGGAGCATTGGGACGGAAGGCCCGTGAGGAAGTCCAGCGTCGCATAGGCCTTGGCCGGCCGCGTCCCGGTCTTCAGCATGGTGTCGAGCAGGCGCGCGGCGCGCGCACCGGTGTCGGCCATGTCCACGTGCGGGTAGGTGCGGTAGCCCACCAGCGCGTCGGCCTGCGCCACCATGGCGCGCGTGATGTTGCCGTGCAGGTCAAGGCTCGCCACCAGGGGCACGCGCGCGCCGACCACCTCGCGCACGCGGCGCAGGATCTCGCCCTCGCCGTCCTCGAAGTCCTCCGACACCATGGCGCCGTGCAGGTCGAGGTAGACGCCGTCCACTGGCGCGGCCGATTGCGCGGCCTTCAGGCGCGACACCATTTCGCCCAGGATGCGCTCGAAGGCTTCGCGGGTAACGTGGGCCGAAGGGCTTGCGGCCGCCCAGGCGGTCGCCACCAGCGTATGCCCTGCGGCGCGCAGCGCCTGGATGGCGCCCTGCGCCGGGATGTTGGCGCCCTCAAGCGCACCGAACATGGGCTCGCCGTACTGGACCCCGGGCCAACCACCCCCGGCCTCGAACTGGGGGTAGTCGGCCTTCGAGGGGGCGAAGGTGTTGGTCTCGTGCTGGAAGCCACCGATTGCGATGCGTGCCATGCCCTGCTACCCTCTTTTCAAGTTTGCTCACGCAGAGGATACCCCCATGAAGCGCAAGATCGTCACCGCTGTTTTGCTCGCCGCGTTCGCCACCGCAGGCCTGGCCCAGGAGAAGGTGCTGCGCGTGGTGCCGCACTCGAACCTGTCCATCCTCGACCCGATCTGGACCACGCAGTTCATGGCGCGCAACCACGGCTACATGATGTACGACACCCTGTTCGGCACCGACGACAAGAACCAGATCAAGCCGCAGATGGTCGACAAGTACACCGTCAGCGCGGACCAGCGCCTGTGGACCTTCGTCCTGCGCGACGGCCTGGAATTCCACGACGGCAAGCCGGTCACCGGCGAGGACGTCGCCGCCTCCATCGGGCGCTGGGGCAAGAAAGACGCCCTGGGCCAGAAGCTGATGACCTTCGTCGAGCGCATGGATTCGCCGGCACCGAACACCTTCCGCATGTTCCTCAAGGAACCCTGCGGCATCGTGCTCGAGGCGCTGGGCAAGCCCTCGTCCAACGTGCCTTTCATCATGCCCAAGCGCGTTGCGGACACCTCGGCCGACAAGCAGATCGAGGAGCACGTCGGCTCGGGCCCCTACATCTTCCTCCGCGACCAGTTCAAGCCTGGGGACAAGGCGGTGTACGTCAAGAACCCGAAGTACAAGCCGCGCAACGACGCGCCCTCGGGCACCGCCGGCGGCAAGCACGTCTATGTCGACCGCGTCGAGTGGAACCTTGCGTTGCGCGATGCGCAGGCGCAGACCAACGCCCTCATCAAGGGCGAGGTGGACGTGGTCGAGCGCCCCGCCTTCGAGACCTACGAGCAGTTGAAGAAGGCGTCCAACGTCGCCATCGTCAACAAGGACCCGACCGGGTTCCAGTACATGGGCCGCTTCAACCACCTGCACGCACCGTTCAACAACGTCAAGGTGCGCCAGGCGGCGCTGGCGGCGATGCAGCAGGAACCGTTCCTGCGCGCCCAGGTCGGGGTCAAGGAGTTCTACAAGTCCTGCGCCTCGATGTACACCTGCGGCACGCCCTACGGCAGCGCCAAGGGCAGCGACATCCAGTCCAAGTCCAACATGAAGAAGGCGCAGGAACTGCTGAAGGCCTCCGGATACGACGGCACGCCGGTGGTGATCCTCAAGCCCACCGACCTGGCCGCGATCCAGAAGCTGCCGGACGTGGCGGCGCAGCTGCTGCGCCAGGCCGGCTTCAAGGTCGACCTGCAGGCCATGGACTGGAACACGGTCGTGTCGCGGCGCTCGAAGAAAGAGCCTCCGGCGCAGGGCGGCTGGAACATGTTCCTCACCGCATGGCTGGCGCCGGACATCTGGAATCCGCTCGCCAACGCGGCGCTGGGCGCCGCCGGGGAGAAGTCCTGGTTCGGCTGGCCCAACGACGCCGAAATCGAGAAATTGCGCGACCATTTCGCGCGCGAGCTCGATCCGGCGAAGAAAAAGGCCATCGCCGAGGCGATCCAGGTGCGCGCCTTCGAGGTCGCCACGCACGCGCCGCTGGGCGAGTACGTCAATCCGATCGCGACGCTGAAGAGCGTCACCGGCTGGGTCACCGGCTCGGGCGACGCGTACTGGAACCTGAAGAAGAACTGAGCTGACGCGATCCGGACAGGAGGGCCCCGCGAGGGGCCCTTTTGCTTGATATGAGTGGATTCATCCTCCGCCGCCTGCTGTCGACGATCCCGGTGCTGCTGATCGTGGCGGTGCTGGTGTTCCTCATGCTGCGGCTCACGCCCGGCGACCCCGCGGCGATCATGGCGGGCGACGCCGCCACCACCGACCAGATCGCGACCATCCGGGCGAGCCTGGGACTCGACCGCCCGCTGCCGGTGCAATTCGCGATCTGGGCCGGCAACCTGCTGCAGGGGGACCTGGGCCAGTCCTACTTCTACAAGATGCAGGTGACGCAACTGATCGGCCAGCGCATAGAGCCCACGCTGTCGCTCGCGGCGCTGACCATCGCGATCGCGGTGCTGGTGGCCGTGCCGCTGGGGGTGGTCGCCGCCTGGCGTTTCGGCGGCTGGTTCGACCGCGCGCTGATGGGCTTCTCGGTGATCGGCTTCTCGATGCCGGTGTTCGTGTTTGCCTACATCCTGATCTGGATCGTGTCGCTCAAGCTGGGCTGGTTGCCGGTGCAGGGCTACCAGCGGCTGGAGGCCGGGTTCTGGCCGTTCCTGCGCCACCTGATCCTGCCGTCCATCACGCTGTCGGTGATCTACATCGCGCTCATCGCAAGGGTGACGCGCGCTTCGGTGCTGGAGACGCTCGGGGAGGACTACATCCGCACCGCGCGCGCCAAGGGACTGCCGGAAGCGCGCGTGCTGGTGCGCCACGGCCTGGCCAACGCTGCGGTGCCGATCGTCACGGTGATCGGCATCGGCATCGCGCTGCTCATCGGCGGCGTGGTGGTGACCGAGTCGGTGTACGCCATTCCCGGCCTGGGCCGGCTGACGGTGGACGCGGTACTGGCGCGCGACTTTCCCACCATCCAGGCGGTGATTCTGCTGTTCTCGTTCGCCTACGTCCTCATCAATCTGCTGGTGGATCTGTCCTACGTGTTCCTCGACCCGCGGATCCGGTACTAGGCGCAAAGCAGTTGGACACCCGAACCCTCTCCGTCGAATCCGCCAACATCGCGCGCACCGAAAGCGCGTGGCGGCGCCTGCGGCGCAACTGGTCGGTGCGGCTGGGCGGGGCGGCGATGCTCCTGCTGGTGCTGATCGCGCTTGCCGCGCCCCTGCTGGGCACGGTGGATCCGTCGCTGTTCGACGCTGGCAGCCGCGACTTGCGCCCCGGGCAATCGGGCGAAATCATGACCCTGGAGGGCGAACTGCTGCAGCACCGCTTCCTGATGGGCTCGGATTCCTTCGGCCGGGACATCTACAGCCGCGTTGTCTACGGCACGCGCGTGTCGCTGCTGGTGGGTATCGCCACCGCGCTGCTCGCGCTCGCCTTCGGCATCGTGCTGGGCCTCTCGGCGGGGTACCTGCGCTGGCTGGACGGCCCGCTGATGCGCGTCATGGACGGGCTGATGGCGATTCCCGCGATCCTGCTCGCCATCGCGCTGGTGGCCCTGTGGCGCGGCAGCATCCTCACCGTGATCACCGCCATCGCCATCACCGAGATCCCGCGCGTGACGCGGCTGGTGCGGTCCCTCGTGCTGTCCATCCGCGAGGAGCCCTTCGTCGAGGCGGCGGTGTCGCTGGGCACGCCAACGCTGAAGATCATGTTCGGCCACATCCTGCCCAACTGCGTCGCGCCGCTGCTGGTGCAGGGCACCTACATCTGCGCCGCGGCGATCCTGGTGGAGTCCATCCTGTCCTTCCTCGGCGTCGGCCTGCCGCCGGACATCCCGACCTGGGGCAACATCATGGCCGAGGGCCGGGTGCAGTTCATGGCCTACCCGCACAACCTGTTCTTCCCGGGTGTGCTGCTCGCGATTTCCGTGCTGGCGGTGAACATCCTTGGCGACGGCCTGCGCGACACGCTGGATCCCAAGATGGCAAAGAGAGTATGAAAGGCGGCGCATGACCGCGCCGGTGCTCGAGGTTCGCGACCTCTCCATCGCGCTGCCCCCGGGCGGCGATCGCCCGCACGCAGTGTCCGAGGTCTCCTTCAGCGTCGCCCCGGGCGAGATCGTGTGCCTGGTGGGCGAATCCGGTTCCGGCAAGTCGGTGATCGCGCAAGCGGTGATGGGGTTGCTGCCCAAGTCGCTGCCGGTGGCCGGCGGCTCGATCCTGCTGCAGGGCGAGGACCTGACCCGGGCGCCGGAATCGCGGCTGCGGGCGCTGCGCGCGACGCGCATGTCCATGGTGTTCCAGGAACCGATGACCGCGCTCAACCCGGTGATGGGCTGCGGCGCGCAGATCGACGAAGTGCTGCAGTTCCACACCGCGCTCGACGCCGGCGAGCGGCGCGAGAAGGTGCTGAAAATCCTGGCCGAGGTGCAGTTGCCCGACCCGGAGCGGATGTATGCGGCCTACCCGCACCAGCTCTCCGGGGGCCAGCGCCAGCGCATCATGATCGCCATGGCGCTGGTGCTGGATCCGGTGCTGCTGATCGCGGACGAGCCCACCACGGCGCTCGATGTCACCACCCAGGCCCAGATCCTGCGGTTGATCGCGGAACTGCAGGCGCGCCACGGCACCGGGGTGCTGTTCATCACCCACGACTTCGGCGTCGTCGCCGAGATCGCGCAACGGGTCGCGGTGCTTCGCCTCGGGCAGCTGGTGGAACTTGGCGAGCGCGACGTGCTGCTGAAGCAGCCGCAACACGATTACACGAAAATGCTCATTGGCTCGGTGCCGGCGCTGGAACCGCACGCCAGGCCCGCAGACCCGTCGGCGCCGGTGGTGCTGTCCACCCGCGCGCTCGCCAAGACCTACCGCTCGGGCGGCTTCCTCGCCAAACGCCGCGAAGTACACGCCGCCGAAGACGTCAACCTCGAAGTACGCCGCGGCCAGACCCTGGGCATTGTCGGCGAATCGGGTTCGGGCAAGTCCACCGTGGCGCGCTGCATCGTTCGCCTGGTGGACCCCAGCTCCGGCGAGATCCGCCTCGGCAACGACGAGATCGCGCGCATGCCGGCGCGGGCGCTGCGGCCCCTGCGCCGCCGGGTCCAGATCGTGTTCCAGGATCCCTACCGGTCCCTGAACCCGCGCCGCACGGTGGGCGAGGCCATCATCGAAGGACCGCTCAACTACGGCACGCCGCGCGCCGAGGCGCTGGACCGGGCGCGCAAGCTCATGGCGCTGGTGCGCATGGACGCGCAGGCTCTGGAGCGCTATCCGCACCAGTTCTCCGGCGGCCAGCGCCAGCGCATCTGCATCGCGCGCGCGCTCGCCATGGAGCCCGAGCTGCTGGTGGCCGACGAGGCGGTGTCGGCCCTGGACGTGTCGGTTCAGGCACAGGTGCTGGAGCTGCTGGAGGAAATCCGCGAGCGGCTGCAGCTGGCGATGCTGTTCATCACCCACGACCTTCGCGTCGCGGCGCAGGTCTGCGACCAGGTCGCGGTGATGTCGCAGGGACGCGTGGTGGAGTACGGCCCCGCGGCCGAGGTGTTCCTGCGCCCGCGGCACGCGTATACCCGGGCCCTCTTCGAGGCCGCGCCGGGCCGCCATTTCCGCTTCGGCTCCGCGTAAACTGCGCCCGATGGATCCCTTGAATGCCGACGCGATTCGCGTTGCCGGCCTGCCGGCGCGGGTGGTCGCGCGCTGCGCCTCGACCAATGCGGCGCTGCTCGACGGCCGCGCGACCGGACCGCTGCTGCTCGCCGCCGAGGCGCAGACCGCGGGGCGCGGCCGCCGCGGCCGGCGCTGGCGCTCGGCGCCGGGCGCCGGCGCGACCTTTTCCATCCTGCGCCGCATGCGCTGCGCGCCGGCGGCGCTGTCCGGGCTGTCGCTGGCCGTGGGCGTCGCATGCGCGCGGGCGCTGCGCCACCTGGGCGCCGCCGGGACCCAGGTCAAGTGGCCCAACGATCTCGTGGTCCGGCGCGCCAAGCTGGGCGGCATCCTGATCGAGACCAGGGCGAGCGCCGGCGAAACCATCGCTGTCGTCGGCATCGGCATCAACTGCCGCAGCGATCCGGCGCTGGCGCGCCGGCTGCGGCGCGACGTCGCCGCGCTGGATGAGCTCGTGACGCCCGCGCCCTCGCGCAACGCGGTGATCGCCACGATTGCGCGCGAGGTGATGGCGGCGCTGGAAACATTCGAGCAGTCCGGCCTCGCGCCCTTCGCCGCCGAGTGGACGGGGCTGCATGCTCACGAGGGGGAGCGGCTGAAGCTGCGCCTCGCCGACGGCCGCACGCTATCGGGCCGCGCGCAGGGCATCGCCGCCAGCGGCGCGCTGCGCCTCGCCACGGCCCGCGGCCTGCGCGAGGTCGTCTCCGGCCGCATCGTCCAGCCGAGGTCGGCGTGATCCTCGCCATCGACGCAGGGAATTCGCGCGTGAAATGGGGTTGGTATGACAGGAACCTGCGCGGCGGATCGTGGTCCAGCATCGCCAACGTCGCGCTGCTGGAGTTTGCCGCCTCGAGCGACCACATCAACCCGTTCTCCGTCACCCACGACAATCCGGCGCGGATCATCATCTCCAACGTCGCCGGCGACGGCGCGCAGCAGCTGCTGGTGAACTGGACCAGCATTTTCGATGCCGAGCCGGAATGGGTGCACGGAGAGCCGGAGCGCTGCGGCGTGCGCAGCCGGTACGAGCATCCCGAGATGCTCGGCCCCGACCGCTGGGCGGCGCTGATCGCGGCGCGCGCGCTGGAGCCGGGGCGCGACTGCCTGGTGGTCAACGCGGGCACCTGCACCACCATCGACCGGCTCTCTGCCGCGGGCGAATTCCTGGGCGGGCTGATCGTGCCGGGCGTGGACCTGATGCGCTTTGTCCTGCACGAGCACACCGGGCGGCTGCCGCTGCAGGAGGGCCGATTCGTGGAAACGCCGCGAAACACCGTGGACGCCATCGAGACCGGCAGCCGGCATGCGCAGGCCGGTGCCGTGGAACGGATGATGCGTGGGATGGATGCAGGCGCACAGTGCCTCGTATCCGGCGGCGGCGGGCCGGCGCTGATCGAGCGCCTGCCTTTCGCCTGCCGCTTCGTCGAGAACCTGGTGCTGGAAGGCCTGGCACGCATGGCGCAGTCCGGGGATGCGCCGCGCGGCACTGCGGCCCGCGTTTCACCCTCATGAGGGCGCTGTTCCTCCTGCTGGTGGCGGCGAACCTGGCGTTCTTCGCCTGGTGGACCTATTACGCGCCGACCGAGGCGGGCAGAGATCCGAAACCGCCCGCGCAGCAGATCGAGCCGCAGAAGCTGCGCATCCTGCCGCCGGAAGGAGAACTGGCCAGGGACGCGGCGAAGCCCGCGGAGGCGCAGAAGCCCCCGCAGAAAGCGGTCGCGCCGGATGCGCCGCCCGCGGCCTGCCTGGAATGGGGCGCCTTCGCCGTCGCCGACGCCGGGCGCGCCGAGCTGGCACTGGGACCGCTGGCGCTGGGCGAGCGCCTGGCGCAGCGGCGCACCGACGAGTCGGCCGGCTGGTGGGTGTTCATCCCGCCGCAGGGCAACCGCGCCGGCGCGCAGAAGAAGGCGGTCGAACTGAAGGGGCTGGGTATCGACGATTACTTCGTGGTCCAGGACGAGGGGCCGACGCGCTGGGCGCTGTCAATGGGAGTGTTCCGCACCGAGGACGCCGCCAAGGGGCGCCTGGAGTCGCTGAAAGCCAAGGGCGTGCGCTCGGCGCAGATCGGCGCACGGGACACGCCGGTCCAGAAAGTCTGGTTCCAGGTACGCGGCGCCAATGCCGCGCAGCAGGGCATGCTGCGGGAACTGAACTCCGGCTTCCCCGGCACCGAAATCCGCGACTGCCAGTAGAAATCAGGGACAGACCACGATTTCCGTCGCGGAAATCGTGGTCTGTCCCTGATTTTCCTTTGCTGCCCGCCTCCCTAGCCGATGGGGATGGCGCCACCGGGGACGTGCTGGGCGACCATCTGCAGCAGCTTCTCGGCGCGCACGGGCTTGGTGAGGTATCCCACCGCGCCCAGTTCCTTGCCGCGGTGGTCGCCCTCTTCGTTCGAGGTGAGGAAGATCACCGGAATGTAGGGCAGGGACTTGTCCTCCTTCAGCGCCGCGATGAACTCGAAACCGTCCATGTGCGGCATGTTGACGTCCGACAGGATGAGGTCCGGCGGGCTTTTCAGGACGAGATAGCCGGCGGCGATGCCGTCGGCCGCGGTGATGACCTCGTAGCCGGCCGAGGACAGGTGGATGCGGATCAGCTCCCGCATGCTGTCGTCGTCGTCCACTACAAGGATTCTTGCCGCCATCTCGTTCCGTCAGTCGTCCCGGGAGTGGTGCTGCTGGCCCGAATCGAACGGGCGACCTCATGATTACGAATCAAGCGCTCTACCAACTGAGCTACAGCAGCCTTGCGGAAGGGCGCGATTATAGCGCCACCCCCCGGGGAAGCATTAAGTCCGTGAATTCGTTCCTATATACTGGGCCGCAGCAAGCCGTTCAGGCTGCCAAAGCGGCCGCTCATCGCCGGATTTTGCACGACCCGGGCGGCTTTCCCAGAATGCTCACACCGGAGAAAGGGATTCCATGCGTCGCCAGAGCGGCTTTACCCTGATCGAACTGATGGTGGTGGTGGCGATCATCGCCATCCTGGCTGCGGTCGCCATGCCTGCCTACACCGACTATGTCCGCCGCGGCAAGATTGCCGAGGCAACCTCGACGCTGGGCGAGCTGCGGCTCAAGGCCGAGAAGTGGTTCTCGGACAACCGCACCTACGTGGTCGGCGCCCCGGATTGGCGGCTCGTCCCGGGGACGCGTTACTTCAACTACGACTGCGGCGTGCCCACGGCAACCGCCTACACCTGCACCGCCGCCGGCATTGCCAACCAGGGCACCGGCGGCATGACCTACACCATCAACCAGGACAACACCAAGACCTCCACCTTTGTCGGCCTGTCGGGCTGGAACAACTCCGCCACCTGCTGGATCGGCAAGAAGGGCGATTCGTGCTGAGCAGGGGCTTCACGCTGGTGGAGATGGCCATAGGTCTGGCCATCTTCGGCGTGCTGCTGGCGCTGGCGCTGCCCAACTTCACCATCTTCCTGCAGAACAGCCAGATCAAGAACGCGGCCGAAACCACGCTATCGGGCCTGACGCTGGCGAAGAACGACGCCATCCGGCGCAACGCCACGGTCCGCTTCCAGCTCATGAGCGACCTCACCGCGAGCTGCGCGGGCAGCACCACCGCGCTCAACTGGGTGGTGAGCCTGGACGACGCGGCCGGCCTGTGCGATATCGCGCCCCACGACACCAACGCGCCGCGCATGATCCAGGTCAAATCGGCGCAAGAGGGTTCGCGCAACGTCACCGTCACCACGGTCGGCGGCTCGCTGCTGGTCTTCAACTCCCTCGGCCGACCGACCACGGCGGGGATTACCCAGATCGACCTCAAGAACCCCACCGGCGGCGCCTGCGAGCATGAAGACGCCAACGGCACCATGCGCTGCCTGCGCGTCCAGGTCACCACCGGCGGCGCGATCAAGCTGTGCGACCCGAAGGTCACCGCCGCCACCGATCCGCGCAGATGCACCTGAGGAAGGAATGGACATGAACCGCCGGATCGAGGGCCAGAAGGGCGTGATGCTGATCGAGGCGCTGATCGGCATGCTGATCTTCTCCATCGGCATCCTTGCCCTGATGGGCATGCAGGCAATGGCGATGCGTGCCACCATTGACTCCAAGTACCGCTCGGAGGCCTCGTTCGTCGCCAACGAGATCGTCGGCCAGATGTGGATCGACCGGGGCAACCTCGCCGGCTACGCCGACGCCAATTGCGCCAGCACGCCGGTCTGCGCGGCCTGGGTGGCGCGGGTGCAGGCGCTGCTGCCCAACGCCACCGGCGCCAACGCGCCCAGCATCGTGGTCGCGGGCCAGCAGGTGACCATCACGGTCCGCTGGGTGCGCCCGGGCGAGACCGGCGCCAGCAACCACGTCGTCGTGGCGACGATCAACAACTCCTGAGGCCAGCCATGCGCGCGCGAGAACTGGGCATGTCCCTGGTCGAACTGCTGGTCGCCGTGGCGATCGGCTTGATCGGGATCCTGATCATCACCCAGGCTTATCTGGTCGGCGACAACTTCAACAAGGCCACCCTCGGCGAGGGGGGCGCGCAGACCAACGGCCTGGTCGCGCTCTACTCCCTGGAGCGCGACGCGCGCGGAGCCGGCTACGGCTTCAACAGCGACACCGCGCTGGGTTGCGGTGCCCTGCACTGGCACTACAGCGGGGCGTATTCGATCAAGGCGGGTGGCGCCCTGCCCGACATCCTTTTCGCGCCGGTCGCGATCACCCATGACACCGTCACGCCGGCGAACCCCGACAAGATCGCCTTCCTCGCCTCCTCCGAAGGCGAGCGCATGCTGCCGACCTCTGTCCTCAACAGCAGTGTCCCGGCCTCCACCTACGGCATCGCCGGGGCGCAGGGATTCCAGGTCAACGACGTCGTCGTCCTGGCGAAGGCGACGGACTGCACCGTTCTGCGGGTGACGTCAATCAATCCCGTCAGTGGAACCCTCACTTTCCAGAGTTCCGCGCCGCTCAATCCGGTGGCGCTCGCGGGCCTGCCCACCTACGCCAGTGGCGACCTGGTGTTCAACCTGGGCGCCCCGATCCAGCGCAGCTTTGACGTGGCCGGAGGCAAGCTGCGCGTCACCAGTTCCCTGTGGACCACCGGCGTGGAAACGCCCGAGGAAATCGTGGACGGCGTCGTCGACCTGCGCGCGCTCTACGGCAAGGACACCGACAACAACAACATCGTGGACCAGTACGACACGGTAACGCCCACCACCTCGGCTGGCTGGCTGCAGGTGCAGGCGGTGAAGATCGGCTTGCTCGCCCGGATCGGCAACTACGAGAAGAAGTCCGTCGGCGCCGCGGAGTGCGATGCCACCACCGTCGTACCGGCCTGGTCGGGCTCGGCAGTCGTCGCGCAAGTGACCACCGCCAATCCGTTCCAGGCGATCAGCGTCGCCCCGGGCAGCGAGGACCGCTGCTATCGGTACCGGGTGTTCGAGACCACGGTACCGCTGCGCAACATGATCTGGAGGCCCTGATGGCCACGACCCGTTCCGCCGCGCGCAAGGCCCAGCAGGGCCTGGTTCTGTTTATCGCGCTCATCGTACTGGTGGCGATGTCCCTTGCCGGGATCGCGCTGCTGCGCAGCGTCGACACCGGCACCCTGGTCGCCGGCAACCTCGCCTTCCGGCAGGCGGCGATGCATACCGGCGACATCGGCATCGAGGCGGGGCGCTCGTACCTCATGGGGGTGTCGCCGGCCGCCAACCTCTACAACGACAACGCCGGCGCCGGCTACTACGCTCTGTGGGCCGAGAACGTGGACCTGCTCGGCAACAAGACGGTGACCACCTCGGACGACTTCGACTGGAGCACCGCGGTAAACGTCACCAGCCCGACGCCGCCGGCGGGCTACACCGTGAGCTACGTGATCCACCGCCTGTGCGACCAGACTGGCGACCCGGCGACAGCCGCCACCTGTGTCAGGCAGACCGGCGCCGCCGCGACCACTGGCGGCGGCACCAAGGGCGCCGCCGCCTTCGGCCAGATGGCCATTTCGGTGCCGACCAATGCGCTGTACCGCATCACCGTCCGCGTCCTCGGGCCGCGGAATTCCACCAGCTTCATTCAGGCGGTCGTGTTCTAGCACGCCAGGAGCAGCACCCATGTCCACCAGCACGATGACGAATCCGAACGCAACCCCGCTCAAGCGTGCCCTGGCGTGCCTGCTCAGCGCCCTGATGACGGTCTCCGGCCCGGTATCGGCCGCGCTCACCGACATCTCCAGCGAGCCGCTGGCGCAGCCGGCTTCGAGCGTGAAGCCGAACATCATGCTGATCCTGGATGATTCGGGGTCCATGGAACAGCAGTACACGCCGGACTTCCTGGGGCGGCGCTTCGGCGGGGGGAACCCGCTGTGCCACGACGCGGGCGACGACGGCGGCGGCATCACCGGCGGCCTGGACAACTGCCAGGCGGGCGACGTGCCACTGATGAGCCCGGACGTCAACACGCAGTATTACAACCCGGAAATCCGCTATTTCCCGCCCGTGAATTTCGACGGCACGTCGAAGATTTCCATGACCGCGGCCAACACCACTAACTTCACGGCCGTCCCGACAGATGGCGTCAGTCCCTCGGGCGTAAACAGCTATCGGCACGACACCTTCAACATGGTGGAAAACAGCACCGGATCTCTCGTAATCACCGCCAATCTGATCACCGGCTACCCGGACCGCGTCTGGTGCACCAACCAGGCCGACAGTGCGACCGACACCGCCCTGTGCAAGGTGAACAGCGCCTATTCCTACCCGGATGCGACCTTCCCGTTCGGCCTGACCACCGGCGGCGCCATCAAGTACCGCACGGGCGGCCCCTACTACTACCGCCTAGCCGCCACCGAGCATTGCTCCGACCTGACCATGACCAATTGCGTCGCCTCCGCGACGCCGACCGTCACGCACCCGGTCCCGGCGCCGGTGCGCTATTGCACCAACAACACGCTGGGAAGTTGCCAGTCGAAGCGCGTCGGCAGCTTCACCTACCCGAAATTCGTCGGCAACGTTAACCCGGGCTCGACGGCGCAGCCCGGACAGGTGGCTTTCGCCAACCTTTCGGTGAGCGCGCAGCTGGACACGGCCGCGGCCAGCATCACCGGCATCCTGGTCAATGGCGTCAACATCCTGGCTGGCAACATCAATCTCACGGCCGGCTTCTCGGCCAACACCGCCGCCGACGCGATCCGCAACGCCATCAACGCCAACACCGCGACCTCCGGCTACCACGCGGTGCGCAACAACAACCTGGTGTCCGTGCGCTTCGGGCCGGCGACCACCGCGACCCCCGCGCCCACGGCGATCGGGAACCCGTCGGCCACGACGGGCACGCCCAGCGCCACGCCGAACGGCAATACGCTGCAGATGCAGTTCGCCGCGCCGACCCTGACCGCGGCCACCTCCACGGCCACCATTTCCGGGGTCGACAACGGCGATTCCATCACCGCCTTTTCGGTGAGCGGCACACCGCTGATCACTTCCAGCATTGTTTGCTCCAGCTGCGGCGGAAGCAACGCTGCTCGCGCGACATCCATGGCCACCCAGCTCGCCGCGGCGATCACCGCCGGCGGCACAGGGTTTACCGCCACCTCCTCGGGCGCGGTCGTCACCGTCACCGCGCCCGCGGCGCTGGGCTCCAGCGTCAACGGCGTCACCGCAACCGAGAGTTCCCCGGGCTGCACGGTCAACCGTACCGCCTTCACCGGCGGCATCACCACCAACGACGTGAACATGACCACCGGCGCCACCTTTGTCAGCGGCCAGGACCCCACCGCCGCCGCGGTCGCGTTCCGCCAGAACCTGGGCGACTTCTCGCGCGTCAACATCGTGCCGTTCCAGGACGCCCCCACCAACAGCATCGCCTCGACCTTCACCAAGTACCCGGCGCGCTCCGATTGCGCCTCGACAAGCTGCAGCTATGACGAGGAAATGACCAACTTCGCCAACTGGTACTCGTACTACCGCACCCGGATGGCGATGGCCAAGACCGCCATCGGCCGCGCCTTCGTCAGCATCACCGACGCCTTCCGCGTCGGCTTCATCACCATCAATCCCGGCGGCGACCTCACCAACCGCTTCAAGGCGGTGTCGGAGTTCACCTCGGGTTCGGGCAATACCAAGGATCTCTGGTACCAGTGGCTCTACAAGCAGGAGTCGCACGGCTCGACGCCGCTGCGCGAGGCTCTGGCGCGCGTGGGCCGCTACTTTGGCGGCGTCACGACAGGCATCAGCTCGGGCATGGGCGCGAGCCCGATCCAGGTCGCCTGCCAGCCCAACTTCGCGATCCTGACCACGGACGGCTACTGGAACGGCAATGCCGGTGTCCAGCTGAACGGCAGCGCCATCGGCAACCAGGACAACGTGGACAGCGGCTTTTCCACGCGCGCTGGGGCGCGCTTCGACGGCGGCAACGCCGCGACCACCGAAACGCTGGCGGACGTGGCGCTGTATTACTACAAGACCGACCTGCGCGCGGACCTCGCCGACCAGGTTCCGGTGACCACCGGCGACCCGGCCGCGCACCAGCACATCACCTTGTCCACCGTCGGCATGGGCCTTGCCGGCCTGCTCACCTTCGACCAGAACTACCAGTCGGGCTCGAGCCCGGATTTCGAGAGGCTGAAAATCGCGCCCGGTTCCGGCGGCCTCGACTGGCCCAACCCGCATGCGACCGATGAGGGCAAGCTGGACGACCTGTGGCACGCGGCGGTGAACGGCCGCGGCACCTTCTTCAGCGCCAAGGACCCGGCGGAACTCTCCAGCGCCATCGCCGAGACGCTCAATTCGGTGAACGCCAGGGTGGGCGCCGGCGCTGCGGCGGCGACCTCCAACCTGCAGCCGGTGGCCGGCGACAACTTTGCCTTCACCGCGCAGTACGAGACGGTGCAGTGGATCGGTGACATCAAGGCGCGCACCATCGACCTGTCCACCGGCACGGTGGCCACCCGCGAGCTTTGGGCGGCGGCAGTGCTGCTCGATTCACGCGCCCACACCACGCGCAACATCTACACCCTGGACGCCACCGACGTCACCGGCACCGGGGACAACTTCAACAAGCTGAAGTCGTTCTGCTACCCGGGCGCCATCTCCAATGCCAGCTACCCGACCTGCACCGACGGCGCCGGGCTGACCGCGGCGGAACTGGATTTCTTCACGCCGATGGCGGCTTCGGCCTCGCCCTCGCTGCAGCCGGCGCTCACGCAGTCCGCCACCATCATCACCAACGGGGCGGCGGCGGAGGCGACCAAGGAGCGGCTGGTGGACTTCCTGCGCGGCGACCCCTCCTATGAAACAAGCGGCGGCACGGGGCTGACCGACCTGTTCCGCAACCGCTCTAGCGTGATGGGCGACATCATCAACGCCCAGCCGGCCTATGTGAAGGCCTCGCCCTTCAGCTACAACACCGGCATCGCCGCCGGCAAGGACCCCTTCTACCAGGAGTTCCGCGCCACCACGAACGGCACCAGTGGCACGCGCAAGGGTACGGTGTACGTGGCCTCCAACGAGGGCATGCTGCACGCCTTCGAGACCGATCCGGACAACAACCCCTACTTCCAGACCGCCGGCATCGGCACCGCGATCACCTCCGACGACACCTTCACCGGGACGCTGAGCACCAGCCCCACCGGCGGCGAGGGCGCGGAGCGCTGGGCCTACATCCCGAACCTGGTGATGAAGGACATGAAGCGCCTGGCCGATTCGCCTTATTCGCACCGCTTCTACACCGACGGTTCCCCGGTGGTGGGCGATGTCTGCTTCGGCCACACCACGGCCGTGCCCTGCTCGGCGCAGGCGAACTGGCGCACCATCCTGGTGGCCGGCCTGAACGCGGGCGGCCGCGGCTACTACGCGCTTGACGTGACCGATCCGGACAACCCCAAGGGCCTGTGGGAGATCAAGGGCGGCACCGGCACCACGTGCCTGACCGACGCCCAGGCCGACGGCGGCACCTTCTCCGAGGACTGCAACATCGGCAACAGCTTCGGCAATCCGCTGATCGTCAAGCGCAAGTCCGACGGCAAGTGGGTGGTGATCTTCTCCTCGGGCCTGAATAACCTCGCCCCGGGCGACGGCAAGGGCTACCTCTACGTGGCGGACGCGCAGACCGGCGCGATCCTGAAGCGCTACTCCACCGGCGTCGGCTGCGACGGCGTCAGCACCACCGCGCCCTGCGTCGCCGGCACCAACGACCCCAGCGGCCTTGGCCGCATCAACGCCTGGGTGGACAACGCCTCGCTCGAGAACCTCGCGCTCACCGTCTACGGAGGCGACCTCAAGGGCAACCTCTGGCGCATCCAGCTGGACAATTCGGTGGGCGCGGTGCCGGTGGACTCGGTGACGCGCCTCGCCACTCTGACCGCGCCGGACGGCACGGCGCAGCCGATCACCACCAAGCCGGAACTGGGCGAGGTGAGCGCCCAGCGCGTGGTGTTCCTCGGCACCGGCAAGTTCCTCGGCACCACGGACAAGGCGAGCACCCAGCGCCAGTCGGTCTACGCCATCAAGGATCCGATGAGCGGCGTGGTGTCTCCGGCGGTGACGATGACGCGCGGCGGCGCCTTCCCGACCTCGACCATCACCGACTTCGTGCGCCAGGACCTGACCGCCAGCCCGACCAACCCGACCACCGAACGCACGGTCGCGACGGTCAATCCGGTGGACTTCAGCAGCGCATCCGTGGGCGGCTGGTTCATCGACCTGCCCGATGGCGCCACAGGCGGCAACGGCAGCGAGCGCGTCAACGTCGACCCGATCCTGCAGCTGGGCACGCTGGTGATGCCCTCGAACGTGCCCTCGACCGACACCTGTGTCGCCGGCGGCTTCGGCTGGATCAACTTCCTCGACTTCAAGACCGGCGGCTTCATCCCGGGCTCCACCGCGAACATGGCGAGCACCAAGATCTCCGCCTCGCTGGTGGTCGGCATCAACGTGGTGCAGCTGCCCGGCGGCACGATCAAGACCATCGTCACCACGGCCGACAACCAGCAGCTGACCAAGGACACGCCCGTGGCGCCCAGCACGCTCGTGGGCCGGCGCGTGTCCTGGCGTGAGTTGTTCTTCGAGTAAGCAGCGGATCGCGGCGGCGCTCGCCGCCTCCGCTGCACTGCACGCCCTGCTTGTCGCGGGGCTGCAGCAGTCCGTCGGAAGCCGCTGGGGCGGGTTCTCCTGGGAGCAATTCTCCGCGCCGATCCGCGCGGTTCTGGTCTCCGACCAGGCTGCACCCGCGCCTCCTGCAGCGGAACCCGTCGCGCCGAACGCGACCGTTCCTTCCACTGCAGCCAGTGAATCCGCGCCCCGCTCGCTGCTACCCCAGCCCCACTACTTCCTCACCCGCGAGCTCGACGTCCGGCCCGGGATCATGACCCGCACCGAGCCCGGGTATCCGGAGGCCGCGGCGCGCCGCTTCCTCTCCGGCCGGGTCGTGGTCCGGCTCTACATTGCGGAAAGCGGGACGGTAGATCGGGTCGAGATTCTGAACGCTGAACCGCCGGGCTACTTCGAAGATTCGGCCGAGCGTGCCTTTCTCGCCGCGCGCTTCTCGCCGGGCATGAAGAACGGCCGCCCGGTGAAGGCACAGATGACCCTGGAGGTGAACTTCGACAGCGCCGACGCGCCGAAACTGCCCGGCGGCTAGCGCTTCCTCACCAGCTCCCGCGGCAGTGTGAACACCACGCCCTCGGTAATGCCATCCAGCGGCCGCACGCTCGCCGCACCCAGTTCCTTCAGGCGCGCCACCAGTTGCTCCACAAGTACTTCAGGGGCAGAGGCCCCGGCGGTGACGCCTATGCGCCTCTTGCCGGCGATCCATTCGGCCTTGAGGTCCGCGGCGCTGTCGACCATGTAGGCTTCCGCGCCGATATGCTCGGCGACCTCGCGCAGGCGATTGGAGTTGGAACTGTTGGGCGATCCCACCACGATCACCACGTCGCACTGCGGCGCCATGAACTTGACCGCGTCCTGGCGGTTCTGGGTGGCGTAGCAGATGTCGTCGCGTTTGGGACCGCGGATCTGCGGGAAGCGCGCGCGCAGCGCGGCGACGATGCGCTGCGCGTCGTCCACCGACAGCGTGGTCTGGGTGACGTAGGAGAGCCTGAGCGGGTCGCGCACCTGCAGGGAGGCGACATCCTCCAGGGTCTCGATCAGGGAGATGCCGCTCGAGGCCTGGCCGACGGTGCCCTCGGCCTCGGGGTGACCACGATGCCCGATCATCACGATCTCGTAGCCTTCGCGCAGCATCTTCGAGACCTCGACGTGCACCTTCGTCACCAGCGGACAGGTGGCGTCGAACACCTTGAGGCCGCGGCGCTCGGCATCGGCGCGCACCTCCTTCGACACCCCGTGCGCCGAGAACACCAGCGTCGCCCCGGCCGGGACCTCGTCCAGTTCCTCGACGAACACCGCGCCCTTGCCGCGCAGCGCCTCCACCACGGTCTTGTTGTGGACGATCTCGTGGCGCACGTAGATCGGGCGGCCGAATTGCTCGAGTGCGCGCTCCACGATCTCGATCGCGCGCTCGACGCCGGCGCAGAAGCCGCGGGGATTGGCGAGCAGGACGTCCATGCGCCGATTATCTCCCGGGCTTGCGGGCGTAGGCGGCATCGAACGCGGCTTCCAGCCTGGCCGAATCTTCCTTCCCGGTGCCGCGCAGGCCGTCGATCACCTGCCTCGCCCATTCGAAATACGCCTGCCGCCGCGCCAGTTCCCATTGCGCGGGCGGCCGGTCGGCGACGTCGCGCAGGTTGCAGATCTTGTCGGCCAGCTTCACCAGCCTCGCGCCCTCGGAAAGCGTCGAGGCATGCTCGACCTGGGCGCGCTTGCGCTCCGCCTTTGGCAGCGAGGTGTCGTCGGTGACCTCGGCGACGATGCCGGCGATGCGCTCGCCAAAGGCCTGCCGCAGCTCGGCCTGGGTCGTATCGGTGTCCTCGATGGTGTCGTGCAGCAGCGCCGCGGCGAGCACCTCGATGTCGCCGACGCCGCCTTCCCGCGCCAGCACCTCCGCCAACGCGATCGGATGGTTGATGTAGGGCGAAGCCTCGGCATCCTTGCGCCGCTGGTCGCGGTGCTTGTGCGCGGCGAAGGCGAGCGCGCGCAGCAGCAGCGCGATGCCGGTCTCAGGCGCGCTTCTCATGCCCGCCCTCCTGCTTGCCAATGAAGCTCTCCAGGATCAGGATCCCCGCGCCCACCGTGATGCCGCAGTCGGCGACGTTGAACGCCGGCCAGTGCCAGCCGGCGGCGTGGAAGTCCAGGAAGTCCACCACTCCGCCCAGCGTCAGCCGGTCCCACAGGTTGCCAAGCGCCCCGCCAAGGATAAGCGCGAGGCCGGTGCAAAAGAGGCCCTTCCCCGGGTTGCGCAGCAGCAGGACCGAGATGACAACGGTGGCCACCAGGGCCACGGCGGCAAAAAACCACATCTGCCAGCCGCCGGCGCCGGCGAGGAAGCTGAACGCGGCGCCTTTGTTGAATACCAGGACCAGGTTGAAGAAGCCGGTCACTTCGAGGCGCTCGCCCGGGGCGAAGGCCTGGAGCACCGTCACCTTGCTCAGGCGGTCGGCAAGCACAATCACCGCCGCCACGATGAACCACGGCAACGCCTTAGGCATGGCGGCGCGCTTCTCCCCCGCCGTTCAGGTTGCTGTCGCAGCGACCACACAGGCCGGTCGCGTTGACATCGGCACGGTAGTGCCAGCAGCGACCGCATTTCGGGTTGGCGCTGGGGGTCACCAGGACACGGGTTCCTGCGCCGGCCACCTTGCGCACCGAGGCGCGCGAACTGATGAAGACGAATCTCAACTCATCGCCGAGCCTGGCAAGCGATTCAAACGCATCACCGTCGGACTCGATATCCAGCTCCGCCGCCAGCGACGACCCCACCAGCTTCGCCTCACGCTTCTCTTCTACGCGCTTCGTGACGATGTCCCGCAACTGGCGTACGTTCCCCCATGCGTCAACAACCGCTTCTTCCAATCCGTGCGCGGGAACGGGGTGCCAAACCTCCTCGAATACGCTGGTCCCGGGACGCCCGGCGAATTTCCACGCCTCCTCCGCGGTAAAGCTGAGGATTGGCGCCATCAGTCTCAGCAGACTCTGCGTGACGTGCCACAGCGCCGACTGTGCCGAACGGCGCGCCTTTGAATTGGCCGCGCAGGTATACAGTCGGTCCTTGAGAATATCCAGGTAGAACCCACCCAGATCCTCCGAGCAGAATCCCTGCAGCTTCTGCACCACGAGGTGGAACTGGTAGGCCCTGTAGTCGGCCGCCACCTGCTCCTGCACGCGCGACGCCAGCGCAAGCGCATAGCGGTCGATCTCGACCATCTCCGCCACCGGCACCGCATCCTTCGCCGGGTCGAAGTCTGAGGTGTTGGCGAGCAGGAAGCGCAGGGTGTTGCGGATGCGGCGGTAGCTCTCGACCACGCGCTTCAGGATTTCGTTGGAGATCGTGAGCTCGCCCGAGTAGTCCCCGGAGGTGACCCACAGGCGCAGGATCTCGGCGCCCAGGGTGTCGGAGATGGCCTGCGGCGCCATGCCCGTGCCCTTGGACTTCGACATCTTGCGGCCTTCCATGTCGATGACGAAGCCGTGGGTCAAAAGGCTCCTGTAGGGCGGCACGCCGTTCATCATGCAGGAGACGAGCAGCGAGGAATGGAACCAGCCGCGATGCTGGTCGGAGCCTTCCAGGTACATGTCCGCCGGGAACGTGGATTCCGAAGCGTGCGAGCGCTTGAGCACCGTGAAGTGCGTGGAGCCCGAGTCGAACCAGACGTCGATGGTGTCCTTCACCTTCTCGTAGGTGGCCGCGTCGGCGCCGATCAGTTCCTCGGGGCTGGTGGTCTGCCAGGACTCGATGCCGCCCTTCTCCACCCGCCTGGCCACTTCCTCCACCAGTTCCAGCGTGCGCGGATGCAGTGCGCCGGTCTCCCTGTGGACGAAGAACGGCATCGGCACGCCCCACTGGCGGGCGCGCGACAGCGTCCAGTCCGGGCGGTTGGCGATCATGCCGTGCAGGCGCGCCTTGCCCCAGCCGGGGAAGAATTCGGTCTGCTCGATGCCGCGCAACGCGCGTTCGCGCAGGCTCTCGCCATCCACCTTCTTGTCCATGGAGGCGAACCACTGGATGGTGGCGCGCAGGATCACCGGCGTCTTGTGGCGCCAGCAGTGCATGTAGCTGTGGACATGCTTCCAGTCCACCGCCATGAGCGCGCCCTTCGCCTCCAGCGCCTTGACGATCTTCGGATTCGCATCCCAGATCGACAGGCCGCCGAACTCGGGCAGCGTGGAGGCGTACTTGCCGTCGCCCATCACCGGGGTCAGGATTTCGTCGTCCTTCATGCCGTAGCGGCGGCAGGATTCGAAGTCCTCGACGCCGTAGGCCGGCGCCGAGTGCACGATGCCGGTGCCGGTCTCGGTGGTCACGTACTCGCCGAGGTACACCGGCGAGGCGCGGCCATGGAGCGGGTGGCGAAATACCAGGTTCTCCAGTGCCTTGCCCTTGCAACTGCCCAGCTTCGTCCCGGACAGCTTGTAGCGCGCGAGGCAGGCCTCCTGCAGCCGGGCGGCGAGGATCAGCGCGCCACGCTCGGTCTGCACCAGGTTGTACTCCAGCTCCGGGTGCACGTTGAGTGCCTGATTGGCGGGGATGGTCCAGGGCGTGGTAGTCCAGATCACTGCGAAGGCCATGCCCGGCGCGGCCGCGCCGAACAGCGACGACAGTTTCTCCGGTTCGGTGCACTCGAAGGCGACATCCACCGCCGGATCCTTGCGGTCCTCGTACTCCACTTCAGCCTCGGCCAGCGCCGAGCCGCAGTCGAAGCACCAGTTCACCGGCTTCAGGCCCCGGTAGATGTAGCCTTTGGCGAGCAGTAGCCCCAGGCCGCGGATTTCATCGGCTTCGTTGCCGTAGGCCATCGTGAGGTACGGGTTGTCCCAGTCCCCCAGTACGCCCAGGCGCTGGAAATCCTTCTTCTGGCTCGCGATCTGCTCTGTGGCGTAGGCGCGGCACAGGCGCTGGGTCTCTCCTGCGGGCAGGTTCTTGCCGTGCAGCTTCTCGATCTGCACTTCGATCGGCATGCCATGGCAGTCCCATCCCGGCACGTAGGGCGCGTCGAATCCCGCCAGCATCTTCGACTTGACGATGACGTCCTTCAGGATCTTGTTTACCGCGTGGCCGATGTGGATGGCGCCGTTGGCGTAGGGCGGGCCGTCGTGCAGCACGAAGCGCGGCCGGCCCTTCGCGGCGGCGCGCAGGCGCTTGTAGACGCCGTTCTCGTTCCATTCCTGCACCCATTGCGGCTCGCGCTTCGCGAGGTCGCCCCGCATCGGGAACGGCGTGTCCGGCAGGTTCAATGTGTTCTTGTAATCAGCCATGTTTCCATTCGATCCTCGAAAACCATTCCCGAGCGCGCGCCGCATCTTCCTCTATGGCGTCGCGCAATGCCGGCAGTCCGCCGTATTTCTTCTCGTCCCTCAGCTTGGCGAGGAACGCCACCCTGAGGTGCCGGCCGTAGATCGCGCCGGCGAAATCGAACAGGTGCACCTCCAGCAGTGGTGCGGCGCTTTCCTTCACCGTCGGCCGCCGACCCACGCTTGCCACGCCCTTCAGCTTCTGCCGCGTCTCCTCGAGTTCCACCTCTACGACGAAGATGCCGGCCAACGGCGACTTGCGCCGCAGCACGATGTTCGCGGTAGGGAATCCCAGCTCGCGCCCCAGCTTCTCGCCGTGCGCCACCCGGCCGCTCATCGTGTAGCGGCGCCCGAGCAGACGTTCGGCGCGGGCGAAATCCCCGGCCGACAGCGCTTCGCGAACGGCGGAACTGGAGATCCGCTCGCCACCGTCCAGCACGTCCGGCATGGCCTCGACCTCGAAGCCCAGCGCCGCGCCCGAGGCCTGCAACTGCACGAAATCGCCGGCGCGCTTCGCGCCGTAGCGGAAGTCCCGCCCCACCAGCAGCCAGCGCGCGCCCAGGCCCCCGGCCAGCACCTCCGAGACAAAGCGCTCGGGCGCCATGCCCGCCAGAGGCGCCCCGAAGCGCAGCACGTGCACCCGGTCCACGCCCGCCTCGGCGATCAGTTCCAGCTTCTCGCGCAGGCGGGCAAGCCTCGTGGGCGCGGATCCGGGGGCGAAGAATTCCCGCGGGTGCGGCTCGAAGGTGACGGCGCAGGACGCCAGCTTGCGGCCGCGCGCTTCGCGCACGAGCCGATCCAGCATCGCCCGGTGACCACGGTGCACACCGTCGAAATTCCCGACCGTGACCGCGTGACCGGCAACGGCGCGCGCGGCAGTTCGCGGCAGGTGTCCGTGCGTGACGACCATCTAAGCGCTAAAATGCTGAATTATAGCGGTTATCGCGAGGATCGCCGGCCATGAAAACACTCGAGGACCAGATGTCTTTCTACGCGGCCTACCATCAGGATCCGCGCAACAAGGCGACGCATTTCTTCGGCGTGCCGGCGATCGCGGTGTCGCTGATGATCCCGCTGGGCTGGTTGCGTCTGGACGTGGGCGGGCTTGAACTGACCGGCGCGCTCGTCGTTGCTTCCGTGCTGCTCGCCTATTTCCTGCTGCTCGACATCCCGCTCGGACTGGCGATGTGCGTGCTGTTCGGCCTCGCGCTCTGGGCCACGGACCCGATTGCGCAGGCGCCGCTCGCCACCGGCCTCGCCTGGTTCCTGGCGCTGTTCATCGGCGGCTGGATCGTCCAGCTCTGGGGCCACGTCTACGAAGGCAGGAAGCCCGCGCTCGTGGACAATCTGTTCCAGGTCTTCGTCGCGCCGATTTTCCTCGCCGCCGAGGTGTTCTTCGCGCTGGGCTACAAGCCCCGGCTGCACGAGGCGGTGCAGAAGCGGGCGCTCGAAATGCGCGCGGCGGCGCTCAGTTCAGGCGCGCGCAGCGCTGCGTGAGTTCCACGGTGCTGGCCCGGATCTCGTCCGCGTCCGGCGCCCCGGGCTCGCGCGCGAGGTAGTCCGTCAGGTCCTGCAAAGCCGGACGCCAGCATTCCAGCTGCTGGTAGACCAGGCCGCGGTCGCGCAGGTCCGAGGTCGAGTCCGGCGCCACGATCAGCATCCGGTTGAGCACCTCCAGCAGTCGCTCCGGCTGGCTCTTCTCGCGGTAGATGCCCTTCAGGTTGCGCAGCAGCCGCGCCAGGATCTGGCGCTTGCCGGCGGGCTCCAGGAAGGTCTCCAGCGGCAATTGCTCCACGGGCACGTTACCGGTGGCGCCGGGCGGAACGACACGCTTCAGGCGTGCGCGCAACTCGTCCTCCGACTGCGGCATGCCGCCTGCGAACGGGTCCAGCACCAGGGTGCCGCCGCGCACGCGCAGCCGCACCAGGAAATGCCCCGGGAACGACACGCCCTCCATAGGCAGACCGATGCGGCGGCCGATCTCGATATAGAGCACCGCGAGCGTGATCGGGATGCCGGTGCGCCGGTCAATTACCTCGTTGAGGTAGGAGTTGCGCGGGTCGTAGTAGTCGCGGGTGTTGCCGACGTAGCCCAGGTCGTCGAACAGGAACTCGTTGAGCGCCACCACCTTCTCCTCGGGGGCGATGTCCACGCCGAGGCGCGAAGCGAGGCGCCGGGCGTGGCGCTCCAGCTCGCCCACGTAGCCCTCCACGTCCAGCGCCGGGTAGGCATCTTCGGCCACCAGCAGGCAGGCGCGGGCGAGGTCGATCCGGTCGTCGTCCTCGCCGATGGCCCTGGTGAATGTCGCCAGCGAATCCATGGCCGCCAGCCTACTCCGCCCCGCGGCGCGAGAAATCCCGCAAACGGAACCCGAATGCCGCGAGGCAGGCGCCGTAGACGCCCAGGCCCAACAGCACGAGCCCGCCCAGGGCCAGCACCCTTTCCTGCCAGTGCGCCGCCAGCCACCAGGCGCTGTCGCCCATGGCGGCCGCGAGCGCGGCGGACATGGCCCCGGCCGACACCGCGAGCTTCAGGGAAAACCCGATCCAGCCTGGTTGCGGCGTGTAGATACCATGCCGCCTCAGGCCGCGGTAGAGCAATGCGGCGTTGAGCAGCGCGCCCAGCGCGATCGCCAGGGCGAGCCCGGCGTGCTTAAGAGGCCCGATAAGCGCCGCGTTGAAGAGTTGCGTTGCGATCAGCGTGATGATGCCGATGCGCACCGGCGTGGCCACGTTCTGCCTCGCATAGAAGCCCGGCGCGAGGATCTTCACCAGGATCATGCCCACCAGCCCGGCGCTGTAGGCGACCAGCGCCTCGCGAGTCGCCCAAGCGTCCGCGGCGCCGAAGCGCCCGTACTGGAACAGCGTCGCCACCAGCGGAAGGGCCAGGACCGCAAGCGCCGCCGCCGCCGGCAGCGCCAGGAGCAGCGTCAGGCGCAGGCCCCAGTCGAGCAGGCGGCCGTAGCCATCGTGGTCCGCGGCGGCGTGATAGCGCGACAGGCTGGGCAGCAGGATGGTGCCCAGGGCGACGCCGAGAAGGCCCGCGGGAAACTCCATCAGGCGGTCGGCGTAGTAGAGCCAGGACACGCTGCCGGTGACCAGGAAGGAGGCGAACACGGTGTTGATGAGCAAAGACACCTGGCTCACCGAAACGCCGAACACAGCCGGCGCCATGAGCTTCAGCACCCTGCGCATGCCCTGGTGCGCGAGGTTCAGCCGCCAGCGCGGCAGCATGCCGATCCGGGCCAGGGCCGGGAGTTGAAGGACCAGCTGCAGCACCCCCCCGGCAAAGACGGCCCAGGCCAGCACCAGCACCGGCGGCTCGAAGCGGTCGGCGAAGAACGCGGCGCCAACGATGAACGAGACATTGAGCAGGGCCGGGGTGACCGCGGGCACCGCGAACCGGCTCCAGGTGTTCAGGACCCCAGCGGCGAGCGCCACCAGCGAGATGAACACGATGTAGGGGAAGGTGATGCGCAGCATGGCCACCGTGAGCGCGAACTTTCCGGGCTCCTCGGCGAAGCCCGGGGCGGTAAGGTGGACGATGAACGGGGCGGCGATGACGCCCAGCGCCGCGGTGGCCAGCAAGGCGAGGAACAGGACCGTGAAGACGCAGTCCACCAGTTCCCGGACCTCCTCCGGGACCTGCCGGGCCTTCGCCTCCCCCAGGATGGGCACGAACGCCTGGGAGAAAGCCCCCTCCCCGAACAGCCGCCGCAGCAGGTTGGGGATACGGAAGGCGACGAAGAAGGCGTCGGTCACCAGGCCGGCGCCGAATACGCGGGCGATGAAGAAGTCCCGGACGAAGCCCAGCACCCGGGATACCAGGGTCAGGCTGCTGACGGTGGCGAGGGCGCGAAGCAGGTTCATGCGGGGGGGATCATGCTAAAATCCGGCCCCTTTCAAAGTTCGGATGTCCCATGGCAAATATCAAGTCCGCGCAGAAGCGCGCCCGCCAGGCGGTGGAGCGTCGCGCCCGCAATGTCAGCCTGCGCACCGCCGCGCGCAGCGCCATCAAGGACGTCAAGAAGGCGATCGCCGCCGGCGACAAGAAGGCCGCCGCCGCCGCGCTGGCCAAGTCGCAGGCCGTCATCGACCGCGTGGTCGGCAAGGGCGTGCTGCACAAGAACGCCGCGTCGCGCCACAAGAGCCGCCTCGCGAGCGCCATCAAGGCGCTGCCCTAGCCACGAAGGACAGGGTCCCCACCCCGTCCTAATCCGTGTCCCCGGACCGCTGCAGCTTTGCGAGCTCGGTCCGGTTGGCGATGCGCCCGTCGCGCGTTTCCAGTTCGTTGTCCTTCGCGAAGCTGAGCAGGAACCGGTACGCCATCGGCTCGAGTTCCTCGAGCCGCACGTCCACCACCACGCAGCGAACCCCGGCGGAATTGATCGGATGCACGTAGGGCGAGTACTGCATGCGATTGTCGCCGCCGAAAGCCGCCATCACGCCGCACAGGCGCTCGGCCCAGTCGCTGGGCCGGAACGGCCTTCCGTCCAGGGTCACGCCCCGGATGACGAACTCCACCACGCTGTCGCCGGCCTGCTCGGGCATGCGAAATCATAGCCCATAGCCCATGGCCAAACCGCTGAGCCGCATTCTCGTCATCGAGGACGAGCCGCTCGTCCTGCGCGAGATCCTGAAGGGGCTGAACGCCGCTGCGCGCTCGCTGGACAACCCCTTCGGCATTGCGTTCGGCGGCGTCGCCACTGCGGCGGAGGCGCTGGCGGCGATCGAGTCCGACGGTGACATCCAGGCGGTGATCGTCGACGACAAGCTGTACACCCTGACCGGCAACGGTAGCCGCTCGGGCGCCAAGACGCTGCAGATGTCGGCGCTGGAACTGGTCCAGCGCATCACCGGCTTCCGCCCGGAACTGAACGTCTACATCCTGATTGCAAAAGAGCAGGAGGATGAGGTGGTGGACGCCCTGTTCACCGAGGCAGTGGACGGCTATTTCTACCGCGAGGAGCGCGACTACCGCGGCATCTACCGCATCCTCAACGCCCAGGTCCAGGAAAAGGCGCGCACGCCCTTCACCGACCAGTTGAAGAACTACGTCTGGATGGCCAAGGACCAGTGGCATACGCCGGGACATTCCTCCGGCGAATCGCTGCGCGGCAGCCCGTGGGTGAACGACTTCTACGAATTCATGGGCGACCACGTCTTCGATGCCGACCTGTCCGTTTCCGTGCCGATGCTGGATTCCCTGATGGAGCCAAAGGGCGTCATCGCCGAGGCCCAGGCGATGGCGGCCAAGGCCTTCGGCGCGCGGCGCACCTTCTTCGCCACCAACGGCACCTCGACCGCGAACAAGGTCATCTTCCAGACCCTGCTCGCCCCGGGCGAGAAGCTGCTGCTGGACCGCAACTGCCACAAGAGCGTGCACCACGGCGTGGTGCTCTCCGGCGCGCAACCGGTGTACCTGGACAGCGCGCTGAACCGCAGATTCGGCCTCTACGGGCCGGTGCCGAAGAAGACCATCCTCGAGGCCATCCGCCGCCACCCGGACGCCGAGGCGCTGATCCTCACCTCCTGCACCTACGACGGCCTGCGCTACGACCTCGCGCCCATCGTCGAAGCCGCGCACGCAAACGGCATCAAGGTGATCGTGGACGAGGCCTGGTACGGCTTCGCCCGCTTCCACCCCGAATTCCGGCCCACCGCGATGGAGGCGGGCGCGGACTACGCGACGCAGTCCACGCACAAGGTGCTGTCGGCCTTCTCGCAGGCCTCCATGATCCACGTCAACGACCCGGGGTTCCGCGAGCACCTGTTCCGCGAGAACTTCAACATGCACACCTCCACTTCGCCGCAGTACGCGCTGATCGCGAGCCTGGACGTGGCGCGCAAGCAGGCGGTGATGGAGGGCTACAAGC
The DNA here is from genome assembly GCA_052386675.1 of Betaproteobacteria bacterium. Classification (GTDB taxonomy): domain Bacteria; phylum Pseudomonadota; class Gammaproteobacteria; order Burkholderiales; family SG8-39; genus RBG-16-66-20. The sequence goes on from JBQTJX010000063.1 coordinate 33,493, forward strand.
TGCTGCAGCGGACCCTCATGCTCGCGCGCGAGCTGCGCCAGCAGATCAACTCCACCGGTGTGTTCCGCGTGCTGGAACTGGAGGACCTGCTGCCCGAGGAGGTCCGCCACGACGGGATACGGCTGGACCCCACCAAGGTGACGGTCGACGTGTCCGGCTGCGGCTACACCGTGGACGAGCTACAGAAGGAACTGTTCGACCGCTACAACATCCAGATCGAGAAGAGCACCTTCAACACCATCACCCTGCTGCTGACCATCGGCACCACGCGCTCCAAGGTTTCGCGGCTGTACGACGCACTGATGCGGATCGCGCGCGAAAAGCGCGCGACGCGGCGCCTGGTGCGCACCCCCGAGATCCCCGCCTTCACGAAGCTGCGCTACCTGCCGCGCGACGCCTACTACTGCGGCGGCGAGCTGGTGCCCATCTTCGACGACCAGGAGCGCGTCAACCGGGCCTTGCGCGGGCGCGTCTGCGCCGACGGCATCGTGCCCTACCCGCCCGGCATCCCGGTGCTGGTGCCAGGCCAGCTCATCACCCCGGCCATTGCCGATTACCTTGCCAACCTGCTGCGCTCGCAGAAACGCATCGAACTGCACGGCATCGTGCACGAGGGCTACCAGCCTTGCGTGCGGGCGCTCAAGACCGGCGAAGAGAACGCCCTGCGCCGCATCGGCTGACAAGCCTCTGACCCTCTGATAGCATCCAGAAAACGGCGGCATGGGCCGCCGTTTTGCTTTGGTGCGCCAGGACAAGGAGCCATGCCATGAGCCACGTCATGAACACCTACGCCCGCCAGCCGGTCGCGTTCGTGCGCGGCCAGGGCGCGTGGCTCTACGACGAGGCGGGGAAGAAATACCTCGACGCGCTCGCTGGCATCGCGGTGAACACGCTCGGGCACAATCATCCGCGGCTGGTGCGCGCGCTCACCGAACAGATCGGGCGCATCATCCATACCTCGAACCTGTTCCGGAACCCGCTGCAGGAGCAGGCCGCCGACCGCATCGCGGAGATCACCGGGCTGGACGAGGTGTTCTTCTGCAACTCCGGGCTGGAGGCCAACGAGGCCGCCATCAAGGTGGCGCGCAAGTACGGGCACGACCGCGGCGTCAGCGAGCCGGCGATCATCGTCATGGAGAAGGCCTTCCATGGCCGGTCGCTCGCCACCCTCTCGGCAGGCGGCAGCCGCAAGGTGCAGGCCGGCTTCGAGCCGCTGGTGCAGGGCTTCGTGCGCGTACCTCTCAATGACCTGGACGCGGTACGCCAGGTGGCGGCGAGCAACAAGAACGTGGTGGCGGTGTTCGTCGAGCCCATCCAGGGCGAAGGGGGCATCAATGTTTCACGCTTGGAGTACCTGAACGGTCTCAAGGACATCTGCGACCAGAACCAGTGGCTGTTCATGTCCGACGAGGTGCAGTGCGGACTGGGCCGGACCGGCAAGTGGTTCGTCTACCAGCACGCCGGTTTCATGCCGGACGTGGTGCCGCTCGCCAAGGGCCTCGCCGGCGGCGTGCCGGTGGGCGCCTGCGTGATCGGCGGCCGCGCGAAGGGCGTGTTCAAGCCCGGCAACCACGGCTCCACCTTCGGCGGCAACCCGCTCGCCATGACCGGCATCATCACCACCATCGACACCGTGGAGGACGAAGGCCTGCTGGAGAACGCGTCCCGCGTCGGCAACGCCATCCGCGACGGCATGGCTTCCGGCCTCAGGGGCCTGCCCGGCCTGGTGGAGGTTCGCGGCATGGGCATGATGATCGGCATCGAGCTAGACCGCCCTTGCGGCGAACTGGTGAAGGCGGGCCTGGACGCCGGCCTCGTGGTCAACGTCACCGCCGACAACGTCGTGCGCCTGCTGCCGCCGCTCATCCTGACCGCGGACGAGGGCCGCGAAGTGGTGGCGCGGCTCCTGCCGCTGGTGCGGGATTTCCTCTCCCGGAGCGCGACGCCCCAGGCGAAGACCGCCGCCGCGCGCTGAAGCCCCCGCCATGCCCGCGCCCCACGCCGCCCCGCGGCACTACCTGCGTTTCAAGGACTTCTCGCGCAAGGAGTACGAGCACCTGTTCGCGCGCACGCGCTGGATCAAGGACCGCTACAAGCGCTACCAGCGCTACTGGCCCCTTGAGGACCGGACGCTGGCCATGATCTTCGAGAAGCAGAGCACGCGAACCCGGCTCTCCTTCGAGGCCGGCATGCACCAGTTGGGAGGCGCGGCGATCTTCCTCAGCACCCGCGACTCGCAGCTCGGACGCGGGGAGCCGGCGGAGGACGCCGCGCAGGTGATCTCGCGCATGTGTGACATCGTGATGATCCGCACGTTCGAACAGGACATCATCGACCGCTTCGCGGCGAGTTCCAGGGTGCCGGTCATCAACGGCCTCACCAACGAGTACCACCCCTGCCAGATCATGGCCGACATTTACACCTTTATCGAGCACCGCGGCACGATCAGGGGCAAGACCGTGGCCTGGATCGGCGACTCGAACAACGTGTGCAACACCTGGCTGCAGGCGGCGGAGGTGTTCGACTTCAACGTCCACGTTTCCACGCCGCCGGGCTACGAGGTCGAACCCGAGCGCGCCGACCTCTATGGAACCGACCACTACGAGGAGTTCGCCGACCCGATGAAGGCGGCAAAGGGCGCGCACCTGGTCACCACCGACGTCTGGACGTCGATGGGCTTCGAGTCAGAGAACAAGCGGCGCAGGAAGGACTTCGAGGACTGGCAGGTGGACTCGGCGATGATGAAGGTCGCGCGCAAGGACGCCCTGTTCATGCACTGCCTGCCGGCGCACCGCGGCGAGGAAGTGGCCGCCGCCGTGATCGACGGCCGGAAGAGCGTGGTCTGGGACGAGGCGGAGAACCGCCTGCACACGCAGAAGGCGTTGCTGGAGTTCCTGCTGCTGGGGAAGGTGAAGGCGAAGAAGTAACCCGGGGCGCCCGCTAGGGCGCCACCGCATCCCCCGGCTCCCAGCCGCGGCGCCAGAGCTCCAGCGGCAGGATCACCGGCGGTTCGCCGTTGTCGAAGAACCAGGAATCGACCGCCCAGAGCGCGTCCGTGGTGGTCTCGCGAACGACCGCGGTCGTGTGCGGCCAGCTGAAGACGAACCATCCCCGTGTCGCCACGTCGGCGACCTCGTGGAAGCGCATCAGCCCGTAGCGGCGGAACATCAGCAGGTACGACCAGGTGTTCGTGGATTCGTCGATGCAATCCATCTGGCGCTCGCGGACGAAGTTGAAGGTGCCGCCCTTGTCGCCCGAGGTCCCGGTCAGTACGCCGACGTAGCGCTCCATTTGCGCAATCGCCGCACGCAGCTGCCCGCGCTCGGCGGCGGCATCGGCCGCAGCGGGCTCGAAAAGGGCCCGGATCGCGCTCTGCTGCGCACCGTCCAGCCCGACCTCGACGATGCTGGCGCAGCCGTTGTCGAAGCACACCGAGAAGCGCTCCCAGGCGGGATCCTTGATGGTATCGGTGCGCCAGATGGTCTGCGCCCGTGCTGCCGGCGCCGCGAGCAGCATCGCCGCCAGGCAAGAGAGCGCAACCCCGATGCGCGCGACGCCGGTCAGGGCTGTTTTCTCTGCAGCTTGCCCGTCCCCAGCAAAGGCACCGCACCCTTCGCGTCCCCCAGCAACCCCGCCTCGCCGTAGACCCGCAGCTTGTCGCGCGTGTCCACGATATCGAGATTGCGCATGGTGAGCTGGCCGATGCGGTCCGCCGGCGTGAAGTACACCTGCTCGCCCTTCTCCATCGTCAGGCGCTCGGGGTGGTAGGTGAGGTTCGGGCTCTTCGTGTCGAGGATGGAATAGTCGTTGCCGCGCCGCAGCTCCAGCGTCACCTCGCCTGTGACCGCCTTCGCCACCCAGCGCAGCGCGCCTTCCTTCAGCATCAGGGTCTGGGAATCGAACCAGCGCCCCTGGTACAGCAGCCGCCCGAGCCGCCGGCCATTCGCCCGGTACTGCTCGATGGTGTCCTCGTTGTGGATGCCGGTGACCAGCCGCTCGTAGGCGATGTGCAGGAGCGCCATGCCCGGCGCCTCGTAGATGCCGCGGCTCTTGGCTTCGATGATGCGGTTCTCGATCTGGTCGCACATGCCCAGCCCGTGCCGGCCGCCGATGGCATTGGCCTCGGTGAACAGGGCCACCGCGTCGGCGAAGTGCTGGCCATTGAGCGCCACCGGCATGCCCTCCTCGAAGCGCACCGAGACCTTCTCGGCCTTCACCTTCACGCCCTCGCGCCAGAAGGCGACGCCCATGATGGGCTTGACGATGGACATTCCCTTGTCGAGAAACTCCAGGTCCTTGGCCTCGTGCGTGGCGCCGAGGATGTTGGAGTCGGTCGAGTATGCCTTCTCGGCGCTCATCTTGTAATCGAAGCCGGCCCTGGCCATGTAGGCGGACATTTCCCTGCGGCCGCCCAGTTCATCGATGAACGCCTGGTCCAGCCAGGGCTTGTAGATCTTCAGCGAGGGATTCGCGAGCAGCCCGTACCGGTAGAAGCGCTCGATGTCGTTGCCCTTGTAGGTGCTGCCGTCGCTCCAGATGCCGACCCTGTCATCGCGCATCGCGACGACGAGCATGGTGCCGGTGACCGCGCGCCCGAGCGGCGTGGTGTTGAAGTAGGTGGCGCCCCCGGTGGAGATGTGGAACGCGCCGCACTGGATGGCGGCGATGCCCTCGGCCACGAGCTGCGGCCGGCATTCGATCAGGCGTGCCTTCTGCGCACCGTAGGCAAGCGCCTTCCTCGGGATCTCGGCGTAGTCGGACTCGTCCGGCTGGCCGAGGTTCGCGGTGTATGCGTAGGGAACCGCGCCCCTGGCGCGCATCCAGTGCACTGCGGCGCTGGTGTCCAGTCCGCCAGAGAACGCGATGCCGATCTTTTCCCCTTGCGGAAGCGCTGCGAGGATCGTCGCCAAGTGCCTGCTCTCCGAAAAGCGCAGATGATACGTGATCCGCAGGGAGCTAGAATGGGGTCCATGCGCTTTGCGTCCGTCCTGCTGGCCACCCTGTTCGCGGCGTTGCCGCTCGCGGGCGCAGCCGCGCCATTCATCGTCCCGCTGGGCCAGGAGCGTGTGACGCTGGATGCGCCTCCCGGATTCTCCGACACCACCTTCCTGTCCTCGCCGCGGCTGCAGGAACTGGCCGAGAGCCTGACCTCGGCCTCCAACCGGATCCTGGTCTTCGCCATGACCGACGCCGACCTGCGGCGCTTCATGACCGGCGACCGGCCCGACCTGCGGCGCTACGTCGCGGTGGCGACTCCGAAGGGGCTGGAGCGCGAACGGGTGAACGAGGCGCAATTCCGCAACTTCGTCGCCGATTCGCTGCGCGAGCTGGGCAGCCCGGCGGCCTCCGCGCCGGCGGATTTCCGCAAGTTCCTCGAGACCCAGCCCGTCGGCCAGGCGAGCCTGCTGGCGGAGCTGAAGAAGGAATCCAACCTGGTGTCCATCCTGCAGGGCGCGCGCCTGCCAAATGAAGGCGGCATGTTCAACCCGAAACCGGTCTACCTCCTCGCGACGACCACGCTGTTCCTGCTGCGCGGCAAGGCGCTGCAGCTCGCGGTCTACTCCGGCTACGACTCGCCCGACGACGTCGGCTGGATCACCACCGTCACCGCGCGCTGGATCGAGGAATTGCAGCGCCTGAACCGCTAGGCCGGGAGCCCCCCATGCCCTCGTTCGACGCCGTCTCGCAGGTGGACCGCCAGGAAGTGAAGAACGCGGTCGAGCAGGCCAACAAGGAAATTGGCAACCGCTTCGACTTCAAGGGCTCCGACGCCCGCATAGAGCAGGCGGAACTCGTGCTCACGGTCTTCGCCGACGACGCCTACAAGCTGGGCCAGGTGCTGGACGTGCTGCGCGCGCGCATGGCCAAGCGCAACGTCGACGTGCGCAGCCTGGAGCCGGGCGAGGTCGAGAAAATCTCCGGCGACAAGGTGAAACAAACGGTGACGGTCAAATCCGGCATCCCGGTCGAGAAGGGCAAGCAGCTGCAGAAGCTGCTCAAGGAGTCGAAAATCAAGGTGTCGGCCTCGATCCAGGGCGACGCCCTGCGCGTCTCGGGCTCGAAGAAGGACGACCTGCAGGCGGCCATCCAGCTGTTGCGCAAGTCGGTGACCGACCTGCCGGTCCAGTTCATCAATTTCCGCGACTAGGAAATCAGGGACAGTCCACGATTTCCGTTGCCGGAAATCGTGGACTGTCCCTGATTTATCCTTTGGCGAGCCCTTCGGTCCACTTGTCGTAGATGCGGTCGGCGACCTTGTGCAGCGCCTCGACGCGCTGCGCGAGGCGGCGCTCCACTTCCGCCGGAGCCTGCACTCCCGGGCTCGCCGCGCTCCTGCGGATCTCGTCGGCGCCGCCGCGCAGCCAGTTCCGGATCATGTCCTCGGTCATCTCGACATGGCACTGCATGCCCAGGTGCCTGCCAATGGCGAAGGCCTGGTTGGCGCAGTGCGCGTTGCCCAGCACCCGGGTGCCGCCCGGCGGAATGCTGAAGGTCTCGCCGTGCCAGTGGAAGCTCTCGAAGTGCGCCAGGTCGCCGAACCAGCCCCGCGCCACTGTGTTGTCGGCCACCTGCACCTCGCCCCAGCCGATCTCCTTCACCTTCGTGCGCGTCACCTCCCCGCCCAGCGCCTTGGACATCAACTGCCCGCCCAGGCAATGGCCCAGCACCGGAATCTCCTGCCGCACTGCGTTCCTGACCAATTCCATCGCGGGCGCGATCCAGGGCAGCTCGTCGTTGACGCTCATCGGCCCGCCCATGAACACGATTCCGGAGTAGGCCCGGGCGTCCCTGGGCACCTTCGCGCCCTCGTCCAGCGGAATCAGGGTGAAGACAATGGACTTGCGCTCCAGAGCGGTGGCGAAGTAGGCTGGTCCCTCGGAGCGCGCATGCCTGAAGATCGCGACAGGTTTCATGAACCGGCATTCTAGGGTCCTTTGCAGGATCCTCTGCCTGCTTGGCCTGCTGGCCGCGGCTCCCCTCGCCCAGGCGACCAACCTCACCCTGACCGGGGTCTTCGGCGACAAGGCCGCGATCATCGCCGTGGACGGCGGCGAACCGCGCACCATCCGGGTCGGGCAGCGGATCGGCAATGTCACCCTTGTCTCCGTGGACAAGGACCGCGCCACCGTCGAAGTGGACGGCAAGCGCCGCGTGCTGGTGCGCGGCCAGACCTACAGCACCCGCGCCGATCCCTCGGGCAAGCAGACCGCGGTGCTGGCCGCCGGCCCCGGCGGCCACTTCATGGCCGAGGGCCAGGTGAACGGCGGCGCGGTCCGGTTCCTGGTGGATACCGGCGCCACCGCCATCGCGCTGCCCGGCGCCGAGGCCAAGCGCCTGGGCATCGACTACCTGAAGGGCAGGCGCGGCGTGACCCAGACCGCCGCCGGTCCGACCACGATGTACGTCGTGCGGCTGGACACGGTGCGCGTGGGCGGCATCGAGCTGCAGGCGGTGGATGCGATGGTGATCGAGCAGGGGCTGCCGGTGTCGCTGCTCGGGATGACGTTCCTCAACCGCGTGGAGATGCGGCGGGAGGGGCAGACCATGACGCTGACGCGGCGGTTCTAGGGCGCCCGGGCGCCCCAAATGTAACCGATCGGTTACATCCAGCGCCGCCCGGCGCCCCTACTTCCCCGGCACCAGCGGCACGAACCTCACCGGCAGCACCTCCCGCTGCGCCACGACGCCTTTCGAATCCTTCGTCACCACCAGCAAGCGCTGCACATCCCCCGAAGCCCCCACCGGAATCACCATCCGCCCGCCGCGCTTCAACTGCTCCACCAGCGCCTGCGGAATCGTCGGCGCCGCCGCGGTCACGACGATGGCATCGAAGGGCGCCTGCTCCGGCCAGCCGCGATAGCCGTCGCCGATGCGCACCTCGATGTTGGCGTAGCCCATGTCCTTCAGGCGTAAAGCCGCCTCCCGCCCCAGCGGCGCCAGCAGCTCGATCGAGTACACCTGCTTCACCACCTCGGCGAGCACCGCCGCCTGGTAACCCGAACCGGTTCCCACCTCGAGCACGACCATGTGCGGCGCAGGCACGATGAGGTCCGTGCTCAACGCGACGATGTAGGGCTGCGAGATGGTCTGCCCCTGCCCGATGGGCAGCGGGTGGTTGCGGTAGGCAAGCGCCTGCTGGCCGGACCCCACCAGCCGGTGGCGCTCCACCTTCCCCATCGCCGCGCGCACGCGCGGTGACATCGCGGCAAGACCGGTCAGTACCCGGGTGTCTGTGTAGGTGGCCTCGATCTCGGCCACCATGCGCGCCCGCTCGGCGCTGAAGTCCTGCGCTTCGGCCCCGCTCACGAGCAGGCCGAACGCAATGCTAGCGAGCCGCCTTGTCCCGCTCAATCAAGGCGTAGGCCGAGTGGTTGTGGATGGACTCGAAGTTCTCCGACTCGACCACGTAGGCCTCGACCCGGTCATCCAGGTTGAGGATCGCGGCGACGTCGCGCACCATGTCCTCGACGAATTTCGGGTTGTCGTAGGCGCGCTCGGTGACGTGCTTCTCGTCCGGGCGCTTCAGCAGGCCGTAGAGCTCGCTCGAGGCCTGCTTCTCCACCAGGTCCACGATTTCCTCGATCCAGACGAAGTCGCTGGTCTTGGCCGTGACGGTGACGTGCGAGCGCTGGTTGTGCGCGCCGTAGGCCGAGATCTTCTTCGAGCAGGGGCACAGGCTCGTCACCGGCACCAGCACCTTCATCCGGAAGGTCTGCACGCCCTTCAGGATCTCGCCGATGAAGGTGACTTCGTAGTCCATCAGGCTTTTCACGCCGGAGACCGGCGCCGCCTTCTCGATGAAGTACGGGAAGGCCATCTCGATGCGGCCTTCCTCGGCCTCCAGGCGCCTGACCATTTCCTTGAGCATCGCCTTGAAGCTCTCCACCGTCAGCTCGCGCTCCTGCGCCGACAGGATCTCGACGAAGCGCGACATGTGCGTGCCCTTGAACTGGTGCGGCAGGCCGACGTACATGTTGAAGTTGGCGATGGTGTGCTGCACGCCGCCGGCGCGCTCCATGACCTTCACCGGGTGGCGGATGGCCTTGATGCCGACCTGGTCGATGGCGAGCTTGCGCGAATCGCGGTCGGCCTGGACGTCGGGAATGCTCTGCACGTTCTGGATGTCTTTGGCTTTCATGGCGCCATTATATACCCGACAAGGTTACTCTGGTATTACGGCCTCAACGCAGCCTCGATGGACTTGCGGATCCCCTCGGCGTCCAGCCCGACCGAGGCGAGCAGCTTCGCGGGGTCGCCGTGGTCCACGAACCGGTCCGGCAGGCCGAGGAGCAGCACACGATTGCTCGTAACCTGCGCAAGCCCTAGCACGGCGAGTGCCTCGCACACCGCGCTGCCGGCCCCGCCCATGACCTGGTGCTCCTCCACCGTGACCAGCAGGTCGTGCGTCGAAGCGAGCTGCTTCACCAGCTCCGTGTCCAACGGCTTCACGAAGCGCATGTTGGCGACTGTGGCATCGAGCGCCTCGGCGGCCTCCAGCGCAGGCTTCACCATCGAGCCGAACGCAAGGATGGCGACCTTCCTGCCCTGGCGCCGGAGTTCGCCCTTGCCGAGGGGCAGTGCCTTCATCTCCGCCTGCAGCGGCGCGCCCGGGCCGGTGCCGCGCGGATAGCGCACCGCGGCAGGCCCCTCCAGCGTGTAGCCGGTGTAGAGCATTTGCCGGCATTCGTTCTCGTCCGAGGGCGCCATCAGCACCAGGTTGGGAACGGTGCGCAGGAAGGCGTAGTCGAAGCTGCCGTTGTGCGTCTGGCCGTCGCCGCCCACCAGGCCGCCTCGATCCAGCGCGAACAGCACCGGCAGGTTCTGGATCGCGACATCGTGGATCAGCTGGTCATAGCCGCGCTGCAGGAAAGTGGAATAGATCGCCACCACCGGTTTCAGGCCCTCGCAGGCGATGCCCGCGGCGAAGGTGACCGCGTGCTGCTCGGCGATGGCGGCATCGAAGTAGCGCTCGGGGTATTCCTCGGAGAAGCGCACCATGCCGGAGCCTTCGCGCATCGCCGGCGTGATCGCCATAAGGCGCGCGTCCTGCTTCGCCATGTCGCACAGCCAGTCGCCGAAGACCTGGCTGTAGGCGGGCTTGCCGCCGCCGGCCGCTTTCTGGATGCCCTCGGCAGGATCGAACTTGCCCGGGCCGTGGTAGGCGATCGGGTCGTCCTCTGCGAGCTTGTAGCCCTGCCCCTTGCGCGTGACGATGTGCAGGAACTGCGGCCCTTGCAGCTGCTTGATGTTCTGCAGCGTGGCCACCAGCGTGTCCAGGTCGTGGCCGTCGATCGGGCCGATGTAGTTGAAGCCGAACTCCTCGAACAGCGTCGAGGGGGTCACCATGCCCTTGACGTGCTCCTCGGCGCGGCGCGCCAGCTCCAGCATCGCGGGCACGCGCTTGAGCACATGCTCGCTCGCGCGCTTTGCGGTGGCGTACATGCGTCCGGACAGCAGCCGCGCAAGGTAGTTGGTCAGCGCGCCGACCGGCGGCGAAATGGACATCTCGTTGTCGTTCAGGACCACCAGCAGGTTCACGTCCATGGCGCCGGCGTTGTTCAGCGCCTCGAAGGCCATGCCGGCGGACATGGCGCCGTCGCCGATCACCGCGACCGCGTGGCGCTGCTCACCCTTTTGCTTCGCTGCCACCGCCATGCCAAGCGCCGCGGAGATCGAGGTCGAGGAATGCGCGGTGCCGAAAGTGTCATAGGGCGACTCGACGCGGCGCGGGAAGCCCGAGATGCCGCCCAGCTGGCGCAGCGTGCCCATGCGCTCGCGCCGGCCGGTGAGGATCTTGTGCGGGTAGGTCTGGTGGCCCACGTCCCACACGATGCGGTCCTCCGGCGTCTCGTAGACGTAGTGCAGCGCGATGGTGAGCTCCACCGTGCCCAGGTTCGACGACAGGTGGCCGCCGGTCTTCGACACCGAATCCAGCACGAAGGCGCGCAGTTCGTCGGCGAGCTGGTGCAGCGACTTGCGCTCGAGCCGGCGCAGGTCGGCCGGATCGTTGATGGTCTTCAGCAGCTCGTACATGGACGGATTGTAGCCGCCCGCTTCCGCGCCACCCGACTCCTCCGCCCCCGGCAACGTCCCGGTGATCGTCGCCATCGCTAGAACTTCCGCAGCACGATGAAATCGGCCAGCTGGCGCAGGCGCGCCCCGCGCTCGCCGAACGCCTCCAGCGAGGCATGGGCGTCGGCGCGCAGTTCCTCGGCAAAGGCCCTGGCCCGCGCCACGCCCATCGCCGAGACGTAGGTCGGTTTGTTGTGCTTCGAATCCTTGCCCGCGGTCTTGCCCAGCGTCGCGGTGCTCGCTTCGGCGTCCAGCACATCGTCCACCACCTGGAAGGCGAGGCCGACGCACTTCGCGTAATGGTCCAGTTGCGCGCGCCCGGACTCCGACAGCGGCTTGCCGCAGGCGGCGCCGAGCACCACCGCGGCGCGGATGATGGCGCCGGTCTTGCGGATATGCATGAACTCGAGCTCGGGCAGGTCCAGCTTCTTCCCCGTGGACTCCAGGTCCACCGCCTGGCCACCCGCCATGCCGCGCGAGCCCGATGCAACCGCCAGCGTCTTCACCATATCCAGTTGCGCCGCGGGATCGTCCGCGAGCGTGTGTTCCGCGAGCACCTGGAAGGCGAGCGACTGCAGCGCATCGCCCACCAGCAGCGCGGAGGCCTCGTCGAACTCGACGTGCACCGTGGGCTTGCCCCGTCGCAACACGTCGTCGTCCATGCAGGGCAAGTCGTCGTGGACCAGGGAATAGGCGTGAATCAGTTCCACCGCCGAAGCCGCGACCTCGAGCCGCTGCGCGGGCGCTTCGGCCAGTTCGCCGGCGGCGAAGGTGAGCAGGGGGCGCACCCGCTTGCCGCCTTCCAGCGAGGCGTAGCGCATCGCCGCGTGCAGGCGCGACGGCGCGAGGCTGGCGGCCGGCAGCAGGCGCGCAAGCGCCTGCTCCATCCGCGCCTGGACGGCACCCATCCAGGCCATGAAATCGGATTCCATGGGCTTCAATGCTCGCCTTCACCTTCTTCGGCGGCCGCCGCGAGCGGCTTCAGGACCTCGCCCTCCAGCACCAGCACCTGTTGCTGCGCGGCTTCGAGGCGGTCCTGGCAGAATTTCGCCAACTCCAGGCCGCGCTTGTGGGCAGCCAGCGACTCCTCCAGGCTGAGGTTGCCCCCTTCCATGCGCGCGACGATCTTCTCGAGCTCGGCGAGCGCCTTCTCGAAACTCGGGGCGGCGGCGGACCTGTCGGCGGCCTTGCTCATGGCGGGACGGGGAACGGAACCCGGGGAAAGGGAGTCCATAATTGTACAATTCGCCGCTTTTCGCTTTTCTCCGGTCCCCCGACACCATGGCGCCATGACCGATTTTTCGAGCCTCGCCCGGATCCGCCCGGCCAGCTGCCAGCTGCCGATGGCGTGGTATTTCGACCCTGCGATCTTCGAGCGCGAGAAGCGCCTGCTGTTCGACGCCGGCGCGGACTACATCGGCCACGAACTGATGGTGCCGAACGCGGGCGACTACCACACCCTCGCCTGGATGGACCACGCCAAGCTGCTGGTGCGAAGCTCGCAAGATGCCGATAGCGGCATCGCGCTGCTGTCCAACGTCTGCCGCCACCGCCAGTCCATCATGCTCGAGGGCCGCGGCAATGCGCAGAACATCGTCTGCCCGCTGCACCGCTGGACCTACGACCTGAAGGGCGAGCTGCTCGGCGCGCCCCGGTTCGACGAACAGCCCTGCGTCAAGCTGGCATCGACGCCGCTGACGAACTGGCAGGGCCTGCTGTTCGCCGGACCGCGCGACCCGCGCCAGGACCTGGTCCCGTTTAGCCGCGCCGCCGACTGGGACTTCTCGGGCTACAGGCTGGATCGCGTCGAGGTCACCGACTACGCCTGCAACTGGAAGACCTTCATCGAAATTTACCTCGAGGTCTACCACGTCAATTTCTACCACCCGGGGCTGGGCGGGTTCACCGACGTGGACGCCTCGCACGTGGAGTACGGCGAGCGCACCTCGGTGCAGGTGGTCCCCGCCCGCGAGGGATTCAGCGTCCCCGGCACCCCGGTGTACCGCAAGTGGCACGAGGCCTGCCTGGGCCAGTTGCGCGGCGCGACACCGAAGTACGGTGCGCTCTGGGCCACCTACTACCCCGGCTTCATGCTGGAGTGGTACCCCAATGTGCTGGTGACCTCCAAGCTCATCCCGCGCTCGCCCGAGCTCACCACCAACGTGGTCGAGTTCTACTACCCGGAGGAAGTGGTGCTTTTCGAGCGCGAGTTCATCGCGGCGCAGAAGGCGGCGTACGACGAAACCGCGCTCGAGGACGAAGTGCTCTGCCGGAGCCTGGATCGCGGCCGCAAGGCGCTGTGGCTGCAGGGCGAGGACGATGCCGGGCCCTATCAATCGCCGATGGAGGACAGCATGGTGCATTTCCATGAATGGCTGCGCAGGGGCATCGGCGCATGAAACCCCTCGTATCGACGGCGGAACTGGCCGCGAATCCCGGCTGGCGCCGATTCGACTGCCGCCACGACCTGTTCAAGCCGGAACTGGGCGCGCAGCAGTACCGCGAAGGCCACATCCCCGGCGCGCTGTTCGCCGCCATGGAGCACGACCTGTCTGGAGCCAAGACCGGGCGCAATGGCCGGCATCCCCTGCCCGAACTGGACGCATTCATCGCCTGGATGGGCCGCCAGGGCCTAAAGCCGTCGGACACCATCGTCTGCTACGACGGCAGCAATGGATCCATGGCCTCGCGGCTTTGGTGGATGCTGCGCTGGGCCGGGCATGACGCAGTCGCGGTGCTCGATGGCGGTCTGGCGAGGTGGGTCAAGGAAGGCCGGCCGGTCACCTCCGAGGCGCCTTCGTTCCCTGCGTCGGCCTATCCTGCGAAGCCGAAGACCGGGATGGCTGTGGATGCCGCCTACGTTGCCGCCCACCGCGATAGGTCGCTGCTGGTCGATGCGCGCGCGCCGGCGCGATTCCGCGGGGAGCAGGAGCCCATCGATCCGGTCGCCGGCCACATCCCCGGCGCCGTGAACCACTTCAACAATGACAACGTCAATGCGGATGGAACGTTCAAGGACGCGGCGACGCTCAAGAGCCAGTTCGCTTCCGTCCTCGGGGACCGGTCGACTGCGGAGATCGTGAACTATTGCGGCTCCGGCGTTTCCGCCTGCCACAACCTGCTGGCGATGGAAATCGCGGGCCTCACCGGCTCAAAGCTGTACGCCGGCTCGTGGAGCGAGTGGATCGCGGACCCAACGCGCCCGCGTTCCTGACGATGACCGCGTGCTCCCTGACCTTGTCCTTGTCGTCCATTTCCTCATAGTCGTATTTATCGTCGGCGGGCTGGTCCTGGTCTGGATCGGCGCCGCCGCGCACTGGCGCTGGGTGCGCAATCCGTGGTTCCGCTGGCTGCACCTGGGCGCCATCGCATTCGTGGCGCTGGAAGCCTTGCTCGGCTATGCCTGCCCGCTCACGGTCTGGGAGGACATGCTACGCGGCGGCGGTCGCCCGGATTCCTTCGTCGGCCGCTGGGTGCAGGCGCTGCTCTACTACCGCGCGCCGGAATGGGTGTTCACGACGCTCTACTGCGCCTGGGCCGCCGCGAGCGCCGTGACGCTGTGGCGATTCCCGCCACTGAGGGCAGGGGCAGCGCCGTCTGGTACTTCACCTGCTTCAGGGCGAAACTCGACTTGATGTTGCCCACGCCGGGCACCCTGGACAGGAAGTCCAGGATGAAGCGCTCGAAGGCCGGGACGTCGGGCACCACTACTCGCAGCAGGTAATCCGCGTCCCCGGTCATCAGGTAGCACTCCATCACCTCGGGGCGCTCGCGCACCGCGCGTTCGAACACCTCGAGCGCCTTCTCCACCTGGCGCTCCAGCGTCACCTGCACCAGCACGCTCACCGTCAGCCCAAGTTTCTTGGGATCGAGCAGCGTCACGTGGCGGCTGACCACGCCTCCCTCCTCCAGCGCGCGCACGCGCGCCAGGCACGGCGAAGGCGACAGGTGCACCTTGCGCGCGAGGTCCACGTTGGCGATACGGGCATCGCCCTGCAGGGCGGACAGGATCTTCAGGTCGATGGAATCCAGCAGCATGATGTTCCTTGAAATCATCGCAATGCGGCAGATCATGCCCCAATGAGCCGCTTTCTGCAGCGCGTACGCAACCCCATGCCGGCCGTGGCGGCGTACCATCCCCGGATGACCGATCTGACCGATTCGCCTTTTTCGGGCTATTGGCGCGTCAGCCCACCGGACCCGGATGCCGCCGAGACGCGCGAGTGGCTCGAAGGCTTCGACGCCGTGCTCCGGAACGAGGGCCCCGAGCGCGCCAGCTTCCTGCTGAGGAAGCTCGTGGACCGCGCCCGCGCCCGCCGCGTGCGCATGCCGCCGGTGCTGAACACGCCCTACTGCAACACCATCGGCCTCGCGGAGCAACCACAGTTTCCCGGCAACCTGGAGATCGAGCAGCGCCTCGCCTCCATCATCCGCTGGAACGCCCTCGCCATGGTGGTGCGCGCCAACCGCGCCCACGCCGAGCTGGGAGGCCACATCGCCAGCTACGCCTCGGCCGCGGACCTGTTCGAGGTCGGCTTCAACCATTTCTTCCGCGCCGGACAGGACGGGGACCTGGTGTACTTCCAGCCGCATTCGGCGCCGGGCGTCTATGCGCGCGCCTATCTGGAGGGCCGGCTGGAGGAAGCGCAACTCGACAGCTACCGGCGCGAGACCGGCGGCCAGGGACTGTCCTCGTACTGCCATCCGTGGCTGATGCCGGAGTTCTGGCAGTTCCCGACCGGCTCCATGGGCCTGGGGCCGATCACCGCGATCTACCACGCGCGCTTCATGCGCTACCTGCAGGACCGGAGCCTGCTCGACACCGCGGCGCGCAAGGTCTGGTGCTTCGTCGGCGACGGCGAGATGGACGAGCCTGAGTCGCTCGCCGGCCTGTCGCTCGCCGCGCGCGAGGGCCTGGACAACCTCATCTTCGTCGTCAACTGCAACCTGCAGCGCCTGGACGGGCCGGTGCGCGGCAACGGCTCCGTCGTGCAGGAGCTCGAAGGCCTGTTCGCCGGCGCCGGATGGAACGTCATCAAGTGCCTGTGGGGCTCGGATTGGGATCCGCTGTTCGCGCGCGACGCGGATGAAGTGATCCTGCGCCGCCTGCACGAGACCCCGGACGGCGCCTTCCAGACCTATGCCGCAACCGACGGCCGCTTCAACCGCGAACATTTCTTCAACAAGTACCCCGAGCTGCAGGCGCTGGTGGCCCACCTCACCGACGAGGACATCGACCGCTTGCGCCGCGGCGGCCATGACACCGTGAAGGTCCACGCCGCCTACCACACCGCGCTGCGCCACCGCGGCCAGCCTACGGTGATCCTCGCCCAGACCAAGAAGGGTTTCGGCATGGGCCACTGGGGCCAGGGCAAGATGGGCACCCACCAGCAAAAGAAGCTGGACGACGAGGCGCTGCGCGCCTTCCGCGACCGCTTCGCCCTGCCACTCACGGACGAGGACGTCGAGCAGCTGCGCTTCTACCGCCCGTCGGCGGATTCGCCGGAGATGCGCTACCTGCACGCGCGGCGCGCCGCGCTGGGCGGCTACCTGCCGGCGCGCTCGGCCGCGGCGCCGCGCCTTGCGGCGCCGAAACCCGATTCCATCGCAGGCCTGATGGAGGGTACTGGCACGCGGGAGAAGTCCACGACCATGGCCTTCGTCCAGATGCTGTCGCAGCTGCTGCGCGATCCGGAACTGGGCCCGCGCATCGTGCCGATCGTGGCCGACGAGGCGCGCACCTTCGGCATGCAGAACCTGTTCCGCCAGGTGGGCATCTATTCATCGGTGGGCCAGCTCTACGAGCCCGAGGACCGCGACGAGCTGCTGTATTACAAGGAAGCGAAGGACGGGCAGATCCTGGAGGAAGGCATCACAGAAGCCGGCGCCATTTCCTCGTGGCTCGCGGCGGCGACCAGCTACAGCGCGCATGGCACGCCGATGCTGCCCTTCTACATCTTCTATTCCATGTTCGGCCTGCAGCGCGTCGGCGATCTCGCCTGGGCAGCGGCCGACTCGCGCGCGCGCGGCTTCCTCGTCGGCGCCACCGCCGGCCGTACCACGCTTTCAGGGGAAGGGCTGCAGCACCAGGACGGCACCAGTCACCTGGTCGCCTCCACCATCCCCAACTGCAAGTCCTGGGACCCCTGCTTCCAGCACGAGGTCGCGGTGATCGTGCGGGACGGCGTCCGCCGCATGCTGCATGAGCAGGAGGACGTCTTCTACTACCTCACCACGATGAACGAGAACTACGCGCACCCGGCGATGCCAGCGGGCGCGGAGGAAGGCATCGTGAAGGGGATGTACCGGTTGCGCAGGAGCGAGGCGTCCGGCCCTCGCGTGCAGCTGCTCGGATCCGGGACCATCCTGCGCGAGTCCCTCGCCGCAGCCGAGGTGCTCGAAGCGGAGCACGGCGTGGCGGCGGATGTCTGGAGCGTCACCAGCTGGACGGAACTGCGCTGGGACGGCATGGACGCGGAGCGCTCGACCTTGCAAGGCGCGCCGAAGCAATCCTGGGTCGAGGGCTGCCTTAAGGCCACCGAAGGCCCGATCGTCGCCGCCAGCGACTACGTGCGCGCGGTGGCCGACCTCATCCGTCCCTACGCCCCTTCGGGCCGGCGCTTCGCTGCGCTGGGCACCGACGGCTTCGGGCGCAGCGACACGCGCAAGGCGCTGCGGGCGTTCTTCGAGGTGGACCGGGATTCGATCGTGCGGGCGGCGCTGGCGGGGCTCGGACGGCAGTTGCCGCCAGTTAGCGTCAAGCCGGCGCCCTGGACGGCCTGACAGCACGCCTGCCTATGCGGCGGGAGTATCATCCCGCCGATGCAGCCCTCCGTCGCCCTGAGGAACCGCAAGGACCGCGTCCTGGAAATCGCATCCGCCCACCGCATGGGCCGGCTGCGCGTTTTCGGTTCGGTGCTGCACGGCACCGACCGCGAGGACAGCGACCTTGATCTTCTGGTCGACGTGCCGGCGGGTACGACGTTGTTCGACCTCGCGGGCTTCGAGGAAGCATTGCGGGAAGCCCTTGGCGTCCCAGTGCAAGTCCTCACGGAGGACGACCTGCCGCCTCGCATCCGCAGCCGCGTGCTCGCGGAGGCTCGACCCGTTTGAGCGACCGCGACCTCGTCTACCTCGACAGCCTGGTCGACGCGGCGGACGCGATCCGCGAGTTCATCGGACCGCTCACCAAGGAGCAGTTCTTCAAGCAGCGGATGGTTCGCGACGCCGTGTTGCGGAATTTGGAAGTCTTGGGCGAGGCCGCCGGAAGAGTCAGTGCGGAACTGCAGCGCGCCCATCCGGAAGTCGAGTGGACGAAAGTGGTCGGGATGCGCAACCGCCTGGCGCACGGGTATTTGACCCTGAACCTGAACCTGATCTGGGATACCGTCCAGCGCGACGTGCCGCGAATCGGAGAACAGGCCCGAGGCATCCGCAAGGCCCTTGACAAGCCGAAGTAGTCCGCAATCGTCTGCGCAGCTACAACGTCCGCCCCGCCCAGGCGAACAACTGCCCGAACACCTCGTCCCGAATCTCGCGCCGCGACAGCACCAGGTCGTGGAAGGCGCCGGGGAAGGACAGCACGCTCGCCCTGGGTCCCAGCGTGCGCGACCAGCGCGCGATGTGACGCCAGTCGAGCACGATGTCGGCTTCGTCCGAGTGCATGGCGAGCACCGGGATCTCCAGGCGCAGTCCCGCGTGAACCTTCCCGTGCGCGGCGAAGATCGCGCGCACCCAGCCGAAATAGGCGGGAAAGCCCAGCAGCGGCTTCAACGCCAGGTCGAACTCCCACTCGCCCTCCCACTGCTTGTGCAGGCTCTTCACGTACTGCGGCAGCACGGCCTTGGGATTGTTCAGGAACGGGGAGAAAGTGCCCAGGAAACGCGCAACCTGCAACTGCGCGCGCTGCGCGCCGGTCGCGCGCCAATCGAAGAACGGGCTGTTAAGCCACAACCCCTCGACCTGGTCCCTGCGACCGCCCTCGTTCGCGTAGAGCGCGCAGACGAGTCCGCCGGTGGAATGGCCCGCCAGCAGCACCGGGCGGCCGATCTCCTGCAGCGCCTTGTCGATATCCGCGTAGTACTCGGCGACATCGGCGCAATAGCAGGCATGCTGGTGCGGCAGCAGCGAGCGTCCGTGCTTCCTGAGATCGAGCGCGTAGAACGCATAGCCCTCGGCGGCAAAGCGCTCGGCCATGTGGCGCTGGAAGAAATAGTCGATGAATCCGTGGACGTACAACACCGCCCTCGGCGCATCGCCCGCCGGCGCGCGCACCAGCGTCGCCACCACCGGGCCGTCGTAGTCCTCCGGCTGCGCGAACTCGAGGGACTCGAATCCGGGCAACAGCTTGTCAGGCTGCCAATCGCTCATGGCGTTCCAATGCCCATGTCACATGCTCCCGCACCAGCGCCGAAGGATGATCGATCCTGGCGCGCAAAGCGGCGATGACCGCGTCGGATCGCGGCGCGTTGCCCAGTCCCACCGCGAGGTTGCGCAACCAGCGTTCGTGGCCGATGCGCCGGATGGGCGAGCCGCGCAGGCGCTCATCGAACTCTGGCTCGGTCCACGCGAACAGGTCCACCAGCGTCGCGCGATCAAGGCCGTTGCGCACCTGGAAATCAGGTTCCGCGCTAGGCCTCGCGAAGCTGTTCCAGGGGCACACCAGCTGGCAGTCGTCGCAGCCGTAGACGCGGTTGCCGATCAACGGCCGCAATTCCTCCGGGATGGCGCTTTTGTGTTCGATGGTGAGGTAGGAGATGCAGCGCCGCGCGTCCAGCCGGTACGGGCCCTGGATGGCCTGGGTCGGGCAGACGTCGATGCACTGGCGACAACTGCCGCAATGATCGCTGGTCGGCAGATCCGGCGGCAGCGGCAGGCTGGTGTAGATCTCGCCCAGGAAGAACCAGGAGCCCGCCTCGCGCGAAAGGAGCAGCGTGTGCTTGCCGCGCCAGCCGATGCCCGCCTTCGCCGCCAGCTCCACTTCCATTGCCGGAGCAGAGTCGCACAGGACGCGGTGGCCGAAGGGTCCGACATCGGCCTCGATGCGGTCGCACAGCTTTTGCAGCCTGGAGCGAAGCACCTTGTGGTAGTCGCGGCCACGCGCATAGCGCGCCACGTACGCTCGCGCCCCGTCGGCGAGCGCCGGCCACTCGTCATCGAGCGACGGGGCGTAGTCCATCCGGCAGGTGATGACGCGCAGCGTGCCGGGCGCGAGCACCGCGGGCCGCGCGCGGAGCGCGCCGTGGCGGGCCATATAATCCATCTCGCCGTGCCAGCCCAGCTCGAGCCATTCGGCGAGACGGCCCTCGGCCGCCGAGAGGTCCGCGTCCGCAATGCCCACCGCCTGGAAGCCGAGCCCGGCGCCCCACTCCCTGATCCGCTCCGCGAGTGCCGCGTAGTCCATGGGCGAGCATCTTAAGTTGACCGCGCAGCTTCCCGACGAAGCGGCCACGCTGCAGCTGGGCGCCGCCCTGGCGGAGGACGCGCGCAATGGCCTGGTCCTGCACCTCATCGGCGACCTGGGGGCAGGCAAGACCACCCTCGTCCGGGGCCTTCTGGGGGCACTGGGACACAGGGGACGGGTGAAGAGCCCCACCTACACGCTGGTTGAACCTTACGACCTTTCGAGATTATACTTGTATCACTTTGATTTTTATCGCTTCAAGGACAGATCTGAATGGCTGAATTCAGGCTTCCAGGAGCACTTCGGGCCGGAGGCACTCTGCGCGGTGGAGTGGCCGGAGAAGGCCGGGGACGCGATCGCGCCGCCGGACCTCGAGATCCATCTCGGCTACGAGGGAACGGGGCGGGAGGCCCGGCTCGTGGCGCGCTCGCCGCAGGGCGAAGCCTGGCTCGCGGCTGCCTCGTCGCGCTTGCACTCGTTGTCGGCACGGGGGAAGCGCTAGCGCAGGCGCAGATCACCTCCACGCGCATCTGGCCGGCGCGCGACTACACCCGCGTCACGCTGGAGTCGAACACCGAGCTCAGGTTCAGCGTCTTCGGCGTCAAGGACCCGGAACGCCTGGTGGTGGACATAGAGGGCGCCGAGTTCGGCGCGGCGCTCGCCGAGCTGCAGGACAAGGTCGCCGCGGGCGACCCCTACATCGCGAAGCTGCGCGCGGGCCGCAACCGGCCCGGGGTGCTGCGCATCGTCCTCGACCTGAAGGCGGAAGTGAAGCCGCAGGTGTTCACGCTCAAGCCGATCGCGGACTACGGCCACCGCCTGGTCCTCGACCTGTACCCGATGGCGGCGCCGGACCCGCTCGCGGCGCTGATCGAGTCGGCGGGCCGGCGCGCGCCGGCGCCGGTCGAGGAAAAAGGCGGGCCGCAGGCGGTGGCGCGGCTGGCAACCATCGTCATCGACCCCGGGCACGGCGGCGAGGATCCCGGCGCGCTCGGGCGCCACGGCTCGCGGGAAAAGGACATCACCCTCACCATCGCCCGCCGCCTGAAGGCGATGATCGACGAGGAACCCGGCATGCGCGCGGTGCTGACGCGCGACGGCGACTACTACCTCGCATTGCAGTCGCGCGTGGACAAGGCGCGCAAGGTTCGCGCCGACCTGTTCGTCTCGGTGCACGCCGACGCCTTCCTCAAGCCGCACGCGCGCGGCTCCTCGGTGTTCGCGCTCTCGGAGCGGCGTGCCACCTCGGAGGCGGCGAAATGGCTGGCGCGCAAGGAAAACGAGGCCGACCTGGTGGGCGGCGTGAACATCGACGTCAAGGACCGCTACCTGGCGCAGACGCTGCTCGACCTGTCGCAGACCGCGACCATCGACCACAGCCTGAAGCTGGGGCACGCGGTGCTGGGGGAACTGGGCCAGATCAACACCCTGCACAAGCCGCGCGTGGAGCAGGCGAGCTTCGCGGTGCTGAAATCTCCCGACGTGCCTTCGATCCTGGTGGAGACCGCCTTCATCTCCAACCCCGAGGAGGAAAAGCGGCTCAACGACGAGGCCTACCAGGACAAGATGGCGCGCGCGATCCTGGCCGGCATCAAGCGCTACCTGGCGAAGTACCCGCCCAGGCCGCACAGCCCGGTGACCGAGGCGCCTCCGGGCCTACCCGTCGCGCTGAACTGAGCGCGATTTCACCCAGGCGTACAGGCCCGGGGTGATCGACAGCAGCACGATGGCAAGGATCACGATGGTCAGGTTGCTCTTCACCGCCGGTATGTTGCCGAAGAAGTAGCCCAGGCTGCACAGCGACACCACCCAGATCACCGCGCCGGCCACGCAAAAGCCGATGTAGCGCGCGTAGGGCATGCTGCCCACGCCGGCGACGAACGGCACGTAGGTCCGCACGATGGGAACAAAGCGAGCGAGGATGATGGTCTTGCCGCCGTGGCGCTCGTAGAAGGCATGCGCGCGCGCGAGGTACGCCGGGTTGAACCAGCGCGACTGCTCGTAGTGGAACACGCGCGGCCCCACCCAGCGGCCGATGAAGTAGTTGACATTGTCTCCGGTGAGCGCCGCGGCGATCAGCACCCCCATCACCAGCCCGATGTCCATGTTGCCCGCGGCCGCGAGCGCGCCGGTGACGAACAGCAGCGAATCGCCGGGCAGGAAGGGCCAGATCACCAGGCCGGTCTCCGTGAACACGATCACGAACAGCAGCGCATAGACCCAGACGCCGTGCTCCGCGACGAACGCGGCCAGGTGCTGGTCGAGGTGGACGGCGAGGTCGAACAGCGCGGCGAGATGCTCCATTGCGCGAATTGTACCGACGGTACCGGGGGTACCGGGGCGCCTCGATATAATCAGCCGGTGTCCGCAGTCCTCTCCAACCCGAGCGTGGAGCGCGTGCGCGCTGCGCTCGCCGCCGCGGGCCTCGCGCCGGACATCGTCGAGTTGCCGGGCGCGGCGCGCACCGCGCTCGCCGCGGCACAGTTCCTCGGCTGCGAGCCCGCGCACATCGCCAATTCCCTTGTGTTTCGCGCCGAAGCCTCCGACAGCGCGGTCCTGGTGATGTCCTCGGGCGCGAGGCGCGTCAGCACCGCGAAGCTGGCCGAGCTGGTGGGCGAACCCATCGGCAAGGCGGACGCGGACTTCGTGCGCCGCCACACCGGCTTCGCCATTGGCGGCGTCGCGCCCGCGGGCCACGTCGGCAGCATCAGGCGCTACGTGGAACGCAGCCTGGCCGCGTACGCCGAGATCTGGGCTGCCGCCGGGCATCCGAGCACCGTGTTCAAGCTGACCTACGCCGACCTGGTGCGCATCACCGGCGGCGCCGAGGCGGAGCTAGCCGAATGAGCCGCCCGATGGGACAGATCTCGGTCCTTCCCGACTTGCTCATCAGCCAGATCGCCGCCGGCGAGGTGGTGGAGCGCCCGGCCTCGGTGCTGAAGGAACTGCTGGAGAACGCGCTCGATGCCGGCGCCACCGAGATCGTCGTCACGCTGGAGGAAGGCGGCGCGCGGCGGGTGCAGGTGGAGGACAACGGCTCCGGTATTCCGCTCGCGGACCTGCCGCTCGCGCTGGCGCGCCACGCCACCAGCAAGATCGGCACCCTGGAGGACCTGGAGGGCGTCGCCACGCTCGGCTTCCGGGGCGAAGCGCTGGCCTCGATCGCCTCGGTGTCGCGCCTCGCCCTTACCACCCGCACAGCAGACGCGGCACATGCGAGCGAACTGAGCGCCGAGGGCGCCGCGGCGGGGAATATCCAGCCCGCGGCGCGCACCGCCGGCACCACGGTCGCGGTCGCCGATCTGTATTTCAACACCCCGGCGCGACGCAAGTTCCTGCGCACCGAGGCCACCGAGTTCGGCCACTGCGAGGAGGTGTTTCGCCGCATCGCGCTGGCGCATCCGGAAGCCGCATTCACGCTGAAGCACAACGGCCGCGTCTCTCGGCACCTGCGCCGGCAGGCTTTGCCTGAGCGCGTCGCGGCCCTGCTCGGGGAGGAGTTCATCCGCAACAGCCTGCCGGTGGAGGCGCGGGCTGGCACGCTGCGCCTCTACGGCATCGCCGGCAGCCCGCAGGCGGCGCGCGCCCGCGCCGATTCGCAGTATTTCTTCGTCAATGGCCGCTTCGTGCGCGACCGGCTGCTGGCGCACGCTGCGCGCGAGGCCTGGGCGGACCTGTTGCACGGCGACCGCCAGCCTGCCTACGCCCTGTTCCTCGAGATCGACCCGCGCGGGGTGGACGTGAATGTCCACCCAGCCAAGACCGAGGTCCGCTTCCGTGATTCGCGCGGCGTCCACCAGTTCGTGTTCCATGCGGTGAAGCGGGCACTGTCGCCCTCCGCCGCCGAGGCGCCGGTGGCGTACGCGGCAATTCCGCAAGGTGCCTCGATACAACCGGCCCTAGGCCTGGCGCAGCCCGTGGCGGCCTATCAGGCCTTCATGGGATCCGCCACTGCTGCCGCAGCGATGCCTGCAGCGCTTCCGGTCTCGCACGCCGCCCCGCCCCTGGGCTACGCGCTCGCGCAACTTCACGGCGTCTACATCCTGGCGCAGAACGAGGCCGGCCTGGTGCTGGTGGACATGCACGCGGCGCACGAACGCATTGTCTATGAAGGATTGAAGGGCAACCTCGATGCCGGAAAGGTGGAACGCCAACAGCTGCTGGTGCCGGCGGTGTTTCGCGCCGAGGCGCTGGATGTCGCCACCGCCGAGGAGAATCGCGTAGCGCTGGAGAAACTGGGCTTCGAGATCAGCGCCGCGGGCCCGAACGAGCTGGCGGTGCGCGCCGCGCCGGTGCTGCTCGCCGGCGGCGACGTGCCGGCCCTGGCGCGCGCGGTACTGGCCGAACTGCGCGAGTACGGCGCGGCGCAGGCCATCGCCGCGCGGCGCGACGAACTGCTCTCCGGCATGGCCTGCCACGCCGCGGTTCGAGCCAATCGCATCCTGAGCGTCGCGGAAATGAATGCACTGCTGCGCGAAATGGAAGCCACCGAGCGCTCCGGATCCTGCAACCACGGGCGCCCGACCTGGTACCAGCTCACGCTGGGCGACCTCGACAAGCTGTTCCTGAGGGGAAGGTGACATGAGCGGGGTCATGGTCATTACCGGCGGCGGCCGCGGCATCGGCGCCGCCACCGCGCGCCTCGCCGCCGAGCGCGGCTATGCGGTGTGCATCAGCTACCTGCGGGACAAGGCTTCCGCGGACGCGGTCGTGGGCGACATCCGACGCGGCGGCGGCAAGGCGGTGGCGGTCGCGGGCGATGTCGCGGTGGAGGCCGACGTGCTGCGCCTGTTCGAGACCTCGGACAGGGAGTTGGGCTTGCTCACCGCGCTGGTGAACAACGCCGGCATCGTCGTTACCCGCTCGCGGGTCGAGGCCATGTCCGCGGACCGCCTCAGGCTCATGTTCGAGACCAACGTGCTGGGCCCGTTCCTGTGCGCGCGCGAAGCCATCAGGCGCATGTCCACGAAGCACGGCGGCCAGGGCGGCGCGATCGTCAACATTTCCTCCGGCGCGGCGCGCCTGGGTTCGCCGGGGGAATGGGTGGACTACGCCGCCTCCAAGGGCGCCATCGACACCATGACCCTCGGCCTCGCGAAGGAACTGGCGGACGAGAACATCCGCGTCAATTGCGTGCGGCCCGGCTTCGTCAATACCGGCATCCACGCCGGGGCCGGTGAGCCCCGGCGCATCGATCGACTGCGCGACACCATCCCGATGAAGCGCGGCGGCGAGCCAGAGGAAGTGGCGCGGGCCGTGCTATGGCTGCTGGGGCCGGAGGCGTCCTATTCAACCGGGGCAATTCTCGACGTCACCGGAGGGCGATAGCGGGAAAATGCGCAGCGCTTTCGCATTGCTCGGCCCAACGGCGAGCGGAAAGTCCGCACTCGCCATGAAACTCGCGGCCGAGTTCCCGATCGAGATCGTGAGCGTGGACTCTGCGCAGGTTTACCGGGGCATGGATGTTGGCACCGCGAAGCCATCCGCCACCGATCGCCGGACAGTGCCACACCACCTGATCGACATCGTCGATCCGACGCAGCCTTATTCAGCCGGGCGCTTCCGCGCCGATGCCATCCGCATCGCAAGGGAGATCCTCGGCCGCAATCGGATCCCGCTACTCGTCGGCGGCACCATGCTGTACTACCGCAGCCTCGCCTCCGGGTTGGATGCCCTGCCCGCGGCCGACCCCGTGATCCGTGCCGCGCTGGACGGGGAAGCCAAGCGCAGCGGATGGCCCGCGCTGCACGCCGAGCTGGCCAAGGTGGATCCGGAGGCGGCCACGCGCATCAAGCCGATGGACGCACAGCGCATCCAGCGCGCGCTGGAAGTCTGGCGCGCGACGGGGAGGACGCTGACCTCGCTGCAGACCGCCTCGGCAACCGAATTGCCCTTCAAGCTGGAGGCCTTCGCCCTGGTACCGGTGGATCGTGCCGAGTTGCACCGGCGCATCGCTGCGCGCTTCGACGCCATGCTGGAGGACGGACTGGTCGAGGAACTGCGGGCGCTACGTCAGCGATACCCTTTGGAAGCCACTGTCTCCAGCATGCGTGCCGTCGGCTACCGCCAGGCCTGGGAATTCCTCGAGGGCGCGATCTCGCAGTCCGGCCTGCGCGAGAAGGGCATCGCCGCGACACGCCAACTGGCCAAGCGCCAGCTGACCTGGCTGCGCAGCCTGCCGGGACTTGCGCCCGCGGACAGGCTGGCGCGAGCCCTCAGTTCAGCGACAGGCCGACCTGCTTCGTGACCCGCCGGTAAGCCTCGAGCTGCTCGGCGACGAACACCGAGAGCTGCTCCGGAGTGGAGGACCGGACCTGGAACGCGATCTTTCCGAGGGCCGAAATCACCTCCGGCTTTGCGAGCACCGTGACGATCTCCCGGTTCACGCGCTCCTGGATATCCTTGGGCAGGTTCGCGGGCCCGAACAGCCCGCCCCAGGGATTGATGGTCACCGGCTGCAGTCCCGCCTCGCTCATGGTCGGCGCCTCCGGCAGCAGCGGATCGCGCGTCGGCAGCAGCGTGGCCAGCACGCGCAGCTTGCCGTCCCTTACGTGCTGCGCGGCGAGGCCGGGCGTGGCGATCGCGAAATTGACCCGTCCGGCGACCAGGTCGAGCGACAGCGGGCCATCGCCCTTGTAGGGAACGTGCACCACGTCCAGGCCGTTCTGCGACGCGAACTGCGCGGTGGAGAGGACGCTGGTCGCATTGCCGGTACCGTAGAACAGCCGACCTGGGTTCGCGCGCGCATAGCCAACCAGGTCCTGTATGGTCTTCACCGGCATGGTGGCGTGCGAGAACACGAAGAAGCCAAAGATCCCCACCAGCGAGATCGGGGTGAAGTCCTTGACCGGATCGTAGGGCGGCACCTTTTTCGCGGCCGGAGCAAAGGACATGCCGGTGGCGGTGCCGTAGTAGAGCGTGTAGCCGTCGGCTGCGGACTGGCGCACCGCCTCCGAGGCGATGATGCCCTCGGCGCCCGGCCTGGTCTCGATGATCACCGGCTGTCCGAGCTGCTGCCCGAGCGGCTGGGCGAAGACGCGTGCGCCCAGTTCCGCCGCACCCCCCGGGGGGAACGGCACGATCAGGCGGATGGGCTTGTTCGGGTACTGCTGCGCGAGGACACCGGAGCAGGCCAGCGCGGCGGCGACCGCGACGATGAGTTTTTTCATGGTTCTCACTCCGGTTGGATGCCGACGGCCTTGAGGATGTTGCGGTAACTCTCCAGCTGCTCCTTGACCCATGCCGCGAGCTTCTCCGGCGTCGAGGGCGTCAGCACGAAGGCCTGCTTCAGCATCGCCTCCTGCACGTCGGGGCGTCCCATGGCGGCGACGAACTCCCTGTTCAGGCGCGCGACGACGTCGGCGGGCATTTTCGCCGGCCCGAACAGCCCGGCCCAGGAAATGATGGAGAACGTCGGATAGCCGGCCTCGGCAATGGTGGGCAAGTCCGGCAGCAGGTGGCTTCTCCGCGGCAGGGTCGTCACCAGCGGGCGCAACTTGCCGTCGCGGATCAGCGGCATCGAGGTCGTGGAGGACGCGAACATCATCTGCACGCGGCCGCTCACCAGGTCCGGCATGACCTGCGGCTCGGTCTTGTACGGAACGTGGACCATCTCGATCTTCGCCAGCGAGGCAAGCAGCGCCGAAGACACGATGCCGGTGGTGTTTCCGGTGGCGTAGTTGATCTTGCCCGGGTTCGCTTTCGCATACTGGACCAGCTCCGGCAGCGTCCTGGCCGGCAGGCCGGGGTTGACGACGATGAAGAAGGTGTAGCGGCCGACGTCGGTGATCGGCGTGAAGTCGGCCACCGGGTCGTAGGGCGGCGACTTCTTCATGGCGGGGACCACCGACAGCGGGCTGTTGGTCGCCATGAGCAGCGTATAGCCGTCGGGCGCGGCCTTTGCAACTTCGGAAGCGGCGATGGCGCCATCGGCGCCCGCCTTGTTGTCGATCACGACCGGCTGCCCGACCGCGGCCGACACCGAGTTGCCGAGGACGCGCGAGATCAGGTCCGTGGCCGAACCTGCGCCGAACGGCACCACGATGCGGATCGGCTTGTTGGGGAACTGCGCCAGCGCGGGTGCCGCCACGACCAATGCGGCGGCCAGTACAAACATGCGTTTCATGGTTGGGTCTCCTCCCTCTCTGCGTCGATTATAGAATGGCCCAACGGAGGAACGCATGGAAATCGGAGTCGTCGGTCTGGGCAGGATGGGCGCCAACATGGCGCGGCGCATGGCGCGCGGCGGCGCGCGGGCCATCGCGTTCGACGTGGATGCTGCAGCGCGGTTGACCTTGGCGCAGGAGCCTGGCATCCAGTGCGTCGAGAGCCTCGCCGCGCTGGTCGCGGGCCTGCCTGCCACGCGCGTCATTCTGACCATGCTCCCGGCCGGCCCGGCGACCGCAGCGGCGCACGCGGAACTGCTGCCACTGCTATCCGCCGGGGATACGCTGGTGGATGGCGGCAACGCCTACTACAAGGATTCGATGGCGCGCGCGAAGGATATGTCGCACCGCGGCATCGGCTACGTGGACGCCGGCGTTTCCGGCGGCATTCATGGCCTCGGCGGAGGCTACTGCCTGATGCTCGGGGGCGCGCCGGAATCGGTCGACCGCTTCGCGCCTTTCGCGCGCCTGCTCGCGCCGGAGGCGAACCGCGGCTGGCTGCACTGCGGACCAAGTGGCGCCGGACACTTCGCGAAGATGGTCCACAACGGCATCGAGTACGGGTTGATGCAGGCCTACGCCGAGGGCTTCGCGCTGCTGGAAGCACGCGAGGACATGGCTTTCGACCTGGGAGCACTCGCGGAAACCTGGCGGCACGGCAGCGTGGTGCGCTCCTGGCTGCTCGACCTGAGCGCAGAGGCATTGCGGGAGAACCCGGACCTGTCCGGGGTCGCACCCGTGGTTGCGGATTCCGGCGAAGGCCGCTGGACCGCGCTCGAGGCGGTGGAACTGGGCGTGCCCGCGCCGGCGATGACCATGGCGCTGATGGCGCGCTTCGACAGCCAGGGGCGCTCGGACTATGCGAACAAGCTGCTGGCGACGATGCGCGCGAGGTTCGGCGGCCACGCCATCACCAGGTCCTGACCGGCTTTGCGCGCGTGATCGTCGTCGTCATGGGCGTCTCCGGTGCCGGCAAGTCCACGATCGGCAGGATGCTGGCGGATCGCCTCGGCTTTCCATTCCTGGATGCGGACGAATTCCATCCTCCGGAGAACGTCGCCAAGATGGCCTCGGGCACGCCGCTGACGGACGAGGACCGCCGGCCGTGGCTGGACGCGCTGAACAGCCGCCTGCGCGACCTGCCGGACGCGGTGCTCGCCTGCTCCGCCCTGAAGGCCGCCTACCGGCAACGCGTCGCGCAGGGTCTGCCGGATTGCCGCATCGTCCACCTGCGGGGCGGGATCGAGCTCATTCGGGACCGGCTAGCGGCAAGGCGGCACCGCTACATGCCGGCCTCGCTTCTGGAGAGCCAGTTCGCGACGCTGGAGCCGCCGCGCGACGCAATCGAGGTTGATATCGCCGCCGACGCCGCTGATTGCGTCGAGGCGATCGCCGCCCGCCTTGCGCGCTGAGCGCGCGCCAGGCGGCTCAGCTGCCGATGTGCAGCGTGTAGCGCGCGCCGCCGGTGAAGGTGCAGGTTCCGGCGCCCTGCACCGGCGTATTCATCTCGTACTCGCACTGCATCGAGGTGCCGCCGTTGCCGTACGCGCTTGCAATGCCATTCTTGTCGCCCGGGCCGTGACGCGTGGCCTCGCCGACCAGGGTCTCGCCCTGGTACTGGAGCTGGAAGCGGCCCTTGCCGGTGCGCATGTTGGTGACAGTGCCGGAGACCATCCCGGTCCGGTTCGCCAGGTCGTTCGCCGGGTACAGGCGGGCCGGTATCGAGACCGGTGCCGGCGGAACCGCGAACATCGCCGGATGGACGCCAGCCACGGCGTGCGCGCCCACCGGCGTGCCTGACGACGGCAGTGGGTAGTGCTGGTACTGCACGTTGCCTTGCGGGTCCACCACCGGCACGACATAGCAGCCGGCCAGCGCCGGCACGGCGGCAAGGGCGACAAGCATTGCTTTGGTTTTCATGACATCCCCCTTTCAGGTTTCCAGGCAAGCTGCCTGTGAGGCCATGCTCGGGGATGCCGCCTTGCGCGCCGCTTACGGCTGGATTACCGATTGCTTACCGTACCGCAAGCACCTGACTAGACAAGCTTTTCGAATAGCGCCCGGGTCTCGGACGAAGGTTCAGCCGCAACTGATCCTAGCGCCTTGCGGCAGCGGTTGTAGGCCTCCATCGCCTCGGCACGGCGGCCAAGCCTGCCGAAGCACACCATAAGGCTGCGGTAAAAACCTTCGGACAGGGGCTCGGCCTCCAGGCAGCGCTCATAGCAGGCGAGCGCGCGGTCGGCCTGGCCACCCTCCTCCCAACGCCGGCCGAGCGCCGTCATCGCGCGCACGAAGCGTTGGCGCATGCGCTCGCGCGGCTGCGAATACCAGGCCTCGTTCGCCTCGCCAGCCATGAAAGGCCCCCGGTACAACCCGAGCATGCGATCCGCCAAGCGCTCCTGCAGCCCGGTATCCACGCCAGATGGAACACGGCGCATGACGCCCTCGATTTCGAGCACGAGTTCCTCGAACGCCCAGGCATCCGTCCAGAAGTAGCGCCGGTCCAGCGTCAGCCGACCTTCGTGCAGCACGACCGCGCGGTCCTCCGCCAGCAGCTTGCGCAGGCGATGCAGCGCGCTGGTAAACGAACGGTGCGCCGAATCGCCGTCAATCCGCGGCCAGAGCGCCTCAGTGATGCGCTCCTCCGCGACACGTTCGCCACCCATCGCATGGAGCACCTTTAGCAGATCAAGCGGCCGGCGCTGCGCCCTGCCCTCGGTGCCAAGCGGCGCGTCGCCGCGCAGCAGCTGGAAGCCGCCAAGGGTCCTCAAGCGAAACGCCCAGGGCCACTCCACGACTGCCTGCGGTGGAGGCTCAATCCAAAGGCCGCGCCGCCGGATCAGACTTTTCGCATACTCCGGCTCGATTCCAGCGGACAAGGCCTGTGTGCAGGCGCGGCCCATCGCCACGGGCCGCCACCACAGGAAGTGTTCGTAGCCGTACTCCCGCCCCAGCGCGAATCCGCGACGCAGGGAGTTCAGTCCGGGCCGCTGCCGGCCATGCTCGATCGCCAGACGACCGAATGCCATCAGGCAGGTGAACTCCAGGTGCCGGTTGTCAATCGCTTCCACCAGCGGCCGCAACTGCTGCAACTGGGCAATGCATTTGCGCTCGTCTCCGCACTCAGCGAGGATTTCCGCCAGCGCGAGCCGGCAAAGCGCCTCGAAATACGGGCATCCGACCTCGACCGCCATGCGCAACGCACCGCGTTCCTCGCGCAGCGCGCGCATCACATCCTTCTCCAGTATCGCCTCCCAGGCCCTGAAGTGGTGGTAGAGGCACAGGTTGAAGCGCCCGGCTCCCGCGGCGCCGGTTTCCAGCTGCGGCGCAATCTGCCGCGCCAGCGCCAGGTCCTGGCCGCCCAGCGCGCCGCCAAAGCCGTAGACCAGGAGCTGGAACGTCCAGGTGTTGACGCCGGTGGCGCGCGCGATATCCAGTCCCTCCTGCATCGACTTCAGGCAGGCGTCGCGATCCGCGGTCAGCATGTGGTGCATCGCCTCGACATTCTTCAGGGTCAGCATCGAGAACGGCGACACGCCAGTGGAACCCGACAGGCGGCGCATCGCCTCGATCAGCTCCAGCGACTTCGTGTACAGGCCGGTCCACATCAGCGTAAGCGAGCACAGCAGGCCGACGAACATGACCAGGTTCGGCTCCTTCGTCTCGCGCGCGCAGGCGAGCGCCTGCTCGATCCACTGCTCGATGTCCCGGCGATGCGGCTGGCGCAATGTGAGCGAAAAAACCATGCTGCAGGCGACCCGCGCCTCGACGGCGCGGTCCGGGTAGCGGACGCCGGCACGACACGATTCATCCAGGACCGCGATCCAGCGGTCAAGCAGGGAAAAATCATCCAGCTCGTAGAGAATCGCGTCCATCGCACCCGAGGCAGCGAGAGCCATCCCGGTAAGGTCGGACGGACTGGAAGCGCGAAACAATTCGAACGCTTTCTCGTGCAGAAGCCGGCCTTCGCGCGGCGCCAGCTGCGCCCGGCTGGATGCACCCCAGTACACCACCCACGGATGTCGATCCCGCATATCCGGAGGCAAGTCGTCGATCCAGCGCAGCAGCGTTTCGCCGCGACCCTGCGCCAGCATGGCGGGAGCCTGCTGCCCGATGGCGCGCGCCATTGCTTCCCAGTTGTGTCCCTCGCGATGCAGCGCCACCGCTTCCTCGCCATACCCGCAAGCATCCATCAGGGCCGCGGAATCCCGCTGCAGCTGGCGGCGGCGGTCCTTGGGCCAGCTCTCGCGCACGCGCGCGAGCAGGAACTCGCGGAACATCGGGTGGTACTGGTAGACCGGCTCCGGGCCCGCCTGCCGCAGCGTGACGAAATAGTTGTTGCGATGCAGCCCGGAGAGAATCCGGGCGGCACGGGCATCCCCGGCGATCTGTTCCGCCATGCCTGCGGTCATCTGCGCCAGATACGCTGTGCGCAGCAGGAAGACCTGCGTGCCTTCGTCAGACTTCTGGAATATCTCCCCCGCAAGGTAGTCGAACACCGGCTGGCCGGCCTCGGCGTCCGCCATTCCCGCGATCCCATCCGCGGCCGTGCCCTGGGGCAGGTCCTGCTCCAGCATCAGCACCAAGCCTGCGGCCCAACCCTGCGTGCGTTCGTACAGGTCCGCGAGCACGACCTTGCCGATGCCGGGCTTGCGTTGCATGACGATCGAGTCAACTTCTTCGCGCGTGAGGCGCAGGTCCTCCCAGCCGACCGCGGCAATGGCCCGGTTCGCGCGCAGCCTTGCCAGCGTGGCCGGCGGCGCGCCGCGGCTGATCACGACGACTGAGACACCGGGCGGCAATTCGGCCAGTGCTTCGCGGAGTACATCGTGCACTGGCGAGAACGCGGGAATCTCGTGCCAGCCGTCGAGCACGACGGTGATCGGCGTGGGCAGGCGCGCAAACAGGCTCTGGAACCAGCGCCGCGTGAACAGCCCCAGGGCGCTGTGGTACTCGGCGGTGAGCAGCGGCTGCGGCGCGCCGGAAGGATCCAGTTCCTGCACTGCAAGGCCGAGGTAATAGAAGAAGGTCGCCGCCTCGGCATCGCCCTCATCCACCTGATACCACAGGCAGCGCTCGCGCGAGTGGTCCAGGTAGCTCGCGGCCAGCGTGGTCTTGCCGCAGCCGGGCGGCCCTGATATCCAGACCGTGCTGCGTTCGCGTGCCCGGTCGAGGAAATCGAACAGGCGCTGGCGTGGCAGAATTCCCGACAGGCTAGGTCGGGTGGTCTTTCCCAGCGATGGGCGCATGGAACGCATCGCCCACGCATTCTAGACCTCGCTCTAGTCCCCCCTCGCCTCGCCTTCCCGCCTTGGGTCGGCCCCGCCACGCCAGCCCCCGGGCACCCGCTCGATCGCGTGCAGGCCGCTGGTGAAATCCGTGAAGCGCACTTCGTGGCCCCGCTCGCGCAGCGCCGGGGACAGCCGTTCGTAGTCGGTACCGCGCTCCAGTTCCGTGGGTCCGTTCATGCTGCCGCCGTGCGGCAGCGACACCGCGGCCTGCGCGTCGAGCTTCCAGTCGATCATCGCCACCAGCGTGCGCGCGACGTAATTGATGATCGCGGGTCCTCCGGGGGAACCCAGCACCGCCTGCAGCGCGCCGTCCGGGCCGAACACCACCACCGGGGACATGGCACTGCGCGGGCGCTTGCCGCCCTCGATGCGGTTGGCCGCGCCGGCGCCGGAGGAGAAATCCGTGAGCTGGTTGTTGAGCAGGAAGCCGCGCACCAGGATCCGGCTGCCGAACGCGCTCTCGATGGTGGTGGTCATGGAAACCGCGTCGCCGCGGCCGTCCACGATGGACAGGTGGCTGGTTCCGGCTGGCGAGGTCTCCGGTACGTCGGCCTGGGCGCGCGCGCCGCTCGGCCGGCCTGCTTCGGCGCGCCCGAGCGAACGCTCGCCGACCAGGCGCGCGCGCCGGTCCAGGTAGTCCGGCTCGAGAAGCCCGGCAAGCGGGACCGGGACGAAGTCCGGATCGGCGAGGTAGCGGCCGCGATCGGCGTACGCGAGGCGCCCGGCTTCAGAGAAGTAATGCAGCGCGGCGGCGGAGTTCGGCGCGGCGCCGCGGAACCCGGTCCGATCGAGGATGCCCAGCATCTGCAGCACGATGGCGCCGCCCGCCGGCGGCCCCATGGTGCACACGCGCGCCGAGCGGTAGGCAAGGCACACCGGGTCGCGCTCGATGGCCTGGTAGCGGGCGAGGTCCTCCAGCGCGAGGTCGCCCGGCCGCTCATGGCCGCGGACGGCCTTGACGATGTCCTCGGCGATGGCACCGGCGTAGAACGCATCGGCGCCAAACGCGGCGATGGCGCGCAACGTGGCGGCATAGTCCGGATTGGCGATGCGCACGCCCACGGCCTTCGGCCCGTCGTCCGCGCCGTAATACAGCGCGCGCGCCGCAGCGCCGCGGCGCAACTCCCTTTCGCCCTCCAGCAGGCGATGCAAGCGGGGCGATACCGGGAAGCCCTGTTCGGCGAGCCGGATCGCGGGCTCGAACAGCTTTGCCCACGCCAGGCGCCCGTGGCGCCGGTGCGCCGCCTCCAGCATGCGCAGCACGCCGGGCACGCCCACCGCGCGCCCGCTGGCGACCGCTTCCCCGAAGCCCAGCGGCCGGCCGTCGGCGCCGAGGAACCGGCCAGGCTTCGCCGCCGCGGGCGCGGTCTCGCGGCCGTCGTAGCTGCGCAGCTTGTGGTCGCGCTGCGACCAGTGCAGCAGGAAGGCGCCGCCGCCCGGGCCGGAGGATTGCGGCTCCACCAGGCCCAGCACCATCTGCACCGCGATCGCCGCGTCCACTGCGCCGCCACCCGCGCGCAGGACTTCGACGCCGGCGTCCACCGCGAGCGGATTGGCCGCCGCCACCATGAAGCGCTTCGCGTGCGCCGCGTCGCGCGATTGCCAGCCGCTGGGTGACTCGGGCTGCGGCTGGGCGGCGGCCTGGCCTGCGGCCAGCAGCAGCGCCGCCAGGACTACGGCGGCGGTCAACGGTACTCGACCAGATCGGCGGAGATGCGGTTCAGGTTCTCATCGGGCACGCGCCCTTCGCGCAGGATCCTGACGACCTGCCCTACCTTCGGCGCGTACCAGAAGGTCTCGCGCGCCCCGCCCCGGAACTGCCCGTCCTCGTGGTAGGTCAGCGTGCCCTCGATGCGCGCGGCCGGCAGCGCGCCGCCGGCGAGCTGGACATCCTCCATCGCAGTCACGACGCCCTGGAAGCGCTTCATGCTGCCCGGGCTCTTGCCTTGCCAGTGCCAGCCGAACCCGACCTTCTGCCCGACCTGCAGCGGCAGCTCGAGGTAGGCCGCGTACATGAAGAATCCGGGGAAGCGCGTGTTGGCGTGCGACGGGTGATTGGGCGCGAACACACCAAGGTTGAAAGCGGACTGCCCGCCGGCGTGGCGGAAATCCGTCTGCACGCCGAGCGCCTTGCCTTCCTGCACGGTGCGGTAGGTGAGCATGATGTCCTTCCATGCCTCGGGCTCGACCTTGACGCTGTAGCGCCAGCTGCGCCCCGCCTGCAGGACGATGCGGCCGCGCTGCGGTTCAACCGCCTTCGCCTGGGGCGCGGCTTGGGGCGTGGCCTGCGGCTGCGGACGGGTCTGCGTCTGAGCCTGCGGACGCGGCTGCGGCTTCGCCGGGGGTGCCGGCTCCAGTTCCTTGCGCAGCTCGCTCGCGAGCTTGCGCGCCGCGTCGCGGACCTGCTGCGGGAAGGATGCGGTCGCGGGCCCCTCGGGCTGCGACCGGATCGAGAACACGAGGAACAACCCGATCGCGGCGACCAGCGCGATTGCCCCGCCGATGACGGCCAGGGCGAGCGGGTCCTGCCGTCGCGACGGCTCGTTCACCGCATCACACCATCAACGGCACCACGAGCAGCGCGACGATGTTGATGATCTTGATGAGCGGGTTCACCGCGGGGCCGGCGGTGTCCTTGTACGGATCGCCCACGGTGTCGCCGGTGACGGCCGCCTTGTGGGCTTCCGAACCCTTGCCGCCGTGGTGGCCGTCCTCGATGTACTTCTTGGCGTTGTCCCAGGCGCCGCCGCCGGTGCACATGGAGATGGCGACGAACACCCCAGTAACAATAGTGCCCATCAGCACGCCGCCCAGCGCCTGCGCGCCGGCGGTCGAGCCGAACACCCAGCCAAAGCCCACGCCCATCACGATCGGCACCAGCACCGGAAGCAGCGACGGCACCATCATTTCCTTGATCGCCGCCTTGGTGAGCATGTCCACCGCGGTGCCGTACTCGGGCTTGGTGGTGCCAGCCATGATCCCGGGGATTTCCTTGAACTGGCGCCGCACCTCGACAACCACCGAGCTGGCGGCGCGGCCGACCGCTTCCATTGCCATGGCGGCGAACAGGAACGGCACCATGCCGCCGACCAGCAGGCCGACGACGACGAAGTGGTTGGACAGGTCGAAGGACACGTTCTTGCCCGCGGCTTCCAGCGCGTGGGTGAAGTCCGCGAACAGCACCAGCGCGGCGAGCGCCGCCGAGCCGATGGCGTAGCCCTTGGTCACCGCCTTGGTGGTGTTGCCCACCGCATCCAGCGGATCGGTGATGTCGCGCACCGCGTCGGGCAGGTCCGCCATTTCGGCGATGCCGCCCGCGTTGTCGGTGATCGGCCCGTAGGCGTCCAGCGCGACGATGATGCCCGCCATCGACAGCATCGAGGTCGCCGCGATGGCGATGCCGTAGAGGCCGGCCAGGCTGTAGGAGGCGAGGATCGCGACGCAGACCGCGATCACCGGCCAGGCGGTGGACTTCATCGATACGCCCAGGCCGGCGATCATGTTGGTGGCGTGGCCGGTGACGCTGGCGGCCGCGACGTGCTGCACCGGCTTGTATTGCGTGCCGGTGTAGTACTCGGTGATCCAGACCAGGAACCCGGTCAGCGCCATGCCGACCACGGCGGTGCCATAGAGGTGGCCGACGCCGATCATCTTCTTCTCGCCGCCGACATCGAAGGGCACGGTGGCGACGATGTCGCCCATCATCCATTGCGTGATCGGCCAGAAGGCGATCAGCGCGATGCCGCCCGCCCAGGCGAGGCCCTTGTACAGCGCCGGCATGACATTCGTTTCGCCGGGCCTCGCCTTCACGAACCAGGTGCCGACGATGGAGGCGATGATGGCGAAGCCGCCGATCACCAGCGGGTAGATCACCGCGTTCGGGCTGGTCGTCTGCACCATCAGCGCACCCAGCAGCATGGTGGCGATGATGGTCACGGCGTAGGTCTCGAACAGGTCCGCAGCCATGCCGGCGCAGTCGCCGACGTTGTCGCCCACGTTGTCGGCGATCACCGCCGGGTTGCGCGGGTCGTCCTCGGGGATGCCCGCTTCGACCTTGCCGACCAGGTCGGCGCCGACGTCCGCGCCCTTGGTAAAGATGCCACCGCCGAGTCGTGC
Organism: Betaproteobacteria bacterium; assembly: GCA_052386675.1. GTDB lineage: Bacteria > Pseudomonadota > Gammaproteobacteria > Burkholderiales > SG8-39 > RBG-16-66-20. Next base: position 71,541 of record JBQTJX010000063.1, read on the forward strand.
GAAGATCGAGATCAGCGAGCCACCGAAGGCCAGTCCGACCAGCCCGTGCAGCGCAGTCTGCTGGTCGCCCGTCATATTCATGACGA
>JBQTJX010000064.1:0-45424 GCA_052386675.1 Betaproteobacteria bacterium
TGTAGCAGAGCCGGTACAGGTCCCCGTACCGGGCGACCTTGCCGACCAGCGTCGCGCCGAGCTTGCCCAGGCGCGCGAGCGTGTCGTCGATGTCCTCCACGGTGAACATCACGCGCAGGTAGCCCAGGGCGTTCACCGGGGCGTTGCGGTGGTCGGCTTCGATGGGTGGGGCGAGGAAGCGGGAGAGCTCGAGCCGGCTGTGGCCGTCCGGCGTGCGCAGCATGGCGATCTCGACGCGCATGCCGGGGAGGCCGGTGACCTCGTCGGCCCAGGCGCCTTCGACCGGGGCTCGGCCCTCGAGCTCGAGGCCGAGTTCGGTGAAGAAGGTGATGGCGGCGTCGAGGTCTTCTACAACGATGCCGGTATTGTCCAGGCGTTTGACGGTCATGCGCGGCGTAGCAAGCTGAAGGCGTCGGTCAATAATGCGCGATCAGGTCTCACGCCGTGCCAGTGCCAGGTAGGCGCCCAATCCAATCATCGTGACGCCCGATACGCGGGTGAGCAACCGAGCGCGTGCGGCGCGTGCGGCGGTTGACCTGAGCAGGCGATCAGCTCCGAACACCGCGATCACATCGACGAGCGTATTGAGCGCGACGCAGATGCTTCCCAGCAGCACCAACTGCGGAAGCAGGGGTTCGCCTGGGGAGACGAACTGCGGCAGGAAGGCCACGAAAAAGAGCGCCGTCTTGACGTTCAAGGCCTCGACGACGATCCCCTCGAACAATGCCTTGCGCGCACCTTTGGAGGCGACCGGTCCGATCGGGAGCACCTGGTCCTTGCGCAGGAGCAGGCGAACGCCCAGGTAGACCAGATAGGCCGCGCCGAGGTACTTGACCAAGTTGAACGCGACGGCGGATTGAGCAACGACCAGCGACAAGCCGAGCGCTGCCGCGAGAACATGGAGCATGCCGCCGATCCCGGTGCCGAGGCACGAGGCCAACCCCTCCGCGCGGCCGCCAGCGACCGTGCGGGCGACGACGTAGGCAATGCCCGGGCCGGGTGTCACGGCAAGAACGACGGCTGCGATGACGAAGGCCAGGAATGACATTGGGTCATTGTATGCGGCGAGGGGGCGGGCATCGGTTCGTCCGGTGGACCCAACGTTGCAGTGAACGGCGGGAAGCAGGTCAGGAAGGATCGTCAATCGCCGACGCGGCTGATGCTCTCCCCTGCGATCCACCGGACAATCGCCTCCATCACCTCGCGCCGGCGCCCGAAGAAACTGTGGTAGTTGCTGCCGCTGCAGGGATCTGCGCTGGGAGAGTCTCCGCCGACGACTTCGATGAATCCAACGCGTGGACTCGCGGTAAAGCGCTGCGGATAGCGCGAGGCCGTCGCAAAAGTCGAGCCCCTGCACCCGTCGTTGCGATGATGCACGACGACAACCGGAACCGTGATCCGATCGAGCGCCGCGCTCGGAATCGATACCCAGGAAGCCCGTGGTCCGCGCTCGCTCGGGCTGCCCAACAGAATTACGCCGGCGAGACGCTTGTCATCGAGAGACGCCGCCAGGTGCGAAGCGGAAATCGCTCCCATGCTGTGGCCCATGAGGTAGACCGGGGCCGGCCATCTGGCATGAAGCTTGTCCACGATGACGCGGGCGTCCTGCGTGTGTTCCGCGCCAACGCGGAATGTCTCGACGATCTCTCCCTTGCTTCCCAGGCCGTCGGGATGGTCCGACGGCACGTCCAGGACCGCAACGACATAACCCCCGGCGGCAAGCTCGCGACGAAAGGCTCCGTAGAGGTTGCCGCTTGCATTCACCAGGAAGCCTTCGCCGCCGGGAAAGTGAAGGACGATGCCTTTGGGTGCGCTCGCCGGCTTGGTGAGATGAACCCGAGTTATGACGTTCTGTCGCGTTTCGAGGTGGATGAGCTCTTCATTCGAGGCCAGGCTGCCGCGGAACTCCGGCAATGGCAGCTGCGCCGCTGCGCTGCCGGGGACAGCGCAGAGCAATGCAAGTGCGACGTATGTCGCTCCCAGGCGAATGGTCGGGGAATGCATCAGGGCGAGAGGCGGTGTGTTCTCCGGGTTCCCATGCCGCGAAGGCGGGGCACCGCTTGCCTTATTGACGGGTGCTAGCCATGTCAACGTCCCGGCTGTCGCGCGCGCGCAGGCGCGCAGCGCCGGGCAAATGACGCCGCTCAGGAACCGGCGACTAGGTGCGAGATTCAATTCCAAGGTTGCTGTGGCGCTGCCAACCGTTCGGAAGTTCGCTCCCTCGAGCGACGAAAAGCGGAATTGCCTTGGCTTTGCAATGGCGCTTGAGCTCCTCGAGCATTGCAGATTCATCAGGCGAGTACGCGGCCGGATTCGTCATGACCACCCAGATGCCATTGCGCTGAGTGTCCGCATCGAGTTTCGTGAAGTAACCGATGAAGTCCGCCACGGACTGGAGAACCGGGCGATCCTTTGCCGGGAGCGTGGCGGTCCGCGCAGTTGATGCGACGAAACCCCACTTCATCGTCTTTGATTTGTCTGCCTCTGCAACGCGTTTCGGTAAGAAGTGGGCAGATAGTCCTTTGGAGCGAACCGGGTCTGCAGCGGAAACAGAACCGACGCCAGCGAGAAGAATGAGGGCGGCAAGAAGTCGCATGTCTCGCACCTAACGTTCGCGTTTTGCCGCGCCGCATGCGCAGCGCAGCAAGCTGAAGGCGTCGGTCAACAACGCGTTGTTAGGTGTCATTGCCTGACTCACTGGGCCAAGTGCTTGGATAGCCGCCGCACGAACTCGCGCATTTCGTCCACGGATATCACTGCGTGAAGCCCAGAGTCATTGGTGTATTCGAACGCAGTCACATCACCAGCGGCCGGTAGGGGTTTGATGTTGAAATGGGCAACAGCGTGGCGAAGATTCGCAACGAGGCCGCGAAGAGTATTCGGATCCGGACGTCCCTTGACCTGGCGACCGGGATTCCTGATGGAACGCGGGTCGATACCCCACTTAATCAAACCACTGAGTGGATCTTCAGGTACGGCGTCCAGTGCCGTTTCCTTCGGCACGACAAGCAGGCCTAGGAGACAGTTAACCAACAGCGTCACGTCGTGGGGCCCGCTTCCATAGGCCTCGACAAGTTTCAGCGTGTGGTCACTAAACGACCGTTCAAAATTGCTGAGGTAGCTCATCGCGCGCTTATGCTCAATGACACCTAACGTTCAATAGTCAGCATAAATGCGGCCTATCATATTCGCGTTCCCCGACCGAAATCCGAATTCCATCACGGAATCAACGTACTGCCACATTCGACGCAAGCGCCCCAACCACGATAGGCCGCAGTTTTTCGGCAACTCCCTGAATCCCCAAACGTATCGCCATCCGAGATCGTCGAGCCCCACCCACCCGCAAAATGTAACCGATCGTGCACATTCCGCCCCTCACCGCCCCCGCCCAACCCCCACCAGCTCCACCGTCGTTTTCCCAAGATAAGGATTGTGGTGCTGCGACTTCACGATCGCCCGCGCCGCGGGCGCATACCAGTACGTCGTGGTGGTTTCCCCGCCATAGAAAGTGTTTGACGGCGAGTTGCCGCCCAGGCGCCCGCGCGCGAACAACCGGAACGCGTCGAACTCCCCAGCCGGAACCGAAACTTGCTCCCGCGCCTGGACTTCGACCGACATGGCCAGCGTGCCCGTAGAGCCTTTCGCCTTGAAGGTCCACTGGGTGTCGTAGTTCCAGCGCCGGCCGACCTCAAGCGGAAAGCGCAGCAGGCCGGGATTGGTTTCGGACTGGCGAGGGGAGTCTAGGACGTTCAACTCGGGCGTGAGCCGCAGCGGCGCGCCGTTTTCGGTGCCGACGATCACGGAGGGCGTGACGGAGGTGACGACCCAGGTGCGGCTGGGCACGCGGGTGGGGACGGTGTCGTAGACGGCGAATTCCCAACGGTCGCCGACGCGAACGTCGGGGCGGGGAGCGGGCTGGGCGAGCGCCGCGGGCGCGGCGAGGAGGAGAGCGAGCGCGGCGAGAAAGCCGGCGCGCATGGGCTAAATGTTACCGATCGTGCACATCGCGCCGCTCCAGCACCACCGCCAGTTCCTCCAGCCCCCGCGGATGCGAGGTCTTCGGATACGGAGGCTTCGGCCAGGCCCATAGCGGCTCGGGCAGCAAAGCCCGCATGGCGTGGATGTCGCAGTGGTAGGGCGGGCCGGAGATGCTGCCTTCGGAAGCGCCCGGCCGCAGGTGCTGGACGAACAACGCAAACAGTTTCCCGCCTGGTTTCAGCCACCGGTGCAGCTGGTCGGCATAGGCGCGCCAGTGGTCCGGATAAAGCGCGCAGAGGCAGGTCTGCTCGTAGATGGCCTCGAAAGGCCGCACCGGCAGCCAATCCAGCGCGTCGGCTTCGACCAGCGTGGCGATGAGCCCGGCGCGGTAGAGGTTCTCGCGGGTGAGCGAAACAGCCTCGGGCGAGTAGTCGAGCGCGGTGACGTCGAACCCGGCGCGTGCGAGCGCGACAACTTCATGCCCCGCGCCGCAACCGGGCACGAGGATGCGGCAGGGCTTGAGCACGCCGGAGGCGAGCCAGGCTTCCAGCTGCGGGCTCGCCGCGCCGCGATCCCAGGGCGTGTTGCCCTCCTGGAACCGCTGGTCCCAGAACGCGCGGTCGGGCCCAGGTACCTTAGCGCTTGAGTTTGCTGACACGGTCGTGGATGGCGCCGGGGGTGGTGATCCAGGCGCGCTTGGCGCGGGCGACGTGCTTGAGCGCGCGGCGCAGGTGGCGCAGGCGGTAGGGCTGGCCCACCAGGTAAGGGTGGAGGGCGATGCCCATGACCAGGGGCTGGTCCTTCGACTGGCGCAGCATTTCGTCGAAATTGTCCACGATCATGTCGGCGAAGTCGCGCCCGTCCATCTGCCGCGCGATGATCATGGGGATGTCGTTCAGTTCCTGCGGGTAGGGAATGGACCACAGGGAGCCCTTCTTCACCTTCATCCGCACCGGCTGGTCGTCGTGGCACCAGTTGAGGGTGTACTTGTAGCCGGTCTCGGCGAGCAGGTCGGGCGTGGCGAAGGACTCTGAGATCCAGGGGGACAACCAGCCCAGCGGCGCCTTGCCGGACGCCTTGCGGATGCGGTCGCGGCAGGAACGCATCAGTTCCCGCTCGGCGTCCTCGCCCATGTCGCCCTGGCGGTCGGAATTGGTATGGCCGTGCCCGATCAATTCATCACCGCGCTTGACGAAGGCCTCGATCACCTCGGGGCAGTAGTCGTAGAGCGCGGTGTTGATGAGCGCGCCCACCGGGAGCTTCAGGTCCTCGAACAGTTCCAGGCACCTCCAGACGCCGACGCGGTTGCCGTAGTCGCGCCAGGAGAAATTGAGGACATCGGGCTCGGGGGACTTGGGCCCGAGCGCGGCGCCGAGGCCGGCGCCGAATTCAAAATGCTCGATGTTGAAGCCGAGATACACGGCCAGTCGCCGACCGCCGTGCCAGGCATAGTCCGGCCGCCGCGTGATCGCCGAATAGTCGTAGCGGCCGTGCGTCTTCAGCGCGCGTTGCACCGTTTGGGGGCGCCGGTTCTAGAAACGCGCGAATCCGGCGCGCACCAGCAGCCACTCGGCGCTGTCGTTCCAGACTTCCATCATCACGATCTTGCCGTTCTTCACCACGTAGCGGTCCACGTAGCGGTTGTCGTCGAACGGGGTGCCGTCCAGCCACTCGCCGTACAGGTGCCCGGTCTGGTAGACGATGGTCTCCTCGGGGCTGCCCCCGGCCACGACGTGGGTGGGCCCGAACTTCTTCTTCACCCACTTGTAGCGCGCCTTGTTGAAGGCGGTGGCCTCGGCCGGGTCGTGCATCAAGCGGTTGCCGGTAAAGCGGATTTCCAGTTCCGGCGCGCAGAACTGCCGGGCGGAGTCCGGGTCCGGGATCATGTGCAGGCGGAGGTATTCCTCTACGATCTGGACAGGATCAGATGCGGGTTTGGCCATTTCGGGAGCCTAGCATGGCACGGGTCCTGCTAAGCTTTCGGCATTGTCTTTTTGCCCTGTTTCCAGCCCTGATTCCCCAAGGAGGTCTGCATGATCGCCCGCCGTACATTCATCGCCCTGGCCCTGGCCGCGGCCCTGCCCGCGGTTTCCCCCGCTACCTACGCCCAGCAACCCATCAAGATCGGCCTGGTGACCGCGCTCTCGGGCCAGTCGGCCCGGGCCGGCGAGGCCATCACCCGCGGCCTGCAGGTCGCCATCGACGAGCTGAACGCCAAGGGCGGCGTGCTCGGCGGCCGGAAGTTTGAACTCGTGCGCCGCGATGACGAGGCCACCCCGGCCAAGGGCGTGATCGCCGCGAGGGAGCTCTTGTTCAAGGAAAAGGTGGCGGTGCTGTTCGGCGGCCTGGACACTCCGGTGTCGCTGGCCATCGTGCCCATCGTCAACGAGGCGAAGATGCCCTTCGTCGGGCCCTGGGCCGCGGGCACCGGCATCACCAAGAACGGCGCCAAGGAGAACTACGTATTCCGCGTCTCGGCGGTGGACGAGATTGTCAACCGCGCCATGCTGCAGTACGCGCAGAAGAACTTCAACTCCAAGAACTGCGGCATGATCCTGATCAACAACCCCTGGGGCGAGTCCAACGAGAAGGGCCTGATGGCCGCGCTCGGCGCCAAGGGCATGAAGCCCGCGGGAATCGAGAAGTTCGAGGGCAACGACGTCGACGTGGTGCCGCAGCTGACGCGCCTGAAGTCCGCCGGCGCCGACTGCCTCTTCATGGTGGGCAACGTCGGTCCCTCGGCGCAGGTGGTGAAGTCGCTGGACCGCATGGGCTGGAAGCCGCCGGTGGTGTCGCACTGGGGCCCGGCGGGCGGGCGCTTCACGGAACTGGCCGGACCGAGCGCGCCGATGGTGCACTTCGTGCAGACCTACAGCTTCTTCGGCAAGCAGTCGCCGGTGGGCGAGAAGGTGCTGAAGGCACTGATGGCGAAGTATCCCGACATCAAGGGCCCGGGTGACGTGACCCCGGCGGTGGGCGTGGCCAACGCCTACGACGGCATGATGCTCACGGCGCTCGCGATCCAGAACGCGGGCAAGCTCGACGGTCCCGCGATCCGCGAGGGCTACTACAAGATCGGCAACCATGCCGGCCTGATCAAGAACTACGCCAAGCCCTTCTCGGCGACGAACCACGACGCGGTCAACGAGAACGACTACGTCTGGACGCAGTTCATCGACCACCAGATCCTGCCGGTGGGGATGAAGAAGTAGAAGGGAGAAAAGCCCCGCCAACGGAATAGAATCGCACCACCACGGCCGCTCCGGCGGCCGTTTTCATTTATATGTTGATCACTTCCGCACTCATATCCGGCCTCGGCCTGGGCAGCATGTACGGGCTGCTGGCCCTGGGGTTCTACATCACCTACTCGGTGTCGAGCACGGTGAACTTCGCCCAGGGCAGCTCGATGATGCTGGGGGCGGTGTTCGCCTACACCTTCGCGGTGACCTGGGGCTGGCCGTTCGTGCCGGCGGCGCTGATGGCGCTCGCGCTGTGCGCCGTCTACGGCATGCTGGTGGAGATTCTCGCGGTGCGGCCCTTCGCGCGCCGCGGCTCGAACGCCTGGCTGATGGCCACGGTGGCGCTGGGCATCGTCGCGGACAACGTGGTGCTGTTCACCTTCGGCAAGGAGCCGCGCGGCTTCACCATGCCCTGGGCCACGGGCTCGTTCCAGCTGTTCGGCATCGGCGTGTCGCCGTTGCAACTGGCGATCCCGGCGCTGGGCCTGTCGCTCGCGGGCGCGCTGCACCTCTTTTCGCGCCGCACGCGGCTCGGAAAGGCGCTGCTCGCGGTGGTGCAGAACGCCGACGCCGCGCGCCTGATGGGCATCAACGTACCGCTCGCCATCCTGCTCGCCTACGCCGCCTCCACCCTGTTCGCCGGCGCCGCCGGGATCATGATCGCGCCCCTGTTCAACGTGCATTCGGACATGGGGACCCTGTTCGGCCTCAAGGCCTTCGCGGTCGCGATCCTGGGCGGCATCACCAGTGCCTGGGGCGTGATGCTCGCGGGCCTGCTGTTCGGCATCACCGAGGCGCTCATCACCGCGCTGCTGGGCTCGGCCTACACGCAGGTGCTCAGCTTCGCGCTGGTGATCGTGGTGCTGGCGTTCATGCCCAACGGCCTGTTCGGGCGCGCCGAGGTCAAGAAAGTATGACCGGGGCCTTATGCGGGGCGCGCTGAACTGGATCCTCTTCCTGGCGGCCTTCGCGGCGGCGCTCGCATTCACCGCAACCGCGAACAGCTACTACGTGTTCGTGATGGCGACGCTCGCCCTCACCGCGGTGACCGGCATCGGCCTGAACGTGCTGCTGGGCCTCACCGGTCAGGTGTCCTTTGGTCACGTCGGCTTCTACGCGCTCGGCGCCTACGCGGTGGCGATCCTCACCGTCACCGCGAAATGGAGCTTCTGGGCTGCGCTGCCGGTCGCGGCGCTGGTGGCCGGGGTCACCGGCGCGCTGCTCGCGCTGCCGGCGCTGCGGGTCAAGGGGCCATACCTCGCGATGGTGACCATCGCCTTCGGCTTCATCGTCGAGCACGGCGCGGTGGAGATGCGCGGGCTCACCGGCGGCCAGAACGGCATCATGGGCGTGCCCACCATCTCGGCCTTCGGGTCCGCCTTCGGCGAGCGCGGCGTGGCGCTCGCCGCCATCGTGCTGGCGGCGCTCGCAACCTTCGGCTACTGGCTGCTCGCGCGCAGCCGCTGGGGCGCGGCCATGCGCGCGGTGAAGGATTCGGAGATTGCCGCCGAATCCATCGGCCTGGACCCGATCCGCATCAAGGCGCTCGCCTTCACCATCTCGGCGGTGTGCGCCGGGCTCGCCGGCGCTTTCTTCGCCGCGCTGTCCGGATTCGTGACGCCTTCGACGTTCACGTTTTCGCAGTCCATCCTGTTCGTGCTGGTGGTGATCATCGGCGGCGCGGGTTCGGTCGCCGGTCCGCTGGTGGGCGCGGCGGTGGTGGTGCTGCTGCCGGAGGTGCTGGCGGGCCTGGCCGAGTACCGGCTGCTGTTCTTCGGCGCACTGCTGCTCGGCGTGCTGTGGGTGGCGCCGGAAGGGGTGGTGGGCACGGCGTTGCGCCTCCTCGCGCGCCGCAAGCCGCCGCGCAAGGCGGCTGAGGCGACGGTCGCGCTTGCGCCGCGCGAGAAAACCGGACTGTCCATCGAAGGCCTGGGCATCGCCTTCGGCGGCCTGAAGGCGGCCGAGGACGTGTCGCTGGAGGCGCGCCCGGGCGCGATCACCAGCCTGATCGGCCCCAACGGAGCGGGCAAGACCACGGTGCTCAACATGCTGGGCGGGTTCTATCGCCCGGATGCGGGAACCATTCGCCTCGGGACGCTCGAATTGCAGGGCTGGCGCGCGTGCCACATCGCGCGCGCCGGCGTGGCGCGCACCTACCAGACCACGCAACTGTTCGGATCCATGACCGTGGCGGAGAACCTCGCCATCGCCTGGGACGGGAACGGCGGCACGACGATGCCGGAGGGTCTTCTCGGTTTCGTCGGCTATCGCGGCGACCTGGATGCGCGCGCCGCGGACTTGCCGCACGTCGACAAGCGCCTGGTGGAGATCGCGCGCGCGCTCGCCATGCGGCCCGCCGCGTTGCTGCTGGACGAGCCCGCCGCAGGCCTGTCGCGCGAGGACAAGGCGATGCTGGCGACGCTGCTCAGGCGCATCGCCGACAGCGGGGTCGCGGTGGTGCTGGTCGAGCACGACATGGCGGTGGTGATGGGCATCTCGGACCACGTCGTTGTGCTGGACGCCGGCCTGCGCATCGCCTCGGGCACGCCGGCGCAGGTGCAGCAGGATCCGGCGGTGCGAAAGGCGTACCTGGGCGAAGAGCAGGGCCGCGCCACCGCGCATCGTGCGGACGAAGCCATGCTCGGCGGACCGCTGCTCGAAGTGGGGAAGCTGGAGGCGGGCTACGGCGCCGAGCCGGTGCTCAAGGGCATCGAGGTCAAGGTGCGCGAGCGTGAGATGGTGGCGGTGCTGGGCGCCAACGGCGCGGGCAAGTCCACGCTCATGCGTGCGTTGGCGGGCCTGCACCGGCCGGTGGCGGGCGGCATCGCTTTGGGTGGTGAAGACCTCGCGCGACTGCCCGCGCACCGGATCGCCGCGCGCGGGCTGGTGCTGGTGCCCGAAGGCCGGCAGGTGTTCCCGGAACTGTCGGTGCTGGACAACCTGTGGCTGGGCGCGTTCCTGAGGAAGGACGCGGCCGAGTCGGATATCGAAGCCATGCTGCTGCGCTTCCCGCGCTTGCGCGAACGGCTGCACCAGCGCGCCGGATTGCTCTCGGGCGGCGAGCAGCAGATGCTGGCGATTGCGCGTGGGTTGATGGGCCGGCCCAAGCTGCTGCTGCTGGACGAGCCGTCGCTGGGCCTCGCGCCGCAGGTGATCAACGATTTGTTCGCCGCGCTGGACCGCCTGAGGTCGGAGGCGGCCACCATCCTGCTGGTGGACCAGATGGTGGGGTTGGCGCTGGCGTTGGCGGATCGGGCGTATGTTATCGAGGCCGGGCGCATCGTCGCCGCGGGCGCGGCGGCCGAGATCGCGGCCGATGGGGCGCTGGAGAAGGCGTACCTGGGAGCAGGCTGATAAAGTTCGTTCTTTGCGTTGCGTGGGATGAAAGGTGAAGACGACGATCAGGTTGCCGGATGCCCTTTTGCGCGAGGCAAGACGCATCGCTGCCCGTGACGGCATGACCGTGCGGTCGCTCATTGAGCGTGGATTGAGGCGCGAACTCGCAGAGCGGAAGCGCCGAGTCGGATTTCGTCTTCGGCGGGTTACCTTCCGTGGAAACGGGCTCAAGCCGGACGCGGCTTACAATTGGGGCCGGATTGCACCGCTAGCCTATGAGGGTCATGGCGGTTGAACTCGAGTGCCGCGAGTTCGCGCATCGGCGCGCCGACGCCACTACCTGTTTGAGCCCTGATCGATCGCTGGTCGCGTGAACGCGCGGCAGTGGCAGATCTCGTACGACCTCGCCCTGCCGGTCTGCAGCAAGCGCGAGGGCATCGCGCGCGCGGTGGCAGAACACCAAGTCGTCATCGTCTGCGGCGAGACCGGCTCGGGCAAGACCACGCAGATACCGAAGATCCTGCTGGAGATGGGCCGGGCCGCAGAGAAAATGATCGGGCACACCCAACCCCGGCGCATCGCCGCGCGCGCAGTGGCGGCGCGCATCGCCGAGGAACTGAAGGTGGAACTTGGCGGGCCGGTGGGCTTCAAGGTGCGCTTCCACGACCGGGTAGGAAAGAGCACTGTGGTCAAGCTGATGACCGACGGCATCCTGCTGGCGGAAACGCAGGGTGATCCGCTGCTCCGGGCCTACGACACGATCATCATCGACGAGGCGCACGAGCGCAGTCTCAACATTGATTTCCTGCTCGGATACCTGAGGCAGTTGCTGCCGAAAAGACCGGACCTGAAGGTGGTCGTCACCTCGGCCACCATCGACGCGGAGAAATTCTCGAAACATTTCAATGGTGCCCCCGTGATCGAGGTGTCCGGCCGCCTCTACCCGGTGGAGGTGCGCTACCGCGAAGTCGAGGGCGACAAGGAGGACACCACCCGCGACGAGGAGGAGGACGCGCTCGCCGACGCAGTGGAAGAGGCCTGCCGCGAAGGGCAGGGCGACGTGCTGGTGTTCCTGCCGGGGGAGCGCGAGATCCGGGACGCCGCCGCGGCCATCGGCAAGCGAAAGCTCAGGGACACCGAGATCCTGCCTCTCTTCAGCCGCCTGTCCAATGCCGAGCAGGATCGGGTGTTCAAGCCCGGATCGCTACGCCGGATCGTGCTCGCCACCAACGTCGCCGAGACTTCGCTCACGGTGCCGCGCATCCGCTACGTCATCGACACCGGGCAGGCGCGGGTGAAGCGCTACAGCTACCGCAACAAGGTGGAGCAACTGCGGGTGGAAAACATTTCGCAGGCGGCGGCGAAGCAGCGCTCCGGGCGCTGCGGCCGCGTGGCCGACGGCGTCTGCTTCCGCCTCTACGGCGAGGACGAGTACATCCGCCGGCCGGCCTTCACCGATCCGGAACTGCTGCGCTCGTCGCTGGCGGCGGTGATCCTGCGCGCGCTGAGCCTGAACCTGGGCAAGGTGGAGGACTTCCCGTTCCTCGACCCGCCGCTGCCGCGCGCCATCGCAGACGGCTATGCGCTGCTGGCGGAGCTGGGCGCGGTGGACGAGGACAACACGCTGACAGACATCGGCCGCGAGCTGGCGCGCCTGCCGCTGGATCCGCGCATCGGCCGCATGCTCGTGGCGGCGCGCGACGAGGGCTGCCTCGCGCAGATGGTGGTCATCGCCGCGGCGCTCTCGGTGCAGGACCCGCGCGACCGGCCGATGGACAAGGCCGCGGCGGCCGACCAGCAGCACGCGAAATTCGCCGACGAGCGTTCCGACTTCCTTGGGTTCCTGAAGCTCTGGCACGCGTTCCCGGAAGGGCCCTCGCGCAGGCAGGCGCGGGAGCATTTCCTGTCCTACCCGCGCATGCGCGAGTGGCGGGACACGCACCGCCAGCTGGCGCAGTCGGTCGAGGAACTGGGCTGGAAGCTATCCTCGGTCAACCTGGAGAAACCGGACGCCTACCGCGCGATCCATCGCGCCCTTCTCGCGGGGCTTCTGGGCAACGTCGGCATGAAGGACGAAGCCGACAATAACTACACCGGCGCCCGCGGCATCAAGTTCTGGGTGCATCCGGGATCAGGCACGAAGAAGCCGGGCAAATGGATCCTGGCCGCGGAACTGGTGGAAACCACGCGCCTGTTCGCGCGCACGGTCGCCACGCTGGACCCGAAGTGGATCGAGGACATCGGCGCGGCGGTGTTGAAGCGCCACGCCGAGCGCCCGCACTGGGAAAAGGCGCGCGCCCAGGTGGTGGCGGTGGAGCGCGGCACGCTCTACGGCCTGCCGGTGTATACCGACCGGCGCGTGCACTACGGTCCGGTGGATCCGGTGCTGTCGCGGGGCATTTTCCTGCGCTCGGCGCTGGTCGAGGGCGAGTACGACACACGCTCGCCGTTCCTCGCGCACAACCAGAAGCTGGTGCGGGAAATCGAGCGCCTGGAGCACAAGTCGCGCCGCCCGGACATCCTGGTGGACGACGAGCTGATCCTCGCTTTTTACGAGGCGCGGGTCCCGGAGGGCATCACCAATGGCGCCGACTTCGAGAAGTGGCTGAAGGAGGCCAGCCGCGCGGAGCCGAAGCGGCTGCACCTCGCGCGCGAGGACCTGATGCGGCACGAGGCTGCCGGCATCACCACCGACAACTTCCCGCACGAATTCCAGGTCGGCCCCAACCGCTTCACGCTGGAGTACCACTTCGAGCCGCGCTCGCCGAAGGACGGCGTTACCCTGACCGTTCCGGTGGCGCTGCTCAACCATGTGCCGGCCGCGCGCTGCGAATGGCTGGTACCGGGTCTGCTGAAGGAGAAGGTCGCGGCCTACGCCAAGGGCATGCCGCAGCGCATGCGGCACAAGCTGGGACCGCTGGCCGAGTTCGCCCAGGCCTTCGCCACCGCGGTTCAGCCCTCGGATACGTCGCTCGCCTCCGCGCTCGCGCGCCATATCCGCGCCACGGTGGGCATCGAAGTGCCGGCGGATGCCTTCCGGCCGGATTCGGCGCCGCCGCACCTGCACATGAACTTTCGCGTCGTGGACGAGCACGGCCGGCAGCTGGGCATGGGCCGCGACCTTGCGACGCTGAAGCGCGAGCTGGCGCCGCAGGCCGAGGCGGAACTGGGCGCCGAGGCCGAGGTGGACGACAGCGAACGCCATACCGGCTGGACCATGGGCGAGCTGCAGGAACTGATGGAGATCCGGCGTGGCGGACAGGTGCTGGTGGGCTATCCCGCCCTGGTGGACGCCGGGGACGCCGTGACCCTCCAGGTCCTGGATTCGCCGGAACGGGCGCGCGAGGCGCATCGCGGCGGCGTGCTGCGCCTGCTGCGCATCGCGTTCCGCGAGCGTGTGCGGGAGCTGGAAAAGGCGCTGCAGAAGGACATGTCGCTCTCGGCGATCAAGGAGGACCTGGTCGCGGCCGCGCTGGAGCGCACCTTCCTCGCAGGCGGCCTGCCGATGCGGCCGCAGGACTTCGCGACGCGCGTCGCGGAGGGACGCAATCGGCTCAGCCTGATCGCGCAGGAACTGCAACGCCTGGTCTCCGGCATCCTCGCGGAGCGCGCGCAGCTGGACAAGCGCCTTGCCGCCGCGCAGAAGGCCTGGCCGCAGGCGGCCGAGGACGTGCGACAGCAGCTGGCGCGGCTCACCGCGCCGGGCTTTGTCGCACGCACGCCCTGGGAGCGGCTGCAGCACCTGCCGCGCTACCTCAAGGGCGCGGGCTTGCGGCTGGAGAAACTGCGGGCCGACCCGGTCCGGGACACGGCGCGGGCGCGGGAGCTGGCGCCGCTGGAGACGGCATACCGGCGCGAACTGGCCGCGCAGGCGCGCCACGGCGCACTGCCCGCGGAACTGGAGCAGTTCGGCTGGCTGCTGGAAGAATTGCGGGTGTCGCTGTTCGCGCAGGAACTGAAGACGCCGGTGCCGGTCTCACCCAAGCGCCTGGCCAGGCTGTGGCAGAGCATGAAGAGGTAATCTCCCGTCCCATGACCCGCTCGCTGCTGTACGCCCTGATGAATGCCCTCCACCCGCGCATGCTATGGCTGATGGTGTGGCCGATGCTGGTGTCGCTGGCGGTCTGGGGCACCGTCGCGCTCGTCTTCTGGATGCGCGCGGCGATGTGGATCGCCGACAAGCTGCGCGGCTGGATCGAGTCCTCGGTCTTCGCCGTGACCCTGAACTATGCCGACGCGGCGGTATTCGTCGCCCATGCGCTGCTGGTCCTCTTCTTCGTGCCGGTGGTGGTGCTGACCGCGCTGCTCATCCTCGGGGCCTTCGGGATGCCGGCGATGGTGGAGCACGTCGCTTCGCGCAATTTCCCGCAGCTTGCCCGGCGCAATGGGGGCAGCAGCGCCGGCGGCGTCTGGAACAGCGTGCTCGCGTTGCTGGGCATGGTGGGTCTGGGCATCGCTTCGGTGCCCTTGTGGCTGCTGCCGCCGCTGTGGCCGCTGATCCCGGTGTTGATCCTCTCCTGGGTTAACCAGCAGGTCCTGCGCTACGACGCGGTCGCCGAGCACGCCGACAGCGACGAGATGCGGACCCTGTTCCGCGGCAACCGCGGCGCGTTGTACGGCCTGGGGTTCGCGCTGGCGCTGCTCGCCTACGTGCCCGTGGTCGGGCTGTTCGCGCCGGTGATCGTCGGCCTCGCCTTCATCCACCTCCTGCTGGGCAAGCTGGAAGCGCTGCGCGCGGCGCCGATCGAGGGCAAGGCGACGAGGCTCTGAGTCCTACTGCAATCGCGTGACCGGCAGCTCGAGGCCTCGCACCGCCTCGGCCAGCTTCGCCAGCGCCGCGCTGCGATGGAAGCCATGGCGCGAGGCGAGGACGATGCGCCGCGACGGCTGCGGGTTGGTGAAGGGCACGGCCTTCACCAGCGCGCTGGCATGGCGCGCGGTGAGCGCGGTGGCCGGCAGCACGGTCACGCCCAGGCCCGATGCGACCATGCTGCGCAGGGTCTCCAGCGAATTGCCCTGCCGGCCCGGTTCCGGCGGCCGCGAGAACTCGGTGCAGGCATCCAGCACCTGGTCGCGGAAGCAGTGGCCCACCGGCAGCAGCAGCAGTTCGCCGGCATCCAGGTCCTCTACCGCGACCGACTTGCGGCGCGCCAGCGCGTGCCTGGCCGGCACCACCACCTCGAAGTTCTCCTCGTAGAGCGGCACGACGTCCACGCCTGGCGCTTCGTAGGGCAGGGCGAGGATCACTGCGTCCAGCTCCCCGGCGCGCAGCATGCGGTCCAGCGTCGCGGTGATGTTCTCCTCGACATCCAGCGGCATCTCCGGCGCGAGGCGCCGCAGCGCCGCCACCAGACCGGGGAGCAGGTAGGGAGCGATGGTGTGGATGATGCCGAGGCGCAGGATGCCCTTGAGGGGATCGCGGCCCTGGCGCGCCACCAGCCGGACGCGCTCGGCCTCCGCCAGCGCGCGCCGCGCCTGGTCCACGATGCGCGCCCCGGCGTCGGTGAGGAACACGCCGCGCTTGCCGCGCTCGAACAGGGTCACGCCCAGCTCCTCCTCGAGGTTCTTCACCGAGGCGGACAGGCTGGGCTGGGAGACGAAGGAGCGCTCGGCGGCGCGGCCGAAGTGGCGTTCCTCGGCGACCGCGACGATGTACTTGAGCTCGGTCAGTGTCATAGGCTTGGACTATAGCATGTATGGCGACAAAGTATTGGCTTGCAGGCAGTTCCGCGGCGCACAATCCGTCATCAATCGTTTTTATCAATATCAGGAGTCATGCCATGCTGCAGAACAAGGAAGGCCAGCGCGTCCCCCAGGTCAGCTTCCGCACGCGCGCCGCGGGCGAGTGGAAGACCGTGACCAGCGACGAACTCTTCAAGGGCCGGACCGTGGTGGTGTTCTCGCTGCCAGGGGCCTTCACCCCGACCTGCTCGTCGACCCACCTGCCGCGCTACAACGAACTGGCGCCGGTGTTCCGCGCCAATGGCGTGGACGAGATCATGTGCGTCTCGGTCAACGATGCCTTCGTCATGAACGAGTGGGCCAAGGACCAGGAATCCGAGAACGTGTTCCTGCTGCCGGACGGCAACGGCGAGTTCACCGAGGGCATGGGCATGCTGGTGGACAAGGCCGACCTCGGATTCGGCAAGCGTTCCTGGCGCTACTCGATGCTGGTGCGCGACGGCGTGGTGGTGAAGATGTTCATCGAGCCGCAGAAGCCGGGCGACCCCTTCGAGGTGTCCGATGCCGACACCATGCTGGCCTACATCAACCCGAAGGCGAAGAAGCCCGACCAGGTGGCGATCCTGACCCGCGAGGGCTGCAGCTTCTGCACCAAGGCGAAGGCGCTGCTGAGGGACCTGGGCTACCAGTACGTTGAGGTGCCGCTGGCGCACAACGGCCGCAGCACGGTCGTGGGCGCGATCACCGGCAAGGCGACGGTGCCGCAGGTGTTCATCAACGGCGCCCTCATCGGCGGCTGGGAAGAGCTGGAGCGCTGGGCCAAGAAGGCGGCGTAGTCCGCCGTGCCTGCCAAAGCCGCCTAAACTGCGCGGGTGTGGCTCACACTCGCGCTCGCCTGCCTTGGGGCCCAGCTGCTCACGCTGGGCATCCTGGCCTGGGGCGGACGGGCGATGCGTCCGTTCGCCCCGGCACCGCGGGATCCTGGACGTCCCTGGCCTTCTGCTTCCGTCCTCGTCGCCGCGCGCGACGAGGCCTGGGGCGTGGAGGCCTGCGTTCGTTCGCTTTTCGCGCTCGACTACGCTGATCTGGAATTGATAGCCGTGGACGACCGGTCCACGGACGCGACCGGCGCGATCCTGGACCGTCTCGCGATGCAGGATCCGCGCCTCAAGGTCATCCACGTCGCCGCACTGCCGCCCGGCTGGCTGGGAAAAAACCACGCCCAGTGGCTGGGCGCGGGGCAGGCGGGCGGCGAGCTGCTCCTGTTCACCGACGCCGACATCGAGTTTGCGCCCTCGGCACTGCGCGACGCGGTATCCATCCTCGAGGCGGAACGGCTGGACCACCTCGCCCTCGGACCGGCGATGACCCTGCCCGGGATCCCGCTCGCGGCGTGCATTGCCTACTTCGGGCGCCAGTTCGCACTGCTGATGCGGCCGTGGCGGGCCCGGGATCCGGATTCGGATGCCTACATCGGCATCGGTGCGTTCAACCTGGTGCGGGCCGCGGCCTACCGCGCGGCGGGCGGCCATGAGCGCATCGCGCTCAGGCCTGACGACGACATCCGGCTGGGCCAGATCCTGAAGCAGGCCGGGTTCCGCCAGGACCTGCGCCATGCGCCCGATGCGCTGCGCGTGACCTGGTACGGCAGCGTGGGGGAGTTCGTGCGCGGCCTGGAGAAAAACGTGCTCGCCGGCTTCGACTACCGCGGTGTCCTCGGCCTGTGCGGCCTGGCGCTGCTGCTTGCGATCGAGATGCTGCCCTGGGCCGCCCTGGCGGCGGCGGAGGGCGCCGCCAGGACCGCGGCGGCCACGGCGATCGGCGTCGCCATGGCCACGCAGGCCGCTATCCTGCACGTGGCGCGCGCGCCGCTGGCCGCGGCGCTGCTGCAGCCCTTCGGCGCGCTGGTGTTCTTCTACGCCTGCACCCGCTCCATCGTCCTCGCTTATGCGCGCGGCGGCATCGTGTGGCGGGGCACGCGCTATCCGTTGGCGGATCTGCGGCGGAACAAACTCTGAGCGCACGGTAGACTGCGCCGATGCCCGCGTCCGCGATCGCCGTCGAAGGCCTCAGCTTCGAATACCCGGGCGTGCGCGCGCTCGACGAGGTTGCGTTCACGGTCGAGCGCGGCAGCGTCACCGCGCTGGTGGGGCCCAATGGCGCCGGCAAGACGACGCTGCTGCGCTGCCTCGCGGGGCTGGACCGGCCGCTGCTGGGGGCGATCCAGGTCGCCGGGGTGGACGTGCTCGACGAGCCGCGCCTGGTGCACCGCCGGATCGGATTTCTCTCGGACGTGTTCGGCCTGTATGACACGCTGACGGTACGCCAGTGCCTGGCGCACGCGGCCGCCGCCAACGGCGTCGCGTCGCATAAGCTGGAGGAGACCATCGCGCGCACCGCGGCGCGCCTTGCCATCGACCAGAAGCTGGAGGCGCACGCCGGCGAACTCTCGCGCGGCCAGCGCCAGCGCGTCGCCATCGGCCAGGCGCTGGCGCACGAGCCCGAAGTGCTGCTGCTGGACGAGCCGGCCTCGGGCCTGGACCCGGAAGCCCGCCATTCGCTGGCGGTGCTGTTCCGGCGCCTGCAGTCCGAGGGCGTGACGCTGCTGGTGTCTTCCCACATCCTGGCCGAACTGGATGCGTACTCGACGCACATGCTGGTGATGCGCGCCGGGCGCGTAATCGAGCACCGCTCGCTGCACCAGGCCCCGGAGGAACGCCGGCGCGTGCGCATCGAACTGGCCGCGGCCGCCCCCCGGCTGCGCGACGCGCTGCAGGCGCTGCCGGACCTCGCGCTGCTCGAGTCGGACGAACGGTTCGCCGTCGTCGAACTGCGCGGGGGAGCCGCTGAACAGGCGCGCCTGCTGGCGGCGCTGGTCGCTGCCGGCCTGCCGGTCAGCCGCTTCGGCGAGGAGCGCGAGGACCTGCACTCATCCTACATGCGCACCGTGACGGAGGCGCGATGAACCCGGAGTTCCGCCGCAATCTCTGGCTCGAACTCTCCATCCACCGCCTGGTGGCGATGCCGGCGATGCTGCTGCTTGTGCTGGCCCTCGTCTACGCTGTGAGCGGCGATGGCGCGGCCAACGCGGCTGCCGTGGCCGCGGCATTGGCCGGCGCGCTGCTCTGCATCTGGGGCTCGCGCAACGCGGTGGAATGCGTGGCGGAGGAGGTACGCACGCGGACCTGGGACGGCCAGCGCATGTCCGCGATCGGCCCCTGGGCAATGACCTGGGGCAAGCTGCTGGGCGCGACCGCCTTCGCCTGGTATGGAGGATTGATGGCGCTTGCGGCGCTGCTGCTGATCGCGCCGGCGGACTGGTCGCGCTCCCCGCTGCGACTGGCCGCGCTGCTCGTCGCCTCTGGCCTGCTGCTCCAGGCGGTTTCCTGCCTGGGCGGCCTTGCGGTGGCGCGCAAGGGCTACGCGCGCCGCGGCGCTTCCGGCAGCTGGGTGCTGATCCTGATCCTGTTCGTCTTCGGTCCCGGCATGCTCGGTTTCTTTTCGGAAACCGCGCGCCCCGTCGAGTGGTGGGGCGGGCGTTACGCGTTCGACGGCATCCTGCTGGGCAGCGTGTCGGTGTTCGCGGCCTGGGCGGTGTTCGGCGTCTATCGCGCCATGGCCGCGGAACTGCAGGTGCGAACGCTGCCGTGGGCCTTCGCCGCGTTCATCCTGTTCCTCTCGGCCTATGTGGCCGGATTCTGGGTGCACGAGGGCGCGGCCGCGCTGGGTGCGCGCAACGCACTGCTGATCTGGGGCTTGCTGGTGGCGGGTACGCTCACCTACGTGCAGCTTTTCTCGGAGATCACCGGCGTCGTCGTGTTCCGCCACGTGCAGGTCCGCCTGCAGCGCGGCGAATGGCGCCGCGCCCTGGAGGAAATGCCTTGCTGGCCGGTCGGCGTTGTCCTCGCGGGCCTGTTCGCGGGGCTGGGCGCGCTGCTGCTCGATGTGCCGCGACGGGCCGACAGCCCACTGCACGACCTGGCCGGGGCACCGCTGGCGCTGTTCCTGCTTCTGGTTCGCGATGCAGCGATCTTCCTGGTGTTCGCGTTCGCGCGCCAGCCGGGCCGCGTCGAGGCTGCGACGCTGTTCTATCTCGTGATGCTGTACGGCGTCGTGCCGGGTCTCCTGGTCGCCTCGGACCTGCGGGGGCTGGCCCAGCTCGTGCTGCCGCCGGTGCTCGCGACGCCGGGCAAGGCCGCCGCGATTGCCGCGGTGCACGCCGCGATCGCCTGCGCGCTGGTCGCATGGCGCTGGCGCGCCAGTCGGACCCTCGAGAGGAACACCGAGGCATGAACATCGGCGCGTTCGTCATCGGCGACGAGATCCTGGTCGGCAAGCGCCAGGACAAGCACATGGCTTTCCTCATCCAGGCGCTGGCAAAGCGCGGGCTGCGGCTGTCCCGCTGCGAGTACCTCGGCGACGACCCGGACCGGCTGACGGCGGCGCTGAAGCGCTCGTTCGCCTCCGGAGACATCGTGTTCAGCTTCGGCGGCATCGGCGCCACGCCGGACGACCATACCCGGCAATGCGCGGCGGCCGCGCTGGGCGTGCCGCTCGCCCTGCACCCGGATGCCGAGCGCGAGATCCGCGGCCGCTTTGGCGTCGAGATCACGCCCAAGCGCCTGGAGATGGGGGAGTTTCCCGTGGGCGCGGACATCATTCCGAACCCGTTCAACCGTGTGCCCGGATTCGTGATTCGCGAGCACTGGTTCGTGCCGGGTTTCCCCCAGATGGCCTGGCCGATGGCCGAGTGGGTGCTGGACGAGAAATACCGCCACCTGTTCGACCGCGACCGCTGGGCCGAGGGCTCGATCTTCGTCTACCAGGCGGGGGAGAGCCAGCTGGTGCCCCAGATGCAGGAGGTGGGCGCGCGCTTTCCGGGCGTGAAGGTCTTCAGCCTGCCATCGATGGGCGAGGACGGTTCGCGCCGGCACGTGGAGTTGGGCGTGCGCGGCGACCCGGCGCAGGCCGGCGATGCGCTGCAGCTGCTCAAGGACGGCGTGACGGCTGCGGGATTCCCGTTCAGCGACACCCCAAAATGAAAAGCCCCGCGCAGGCGGGGCTTTTCATCACTTCTTTTTCTTCCGCCCCCGCTTTTTCGGCGGGAGGCGCTTTGCGCTAGATCGGGTCTTCACCGCCGGCTTGCGGCGGTTGCGTCCCGGTTTGGCGCTCAGGCGGCTTTTTTTGCCTTGGCCAGGCCCTTCACCGTCTCGGTGGCGGCGGCGACGTTGGCTTCCGCGATTTCGCTCGCCTGCTTGGCGACCTTGTTGAAGTTGTCATAGGCCGAGTTGGCGGCGGCGATCATCTGCTTGACCGCGGTGACCGCGACATCCGACCCTGCCGGGGCGTTCTTGGCGGCCTTGTCCAGCATCGAGACGAAGTTCTCGTTCATCTCCGACACGCGGCGCTCGTTCATTTTCGCGAATTCGGCGTTGGCCTCGGTGGCGACTTCGTACACGCTCTTGGAGTAGGCGATGGCCTTCTCGATGGTCGGCTGGGCGAAGGTGCTCTGCAGGCCGATGAACTCCTGCACGTCCTTGGCGCCGGCCAGGGCGCGGGCGTTGGCGATGCCGTCTTCGAACACCGACTTGAACGCGTTGGCGTTCAGGTTCGCGAGCTTCTCGATCGCCGCGAACTGCGCGGTGTAGAGCGAGAGCACGGAGTCGATACTGGCTTTGCCGGCGGCCTGGATCTGTTCGGGGGTCACGTACATGGTGTTTCTCCTATTGGGTCTGTGATTGGGTAGGCAGGTATCTTTTCAGGGCGTTTGGTGCGCCGCAACAATTCGAATTTTAGACCTCCGCCATTGAATGTCAAGGAGTTATTGCGGTGCAGCATAAATCATTGATGTATCGCACAAATCCAGGGCGTCCCGGTCCGGAACGGGGCGTCATGCGTTTGAAACGACGGGAAATTTGACGTTGGAAGGGTTGCCGGATAGAAGGCCGCTTCCCATGGCCGAGGTCCAATCCCCCGCACCCCTGTTCGCCAAGCCCGCCCAGCCGGACCACGTGCCGCGCTCGCTGTGGTGGGTGCTTGCGGGACTGACGCTGATCTGGGGCTTCAACTGGACCGCGATGAAGGTCGCGATTGCCGAGGTCCAGCCCTTTACCTTCCGCACCGTCTGCCTTGGCGCAGGGGCCGCTCTGCTGTTCGCCTACCTCAGGGCGACCGGCCAGGCGCTCACGATCCCGCGCGCGGCATGGCCGCGGCTTGCGCTGATCGCATTCTTCAACATCACGCTCTGGAACCTGCTGGTGGTGTACGGACTGGGGCTGATGCAGTCGGGGCGCGCTGCCATCATCGCCTACACCATGCCGGCCTGGGCGATTCCGCTGTCGGTGCTGGTGCTGGGCGATCGCATTACCGGGCGCAAGCTGCTCGGCCTCGCGCTGGGCATGGCGGGGATGGCGCTGCTCATGGTCGAGGAGTTCGCGCGCCTGCGCAGCGCGCCGCTGGGTGCGCTGCTCATGCTGGGCGCGGCCTGGGCCTGGGCCATCGGCACCGTGCTGCAGAAGAAGATCCCGGTGCGCGTGCCGGTGGCGACCTTCACCGCCTGGCTGATGGTGGTGGGCGGCATCCCGATCCACCTGGGTACTTTCCTGGTCGAGGACCCGCGTCACCTGGCGTCCATCGGCGGCCCGGCGTTGGCCGGGCTGATGTTCAATGCCATCATCGTCTTCGGCTGGGCACACTGGGCCTGGATCAAGCTCTCCACCTCGATGTCGGTGACCGTGTTCTCGCTCAGCATGCTCATGATCCCGATCGTCGGCGTGCTGAGCGGCGCGCTGTTCCTGGGCGAGCGTCCCGGCTGGCCGGAGTTCGCGGCGCTGGTGCTGGTGCTGGGGTCCCTCCTCACGGTGATCGTTCCGCAAAGGGCGAAATGACATGGCGCGCACGGCTCTACGGCTGAAGGACAGGACGGCCATCGTCATCGGCGCCGGGCAGGGCCCGGGCGAAGGCATGGGCAACGGCCGCGCCACGGTGTTGCGCCTCGCGGAGGAAGGCGCGCGCGTCATGGCCGTCGATCGCGACCTCGCCTCGGCGGAGGAAACCGCGGCGCTGGCGCGCGAGGCGGGTGGCGAGTGCATCGCTTTCCGGGCGGACGTCACCCGTGAGGCCGAACTCGCCGCAATGGTGGCCGAAGCGGTCAAGCGCTGGGGGCGCCTCGACGTCCTGCACTACAACGTCGGGGTCAGCATCGCCGGCGGTGACAAGCCGCTGCTGGAGATCACGGAAGAGGCCTTCGACCGCGTCAGCGCCATCAATCTGCGCGGGGCGATCATGGCCTGCAAGCACGCGGTACCGGTGATGCGCGCGCAGGGATCGGGCTGCATCCTGATGATTTCCTCGCTCGCGGCGCTGGAGGACTACCCGTACGTGGCGTACAAGGCGACCAAGGCGGCGATGATCGCCTTCACCAAGCAGGTCGCGATCCAGAACGCGGGCTACGGCATCCGCGCCAACGTCATCCTGCCCGGCCTGATGGACACACCGATGGCAGTGGACACGCGCGCGCGCGCGAGCGGGCGTCCGCGCGCGGACATCGCCGCCGAGCGCGACCAGCGCGTGCCGCTGAGAAGGAAAATGGGCACCGCTTGGGACGTCGCCAACGCGGCGCTATTCCTAGCCTCGGATGAGGCGTCATTCATCACAGGCGTCGCGCTGCCCGTGGACGGCGGCGGAGCGCTGAAAGGAGCGCAGTAGCCGCGCTAGGGGAGCGCGATAGTCCTTTTTCGCGGGATCGCCTCCGGGTTCCAGGCGCCCTGCGCCCACGCCAGCAATTCGCGGTCGGCCACGTCCGCGGGCGCGGCATGGCCGAGGAATGCAAGCGCCGCGCGCAGGTCACGTGACGAACCCTCTGCCGCGTCCTTCTGCTTGGAGAGCTTCTCCCCGGCTGCATTCACCGCGACCGGAACATGCAGGTAGCGCGGCGTCCGCAGTCCGAGCAGCCGTTGCAGGTGGATCTGCCGCGGCGTGGAGTCGATCAGGTCGGCGCCGCGCACCACGTCGGTGATCCCTTGTTCCGCGTCGTCCACAACGACAGCGAGCTGGTAGGCGAACGTGCCGTCGGCGCGAAACACGACGAAATCGCCGACCTCGCGCTCCACGGATTGGGACACCGCCCCCTGAAGGCGATCGGCAAACGCGATCGGCTCCACGCTCGTTCTCACCCTGATCGCGCGCGGGCTTCTTCCGCGCGCGAAACCATCACGGCACGTTCCCGCGTACACGCCCATACCGTCCGGAGCCAGCGCCGAATCCGCGATTTCCTTCCGCGTGCAGGCGCACCAATAGGTGATTTCCCTGGATGACAGGAGATCGAGGGCTCCGCGATAAAGATCCAGCCTCTCGCTCTGCCAGGAAACCTCTCCGTCCCAGTGCAGCCCCGCCGATTCGAGTTGCGACAGGATCCGGTCCGAGGATCCCGATCTCACCCGTGGCCGGTCGAGATCCTCCATGCGCAGCAGCCATCTCCCGCCCGCGGCGCGCGCGTCAAGCCAGCTCGCCAGCGCGGCGACGAAGGAACCAAAGTGCAGGGGGCCGGTTGGGGAAGGCGCGAAGCGGCCAACACAGGACGGGTCGGGTTGAACCGGCATTCTCCGCCCCAATATACACTGCAGGTTTCCAATCCAGGGACGTCATCGTCATGGCCACCGTAGAACTCACCAAGGACAATTTCGAGCAGACCGTGACGGGTAACCAGATCGTCATCGTGGACTTCTGGGCGCCGTGGTGCGGGCCCTGCAAGGGCTTCGCGCCGGTGTTCGAGAAGGCCGCCGAGGCGCACGCGGACGTGGTGTTCGGCAAGGTGAATACCGACGCCGAGCAGGAGCTGGCGGGCGCATTCAACATCCGCTCCATCCCGACGCTGATGATCTTCCGCGAGAAGGTGGTTCTGTTCCAGCAGGCTGGCGCGCTGCCGGGGCAGGCGCTGGAGCAGGTGCTGGCGCAGGCGAAGTCCGTCGACATGGCCAAGGTGCACCAGGAAATTGCCAGCCAGCAGGCTGGCGGCGCAGGGCAGCCGGCGTGATCGAACTGCGCCGGAGCGCGGAGCGCGGCTACGCCGACCACGGCTGGCTGAAATCCTTCCACAGCTTCTCGTTCGCCGACTACCACGACCCGAGGCACATGGGCTTCGGGCCGCTGCGCGTCATCAACGAGGACCGGGTGCGTGCCGGCAGCGGCTTCGGCAGGCACGGCCACCGCGACATGGAAATCATCAGCTACGTGCTCGAGGGCGCGCTGGCGCACGAGGATTCCATGGGCAACGGCTCGGCCATCGTGCCGGGTGACGTGCAGCGCATGAGCGCGGGCACCGGTGTGCAGCACAGCGAGTTCAACCACGACAAGGCCGGCACGACGCATTTCCTGCAGATCTGGATCGAGCCCGCCCAGCGCGGCATCCCGCCTTCCTACGAGCAGAAGCACTTCGACAGCGCCGCCAAGCGCGGCCGGTTGCGATTGATCGCGTCGCCCGACGCCGCAGAAGGTTCGGTGAAGCTGCACCAGGACGCGCGCCTTTACGCCGCCCTGCTCGATGGCGCCGAACGCGCCACGCACGCGCTGGCTCCGGGCAGGCGCGCCTACGTGCACGTCGCGCGCGGCCGCGCCAGCGTGAACGGGCAGGCGCTGGAAGCAGGCGACGCGCTAATGGCGCGCGACGTGGCGGAGATCGTGCTGGAGAAAGGCATGGCGGCCGAAGTGCTACTGTTCGACCTGCCGTGAGGTCGTTACCTCAAAGGAGCGAATGATGGACACCGGAATCAGCGCCAAGGACCGCAACACCATCGCCGGCGGGCTCTCCAGGCTGCTCGCGGACACCTACATCCTTTACCTGAAGACCCACAACTTCCACTGGAACGTCGAGGGCCCGATGTTCCAGACGCTGCACCAGATGTTCATGGTCCAGTACACCGAGGCCTGGAACTCCATCGACCTGATCGCGGAGCGGATCCGCGCCCTGGGCCACTACGCGCCCGGCACCTACAAGCAGTACATCAGGCTCGCCACGGTCAAGGAAACCGAGGGCGTGCCGAAGGCCGAGCGGATGATCAAGGATCTGATAGAGGGCCAGGAGGCCGTGGCGCGCACCGCGCGCTCGGTGCTGCCGCTGGCCGACGCCGCCAACGACCAGCCGACGCTCGACCTGCTCACGCAGCGCCTCGACGTCCACGAGAAAAACGCGTGGATGCTCAGAAGCCTGCTGAAGAAGTAGCCCTGCCGGGGCCGCCGCAATGAGCGGCTCGCGCATCGAGAAGGACGCCTTCGGCCCCATCGAGGTGCCGGCGGAGCGGCTGTGGGGCGCCCAGACCGAGCGCAGCCTTCGCTTCTTCCACATCGGCGACGACCGCATGCCACGACCGGTGATCCTCGCGCTGGCGCGGGTCAAGCGCGCCGCGGCGCAGGCCAACGCCACGCTTGGACTCCTGGACCAGGCCAAGGCCGGCGCCATCGTCCGCGCAGCGGGCGAAGTGCTGGAGGGGCGCCACGCCGCCGAGTTCCCGCTGGTGGTGTGGCAGACCGGGTCCGGCACCCAGTCCAACATGAACGTGAACGAAGTGCTGGCGAACCGCGCATCGGAATTGCTGGGCGGGCCGCGCGGCGAGGGTCGGCTGGTGCATCCCAACGACCACGTCAACCTCGGACAGTCCTCCAACGACGTCTTCCCTTCTGCGATGCACGTCGCCGCCGCGCAGGCCTTGCGCGACGACGCGCTTCCCGCGCTGGAAGCGCTGGCGGCCACGCTGCAGGCGAAGCAGGCCGCGTTCGAGGACATCGTCAAGATCGGCCGCACCCACCTGCAGGACGCCACGCCGCTCACGCTGGGCCAGGAGTTCTCCGGCTACGTGGCGCAGCTGGGCCAGGCGCGCCGCGCGATCGAGGCCGCGCTGCCGGGACTGTACGAGCTCGCCATCGGCGGCACCGCGGTCGGCACCGGCCTGAACACGCACCCGCGCTTCGCGCAGATTGTGGCGGATGCACTCGCCGCCGATACCGGCATTGCATTCGCCCCGGCGGCGAACAAGTTCGCGGCGCTGGCGGGACACGAGGCGCTGCTGTTCGCGCACGGCGCGCTGAAGACGCTCGCCGCCGCGCTGTCCAAGATCGCCAACGACATCCGTCTTCTCGCCTCCGGGCCGCGATCCGGTCTGGGCGAGTTGTCCATTCCGGAGAACGAGCCGGGCAGTTCCATCATGCCGGGCAAGGTGAATCCGACGCAGGCCGAGGCGCTGACCATGCTCTGCGCGCAGGTCATGGGCAATGATGTCGCGCTCGGCATCGGCGGCGCCTCAGGGCATTTCGAGCTCAATGTCTACAAGCCGCTCATCATCCACAACTTCCTGCACAGCGCGCGCCTGCTGGCCGACGGCATGGCGAGCTTCGAAGAGCATTGCGTGCGCGGCATCGAACCCAATCGCGAGCGGATCGGGAATTTGGTGGGAAGGTCCCTCATGCTGGTAACTGCGCTCGCGCCGCGCATCGGCTACGATCGCGCGGCGGCAATTGCCAAGAAGGCGCACCGCGACGGCAGTACGCTACGCGAGGCCGCATTGGCGCTGGGACACGTGTCCGCGGCGGATTTCGACGACTGGGTGAGGGCGCACGACATGCTGGGACCGAGGGAATGAACCGGCGTGGATTCCTCGCGACGCTCGGCGCGCTGGGCGCGTCTGCGGGCTGCACTACCCCGGGCGTGAAGCTGGATGCGCCCTACATACAGACGCCGTACGCGGTGGTCGAGGAGATGCTCGCGCTCGCCAAGGTCGGCCCGTCGGACGTGGTTTACGACCTGGGCTGCGGCGACGGCCGCATCGTGATCGCAGCGGCGGAAAAATTCGGCGCGCGCGGCGTCGGCATCGACATCGACCCGCGCCGGATCGAGGACGCGAACGCGGCGGCCCGGCGCGCCGGCGTGGCGGGAAGGGTGCGGTTCGCGGTGCAGGACCTGTTCCAGACCGATTTCTCCGGGGCGAGCGTGGTCTCGCTCTACCTCTACCCGGAGCTCAACGCCCGGCTGATGCCGAAGTTCCTAGCCGAGCTCAAGCCGGGATCCCGCATCGTGTCGCACCAGTTCCTCATGGGCAACTGGGCGCCGCGCAGTTCCAAACGTGTTACGCGGGTCGACCTGGAGCAATGGACGACCGGCGACCAGGATCACTGGATCCACCTGTGGGTCGTGCCGCCGCGCTGATCGCCGCCAGACAGTCAGCGGTCGCTTGCTGAGATAAGATTCGCCCCCCATGTCCGTCGTCGTCCTCCTCTCCGGCAGGGGCAGCAACCTGCAGGCGCTCATCGAAGCCGGGATCCCCGTCTCCGGCGTGATCAGCAATGTCGCCGGCGCCGGCGGCCTGGCGATCGCGGCGGCGCGCGGCGTTCCGTCGCAGGTCGTTGCGCACAAGGACTTCGGCACCCGCGAGGCCTTCGACGCCGCGCTGTCCGCGGCAATCGACCGCGTGGCGCCGAAGCTGGTCGCGCTGGCCGGGTTCATGCGCATCCTGACGCCGGCGTTCGCGCAGCGCTATACGGGACGAATGGTGAATATCCACCCGTCGCTGCTGCCTTCGTTCACCGGCCTGGATACCCACGCGCGGGCGATCGCCGCCGGCGTGAAGCTGCACGGCTGCACGGTGCATTTCGTCACCGCGGCGCTTGACAACGGCCCGATCATTGCGCAGGCCGCGGTACCGGTGCGGGGGGACGACACGCCGGAGGCGTTGGCGGCGCGTGTGCTGCGCGAGGAGCACGCACTCTATCCGCGGGCGGCGCGCTGGTTTCTCGACGGCCGCCTTGTCCTCGAAGGCGGGCGGGTGCGCGTTAAGGGTGGGGATGCGCAAGCTTTCTATTCTGCTGCCTAGCCTCGCCATGGCGGCGGGGGCCGCGCTGGCGGCACCGCCGCAGCGCGTGGGCATCGACTACGAGTTCCGGCGCAACGGGTCTGCCGTGGCCGAGGTCAGCGAGCGCCTCGAGCACGATGGCCGGACCTACCGCCTGTCGCAGACCTGGAAGGGCAAGGGCATTTACGCGATTCGCGGCGAGGCGCGGCGCTCGAGCACCGGCGCCGTCGGGCCGGAGGGCCTGCGGCCCGAGGCGTTCGAGGACCATCGCCCGGGCAAGGATCCGCGCCGCGCCAGTCCCGGCGCGGGCGCGCAGGACCGCCTGAGCGTACTGTGGCACTTCGCCTTCAAGCCGCCCGTCGCGCGCGTGACGCTGCAGGTTACGGACGGCCGCGGCGTGTCCACGCATGTCTACGACCCGGCCGGGCGCGAGCGGATCCAGACACCCGCGGGCGAGTTCCAGGCGCTCAAGCTGGAGCGCAGGGACGATGACCGGCGCGCCCAGGTCTGGTTCGCGCCGGAGCGGGGCAATGTTCCGGTGCGCGTCCTGGTCGCGGAGAAGGACGGCACCCTGATCGAAGTGATCGCGACCAGGATCTCGCAGTGACCCCGCGCCCGGCACTGGTGGGGCAGGCGGCGGTGCTGCTGGGCGAGCTGCTGCGCTTCTCCGGCCCGGCCGACCAGGCGGTGTCGCGCTATTTCCGCGCCCACCGCAACTTCGGCCGCGAGGACCGCGCTTTCATCGCGGAGACGGTGTACGCGGTGCTGCGGCGCAAGCGCTCGCTCGCGGCCGCGGCCGGAGCGCAGGAGCCGCGCGCACTGGTGCTGGCGGCGCTGGTGCGGGTGCTGGGCTTCTCGGGGCGATCGATGGAAAGTTCTCTGCAGGAAGGCGAAGCCGACCTGATCACCAGGGTGAAGTCATTCGACATACGCCAGCTCGCGCCCGCTGAGCAGTTCGACCTTCCCGACTGGCTGTGGGAGCGGCTGCAGGCGCAGAATGGCGCCGGCGAAGCACAGAAGATCGCGCGGGCGCTGCTCAACCCGGCGCCGCTCGACCTGCGCGTCAACCTGGCGAAGCGCTCGCGTGACGAGGCGCTGGCGCGGTTGCAGCAGGATGGGCTCGAAGGTCAGCCGACGCCGCATTCCCCCGCCGGGATCCGGCTCAAGGGCAAGCCGGCGATCAACAAGCACCCCCTGTTCCTGGACGGTTCGATCGAGGTCCAGGACGAAGGCAGCCAGCTGCTCGCATACCTGCTCGCGCCCCGCCGCGGCGAGATGGTGGCGGATTTCTGCGCCGGCGCCGGCGGCAAGACGCTCGCGCTCGCCATGCTGATGCGCAACACCGGCCGGCTCTACGCCATGGATGTGTCCGCCAAGCGCCTGAGCCAGATGGGGCCGCGCGCCGCGCGCGCGTGAATCTCGAACGTACACCCGGTCGTGCCCGCCGGCGACAACGACCTGCGCGCGAAGAGGCTGGCCGGCAAGATCGACCGCGTGCTGGTGGACGCGCCCTGCAGCGGCTTCGGAACGCTGCGGCGCAACCCGGACCTGAAGTGGCGCCAGCACCCGGAAGCCGTGGCCGAGCTGGCGCGCAAGCAGTTGCGCATCCTCAATGCTGCGGCGAAGCTGCTCAAGCCCGGCGGCCGCTTGGTGTATGCCACCTGCAGCCTGCTCGCCGAGGAGAATGAGGAGGTCGTGGCGGCGTTCCGGCAGGACGCGGGCGATGCCTTTACGGAGCGGCACTGCGGCGAGTTGCTCGCGGCGCAGCGCATAGCGCTCGACTCCGGTCGGCACCTGCGGCTGTGGCCGCACCTGCACGGCACCGACGGTTTCTTCGCGGCGGCATTCGAACGCCAGTGATCGGGCGTCCGGCCCGGGGCGCCGGATTTCCCCTTCCGCGACGGGATGTTAGGGTTCTGGCGGGAGAGTTCCCCAAGGCATGATATTGTTTTCTTTGCGTATTTTGGAGGTTCGCGTAGAATCCGCCGGGCCTGTCCCGCCGGGACGACGCTGACGCAAGGTGACGATGGATTTCCCCCTGATTTTCTCCGGACTGCTTGACCTTCCATGGTGGGGCCTGGTGCTGGTCGCCCTGGGCCTGACGCACATCACCATAGCGTCGGTCACCATCTTCCTGCATCGCCACCAGGCGCACCGCGCCATAGACCTGCACCCGATCCCGTCGCACTTCTTCCGCCTTTGGCTCTGGCTCACCACGGGCATGGTGACCAAGGAGTGGGCGGCGATCCACCGCAAGCACCACGCCAAATGCGAAACCGCCGAGGACCCGCATAGCCCGCAGGTGCACGGGATCAACAAGGTACTGTGGCTGGGCGTTTTCCTGTACGTGAAGGAGTCCCACCACCCTGAGACCATGGAGCGCTACGGCCATGGCACGCCGGACGACTGGATGGAGCGCAACGTCTACGCCAGGCACGCGATCCTTGGCCTGTTCCTCATGGGCGCGGTCAATATCGCGCTGTTCGGCCTGGTCCCGGGTGCGCTGATCCTGGTCACGCAGATCGTCTGGATCCCGTTCTGGGCCGCCGGCGTCATCAATGGCATCGGCCACTTCTGGGGCTACCGCAACTGGGACGTGCCGGCGCCTGACGCCAGCCGCAACCTCGTTCCCTGGGGCATCTGGATCGGCGGCGAGGAACTGCACAACAACCACCACGCCTTCCCGGCCTCGGCCAAGTTCGCGCTGAAGTGGTACGAATTCGACATCGGCTGGATCTACATCCGGGCCCTGGAGTCGCTGGGCCTGGCCACGGTGAAGAAGGTCGCGCCGACGCCGCGCTTCTCCGACCCCAAGCCGGTCTGCGACGAAAGGACGCTGGAGGCCGTAATCGCCAACCGGTACGACGTGCTGGCGCGCTACGCCCGTTCGCTCAAGGCCACTTACCGCCAGGAACTGGAACGGTTCGGGCAGCGCTCGCGCGAGGCTGAGGTC
Source organism: Betaproteobacteria bacterium (assembly GCA_052386675.1). Taxonomy (GTDB): domain Bacteria; phylum Pseudomonadota; class Gammaproteobacteria; order Burkholderiales; family SG8-39; genus RBG-16-66-20. Next base: position 32,028 of record JBQTJX010000064.1, read on the forward strand.
CTGAAGTCGGTCAAGGTGAACCTGGTCCGCACGCGGGACATTTCCGCCGCCGAGCAGGCGCGCATTGCGGAGGCGCGCAAGGCGTCCAAGGCGATCGACACCGCGCTGACGTTGCGCGAGGATCTCGCCGCGCTGTGGGCGCGCTCCAGCGCGTCGCGCGAGCAGTTGCTCAAGCAGCTGCAGGACTGGGTGCACAAGGCGGAGACCAGCGGCGTCACGCCTCTGGTGGAGTTCAGCCAGCGCCTGCGCAGCTACGCCTGATTCCGTTCCGGCCCGGCGCCAGCCGGAAATGAGAAAGGCCCGCTGCCAGCGGGCCTTTCTCATTTCCGGCTGGTGCAGGCGAAGCGCTACTTCAGCTTCGTTTCCTTGTACATCACGTGCTTGCGTGCCTTGGGATCATATTTCATGATCTCCAGCTTCTCCGGCTTGGTGCGCTTGTTCTTGGTGGTGGTGTAGAAGTGGCCGGTCCCGGCGCTGGACTCAAGCTTGATTTTTTCACGCATGGCAGTTTCCCCCTTGTTCTATCAGGCGGCGGCTTTGCGCTTCGCCTCGATCTCGGCGAGCACGGCTTCCACGCCCAGCTTGTCGATGCGGCGCAGGCCGGCGGTGGACACGCGCAGGCGCACCCAGCGCTTCTGGCTCTCCAGCCAGAAGCGGCGGTAGTGCAGGTTGGGCTGGAAGGTGCGGATGGTCTTGTTGTTGGCGTGCGAGACCAGATGGCCCTTCATGGGTTTCTTGCCGGTGACTGCGCAAACTCGGGACATGGTTCCGGGCCCTTCCGAAAAAGGCGCGAATTATAGCAGGAAAAGGAGCGGAAAAAGGACTGCAAAACAGACACTTCACTTCGGGTTCAGAGCAGACCCCGCTCGGCGAACGACAGCGTCTGGCGCCCTGCGACGATGAAGTGGTCCAGCACCTTTACTTCCACAAGCGCCAGGGCTTCGCGCAGGTTGCGGGTAAGCAGTTCGTCGGCCTGCGAGGGCTGCGCGACGCCGGAGGGATGGTTGTGGGCGAAGATCACAGCCGCCGCGTTCGCCGCCAGCGCCGCCTTGACGACCTCGCGCGGATAGACGCTGGTCTGGGTGAGCGTGCCCTGGAACAGTTGCTGGCTGCGCAGCACCCGGTGCTGCGCATCCAGCCAGAGACAGACGAAAACTTCGTGGGGCAGGCTGCCCAGCTGGATCCGCAGGAAGTCGCGCACCGCGCCGGGCGAGGTGAGGGCGGCGCCTGCCCGCAGGTCCTCTCCGAGGCACCGCTTGGCCATTTCGAGCACCGCTGACAGAAGGGCTCGCTTCGCCGGGCCGAGTCCCTTGATGCGGGCTTCGCCCGGCGAACGCAGCAATCCGCCCAGTCCGTCGGAGGCCGCCAGCAGTTCGCGGGCCACTTCTACCGCGCTCTTGCCGCGGACCCCGGTGCGGAGGAACACCGCAAGCAGTTCGGCGTCGCTGAGCGCCGCCGGGCCCTGCGCCAGCAACCGCTCCCGCGGCCGTTCGGCCAGGGGCCAGTCCGAAATCGCCATGTCCGAAGCCCTTTCCCGGATTCCACTACAATCCCAGTCCCTTAACGCTCGGGGTGGCCGGCGCGATGACATTGAAAGGAAAGCGGATTTTGCTCGGCCTGACTGGCGGCATCGCCGCCTACAAGGCGGCGGAACTGGCGCGCGCGCTCGGCCGGGCCGGCTGCGACGTCCGCGTCGCCATGACCGCGGCGGCGACCCGCTTCATTACCCCGGTGACGATGCAGGCCCTGACCGGCCAGACTGTCTGGACCGACCTGTGGGATCCGCGGGTCGCGGACAACATGTCTCATATCGAATTGTCGCGGGATCGCGACCTCATCCTGGTGGCACCGGCTTCGGCGGATTTCATGGCGAAAGCGGCACAGGGTCTTGCCGACGACCTGCTTTCGACCCTTGTGCTCGCGCGCCGCTGCCCGCTGATGCTCGCGCCGGCAATGAACGTGGAAATGTGGGACAACCCGGCGACGCAACGCAACCTGCGCACATTGCGCGCCGACGGCGTCGCCCTCGCCGGGCCTGCGGCCGGCGACCAGGCCTGCGGCGAAACCGGCATGGGCCGCATGCTCGAACCGGATGGGATCGTCGCCGAGGTCGAGGCCCTGTTCCAGCCGAAGTTGCTCGCCGGCAAGCGTGTGCTGGTGACCGCGGGGCCGACCGAGGAGAACATCGACCCGGTGCGCGTGATCACCAACACCAGCTCGGGCAAGATGGGCTACGCAGTAGCGCGCGCGGCGCGCGAGGCGGGTGCCGAGGTCATCCTGGTCAGCGGGCCGGTGGCGCTGCAGGCACCCCATGGCGTGGCGCGCGTGAACGTACGCAGCGCGCAGCAGATGTTCGACGCGGTGAAGGCGGCGGTGAAGGGCAGCGACATCTTCATTTCGGTCGCCGCGGTGGCGGACTGGAAGGTAAAGCGGGTCGCGAAGCACAAGGTCAAGAAGGAGGGCGGCCGCGCGCCGACGCTCGAGTTCGAGGAAAACCCGGACATCCTCGCCTGGGTGGCGGCGCAGAAGGCGACGCCGTTCTGCGTCGGCTTCGCCGCCGAGAGCGAGAAGGTGGAGGCGAACGCGCGCGCCAAGCGTGTCAAGAAGGGCGTACCGCTGATTGCGGCCAACCTGGCGCAGCAGGCCATGGGCGCCGACGACAACGCCATCACATTGTTCGATGCGCAGGGCCGGCACCCGCTCGGGCGCGGGCCCAAGCTGGAGCAGGCGCGCAAGCTGGTCGCGCACGTCGCCGGCATGCTGAAGAAGAAGCGCTGAGGTGCGGAAGCTGGACGTCAGGATCCTCGACGCGAGGATCCGGGAGATGCTGCCGCAGTACGGCACGCCCGGCGCGGCGGGCCTCGACCTGCGCGCCTGCCTCGATGCGCCGCTGACGCTGCAGCCGGGCGACAGCCAACTGGTGCCCTCGGGCATCGCGATCCATATCGGCAACCCCGGCTACGCGGCGATCATCCTGCCGCGCTCCGGCCTCGGGGCAAAGAGCGGCATCGTGCTGGGCAACCTGGTCGGGCTGATCGACTCGGACTACCAGGGCCAGATCTTCGTTTCGGTGTGGAACCGGGGCCAGGCGGCGTTCACCATCCAGCCGATGGATCGTATCGCCCAGATGGTGGTGGTGCCGGTCGCCCAGGTCGAGTTCAACCTGGTCGAGGACTTCGCCGCCTCGAGCCGCGGCGCCGGCGGCTTCGGCAGCACCGGCCGGAGCTGAAGCGGCTGGCTATCCCAGGCTGTCAGCCCAGATCGTCCGCGCCCAGTTCCAGGCGAAGGTCCCTTCAGCTTCGCTGCGTGCGGCGGAAATTCCGCCCGCGCCCTTCACCGGCACCAGCGTGCCCTGGCCGGCGTTCCACTCGTGCACGGACGAGACGCGGATCGCCTCCTTCTGCGACACGAAGCTGTAGCAGGTGTTGATGATCTTCGGGTCGGAGCCGGGGCCGCGGCCGGTGAGCGAGCCCACGATCGCGGCTGCGGCGATCTTGGCGTGGTTGTTGGCCATGCTGCCGGACTTGGGCATGCCGGGCGCCGACAGTGTGGCGTCGCCCAGCACATGGATACCGGGCACCTTCTTCGATTCCATGCTGCGCCAGTCGACGTCGCACCAGCGGTTGTTGTGGGTGATCAGGCCGGCCTTCATCGCGATGTCGCCGGCGCGGTGCGGAGGCACGACGTTGAGCACGTCGCCTTTCACGTCTTCCACCTCCAGCTTCACCGTCATTGACTGCGCGTCGATGCCGACGGCCTTGGCGTTGCCGCGGTATTCCAGGACACCCGCATAGTGGTCTTTCCAGGCCGCCTTGAACAGGCCACCCTTGGAGGTGACGTCCGGGTTCGCATCCAGCACCAGCAACTTGGAGCGCGGCTTGTGCTGCTTCAGGTAGGCCGCGATCATGCTGGCGCGCTCGTACGGCCCGGGCGGGCAGCGGTAGGGCGCGGTCGGGATGGACAGGATCACGACACCGCCGTTGCGCAGGCCTTCGAGCTGGCGGCGCAGTTCGACCGTTTGCGAGCCGGCTTTCCAGGCGTGCAGTACGCGGCCTGCCTGCATGGCCGCCTCGTAGCCCTGGATTTCGCCGAAATTGAAGTCGATGCCAGGGGACACGACCAGGCGCTCGTAGGAAACGTCATCGCCACGCGCCAGGCGCACCGTTCTCTTCGCCGCATCGATTGCCACGGCTTCGTCCCGCACGACCTGCACGCCGTGCCGGCTCAGGCCATCGTAGCTGGTGGTGATGTCCTGCATGCTGGAGTACCCGCCCAGCACGAGGTTCGAGATCGGGCAGGAGACAAACGCGCCCTCGCGCTCCACCAGCACCACGTCGATCGAAGGCGCCCAGAGGCGGATGTATTTCGCGACCGTGGCGCCACCGAAGCCGCCACCGATTACCACGACCCTGGCCTTGGTCGGGACCGTGCTGGCGCAGCCGGCGATCCCGGCGAACGCGCCTGCCGCGGCGCCCGCGCCGGCCAGCTTGATGAAGTCTCTGCGTTTCATGGCGGCCCCTAGCGCTTCTGCGCCGCGTACCACGCGGCGATGGCGTTGATCTGCGGATCGGTATAACCCTTCGCGATCTGGTGCATCACGGTGGCGGGGCGCTTGCCGTCGCGGAATGCGCGCATCTGGGCGGCGATGTGGTCGCCGGGCAGGCCCGCTAGCGGGATCAGGGGGCTTTTCCCCGGTACGACGCGTCCCTCGGTGCCGTGGCAGATGGCGCAGGCCGACGCGAGGTTGCGACCCTGCGCGTCCTGCGCGATGGCGGGCGCGGCGGCAAGCGCCATCGCAGCGATGACAACGGATCTCATTGGGTTCTCCCTCCCGCTGATTGATGCCGTGGAGTCTCCGCGCTGGGAGCGCGGCCTGTCAAGCAGACGCCACTTATATGCTTATAAGGGCGCTCGCTGCCGGATCAGGCGACCGGCTGCGCCGCCGCCGGCGGCACCGCGGGCGCCGGCGCCGGGAACTCCAGAACGATCTTCCCGGTTTCGTCGGCGTCGATGGTCACCTTGCCGCCATGCAGCAACTTGCCGAACAGCAGTTCGTCCGCCAGCGCGCGGCGGATCGTGTCCTGGATCAGGCGCGCCATCGGGCGCGCACCCATCAGCGGATCGAAGCCCTTCTGCGCCAGGTGCGCCTTCAGCCGCGTGGTGAAAATCGCCTCGACTTTCTTCTCGGCGAGCTGCTCCTCGAGCTGCATCAGGAACTTCTCCACCACGCGCAGGATGATGTCGTGGTCCAGGGCGCCGAACGAGATCACCGCGTCCAGGCGGTTGCGGAACTCCGGCGTGAACATGCGCTTGATGGACTCCATCTCGTCGCCGGCCTTGGCCGATTGGGTGAAGCCCATGGAATTCTTCGCCAGCGACTCGGCGCCGGCGTTGGTGGTCATGACGATCACCACGTTGCGGAAGTCCGCCTTCCTGCCGTTGTTGTCGGTCAGGGTGCCGTGGTCCATCACCTGCAGCAGGATGTTGAAGATGTCCGGATGCGCCTTCTCGATCTCGTCCAGAAGCAGGACGGAGTAGGGCTTCTTGGTGATCGCCTCGGTGAGCAGGCCGCCCTGCTCGAAGCCGACGTATCCAGGCGGCGCGCCGATCAGGCGCGACACCGCGTGGCGTTCCATGTACTCGGACATGTCGAAGCGGATCAGCTCGATGCCCATGCAGTAGGCGAGCTGGCGCGCGACCTCGGTCTTGCCGACGCCGGTGGGGCCGGAAAACAGGAACGAGCCGATGGGCTTCTGCGGGTTGCCCAGGCCCGAGCGCGCCATCTTGATGGCGCTGGCGAGCGCCTCGATGGCCTTGTCCTGCCCGAATACCACCGCCTTCAGGTCGCGATCCAGGTTCGCCAGCGCGCTGCGGTCGTCGGTGGAGACGCTGCGCGGCGGGATGCGGGCGATCTTGGCGATGATGTCCTCGATCTCCAGCTTGCCGATGACTTTCTTCTGCTTCGCCTTGGGCTGGATGCGCTGCGCCGCCCCGGCCTCGTCGATGACGTCGATTGCCTTGTCCGGCAGATGGCGGTCATTGATGTACTTCGCCGAAAGCTCGGCCGCCGTGCTGAGCGCGATCGCGGTGTACTTGACGCTGTGGTGCGCCTCGAAGCGCGTCTTCAGTCCCTTCAGGATCTCGACCGTCTCCTGCACCGAGGGCTCCAGCACGTCGATCTTCTGGAAGCGCCGCGACAGGGCGTGGTCCTTCTCGAACACGCCGCGGTACTCGGTGTAGGTGGTCGCGCCGATGCATTTCAGCTGGCCGTTGGAGAGCACCGGCTTCAACAGGTTGGAGGCATCCAGCGTGCCTCCGGAGGCGGCGCCGGCGCCGATCACGGTGTGGATCTCGTCAATGAACAGGACGGCGTTGGGGTTGTCCACCAGCTGCTTCAGCACCGCCTTCAGGCGCTGCTCGAAGTCGCCGCGGTACTTGGTGCCCGCCAGCAGGGCTCCCATGTCGAGGGCGTAGACAGTGGACTTCTCCAGCAACTCGGGCACGCTGCCCTCGACGATGCGACGCGCCAGCCCTTCGGCGATCGCGGTCTTGCCGACCCCGGCTTCACCCACCAGCAGCGGGTTGTTCTTGCGCCGGCGGCACAGCGTCTGGATGACGCGCTCCACCTCGCGATCGCGCCCGATGAGCGGGTCGATCTTGCCCGCCAGCGCCTGCGCGTTCAGGTTCTGGGTGTAGTTGTCGAGCGGGCTGTTGGCGGTCTCGGCCTGGGCCTCTTCGCCGGGTTCCTCGGCGCCCTTGGCCGGGCTCGCCTGCGGCGTCTTGGTGATGCCGTGCGAGATGTAGTTGACCACGTCCAGGCGCGTGATGCCCTGCTGCTGCAGGAAGTAGACGGCGTGGGAGTCCTTCTCGCCGAAAATCGCCACCAGCACGTTGGCGCCGGTCACCTCCTTCTTGCCCGAGGACTGCACGTGCAGGATGGCGCGCTGGATGACGCGCTGGAAGCCCAGCGTCGGTTGCGTGTCCACCTCGCGGTCGGCGGCGATGCGCGGCGTCTGCTCGGAGATGTGCTGCGACAGATTCTTGCGCAGTTCGTCCATGTTGGCGCCGCAGGCGCGCAGCACCTCGGCCGCAGTCGGGTTGTCCAGAAGCGCGAGCAGCAGGTGCTCGACGGTGATGAACTCGTGGCGCTTCTGGCGCGCCTCGACGAAGGCCATGTGCAGGGAGACTTCGAGTTCCTGGGCGATCATACCGGGGTCCCTTTCAGGCCTCCTCCATCACGCACTGCAGCGGATGCTGGTGCTTGCGCGCAAAGCCCGCCACCTGCTGCACCTTGGTGGAGGCGACGTCGCGCGGGAAAACGCCGCACACCCCGATGCCCTCGCGATGCACCTTGAGCATTACCTGTGTGGCGCGCTCGCGGTTCATGGCGAAGAACTTCTGCAGCACCAGGACAACGAATTCCATCGGCGTGAAATCGTCGTTGAGCAGCATGACCTTGTACATGGGCGGAGGCTTGAGCTTCGCCTTTTTCGCCTCCAGTACCGCGTCGTCCTTGTGCTGCATCGGCACACCGTGTTCAGTTCCGTACGCTCCATCGTCGCCCGGTCTGTTTGCATCCTAATCAATGCGATGGGCAAGCGCAAACCCCGTCGCGCGGGCTCTTGACGGGGCCGGAGAAGGCGGGTAAAAGCCGCCCAATAACCTTACAGCGCGCAAGCGGAATGGAAGGCCAATGGCGACCGGCACCGTGAAATGGTTCAACGATGCGAAGGGCTACGGCTTCATCACGCCGGACGACGGCAGCGAGGACCTGTTCGCCCACTTCTCGGCCATCAGCATGCAGGGCTTCAAGTCGCTCAAGGAGGGTCAGAAGGTCTCCTTTGACGTCGTGCAGGGACCCAAGGGCAAGCAGGCATCGAACATCCAGAAAAGCTGACGCGATGCCCGCGTCAGCAAAAAGGCCGCCCGAGGGCGGCCTAGTTCTGCGCCAGGATGCACGTGGTCAGGACGCGAGCGGATCAATAATTGCGTTGAACGTCGCGCTCGGGCGCATGATCGCGCCGGCCTTGGACGGCACGGCGGCATAGTAGCCGCCGATGTCGGCCGGCCTGCCCTGGACGGCAACGAGTTCGTCGACGATCTTCTTCTCGTTGTCCGCCAGCGACTGTGCCAGCGGCGTGAAGAAGGCCCTCAGCTCCGCGTCCTCGGATTGTGCGGCGAGCGCCTGGGCCCAGTACATGGCCAGGTAAAAATGGCTGCCGCGATTGTCCAGCTGGCCAGTCTTGGGCGATGGCGACTTGTTGTTGTCCAGCAGCTTGCCTGTGGCTTCATCCAGGGTCCTGGCGAGGACCATGGCTTTCTTGTTGTGATGCTTGTAGCCGACGTCCTCCAGCGATACCGCGATGGCCATGAATTCGCCGAGCGAATCCCAGCGCAGGTGGTTCTCCTCGGTCAGTTGCTGCACGTGCTTGGGCGCCGATCCGCCGGCGCCGGTTTCGAACATCGCACCGCCGGCCATCAGCGGCACGATCGACAGCATCTTTGCGCTGGTGCCGAGCTCCATGATCGGGAACAGGTCGGTCAGGTAGTCGCGCAGGATGTTGCCGGTCACCGAGATGGTGTCCTTGCCGCGGATCACGCGCTCCAGCGTGAAGCGCATCGCGCGTACCTGCGACATGATCTGGATGTCCAGTCCGGTCGTATCGTGGTCCTTCAGGTAGCGCCGCACCTTCTTGATCAGCTCGTTCTCGTGCGGGCGGTATTCGTCCAGCCAGAACACCGCGGGGGTGTTCGATTGCCGCGCGCGCGTGACCGCGAGCTTGACCCAGTCGCGCACTGCGGCGTCCTTGGTCTGGCACATGCGCCAGATGTCGCCCGCTTCGACCGCCTGCTCCATCAGCACATGGCCGTCGTGGTTGTCGACGATGCGCGCCACGCCGTCCTCCGGGATCTCGAAGGTCTTGTCGTGGGAGCCGTATTCCTCCGCCTGCTGCGCCATCAGCCCGACGTTGGGCACCGTGCCCATGGTCCTCGGGTCGAAGGCGCCGTTGGTCTTGCAGAAATTGATGACCTCCTGGTAGATGCGCGCGAACGTGGACTCTGGCAGCACCGCCTTGGTCTCGTACATCTTGCCGTCGGGTCCCCACATCGTGCCGCCGGCGCGGATCATCGCCGGCATCGAGGCATCGACGATGACGTCGTTGGGGTTGTAGAGGTTGCTGATGCCCTTTGCCGAATCGACCATCGACAGGCGTGGCCGCTTCGCCTCGCAGGCCTTGATGTCGGCTTCGATCTCGGCGCGTTTCGCGTCAGGGAGCGACTTGATTTTCTCCAGAACGTTGGCGAAGCCGTTGTTGACGTTGACCCCAAGCTCGGCGAACAGCTTGCCGTGCTTTTCAAACAAGGGCTGGTAGAACACCCGCACCGCGTGCCCGAACACGATCGGGTGCGAAACCTTCATCATCGTCGCCTTGACGTGCAGGGAGAACAGCAGGTCGTGCTTCCGGCAGTGCTCGAGCTCCTTCTCGAAGAAGGCGCAGAGGGCCTTTTTGCTCATGTACATGCTGTCGATCACCTCGCCCTCAAGCAGCGGCACGGACTCGCGCAGGACGATAGTCTTGCCGCTCCGGGTGACGAGGTCCATGCGAACGTCGGAAGCGTGCGACACGGCCATCGATTTTTCGCCATGGTAGAAGTCACCTGCATGCATGTGCGAGACATGCGTGCGCGAGGCAGGATCCCATGGCGCCATCGAATGCGGATTCTTGCGCGCGTAGCCCTTCACCGCGGCAGGCGCTCGCCGGTCGGAATTGCCTTCGCGCAGCACCGGGTTGACTGCGCTGCCGAGGATTTTGCCGTAGCGCGCGCGGATCCTCTTTTCCTCGTCGGATTTCGGATTCTCCGGCAGATCCGGCAACTTGTAGCCCTTGGACTGCAGTTCCTTGATGGCGGCGGTCAACTGGCCCACGGGTGCGCTGATATTGGGCAGCTTGATGATGTTGGCTTCCGGCTTGAGCGTCAGCTTGGCGAGTTCGGCCAGATTGTTGGAGATACGCTGCTCCGGCGTCAGGAAATCCGGAAACTCTCCCAGAATGCGGGCGGCGACCGAAATGTCGCTTTCCTCGATTTCGATGCCCGCCGGCCTTGTGAAGGCACGCAGGATCGGGAGCAGGGAATAGGTCGCGAGGCGGGGGGCTTCGTCGGTGAGGGTGTAGATGATCTTTGGCTTTGGGGTAGGCACGCGGACTGGCCTTTGCGAAAAAGTGGGATGCGGTGCTGCGGAAAGACCGACATTTTGCAGCAAATTCCTCGCCGGACGCCCGGCGACGGGTGGTCGAAGCTTTCCGCGTGGTTGTCCAGTCCCACCATTTCGCGGTACCAATGACCAGTAAAAACAAAGTGTTACAGTTGATTGATGTCAAATCCCCTTTTCCTTACAATGGGTTGCGTGGGGCAACCCATAGGGAGGCAAGACGGGTCTGCCCGTATCGACCGGTCAACCGCCCCGGGCCCCCGTGCGTTGGGAGGCTTGGGGAGGGCGGCCGGTTTGGTGCGTAACCCCGTACACAACTAAAACTCAGGAGATTTTGATGACGAAGATTCTCGCCATGGTCCTCACCGCGATGTTCGCTGTCGCCAGCGTCAACGCGGTTGCCCAGGACAAGAAGAAGGACGACAAGAAGAAGTCGGAGAAGATGGACAAGAAGGCGGACAAGAAGAAGGACGAGAAGAAGAAGTAATTCTTCTCCGTCGGTACCGGAAAAGGCGGGGCTTGTCCCTGCCTTTTTCATTTCCGGCCATGCGCACTCCCCTCCTCGCAGCTTTCCTCTTCCTCGCCGGCCCGGCGCTCGCCGAGCTGCCCGTCGTCGAACTTGGGGCCGGCATGCACGTGATTCGCGCCGAAGTCGCGGCCGACATGGCCTCGCGCATGCAGGGCCTGATGCACCGCAAGTCGATGCCGCAGAACGCCGGCATGGTGTTCGTTTTCGACGAGGACGCCATCCACTGCATGTGGATGAAGAACACCCTGATCCCGCTGTCGGTGGCCTTCATCGACAAGGCCGGGTCCATCGTCAGCATCTCGGAGATGCAGCCGCACAGCGAGCAGTCGCACTGCGCGGCGAAGCCGGCGCGATTCGCGCTGGAAATGAACAAGGGCTGGTTCGCCAAGAAGGGCATCAGGCCGGGAGCGAAGCTCCGCGGCCTGGACAAGCTGGCGCCGCGCTAGCGGCGCGCGTTTTCCCTGCTGGCCTACAGTCCCGCGTTCTGCTGCGCCACCATGCAGTAGAGCATCGGGATCGAGAGCATGGTGTTGAAGCGCGAGGTCAGCATCGCCATGCGCGCCGCGGCCGCCTTCTGCGCCGCCTCCACCGCCACGATGCCCAGCGCCTTCTTCTGGTTCGGCCAGATGATGAACCAGACGTTGAACCACATCACGATGGCGAGCCACATGCCAATGCCGATTGCGATGAACGGCGCCTGCAGCGCGAGCGCCTTGCCGATGTAGCCGTTCATGCCGGCCAGCAGCACGCCGGTGACCAGCGTTGCCATCGCCGCCCAGCGGAACCAGAACAGCGCCTCGGGCGCGATCACCTTGGAGATCGCCGGCTTCTGCTCGTCGGGAATCTTGGGCATGGACGGAATCTGGACGAAGTTGAAGTACCACAGCAGGCCGATCCAGAGCACGCCCGAGAGAACGTGCAGCCAGCGCATGAAGAAGGTCCAGAAACTCATCTCGCCCAGCTTGCCGAAGGTGCCGGCGATACCCATCATGACTGCGAGGATGACCACGCCCGCGAGGATGGTGCGGCCGAGTGATTGAAAGATTGCGCCCATGTGTGCCTCCGTTGCCTTGTTCAGTTCAGGTCTTGTGAAAAAAGTCTATCACGTCTCCCGCAGCAGCCGCGGTGCGGCGCCGCGCGCGAGGTCGCGTTCCAGTCCCTGGCTGTAGAGCGACATCACCCAGCAGAACAGGAAGTAGACGAGGGCGGCGAACAGGTAGGCCTCGACGCCGAACCCGGTCCAGGCCGGCTCCTGGAGAGAAACCTTGATCGAGGTAAGGAGATCGAACAGGCCGATGATCACCACCAGCGAGGTGTCCTTGAACAGGCCGATGAAGGTGTTCACCAGCGGCGGGATGGCAAAGCGCAGCGCCTGCGGCAGGATCACGAACAGCGTGCGCTTCCAGTAGCCCAGGCCGAGCGCGGCGGCCGCTTCGTACTGGTGGTGCGAGACCGACTGCAGTCCGCCGCGCACCACCTCAGCGAGGTAGGCGGCGGCGAACAGGATGAGCGCGATCTGGGCGCGCAGCAGCTTGTCGATGGTTAGCCCTTCGGGCAGGAACAGCGGCAGCATCACCGAGGCCATGAACAGCAGGGAGATCAGCGGCACGCCGCGGACCAGCTCGATGTAGCCGACGCAGGCGGCGCGCACCGCCGGCAGCTGCGAGCGGCGGCCGAGCGCGAGCAGGATGGCGAGCGGGAAGGCGAAGGCGCAGCCGAAGGTGGCGAGCAGCAGGGTCAGGATCAGCCCGCCCCAGCGCTCGTTCTCGACGTAGCCCAGGCCGAGCATGCCGCCCCACATCAGCACGGCGATGACAGTGAGGCCGACGACCCAGACCAGCGCCAGCCACCAGTGCCAGAAGGCCCGCAGCGCGCTCACGCACCACAACGCAATCAGCAGCACCGAGGCGACGCCGGGCCGCCAGTGCTGCTCGAACGGATAGGTGCCGAACAGGATGAAACGGTGCTTTTCGGCGACGAATGCCCAGCAGGCGCCCGCGCCCTCAAGCGCCCGGCAGGCCCGGGAATCCTGCGTCCACCACAGCGCCTTGACCAGGGCCCAGTCGAGGAACGGCAGCAGCAGTGCCCAGGCGAGGTACAGGATCACCAGCGTGGCGAGCCCGCTCGGCCAGCTGGAAAACAGATTCTTGCGCAACCAGGAAAATGCGGCGCTCAAACGCGCAGCCCCTTCAGCGCCACGCTGCGGTTGTACCAGTTCATGAACGCGGAAATGGACAGGCTGATGGTGAGGTACACCGCCATGATGATGGCGATGCCCTCGATCGCCTGGCCGGTCTGGTTCATGGTGGTGTTGGCGATCGAGACGAGGTCGGGATAGCCGATCGCCACCGCGAGCGAGCTGTTCTTGGTGAGGTTGAGGAACTGGCTCGTGAGCGGCGGAATGATGACGCGCAGCGCCTGCGGCATGATCACGCGCAACGTCGCCTGCCACGGCGTGAGGCCGATCGCATAGGCGGCGTCGACCTGGCCGCGCTCGATGGCGAGGACGCCGGCGCGCACGATCTCGGCGATGAACGCCGCGGTGTAGGTGGCGAGGCCGACGAGCAGCGCGGCGAACTCGGGGCTCAGGCTGGCGCCGCCCGTGAAGTTGAAGCCGCTCAGCACGGGCACGCTCCCCGGCAGCGGGAAGAAGAT
>JBQTJX010000065.1:0-12463 GCA_052386675.1 Betaproteobacteria bacterium
GGCGCGACGTGATTCCGCTGTGGGTGGCGGACACCGATTTCCGGGTGCCGTCGGCCGTGCTCGATGCGATGCGCGAGCGCCTCGCGCACGGCGTGCTCGGCTACAGCGCCGCACCGAACGAATTGCGCGAAGTCATCGCCGCGCGGATGCTCGAACGGCACGGCTGGCGAATCGATCCGGCGTGGATCGTGTTCCTGCCGGGCGTGGTTCCGGGAATCCACCTGGCGGCTCGATACCTGGTCCAGCCGGGCGATCACGTGCTGGTGCCGGTTCCGTTGTATCACCACTTCGTCCAGGCGCTGCGCAAGGCGCCGCGCGCATACAGCGAAGTGCCCCTGGTTCTCTCGCGCGGGCGCTGGGTGCTGGACGAGGACCGCCTCGCCGCTAGCGTGCGCGACGACACGCGCATGCTGTACCTGTGCAACCCGCAAAACCCGGGCGGCACGATCTTCACCCGGGCTGAGCTCGAGCGGCTGGCGGATCTTGCCGCGCGCCACGACCTGCTCGTCTGTTCCGATGAGATTCACTCCGACATCCTGCTCGAGCCGGGAAAACCACACGTGCCGATCGCGAGCCTCTCACCGGAAGCGTCGCGCCGCACGGTGACGCTGAATTCACCCAACAAGGCGTTCAACTTCACGGGGGCTGGTTGCGCCTGGGCGATCATCGAAGACGAAGGCATGCGGGGCGCGTTCTCCGCGGACCACCACGCGACGCTGCACGATGCATCCGTCTTCGGCTACATCGGCGCGCTGAGCGCATACCGGGAATGCGATGGCTGGCTTGCGGCGCAGCTCCAGTACTTGCGCGGCAATCGGGACCTCGTCGAGCAAAGAGTTGCTGCCATGGCCGGTCTTTCGATGGCGCACGTGGAAGCGACCTATCTTGCGTGGATCGATTGCTCCGGCCTGGCGACGCAGGACCCGCACGCGTTCTTCCTCGAACACGGCGTCGCGGCGTCGCCGGGCGCACAGTTCGGCGCCGGCCAGTTCGTGCGACTGAACTTTGGCACTCAGCGCACGCGCCTGGTGGCCGCGCTCGATCGAATGGCTTCCGCGGTCTCGAGTATGCGTTCCAGGTGAGGATCGCTGACGCCGAGCTCGTACATGTGCTCGAGCGTCCTGCGGATGTACTCGGTGCAGCGCCCGCGCTGCCCGACGCCTTGCGCGACCAGCTTCGCACGCCCGTCCAGGTCTAGCTCGCGCACATGCTGCGGGTGCTTCGGGTCGGCGATGAACGTAAGCGCCTGGACCCGCTGCCCGGCGCCGACTCGAACCGGCACGAGCCGCGGCTCGTAGACCTTGCGCAGCATCTCGCGCTTCCACAGCTTTGCCAGCACCCCGTGAACGCGCTCCGCAGGCACCAGGAACGTCATTCCCCAGCACGAGCCGCCGCGGCACAAGCCCATGACCAGCCCCGGACGAGCAGACGTTCCGCGGTAGCGAGTCGAGAGAATGCAGAGCGCGCGATGATAGCCGCGAACCAGCCCGACGGATTTGCGCCGATAGCGGAATTCGGGACGCCACATCAGCGAGCCGTAGCCGAAGATCCACAAGTCGCGGCGCGGCAGGCGTTCGAGGAACTGGGGGAGATCCATCGTTGTTGTGTTTCGCAGGGCGACGGTGCGACGCATTATAGAATCGGACCCAACACGGCATCGCTGCAATGGCAAATCCCGACTGGCCCCAAGAGAGTCACGGCGCGCTGAAGCGCGCGGGCGTCCGTGTCGTGGGATACGTCCCCGACGGCGGGCACAAGCGGCTGATCGAGCTTTGCCTGGCAGACCCCGACCTGCGCTGCGTGGTGCTCTCGACGGAGGAGGAAGGCATGGGCCTCGCCGCCGGCGCCTGGCTCGGCGGCATGCGGTGCGTTCTGCTGATGCAATCGAGCGGCGTCGGAAACTGCATCAACGGTCTCGGGATGACGCACGAATGTCGCTTTCCGCTGCTGGTGCTCGTAACCATGCGCGGCGAGCAGGGAGAGTTCAATCCATGGCAGGTGCCGATGGGCCAGGCGACGCGCCCCGCGCTCGAATCCATGGGCGTGGTGGTGCACCAGGCGTCGACCGCGGAGGAGATCGCGCCGGTGGCCGATGCCGCCGCGCGCCTTGCCTGGGGCAGCTATGCCGCGGTGGCGGTGCTGATCGCGCAGCGCGTGATCGGCATCAAGAGCTTCCAGGACCAGGCCAGCCGATGAGCGCGACCCTGAAGAGACGGGACGTGGTGGCCTCGCTGCTCGACAAACGCGACGGCCTGCTCGTGGTCGCCGGCCTCGGCTCCACCGCCTGGGATATTTCCGCGGCAGGCGATTCCCCGCTCAGCTTCCCGATGTGGGGCGCCATGGGCACCGCGGCGATGGTGGGCCTGGGCCTTGCGCTGGCGCAGCCTTCGCGCCGGGTCCTGGTCATTACAGGAGACGGCGAAATGCTCATGGGGATGGGGTCCCTGGCCACCATCGGCGTGCAGAAGCCGCGCAATCTCGCCATCGCGGTGATCGACAACGAGCGCTACGGCGAAACCGGCATGCAGGCCACCCATACCGCCTCGGGCGTGGACCTGGCCGGCGTGGCGCGCGCATGCGGATTTGGCACCACCGCCGTTGTCCGTTCCGATGCCGAGTTCGCGTCGGCCCGCAAGGCGCTGCTGGGCGAGCCCGGACCGGTGTTCATGCAGGTCAAGGTGCTCGCCGAGAAAATTCCGCTGGTGCTGCCGCCCCGGGACGGAGGCCTGCTCAAGACCCGGTTCCGGCGGGCGTTGCTGGGGCCGCAGGCGGACGCGGAATAATGCCTCGGGAGGGCGTCAACCTGGCCGGGGCCGGTGCGTTACTGGGGGTGATCGACTCACCACTTCCCATGGAGAATCCCAGATGCTGAAGCAAAAACTGTTCGTGACCCTGGTGGCGTCCGCATTCGCCGCCTCCGTGTTCGCCCAGGCACCGGCCAAGCCGGCCGCCCCTGCCGCCGCCCCGGCGCCGGCTGCCGCCCCGGCTGCCGCAAAGGCCGAGCCCGCCAAGGCCGATGCCCCCGCCCCCAAGGGCAAGGCGAAGGCCAAGGGCAAAGGAAAGTCGAAGGGCAAGGCGAAGGGCAAGTCGAAAGGCAAGGCCAAGATGGACGACAAGAAGTAGGCGGTCCGTTCGTTCCAAGACAAAAGCCCGGCTTTGGCCGGGCTTTTTTTTCGGCTAGCGCTGAAGAACGCGCCTTGCGACGTAGGACGCGACGTCCACCAGCGCGACCAGCGCGATCATCGCGATCAGGACCGAACTGGTCTCGCGCATGTGAAAGAGGCCCATGTGGAACGCGAGCATCTGGCCCAGCCCGCCGCCCCCGACCACGCCGAGGACCGCGGCAGCGCGGATGTTGTTCTCCCAGCGGTACAGCGTATAGGACACCAGCTGCGGCAGGACCTGCGGCAGCGTGGCGTAAAGGAAGATCCGTCCGGCGCCAACGCCCTGCGTGCGCAGCGCGAAGGCCGGTCCTGGCGGCGCATTTTCGATCGCTTCGGCGAACAACCGTCCCAGCACGCCGGTGGTGTGAAGGCCGAGGGCGAGCGTGCCCGCGAACGGGCCCAGGCCCGCGGCGATGATCAGGAGCGCCGCCCACACCAGCTCCGGGATTGAGCGCAGCGCGTTCAGCACGAGGCGCGTCGGCACGCGCCAGAGCGCGCGGTCGCTGGCGTGGGTCCGGCTGGCGGGCAGCGCCAGCGCCAGGCCACCCAGCACCGCGAGCAGCGTGCCCAGCGCCGACATGGCGATCGTCTCCAGGCTCGCCACGCCGAGCTTGCGCAGGAATGCGGCGTCGACCGACGGCGAGAGCAGTTCGGCAATGAAGCGACTCATCCTGCGGGCGGCGTCCATCGAGATGAACTTCGACCACTGCAGGTCCAGCGTCCAGAAGCTGGCCGCCGTCAGCAGTGCGAGACCTGCGAGGAACCAGCAGGCCGCGCAGCGCGACGGTCGTCCGGGAACCGGGGAAACGTTCAAGCGATCATCCTGCGCAGCCAGGCGCTGGCCACGTCGGCAAGGCCGACCAGGATCATGAACACGATCAGCATGGTCGCCACTTCGGAACCATGGAACATCTTCATCGAATTGTCCATTTGCTGGCCCAGGCCGCCGGCGCCGACGAAACCGAGCACGGCCGAGGAGCGGATCGCGCACTCCCAGCGGTACACGGTGTAGCTGGTGAGTTCCGAGGCGCTCTGCGGCAGCACGCCGTAGAGGAAGGTCTGCAGCCGGCTGGCGCCGTTGCGCAGCAGGGATTGCGTGGCATGCCGCTCATCGCTCTCCAGGATTTCCCCGTAGACCTTGCCCAGCATGCCGCCGTAGGTCAGCGCGATGGCGAGCACGCCCGCCGTGGGCCCCAGCCCCACCACGCGCACAAACACCAGCGCCCACACCAACTCCGGAATGCTGCGCAGCACGATCAGCAGCGCACGCACGGACTGCCGCACGGCAAGCGGCACCAGGTGCATGCGGCCTGGCAGGGCGGACACCGAGATCACGCTGGTGGAGAGCAGGGTGAGCGGGATCGCGATCACCAGCGCGAGTGCCATGCCGGCGGAGGCGATGGCCACGGTTCGCCAGCATTCGCGCGCCACCAGGCCAAGGAATTCGGGCTCCAGCTTTGGCGGGAAGAAGTCGGCGATGAACCGGCCGGTGATCTTGAGCGAATCCGGCGCGAACAGTGCCCAGAACCTGAACTCGGTCGCGACCAGCGCCGGCGCGAGGAGAACCAGCGCGGCCAGCGCCCAGAACACGCGCGCGCTCCAGGCCGGGTCGCGCATGCGGGGCGCAATGGGCAGGGCGCCGGTGGTCACGCGGGGTGCGGTCCTTTCAGCGGCAGTAAGGCGCAGGCGCCGGGTTCATCGGCCCGGGTTCCGGGAGCGCTGGCGCGGGCCCCAGCAATTCGTGCTCGCGTTGCGCGTACAGTTCGGCAAGGCGCTCGCGCGTCACCTCCCGCGCCGGAAGGTCGAAGCGGATTTCGCCGTCGCGCATCCCGACCACGCGCGGAAAGCGCGTCGCGACATCCACCTGGTGCAGTGTCGTCACCAGCGTGGCGCCGCGGGCCCGGGCGGCGCGGGTGAGGGTGTCGATCGCCAGCGCGGCGCGCGACGGGTCGAGCGACGACAGCGGTTCGTCCACCAGCCAGAGCGACGCCGGGGAGAGCAGCGCGCGCGCCAGGCCGACGCGCTGGCGCTCGCCCCCGGAGAGCCGGTCCACGCGCTCCCAGAGTTTGTCGGCGAGGTCGAACTTCCGCAGGGCGCCGAGGGCTTCCTCGATGTCCGTCGGGTACACGAGCGAGCGCAGGCTCGCGAGCAGCGACTGCCGCGGCAGTCTTGCCGCCAGCACCGCGGTCACGACGCGCTGGCGGGGCGGCAAGGGGGGCGCCTGGGGCGCCAGGAACAGCCGTCCGCGCATCTCATGCAGGCGCCGGACGGACAGAGACCATGGATCGATCCGGTCCAGCTCCAGGCGGCCCGCCACGGGCTTCAGGGCGCAGGCAAGAGCGTGCAGGAGCGTGGTCTTGCCCGCGCCGGAGGGACCGACGATCGCGACCTGTTCGCCCGACGCGAACGCGATCTGCGCCGGCCGCAGGGCCGGCGCGCTTTCGACGCCGGCCGCGGGATGCCGCGCCGCGAGCCCTTGGAGGGTTGCCTGCACCGGATGGCCGGTAGCGAATCCCTTGAGCGCTACTTGATCAGGCCCGCGCTGCGGCCCGCGGTCTCGAGGTCCTTGTAGTTCTCCGGCCGGGTCGCGATGTACTTCGTGGCCCGGTTGAGCGTAAGGATCTCCTTGCCCTCCGGGTTCGCCATCGACAGGTCGAGCAGGGCCCTGGTGAGGCGCTCGCGAAGCGCGGCGGGCATGTCGGCATGCACCGACCAGTTGTAGTTGTAGTACGGTGGCGTGGTGAAGAACACGTTCACCTTCGCGGTGTCGACCTTCTTCTCGTCCACGAACTTGCGCCAGACCGTGATGTCGAGTGCCGCCGCGTCGACGCGCCCGCTTACCACCGAGGCGATCGTGGCGTCGTGCGCGCCGGAGTAGGCGACGCGCCTGAAGTCCTTCTCCGGATCGATTTTCGCCTGCAGCAGGAAGCTGCGCGGCATCAGGTGCCCGGAGGTGCTCGATTGCGAGCCGAAGCTGACCTGCTTGCCTTTCAGGTCCGTCAGCGACTTGATGCCGGAGCTGGCCAGCGTGATGAACACGGAGCGGAAGTTCGTATCTTCCTCGCGTTGCGCGATCGGCACGATCTTGCCGCCGGAGCGCAACTGCGCCTGCACGTGGGTGAAGCCGCCGAACCAGACCACGTCCACCTGCTTGTTCACCAGCGCTTCCACTGCCGCCGGGTAGTCGTTGACGGGAGTGAATTCCACCTTCAATCCAAGCGTGCGCTCGAGGTACTTCGTGAGCGGGCCGAACTTGCGCACCTGCTCGGTGGCGGCTTCCTCGGGGATGGTGGTGACTTTCAGGACGGCCTGCTGCGCCAGGGCTGGAGCGGCGAAGAGCAGGGAGACGATGGACAGGGCGAGCGTGCGGACGAACGTGCGGACATGCGGTCGGAACATGGCGGACTCCTTGGGTTGGCGAAGCGTCTATCGGGCGCGGCGCGAAGCGCCGCTAAGGTAGCTGCGGGGTTGCGTGCAAAAGCCGAGCAGGGCGCGGCGGGTGCGGCAGGATCTGCGATCAATCATGGTTCCCTCCAAAGAAAATGCGATGCCAAAGCAGTCTACACTGCTGAGTCGCACGACATTCCCTGACCTGACAGCCGATATGCATAGTGCGTTGATTCAATTCCTGATTGCCGTGCTCTCGGCGCTCGTGGTCCCGGGCGTGGCGCGCGCCCAGGTCACCACCGAGCAGGCCCCCTTCATCACCACGCCGCCGGAAGTCGTCGCGCGCATGCTCGCGCTCGCTGGCACCGGCACGCAGGATTTCGTGGTTGACCTGGGTTCCGGCGATGGCCGAATCGTGATCGCCGCCGCGCGCAACTTCGGCGCGCGTGGACTTGGCCTGGACATCGACGCGCGCCTTGTCGCCCTGTCGCGCGAGAACGCGCGCGCCGCGGGCGTCGCCGAGCGCGTCGCCTTCGAGCATCGCGACGTGCTGCAGGCCGACCTTTCCGGCGCCACGGTCGTGACCCTCTACCTGCTTCCTTCCATCATCGACCGCCTGCAGCCCAAGCTGCTCGATGAGCTGCGGCCCGGTTCGCGCATCGTTTCACACGCCTTCGCCATGGTCGGGTGGAAGCCCGACCGCATGGAGACCCTGCGCCTGGCGAAACGCCACGACGGCCAGGGCGACGAGAGCCGGGTGCTGCTCTGGGTGGTCCCGGCCACGGTGCGCGGCAGCTGGCGCGCGCGCGACTGGCGCCTGCGCATCTCGCAGAATTACCAGGAGATCGAACTCGAGGGCGAGGCCTACGGCCGGCCGCTGGAGGTACGGCAGGCGAAGCTGGACGGGGCGGCGATCCGGTTCTCCTCCCCCGGGCTGGAATTCAGCGGCCGTGTCGAAGGCAAGCGTATCAGCGGGGAATTGCGCCGCGACGGCGTCGCGACCCCGCTTGAGCTGGTGCGCGACTAGCTACACCGCCTCGAGCGGCACGGTGAAGCGCGTGCCCCGCACGACGATGCCGCCGCGGTCGCCCGGCGCCACGCCGCCGTAGCGCGCGGCGAAGGGCTCGGGCAGCGGCCGGCCCCCGGGCGGGGCGAGCCACAGGCGCAGCAGGTGCCGGTGGCGCTCCGTCTCCGGCCAGTTCTCGAAGTCGTTGCGCGAATGCAGGATCTGGTGGTTGTGCAGGAACTGCATGTCCCCGGGAAGGAACGCCATCGACAGGTGGATCGCCGGGTCGTTCACCAGCTCGTCCATCAGGTCCATGGCAGCGACCTGGTCCGCGGTGAGGCGCAGCGCCTCCGGGAACAGCTGCTGCGCCGACTCGATGTACTGGCGCACATAGATGCAGGTGAGGCGCGACTCGAACCAGTGGTAGACCGGCATGTCGAACCACGGCTTCATGCCCTCGGGCACTTCGCCGCGGCGATCGGTGGGGAAGGGCAGGAAGAGGGCGGGCAGCAGGTCCGGGCGCCGCGCCAGGATTTCGTTGTACACCGTCATCGAGCTGGCGAGAAAGCTCTCGCCGCCCGCTTTCGCCGTCTTCAGGCACAGCAGTCCCACGATGTCGACTGAATCGGTGTGGTATTCCAGGCGCCGGTTGGTCTGGTAGTAGCGGACCTTGGGATCGGCGATGTCCAGGCCCAGGTCCTTCACGTGCCCCAGCAGGTGGCCCTTGGCGTTCTGCGAGCGAGCGCGCCCGAGGTGCGCGCCGATGCCCATGTAGGCGATCGCCTGCTCCTCGCGGCTGTAGCGCTCCACCGGCAGCCCGCGCAGCATGAAGAAACCCCGGCCTTCCAGCAGGTCGCGCAGCAGGCCGCGCAGCGTGTCGCCGAAGCCATCCAGCGGGAAGCTGCCCGCGGAGATCTCCGCCAGCGGCCGGCCGGAGGACTTGAAGGCGCGCACGGCGGCATCGATCTCGGCCAACTCGCGCGCGCCAAGGCGATGCAGCCAGTCACCTTCGCGTTTCGCAAGATCGGGGCCGGTCCAGGCCGAGGGGCCGGCGACCGGGCCGGGGGGCATGCTAGGCTTGTTCATCGTCGCTAGATTACCGGGAGGAAGACCGTGATGCACAGGATCTGCGCGTTCGTTTCGATGCTCATGTGCTGCGGCGCATACGCCCAAGGGTATCCATCCAAGCCCATCACCTTCATCATTCCCTTCGCCGCCGGCGGGGACTCCGACCTCTCGGGCCGCAACGTCGCCTCGCACGCGCAGAAGTACCTCAACAACCAGCCCATCGTCTCGATCAACCGCACCGGCGCCTCCGGCACCATCGGCGCGCAGGCGGTGCGCACGGCCGCCCCGGACGGCTACACCCTGCTGGTGGCGCGCATCGCCACCCATGCCATCGCCCCGGCGCTCGATTCCAGGGTGCCCTACAAGTGGAACGAGTTCACCATGCTGTCGCTGATCGAACTCAATCCGTTCATCTGCTACATCAAGGCCGACGCGCCCTGGAAAAACGCCGCCGAAGTGATCGCTTCGGCGCGCGCCTACCCTGGCAAGCTGAACTTCTCCACATCGGGCGTGGGCACCAGCCAGAACATGTCGGTGCAGTACTGGATGACGCTGGCCGGCCTCACCAAGGACCACGCAGTGGGCATCCACTACAAGGGCGGCGGCGAGGTGACCACCGCGGTACTGGGCGGGCAGGTGCATTTCGCCTGCAACAACGCGCCCACCGTGATCCCGCACGTGAAGTCGGGCGCGCTGCGCGGCCTGTTCGTCACCCCGGAGAAGCTGGCCGAGTTGCCCAACGTGCCCAGCGCGACCGAGGCGGGCTTCCCGGACATGAACAAGATCGTCGGCTGGACCGCGCTCATGGGCCCGCCGGGGATGCCGAAGGAGGCAGTGGACCGCTGGGTGGACACCTTCGCGAAGCTGGCGAAGGATCCGGCCTGGCAGACGGGCAACGCCAGGATCGGTGGCATCGCCGCGATCCGCTCCCCGGCCGAGACCGAGAAGTTCGTCCGCGAGCAGTACGAGTTGTACGAGAAGCTCGTGGCCCTGCTCGGCATCCGCCAGTAGTCCCCGTGGCCATGCGAGGCGCCGACCTCGTCGCGCGCACGCTCGCCCTCGGGGGCGCGCGGCGCGTGTTCACGCTCTCGGGCAACCACATCATGTCGGTGTTCGATGCCGCGCTGGATGCCGGCCTGGCGCTCCTGCACGTGCGCCACGAGGCGGCCACGGTGCACATGGCCGATACCTGGGGGCGCCTCACCGGCGAGCCCGGCATCGCCCTGGTGACCGGAGGCCCGGGCCACGCCAACGCGGTCTCCGCGCTCTACACCGCGCTCGCCGCCGAATCGCCGCTGGTGCTGCTCTCCGGGCACGCGCCGCTGGAGGAACTGGGCCAGGGCGCGTTCCAGGAAATGGCGCAGGCGGAAATGGCCGCGCCGGCGGCGAAAGCCTCCTGGACCGTGCGCTCGGCCGCGACGCTGGGCGAGGACCTCGCGCGCGCCATGCGCATGGCGCGCTCAGGAAGGCCGGGACCGGTGCACCTTTCGCTGCCCTCGGATTTGCTGGAAGGCAAGGCGGATGCGCCGCTGCCGGTGGCGGCCGATTTCCTGCCCGAGCCGCAGGGGCCGGATGCGGGCGCCATCGATGCCGCGCTGGACCATCTTGTCGCGGGCAAGGCGCCGCTCCTGATCGCGGGCCCGGCGATGGCTGGCGCGCGCGCGCGCCGGTTGCTCGCGCAGTTCGAGGACGCCACCGGCGTGCCCTGCCTCGTGATGGAGAGCCCGCGCGGGGTGAACGATCCGTGCCTTGGGCTGCTGGCCGAGGTTCTGGCGAAAGCCGATGCAGTGGTGCTCGCGGGCAAGCGGCGCGACTTCACGCTCAGGTTCGGGAAAGCCTTCGACCCGTCCTGCCGGGTGCTCGACGCCGAGGCCATGACGCCGCAATGGCTGGAGCAGGCGGCGCGCAAGGGCTGGCAGAAGGGCGGCTGGCGCGACGAGGCGCGCGCCGCCCTCGCCTGGCGTCCCGCGGCGTGGAAGACGCTCGCCTCGCCAGCGGAAGGCCCGCTGCACCCGGTGGAAGTCGGGCGTGCAGTGCAGAAACTGCTCGATGCGGGGCCTTCGGTCCTGGTGTGCGACGGCGGCGAGTTCGGCCAGTGGGCGCAGGCCACGCTCAGCGCGCCACATCGCGTCATCAACGGTGTCGCGGGTTCCATCGGTTCGGCGCTGCCGTTCGCGGCGGCGGCCAAGCTCGCGGTGCCGGAGGCGAACGTGGTCGCCCTGCTGGGCGACGGCACCTTCGGCTTTCATTCCTCGGAATTCGATACCGCGGTGCGCGGCGACATCGCCTTCGTCGCGGTGGTCGGCAACGACTCGGCCTGGAACGCGGAGCACCAGATCCAGCTGCGCAGCTACGGCGCGGCTCGCGCGCACGGCTGCCTGCTGCTGCCGACGCGCTACGACCGCGTGGCCGAGGCCTTCGGCGCGCACGGCGAGCATGTCGCAAAGCCGGAAGAACTGGCGCCTGCGCTCGAGCGCGCCACGCTAGCCGGCCGCGCTGCCTGCGTGGACATCGCCCTGCAGCGGCTGCCGGCCCCGACTTTCAAACGCTAGATGACCTTGCCGGGGTTCATCAGGCCGCGCGGATCCAGCGTGCCCTTGAGCGCGCGCATCAGCTCCAGCTCCAGCGGGTCCTTGTGCTGCGTGATTTCCCCGCGCTTCAACTGCCCCAGTCCGTGCTCCGCGGAGATGGAGCCGCCCATCGCGTCCACTTCGGCGTAGACCAGCCGGTTGACCTCGGCGCGGCGCGCGAGCAGCGCCGCGTCGCCCACGTTGTAGTGCAGGTTGCCGTCGCCGACATGGCCGAAGCAGTAGATGGGCGCGCCGGGGAAGGCGGCGCCCAGCGACCGGCCGGCGCGCTCGATGAACTCCGGCACGCGCGAGATCGCGACCGAGATGTCGTGCTTGACGTTGGAGAACTGCGCCTCCGGAATGGTCTCGCGGATCGCCCACAGCGCCTGGCGCTCGGCCTGGCTCTGGGCGACCACCGCGTCGCGCGCGAGCCCGCCCTCGAGCGCGGTGCGCAACGCGGCCTCCAGCCGGCCGGCCAGTTCCTGGTCGCTGCCGCCGTCGTTCAGTTCCAGCAGCACATGCCAGTCGCCGTTGCCCGCGGGAAGCGGATCGCGCGTCGCCGGCCGATGCGCCAGCACCGAGTCCAGGCAGCGCCGTGAAATCAGTTCAAACGCCGTCAGCCGGTCGCCGCAGGCCAGGCGCAGCTGGCTGAGCAGTTCCACGGCGCGCGCCGGATCGGGAACCGCGACCCAGGCCGTCGCCGTGGCGGTGGGTTTCGGCTGCAGCTTGAGGACGGCGGCAGTGATGATGCCCAGGGTCCCCTCGGCGCCGATGAACAGCTGCTTCAGGTCATAGCCGGTGTTGTCCTTCCTCAGGCTCCTCAGGCCGTTCCAGACGCGGCCGTCGGGCAGCACCACCTCCAGCCCCAGCACCTGGTCGCGCGCATTGCCAAAGCGCAGCACGTTGACGCCGCCCGCGTTGGTGGAAAGGTTGCCGCCGATCTGGCAGCTGCCCTCGGCGGCAAGGGACAAGGGAAACAGGCGATTCGCCCCCTGCGCCGCTTGCTGGATCGACGCAAGGACACAACCCGCTTCCACGGTGATGGTGTCATCCAGCGGATCGACGCGCCGGATGCGATTGAGCCGGGACAGCGACAGCACGATTTCGCGCCGCGACCCGGTGGGCACCGAGCCGCCGCACACCCCGGTGTTGCCGCCCTGCGGCACCACCGCGACGCCGGCCGCGGCGCACAGGCGCATGACCGCCGCGACCTGCGCGGTGTCCGCGGGCCGCACCACGCATTCGGCCTCGGCGCGGAACTGCTTGCG
>JBQTJX010000066.1:0-31624 GCA_052386675.1 Betaproteobacteria bacterium
AAGAACCAGACAATCACCCCCACCACCGGCAGGAGCAGCACCAGAACGATCCAAAGCACTTTCTTCCCGTTGGACGCGCTGCTCTGGGCGATGTTGATGATCGCCCAGATGTCGGCGATGAGGACCAGGATGCCCCAGAGGCCGTTGTTTCCGAAGTTCATGTGCTGCCCTCCCGGTCAGGATTGATCCAAAGTCAGGCGTGGTACGACGCCACCCGCTCGACTTCGTTCTTCGACCCCAGCACCACCGCGATCCTCTGGTGCAGCCCTTTCGGCTGGATGTCCAGGATCCGGGTTTTCCCTTCCGTAGCCGCACCCCCCGCCTGCTCGACGATGAAGGCCATCGGATTGGCCTCATACATCAGGCGCAGCCGCCCTTCCTTGTTCTTGGCATCCCGCGGATACATGAAGACGCCGCCCCGCGACAGCACGCGGAACACGTCCGCGACCATCGAAGCCACCCAGCGCATGTTGAAGTCCCGCCCGCGCGGCCCGTCCTTGCCCGCCAGGCATTCGTCGATGTAGCGCTTCACCGGCGCTTCCCAGCGCCGCATGTTGGAGGTGTTGATGGCGAATTCGGAGGTTTCCTCGGGTATCCGGATGTCGGGATGGGTGAGGGCGAAGCTGAAGGTTTCGCGGTCCAGGGTGAAGCCGTGCGCGCCGTCGCCGACGGTGACGACCAGGATCGTGGTCGGGCCATAGACGGCGAAGCCCGCCGCGACCTGCTGGTTGCCCGGTTGCAGGAACGCCTTTTCGTCGGGCTCGCGGGGCTTGCCGTCGGCGCCGTGCGGGCAGCGCAGCACCGAGAAAATGGTGCCCACCGAGACGTTGACGTCGATGTTCGAGGAGCCGTCCAGCGGATCGAACAGCAGCAGGTACTCGCCGCGCGGGTAGTTCGTGGGCGTGGGCTTGACGTCCTCCATTTCCTCGGAGGCGAGCGCGGCGAGGTTGCCGCCCCATTCGTTGGCCTCCATGAGGATCTCGTTGGACAGGACATCGAGCGCCTTCTGGGTCTCGCCCTGCACGTTCTCCACGCCGGTGGAGGCGCCGCCGCCGCCCAGCGTGCCCTTGTTGACCCGGGTGCTGATGGCCTTGCAGGCTCGGGCAATGGTTTCGATGAGCAGGCGCAGGTCGGCGTTGATGCGGCCGGCGCGCTCGCGCTCGATGAGGAACTGCGTCAATGTGTTGCGTCGCATGTCCGGATTCTAGCGCCGCATTCCGTTCATGCTGTCCGGATGCGGCGGCGCGCCAGCCAGCTCCCCGCCAGCAGCGCCGCAGCCATGGTCCAGAGCACCGGTCCCATGCCGAGTGCCGCGCCCACGGCGCCGAAGCCCAGCGGCATGACCGTGGAACTCGCGTTGATCATGGTGGTGCGCACGCCGACCACTTCCCCCTGGCGTCCCGGCGGCGAGGCGGCATAGAGCGCGGCCATGATCATGGGTTGCGCGCAGCCCAGGCCCAGGCCCAGCAGGAAGGACGCCGCCATCAGCAGCGGGGCGCCCTCGGCCAGGGGAAACAAGGCGTAGGCAAGGCCGGCGACCAGCAGCGCACCGCAGATCACGCTCCATTCGGTCAGGCGCCGCGCCACCGAAGGCATCACCAGGCGCACCAGGAAGGTTGCCAGTGCGAAGCTGCTCATGACGATGCCAATGGTGGAGGCCGACAGGCCGATGCTGTTGCCGTAGACCGGGATGACGAAGGTGTAGAGGTCCCAGCCGGAGGCGAGCAGGGCGCTGAACAGGTAGATCGGCAGCAGGCGCGGGTTGCGCAGCAGGTCGGCGAGGCGGTGCTGCGCGGCATCCGTGCGCGGCGGCTGCGCCGGCGGCAGCAGCCTGCGGCGCCACAGCAGCAGTCCGGTGCCGATCGCCGGAGGCAGCGCGAGCAGCAGGAACGCGGCGCGCGGACCGGCGTAGTCCAGCGCGAAGCCGGCTAGCAGGGGGCCCAGGGTACCGCTGGTGGCGTAGCCCAGTGCAAACCAGCTGAAGTTCACCGGCCGGTCCGCGGGCCCGCCCAGCGAGCCGATGACGTGATTGAGGGCGATGTGCTGCAGCATGAACGCCGTCCCCACGGTGACGGCGGTCAGGAACAGCACCGGCAGCCCCGGCCAGGCGAAGGGCAGCAGCGTGCCGGCGGCGACGATGGCGCCGCCGATTGCCACCGGGCGGAAGGCGCCGACACGGTCGATCATGCGGCCGGCATAGACCGCGAGCAGCATCGGCACTACTGCATAGAGCGACATCAGCACGCCGACGGTGAGCGCCGAGGCGCCCTGTCCGAGCGCGGCGAGCGAGACGCTGATGCGCCCGCCGACGAAGCCGGCGTGGCTCAGCGTCGTCAGCAGAACGAAAAAGGCGAGGCGCCTCACGACGCCTCGCCTTCGATGGGCCGGCCCGATTTCAGACCTGGCCGATCAGACCTGGCCGGGAACGCGCGTGTGGGTAGCCTGCAGCGCCGCGATGCGCTGCTCGATCGGCGGGTGCGAGGACAGCAGCGCCATCATGCCGCCGGCGCCGCTGATGCCCAGCGCCTGCATGGTCTGGGGCAGCGCGCCCGGCTGCAGCCCGCCCAGGCGCTGCAGCGCGGAGACCATCGGCCGCGGACTGCCCAGGTAGTCGGCCGCGCCGGCATCGGCGCGGAACTCGCGCTGGCGCGAGAACCAGGCCACGATCATCGAGGCGAGCAGGCCCAGCACCAGTTGCGACACGATCATGGTGGCGTAGTAGCCGATGCCCAGGCCGCGGTCGTTCTTCAGGATCACGCGGTCCACGACGTAGCCGATGACGCGCGAGAGGAAGAACACGAAGGTGTTCACCACGCCCTGGATGAGCGTGAGCGTGACCATGTCGCCGTTGGCGACGTGCGCCACCTCGTGGCCCAGCACCGCCTCCACTTCCTCGCGGCTCATGGACTGCACCAGGCCGGTGGACACCGCCACCAGCGAATCGTTGCGCGAGAAGCCGGTGGCGAAGGCGTTGGGCTCGCCGTCGTAGACCGCCACTTCCGGCATGCCGATGCCCGCCTTCTGCGACAGGCGGCGCACCGACTCGACCAGCCAGTACTCGGTGCTGCCTTCGCTGCCGTCGATGGTCCGCGCGCCGGTGGACCACTTCGCCATGGGCTTGGAGATGAGGAGCGAGAGGAACGCGCCGCCGAAGCCGAACAGCGCCGACAGGCCGAGCAGGGCCACGAGGTTCAGGCCGTTCTCGGTCAGGATGCGGTCCAGGCCCAGCACGCTGGCCGCGATGGACAGCACGAGCATGATCGCGATGTTGGTGGCGATCAGCAGGAACACCCGCTTCATTGAATCTCCTTGAAAAAAGGCCGCATTCGGCGGCGCGAATGATACCGCATCGGTATCGTTGCCAGTCAGCCGTTAGATGGGGCCTTTTCCTGCAAGTTCAATCACCTGCCCGTAAAAACCCCGCTCCCATCTCGGCTATGACATAGGTCGGCGCGTTGGTGTTCCCGGAGGTGATCCGGGGCATCACCGAGGCGTCCATGACGCGCAGGCCGGCGACGCCGCGCACCCGCAGGCGGTCGTCCACTACCGCGCCGGCGTCCTTGCCCATCCGGCAGGTGCCGACCGGGTGGAAGATGGTGGTGCCCAGTTCCCCGGCGGCGCGGGCAAGATCCTCCTCCGACTGGATTGCCGGTCCGGGACGGAACTCCTCAGGCTGGTACTTTTCCAGCGCCTTCGCCGCCATGATGCGCCGGGTGAAGCGCATGCCGTCCACCGCCACCTTGCGATCCTCGGGCGTGGACAGGTAGTTCAGCCGGACCTCCGGGTACGCAGCCGGATCCGGGGACTTGATCCGGACATGGCCGCGCGAAGTCGGCCGCAGGTTGCACACGCTGGGCGTGATCGCGGGGAAGGGATGCAGCGGGTCGCCAAACTTGTCCAGCGACAGCGGTTGCACGTGCCACTCGATATTGGGCGTGGGTTGCGACGGGTCGCTCTTCGCGAACGCGCCCGCCTGCGACGGCGGCATGGTGAGCGGGCCGGTCCGGAACAGCAGGTACTCCAGCCCCATCGCCGCCTTGCCAAGGAGGCTGTTCGCCATCTCGTTCAGCGTGCGCACGTTCTTCACCTTGTACTGCATGCGAATCTGGAGGTGGTCGTGCAGGTTGCCGCCGACGCCGGGCGAATCATGGACCACGGGAATCCCCAATGACTGCAGATGGGCACCCGGCCCGATCCCCGAGAGTTGCAGTATCTGGGGTGACCCGATCGCGCCGGCGGCGAGCACCACCTCCCGCTTCGCCGCCACGACCTGCTCGCCGCCGGCGCGAAATTCCACGCCCATGGCCCGGCCGCCTTCGATGCGGACCTTCGACGCCAGCGCACCGGTGATGACCTTCAGATTGGGTCGATTCAACGCCGGCCGCAGAAAAGCATCCGCCGCACTCCATCGCCGCCCGCGCTTCTGGCTCATCTGGAAGTAGGCGCAACCGAAGTTGTCGCCGTGGTTGAACTCCCTGATCGACGGGATGCCGCATTCGGCCGCCGCCTCGCGCCAGGCGTCGATCACCTCCCAATGCACGCGCGGGTCCTCGATGTAGAGGTCCTGCTCCATGCGCTGGAACACCGGCAGCACCTCGTCCCAGGACCAGCCGCGGTTGCCCAGGCTCGCCCAGTGGTCCCAGTCTTCCTTCTGGCCGCGCATGTGGATCATGGCGTTGATCGACGAACACCCGCCCAGCACCTTGCCACGCGCGTAGTGGATGGAGCGGTTCGCCAGGTGCTCGTCGGGCTCGGTCCTGTAGCACCAGTCGGTGCGCGGGTTGGCGATGGTGTAGAGGTACCCGACCGGGACCTTGATCCAGAAATAGTCGTCCTGGCCGCCGGCTTCCAGCAGCAGCACCGATACGGAAGGGTCGGCCGAGAGGCGGTTGGCGAGGAGGCAGCCGGCGCTGCCAGCGCCGACGATGACGTAGTCGTACTGTTCAGCCGGGAATGGCATCACACTTGCCAGGGATTGATGGCCTGCTGCGCTCCTGTGCGATCAATGACTGCCTAGGTGGCGTCGATTCGAACCACCGGCGACGTCGCATTGTGCAGAACGACGTTGTTCGCGTCGAACAAGGTCAGCCGCGCGACGATCTCGTCACGGCTCATTCTGTCCTCGTTGAGCAGCGATGCAGCGATGGTGTCGTGAATCCTCACGCCTATGTCTCCGCGATTGAGATCCGTGCGGTAGATCCGGTCGTCAAATGTATAGAGCAGTTTCAACCGTACAGCGTCGTGATTCTCCAGCGTAGCCGCTATCCGATGCTGGGGCGAGAACGGTTGGTCGGAACCATCGACAAACCGCTGGATGCTGGACACCACCGTGCAGTCCGCGATCATGCGGCGACGGTCAATCGTGATTGTCAACGTGGGGGTCATCAGGGCGGGCATGGCGGCTCCAGAACAAAGGTTGGCGATTGGCAAAAGGCCGTTTCGTGCCGACGTGACCAAACTAACATGGTGGGCCGCTGTTTGCGAACGATGGTGCGATGTTGATGCATCCGGCGACATCGGGCCTGTTGCCGCGGCCAGGCGTGCTTCCTAAAGAGACGGATTGGCAAGTCTATCCGCCCCTAGCCGCGCCGGCGTCCTCCAGCAGAGCCGCCGCCTCCTGCAGGTCGGCAGTGTCGAAACCCTCGCTGAAGAAGCTGTAGGCCTCGGCAAGCGGGCCGCACGCATCTTCGCGCCCCTGCTGCCGCCGAAGGCGGCAAAGACTCATCGCCGCGCGGAGCTCGAGCGATCTCGCGCCCTGGCTGTGGGCCACGGCGAGCGACTTCGAAAAGCAGCGCTCGGCAACGGCCTGCGCCTCCCGATCGTGTTCACGCGCGAGGTGCAGTTCGCCGCGCATGCGGTGCAGCTCCGCCTCGTAGTAGCGCTCGCCGGAACGCTCGACCTGTGCCTCTTCGAGAGCGCGCAGACCTTCGTCGATGCGCCCCGTGCGCAGGCACGCCTCGGCGAGCAGCGCCGCCCAGTGCCCGCGCGAGGACTCGGCGCCGGTGGCGAAATAGCGCTCCATGCCGCCACGCAGCTCGGCGATGCCCTCGTCCGCGCCGCCCAGCGCCAGCGCCCAACCACGCAGGACCATGCTGATTGCGCGAAACAGTTCGAAGCGATGTTCCTCGGCAAGGGCGATCGCCGCCTCGGCCCGCTCGCGCGTGCGCGTGATCTCGCGGCGCATCTGGTGTACCCACGTGGAGAAGGTCAGCGCCCACGCAGAGTTGTACGGATGCTCGAGGCTGCGCGCCATGGCGTGCATCTCGTCGTTGCGGCGCAATGCGTGCGCCGGCCATCCTGCGAGCCAGGCTCCCCAGGCGGCGAACGAGCGCACGCTGACGCCAAGATCGAGCCCGTTGAGCCGGTATGCGAAGGCGCGGTGGCGTGTCGGATCGTACAGATCGACCGCCTTTTCCATATGCTCAAGGCCCGGGCCTAGCTCGCCGGTGTAAAGAAGGGTCACGCCCATCGCGCGGTTGGCCTGGATAAGCGCGACCGGCGACTCGGAGCTCTCCGCCAGCCGCAGCATCTTTTCGCCCAGCTCGCGGGACGCCTCGTATTTCGCGCGCACCAGGTAGAACGACCACATGCCGTTGAGCAGCGGAAAGATCTCCGCAACCTCGCCGATCTGGCGGCTCAGCTCGTGGGCACGCTCGTAGGTATCGGACAAAGCAGGCGAGGCGTATCCCTTGGTGGGGGTCAGCGCGAGGCCGTAGCTCGTGAGCAGCATCAGCTCGCGCCGGACGCCCTGCCGCGTCGTCGGCAGCGAGCGATGCAGCGCGAGTGCCGCGTCAAGGTGGTGCAGCGCCTCGACGTAGGCCGAGCGCTCGATTGCCTGCTCGGCCGCGCGCTGCCAGCAGTCGGCCGCCTGGTCGGCGAGCCCTGCCTCGCCGAGATGGTGGGCGAGCAGCTCAGGCTGAGTTTGCCGAAGTTCGGGAAAGCGCTCGTCCATCACGCGGGCGATGCGCTCATGGAAGAAGACGCGGCGGCTCTTCAGCTGCGACTGGTAGGCGGCGTCGCGGATGAGCGCGTGCTTGAAGATATAGCGTGCGTCGCGCGTCCCGCCGCGCCGCAAAATGAGGTCGGCCTTCACCAGGCGCGCCAGCGCCTGGTCGAGCGCGCGCTCGTTGGCAGGCGCCACTGCGCGAATCAGCTCGTATGAGAACTCGCGGCCCAGTGTCGCGGCGACCTGGGCCAACTCGCGGGCCGAGCCGAGCCGGTCCAGGCGCGCCATGAGCGAGTCCTGCAGCGTGGTCGGGATGGCCGTCTCGAGGAGCGGTCCGGGAAGTGCGTACTTGCCCGAGCGCTCGACCAGCATGCCGGACTCAAGGATCGCCTTCAGCAGCTCCTCCACGAAGAGCGGCACGCCGTCCGTCTTGGCCACGATGTGGCACATGACCTCCGGTGGCAGCGACTTGTCATCCAGCATGCGCAGGACCAATCGCTGCACTTCGTCGGCCGGCAGGGGTCCCAGACCGATGCGCTCGACATTCGGCCGCCCTTGCCACGTCTCGGGAGGGCTGAAATCGGGACGGAAGACGAGGAGCATCATCATCCGCGCCTTGGTGATTCGTCCCAACAGCAACTCGAGCAGCTCGAGGGACGAAGGGTCAGCCCAGTGCAGGTCCTCGACCACCATCAGTGTCGCCCGCTCCCGGGCTTCTTCGAGCAGCCAGGCGCTCAACATGTCCGCAGTCAGGCGCTTGCGCTGCTGCGGGGTCATCTCCAGCGGGGGAAAGCGGCCCTCTGGCACGGGCACCGAGAGCAGCGCGGCAAGCAGCGGGAAGGTTCGCGCATCCGCGAAGCGGTAGCGCCGCAGCGCGCCCTCCAGCTTGTCGAGCTTCGACATGGCGCTGTCCTCGCGCCGAAAACCCAGCAAGTGCTGCAGCCGCGCGATGAACGGATGCAGCGCCGTATTGCTGAAATACGGCGAACAGCGGAAGGTCATGCTCGCAGCGCTGTCGGATTCGATCTGCTCGCGCAGCGACTCGACCAGCCGGGACTTGCCGATGCCGGCCCCACCTTCGAGCATGACCACCTGGCCTTGGCCCATGCTCGTGCGTGCCCAGCGTTCGGCGAGGACGCTCATCTCGGCGCTGCGGCCGAGCAGCGGTGCTTGCGCCGCAACGCCGGAATGATGCTCCGCTTCCTGAATGGCGAGAACACGGAACGTTGGCAATGCCTGCGAGCGTCCCTTGATCTCGAGCGGAGCGCACGCCGCGAAAACAAACACGCCTTCGGCCAGCCGCCTTGTCGCCGCGCTGACCAGCACCGAGTCAGGCGCCGCGCCGGCTTGCAGCTTGGCCGCGACGTTGGGGGTCTCGCCAAGGGCCAGCTGCTCGCGCCGCTCGCCGCTGCCGACCTCGCTCAGCACCACCGGACCGGTGTGGATGCCGATGCGGACCGCGAGGCGCCTGCGCCCGTGCAGTTTCGTCTGGTTCAGGGTCTGCATGCCCTCGAGGATCGCGAGGCCGGCCCGGATCGCGCGCCCCGGTGCATCTTCGTGCGCCTGGGGATAACCGAAGTAGATGAGCATGCCGTCGCCGAGGTACTGAGCGACGAATCCGTCGTACCGCTCCACGGCCGCTGCCGTTTCGTGCTGGTAGCGGCGCAGGAGGTCGCCCAGGTCCTCCGGATCGAGCTGCGACGAAAGCTCGGTCGATCCGACAAGGTCGCAGAACATGACCGTAAGCTGACGGAGGTCGCCGGCGGCGGGCGTCTCGCCTTTCCACACGAGCATCCGGCCGTCCTGGTCGAGCGCGAGCCCGCGGACCTCGACAATCTCGTCTCGCAGATCCGAGACGAAGGCATCGTCGATGCCGAACTGGCGCTTTAGGGCCCGATACGACACCCGCTGCTGGCGGCGCAGCATCGCGATCGTCTCGACGAGGCACTGCTCGAACGTCATGGACGCAGAATACCGCCAAGCAGCCGTCGCCCGCCAACCCTTGTGTTCACCCTCTTTGCGGACTACCCTCGGCGCGGGAGAAGGGGGGACGATGACCAGTGAGCGCTGGACAGATGCGTTTCTCGACGGGAAACGCCTGATAGCCGATTCGGACTACGACAAGAGAGCCGAGGCGATCCTCGGCGCCACTTACCTGGACGTCGGAACCACTCGCATTCTCGATGACTGGCTTGCGGCACAGCGCACCCTGGTCGAAGACCTGAAGAGTGCTGTCGAGGCCGGGACTGCCGCTGCGGGCAGCGACGGCTTCCGGGCCAGGCAGAACGAGCAGCATGACGGCCTGAGGGCTTGGCGCGCGCAGGTCTGGCCGATAGCGGGCTGGCAGTCGTTCGTCGAGAGCACGTATTCCGCATCCCTTCTTGGCTCCAAGGCGCTGCTCAACGACGATCGCGAAGTGGCATTGTCCGCCATGCGCTGCGCGCTGGAATATGCGCAGCTCCTCGTGCAGAGTATCGCGCGAACGAAGGCTGCGACGAGCGCGGGCGCTCAGAACCCGGACGGACTGCGCGAGTTGTCGGTGCGGCTCAACCGCGGTACCTACTACCGCATGCTGCAGATTTCCGATGAGGCGCGTCGCTCGCCGGACATCTTCGCCTGCGATAGCGCGTTCCGCAAGGCGCAGTTCCGCTCGTATCCCGATACGCTGCACGACAGCTTCACGCCGCCGCATTGCCCGCACTGGGTGGACCAGCGCAAGCTCAAGACCGGATTCAAGCTCTGGCGCGAGCACATGCCGGGCTGCGTGTTCGCGCTCTTCACCCACAGCCTGCCCGCCTGCTACCTCGACGCAAAGGGCATTCCACTT
This sequence comes from Betaproteobacteria bacterium, assembly GCA_052386675.1. GTDB lineage: Bacteria > Pseudomonadota > Gammaproteobacteria > Burkholderiales > SG8-39 > RBG-16-66-20. The sequence goes on from JBQTJX010000066.1 coordinate 9,774, forward strand.
CTCTACCGCAGCGAGAGGCTGCAGGGGAAATTCCTGGCCCATCGGGTCTATGAGACCGGTTTTTTCGTCAAGGACGTCATGGACGAAGAGGGCATCAAGGTCATCGAGGACAGGGCGGCGCTCGACGTCCTGCTGTTCGCCGCTGCCGTGCACAAGGTGCGGCCGGACCTGAGGCTCGAACTGGTAGGCGTAGGTCTCGACGCCATGTGGAGGAGCCCGGATCAACCGGTACCGCTCGACGACTACTGGACGCTGATCAAAGACGATGCCATCAAGGCCGAATTTGCCGCCCTCCAGTCGCAGTACGCCGAATCCCCCGGCAGCGTTCTGGAGGCCTATGAGCCCGGGCGCATCGAGAATATGCGGGCGGTTTGCGATCGCCTCGGCATCGAGGACCTCGAGGGACTCTTCCGCCACTCCGCGCAACCGCGCGTCGAACTGACCGTGCGGCGGCTATGGGGCGCGGGCGTGCTCACCGCGACGAAAGTGCGGTACCTGCACGCGTCGATGCGCTTCATGGCCCGTTCCGACACTGCGTTCCAGAAAGACTACCCGATCGATGTCCACGGCGAGCCGATCAACCAGGAAGACAAGGCGTTCACCCTCCTCACCATCAGCTACGTCATTCCCGGCGCCTACGAAAAGATCGGGGGCATGCTCAGCCGGGAGGAGAAGGACGCATTCCTGCACTGCTGGAATGTCATCGGCTACGTGATGGGCATCGACGAAGACCTGCTCGCGCACGACTGGGACGAGGCGAAGGCGCTCTACGAGAAGATCCTCCGCCGCCACAAAGCGCGCTCCAACAATGGCATGATACTGACGAGCGGGCTGTGCGAACTCATCGAGGGCCTGCTGCCGCGCTGGCTGCCGCTGCGCGAGGCGATCGCGCCGGTGCTGATCCGCCACCAGCTCGACGGCGACGCTGACCTGCTCTTTGACGACAAGACGCTCGCCGCATCGAGGAGCATACCGGTGCGCGCGGTGTGGTCCGTTGCGCTGGTGTTCCTGCGCGTCTATTTCCTCAGCCGCCACTTCGTCTTCGATCATATTCCCGCGGTGCGCGCGCTGCTGCGTGATGAGCTGCGCAACCTCGGCAACGGCATGATCGAATGCTTCCAGCAGACCTACGAGCGGCAGCGATTCGAGCTGTTTTCCGGCTTGAAGGGATACGACGCGAATCCCGGCACCACGACGGCGGAAGATGAGCGGCGCGCAGACATACGCTCCAGCGCGTACAACCTGGCCGCGCTCGGCGTGGTCCTTATCGTGCTCCTGCCCACGCTGATCTGGATCGGCTTGGCTGGATTCATCGCCTCTTTCTACGTCCCCGATGCCTGGCCAGGGCAGCTCGCAAAGGCCATGTTCTGGCTGGGCGTGGTCGACGTGATCGGCGTGGGGCTGGCGGGCAAGCGACTGAAGGCCGCGCTCGGGCAGCTCGCCTTCAAGGTGCAGCGCAAGGCACTGGTCTAGCGGTCCGCCGTGCAGAAGTCGTTTCCCGGAGCCGGCGTTCACGAGCACGACTCGTGGTGCGCCGATGCGCGAGGGCCAACGACCGGAAAAGGGTCACCTCCGTGAGCGGTCTCGGATAGACTTTCGCACTCACCAGCCATGAACCCACTGCACAAGCTCGACGTCCTCGTCGTCAAGGCGAAAGCCAGGTGGCGCAAGACGCTCAGCGACAGCAGCGCGACCGCCGAGGACAGGCGCAAGGCGCGGGCGGAATGGAGAAGCGCGGCCTCCAGGAAGGACCGCGCGACGGCAATCTGGCTCCAGGCGCGCTCCAACCGGCGCAAGGAGGCGACGGATCGCCGAAGAACGATCGATCCCGACTGGAAGGACGCGAAAGCCGACCGCCGCAAGGCGGAACGCGCCAATGAGCGGCGGCGAGGCTAGTCCTCCGGCAGCACCGGAACAGGCCATGGCGTTCAGGATCGGGGTGGACCTGGGCGGCACCAAGATCGAGCTGCTCGCACTGGACGGTGCGGGCGGGGAAGTCCTCCGCAAGCGTATCCCGACGCCGCAGGGCGACTACCCGGCCACGGTCGCGGCTGTGGCGGCGCTGGTGCGGGTGGCCGAATCGACACTGGGAGCGACCGCGACCGTCGGTATCGGCACCCCCGGCGCCCTGTCGCTGGTCACCGGCCGCATCAAGAACGCGAATTCCACCTGCCTCAACGGCCAGCCGCTGAAGGAAGACCTCGAGGCGGCCCTGGGGCGGGAGATCCGGATCGCCAACGACGCCAACTGCTTTGCCCTGTCCGAAGCCGTGGACGGCGCGGGCAAGGGCGCGCGGGTCGTGTTCGGCGTGATCCTCGGCACTGGCGTAGGCGGCGGCATCGTGGTGGACGGAAAGGTCCTGACCGGCCCCAATGCCGTTTCCGGCGAGTGGGGCCACAACCCGCTGCCCAGCCCGCGTAAGGAAGACCTGCCCCTGCGCGACTGCTATTGCGGCAGGCAGGGCTGCATCGAGACCTACCTGTCCGGACCGGCGCTGGCGAAGGACGGCGGCAATCTGGATCGCTATGGCGAAAGGCTCGCGCGCGCGCTGGCCGGGGTGGTCAATGTCCTGGATCCGGATGTCATCGTGCTGGGCGGGGGAATATCCATGCTCCCGCAGCTGTATGCGGACGTGCCGGCAATGTGGGGACGGTTCGTGTTTTCGGACCAGGTGGCGACGCGGTTGTTGCCGCCGGTGCATGGAGATTCGAGCGGCGTGCGCGGCGCGGCGTGGTTGTGGGAACAACGATAACCGGGAGGCAGGGATGACCAAGACGAAAATGGTGGTGGCGGTGGGCGTGCTCGCGGCAGGCGTGGCCGGAATCGCGGCCGCCGGTCCCGACAGGATCAAGTTTCCCTCCGGCTACCTGAAGGGCACGCTGTACGCGACTGTGGACCGGCCCGACACCAAGCAGTACCGCGAGCTCTACGCCTCGCCGGGCGTGGTCGAGTCGGTGCGTGCCGGCAAGGGCGTGCCCCACGGCGCGGTGCTGACCCTCGTCCAATGGAGCGTGCACCAGGACGCCAAGGGCGTCCCGATCAAGGATTCGAACGGCCGCTTCATGAAGAAGGACATCCTCGCCCACACGGTGATGGAAAAGGGCAAGGGCTGGGGCGCGGAGTATCCCGACAGCCTGCGCAATGGCGAGTGGGAGTATGCCGTGTTCAGTCCGCAGGGCGACCTCAACCTGAAGGCGAATTACAAGGCCTGCTTCGAGTGCCACAAGCCGCACGAGAAGATGGACTATGTGACCTCGCTGGCGAAGCTGGCCGGGAAGTTCCCGGACGCGGCATCGGTGGCCAAGGCGCCCAAGGGCGACGTCAGCATCGTCGGCTTCCTGTTCAACCCGGCGAAGATCGTGGCGGCCGTGGGCAAGCCGCTCAGGTTCCTCAACACCGACGACTCGCCGCATTTCATCGTGGTGCAGGGCAGCGGGCAGAAGTCCGAGGTGATCCTGCGCGGCCAGTCCACGAGCATGACCTTCGACAAGGCGGGCGCCTTCAACTACATCTGCGGGCTGCATCCGTCGATGAAGGGCACCATCGAAGTCAGATAGTGGCATCGCGGCGGTCCATCCTCGCACTGGGCGCCGCCGCGCTCCTGCCGCGCGCCGCGCGTGCGCAAGGCGCCGCGGCGCTGGCGTTCTCCGCGCTTGCCCCCGGCGCGCCGCTGCCCGGATGGCTGGAGCCAGTCACCTTTGGCGGCCAGACGAGGCCCAACGCGTTCTCGCTTGTGGCCGACGAAGGCCGCACCGTGCTGCGCGTGCGTTCAGAGGCGTCCGCCTCCGGCCTTGCGCGCAAGCTGCGCGTTGATCCTGCGACGCATCCGCGCCTGTCCTGGCGCTGGAAGGCGAGCCGGCTGGTCGCGAAGGGCAGGCTGGATGCGAAGGAGGGCGACGATTTCGCGCTGCGCCTCTACGTCACCTTCGACCTCGATCCGGCGACGCTGTCCTTTGGCGACCGGATGAAGCTCTCGCTCGCGCGCAGCATCTGGGGCGACCATCTGCCGATCGCCGCGCTGTGCTACGTCTGGGACGCCGACGCGGCCCCCGGCACCATCGCCCCCAACGCCTACACCGACCGTGTGCGCATGCTGGTGGCCGACAGCGGTCCGGCGCGGCTGGGACAGTGGGTGGCGCATGAGCGCGACGTTGGCGCGGACTTCCGCGCCGCGTTCGGCCAGCCGGCGCCCGCGGTGACCAGCGTCATCCTGTCCGCGGATACCGACAACACCGGTGAAAGCGCCGAGTCCTGGTTCGGCGATGTGGTTTTCAGCGCGCGCTGAGCGCGTCGAGGAACGCGGCCACTTCCTGCAGCACCGCCTTCTCGCCGCCGGCGAGGAAGTAGCCGCCCTCGGGCACCGCCAGCTGCTTCGAGCCGGGCAGCGCGCGCAGCAGTTGCGCGCGATCGGACGCCGGGCCGCGGATGCCGCGGTAGTCCCTCGCGCCGTAGAGGTCGAGTACCGGGAAGGCGGCGCCTGCGATGCCGTCGAACACGCCGTAGAAGGACAACGCCGCCCAGCCCGATACTGGCGCGCCCCGGTTGTTGCGCAGGTACTCGTGCGCCATGCCGGCGCCCATGGCATGCGACACGATCGCGACGCGCCTGGCGCCCTTGTCCTGCAGGAACTTCATCCCCGCAGCGATGCGGCGCGCGGCTTCCGGGTACAACGCGCGATAGGCCGCGCCGTCGTCCACTTCCGCGGGCAGCACCGGCATCTGCAGCGACAGCGTGGTGTATCCCCGGTCGACGAGGTGCACCCGCAGCTCGCCGGTGATGCCGTGGTCCGGGTGAACGCCGGGTCCATGCGCCAGGATGACCGCGCCGCGCGCGGGACTGGCCGCGGCATGAAGCGCGAGGAAGCGCCCGTCCGACGTTTCCAGCTGCACCGCGTCGCCGACGACCAGGCTGGGCAGGACCTGGTCCGCCCAGCGCTTCTCGCGCGCGGCATCGGAGCGTGCCTGGGCGAGCGCCGTTCCCGCGATGGCGCAGGCGAGGGCGGCAGCGAGTATCCTGAAGGTTACCGATACCATGACCCGGACAATACTACGGACATCGTTGTTGCTGGCGCTCGCCGCGGCGAGCGCCTCCTGCGCTTTGCTCGACACCTGGGAACGCCAGCTGGTGTTCCGCCCGGTGACCACGGATTGGCGCGGCTACGCGCCGGAGATCCTGGGCGAAGAGGAGGTCTGGATCCCGGTCGGTGGCAATGGCGAGAGGCTGCACGGCTGGTGGCTGGACTCCCCCGGGGCGCGGTACACCCTGGTCTACTTCCACGGCGCGCGCGTCAACCTGAGCGGCAGCGTCTACCGGTTGCGGGGGTTCCGCAATGCGGGATTCAACGTGCTCGCCGTCGACTACCGGGGCTTTGGCCGCAGCACGGCGGGGCTGCCCTCGGAGGATTCGGTCTACGCGGACGCCGAGGCGGCATGGCACTGGCTCGATGCGCGCGAGCCCGACCGCGCGCGCCGCATCCTGTACGGCCATTCGCTGGGCGGCCCGATCGCGGCGGAGGTCGCGCTGCGCGGCGGCGGGGCCGCGGCGCTGGTGCTGGAATCGGCGCCGACCTCGGTGCCGGACATGACCATCCTGGGCGGGCTGGTGACGCAGCGTCTCGACCTGCTGGACAAGATCCGGCGCCTCGAGCTGCCGGTGCTCATCGTCCATGGCGCGCAGGACGGCGTGGTGCCGCCGGAAATGGCGCAGCGACTCTTCGAGGCGGCGCGCGGCCCGAAGCGCCTGATGCTGGTGGAAGGCGCGGGTCACAGCTGGGTGGCGCGCCGCGCCGGCGGCGCGGTCTACGACGCGGTGCGGGAACTGGTGGCGCCGAAGCGCTAGCGCGGCGCCGGCGCGCCCGGCGGCAGCCGGCCGTGGCGCTTCAGGTGCTCGGCGTCCAGCTGGGCGTCGGTCTTGTAGTGCGGCACCTTGAACGCCAGGCGCTTGAAATTCTGCCAGCGATAGGGGACGTCCTTCGTTTCCTTCTCCCAGTATTCATCGCCAAGCCTGATGTTGGCATCCGCATCCAGCAGCCAGTTGGCCTTGCTGCGCTCGCTGCCAAAGAGGAACAGGCGCCCCTTGTAGACCAGGTAGACGTTGGCGTGGATCGCGGCCTTGAGCGCATAGTGCACGCCGCTGGCGCAGAAGCCGGCCCAGGCGGGCGCGTATTTCTTCGGGTCGGCATCGAACAGGCGCTTGTTTTCCGCGCTGGCGAAGCGGTAGGTGTCGCCGTCGTAGGCCGACTTCAGCGCCGGGTCGCCCTTCAGCGGCGCGGGCGCGGTGAAGTAGGACACCGGGTCGTTGCCGCGCAGCATCACGCGTTCGTCCGCGTCGTCCTTCATGGTGTTGTGCACGGTGCCGCAGCCCGAGAGGATCGCGGCGAGGAGGACGAGCAGGATTCTCATGACGGGGACTCTCCAGTGAGGCGCAGCAGGTTCAGGATCTCGGCGTAGCGGCGGTTGAGCAGTTCCTCGCTCGCCGCGCCCATGTTGATGACCGCATAGCGGTAACTGCCCAGCCACTTCATCTCGCGCGCGAGCGCTCGCCCGCGCTTGAGGTACAGCATGATCGCGGCATCCGGGTACCGGGCGCGCACGCTGGCGACGTCCGCCTCGCGCGGCTCGCGCGCGAGGGGCCGGCCATCGAAGCGCCGCGACACCAGGCTGGCGGCGATGGCGCAGCCGGTTGGCGCGCGCCGCGCGTCCGGCTCGGCGCCGGTGCACAGCTCGAGCAGCATGCGGTGCGGGTCGATGCCGTCCACGCGCTGGTACAGGCCCGCGAGCTGCGAGGCGAGGCGCGGGTTGACCTCGATGATGGTCAGGCGGTCTGTTTCCGGATTCCAGAACAGCTCGACGTTGAAGAAGCCGTGGCGGTAGCCCATCCCGGTGAGCAGGACCTCGGCCAGCGCGCGCATGCGTTCCTGCACCGCCGGCGGGACGCGGGACGGGTAGACGAAGCGCTCGAAGGCATCCGTTCCGGGGAACATCACCGCATCGCTCAGGCCGAGGAAGGTGACGCGGCCCTCGCGCACGTAGCCGTCCACGTTCACCTCCATCCCCTCCACCGGTTCCTCGGCGATGAGATGGTGGGCGTCCAGCGTGTAGCCGGTGTACGCCGGCATCAGGTCGTTGAACGGCTTTACCAGGCGCCGGATGATCAGTTCCTCGATGCGGGAGAAATCAAGGTGGCGGCGCAGTTCCTCGAAACCGGTGACGCGGCGCGCGAGCACCGAAAAGGTGGCGCGAACCGGCTTGACGTAGAAGGGGAAGGGCAGGCCGACCTGCTCCGGCTCGAGCACGCCGTAGGGGAACACCGAGAACCCCGGCACCGCGCCCGGGGCAATGCGGCGCTGTTCCAGGCGGGCGTAATATTTGTGCTGCGCGGTGACCACCACCGCGGGCGGCGTGCCGGGCAGGCCGAGGCGCTCGGCAACCGCGGCCGCGATCAGGGCGCCGAAGTACTCGTTGTTGCTGAACACGCCGTCGATGCGGCCGCGCCAGCGTTCGACCAGCTCGTCCACGAACGCGCGCGCATCGAAGGTCAGCAGGCGCGCGTTCGACGGGAAACGGAACAGGTCGAAGCCCGCCTCCACGAACTCGTAATCCCCGTAATCGCCGCGGGCGAAGGCCTCCCGGTCCCATTCCTTGGGGAAGACGACCAGGATCCGCTTGCGCCGTCGTGTCATGCGGGCAGGGCGGCCGGATGCGCGGTGCCGCGCGCGAGGTAGTTGGTGCCAAACAGCACGGGCTCGATCCTGAGGTCCGGCACGTATCCCTGGAGCAGGCGCCAGGGCGCATCCAGGCCGCGCAGGGTCGTGACGTAGGGCGTCGCCTTCAGGATCCGGTAGATCCGCAGCGGGAAGAGCCACCGCGACGGATGCTTGATTCCGGCGACCGCGACGCGGGCGCGCGGCCGCGCCCGGGCGAAGATGCGCTCCAGCGCCGGGGGCGACTGCAGCACGTCGTGGGTGTAGTTGAACAGGATGGCGTCCAGCGGCACGCCCGGGTCGGCGTCCTCCATGGGCGCCTGGATGAGGCTGACGTTGTCCCAGCCGGCGGCGGCCACCCGTTCCCGGGACAGGGCGATCATCTCCGGGCTGACCTCGATGCCGATGACGCGGCCGGAAGGGCCGACCGCCTCGCGCAGCAGCGGCAGGGACAGGCCGGTGCCGCAGGCGACATCGAGCACCGTGTCGCCGGGGGCGAGCCGCAGCAGGGCGGCCACGCGGCGGCGCAGGGGCATGGTGCGTTGCGCCGAGGCGTCGTAGCCGTGGGCGTGATGGCGGTATTTCTCGATCGCGAGGCTAGGGTCGGGGTGCAGGGGGAAAAGGGGGAACAGGGGAAACACTCCGCTCGTTTGCGCCACCGTCATGGCTGGATGGTCGGCGCCGGGCTGTCGTTCATTACGCCGTGAACAAGGTATCGGGCGCTTTAGTCCCGCGGCCGGCCATCGCCGATCACGATGCGCGCATTGCGCTCGAAGGTCCAGTAGGCCCAGGCCCAGTCGATCAGGACCACGATCCGGTTGCGGAAGCCGATCAGGAAGTAGATGTGGGCGAGCAGCCACAGCAGCCACGCCGGGTAGCCCGAGAAGCGCAGCTTGCCCAGCACCGCCACCGCGGCATTGCGCCCGATGGTGGCGAGCATGCCCACGTCCTTGTAGCGGAAGGGCGACAGCGGCTTGCCGCGCAGCGCGGCGACAATGTTGCGCGCGACATGCCTACCCATCTGTTTCGCCGCCGGGGCGATGCCGGGCACCGCGGGCGCATGCCAGGGCAGGGCGGCGAGGTCCCCGATCACCGCCACTTCCGGGTGGCCGGGAACGGTGAGGTCCTCGCCAACGATGACGCGCCCGGCGCGGTCCAGCGGCACGCCCAGGCTCGCGCCCAGCGGCGAAGCCGCGACGCCCGCAGCCCAGACCACCGTCCTCGCCGCGAGACGGTCCGCCCCCAGTTGCACGCCGCCGGCATCGATGCCGCTCACCATCCGCCCAAGCCACACCGTCACGCCCAGCCGCTCCAGCTGCCGGCGCGCCTTCTCCGACAGGTTCGGCGGGTAGCCGGGCAGCACGCGGTCGGTGCCTTCGACCAGCACCACGCGCGCGTTGCGCGGGTCGAAGCGGCGGAATTCACCGTGCAGCGTGTGGCGCGCGATCTCGGCGAAGGCGCCCGCCAGTTCCACGCCGGTGGCGCCGCCGCCGATGACCACGAAGGTGAGCCAGTCTGCGCGTTTCGCCGGGTCGGTTTCCCGTTCCGCGTGCTCGTAGGCGAGCAGCACGCGGCGGCGGATCTCGTAGGCGTCCTCCAGCGTCTTCAGGCTGGGCGCGTGAGCCGCCCACTCGTCGTGGCCGAAATAGCTGTTGGTGGCACCGGTGGCCACTACCAGGCGGTCGTAGGCGATCTCGTCGCCGCCCTCGAGCAGCACGGCGCGGCGCGCCGCATCGATGCTCGTCGCATTGCCGTAGATGACGGTGGCGTTGTCCTGTCCGGCGAGGATGTGGCGGATAGGCGCAGCCACTGCCGGCGCCGACAGGCCCGCGGTCGCCACCTGGTACAGCAGCGGCTGGAACAGGTGGTGGTTTGTGCGGTCCACCACCGTGACCCGCACCGGCGCGCCGGCGAGCGCGCGCGCGGCGAACAGGCCGCCGAAACCGCAACCGAGTATGACGACGTGAGGCTCCACGCGGCTATCATAGCGATTCGCATGGAACTCTCCTCGATCCTCCGGCCCGGCGGCACCGGTAGCGCGGCGTTGACCGTGGGCGAAGAGCATACCGCGCCTCGCGTCGGCAGCGGGCTGGTGCACGTGCTGGCGACCCCGGTGATGATCAACCTGTTCGAAGCCGCCGCGCTGGACGCAGTGGACCAGCACCTGCCGCCGGGCTACCAGAGCCTGGGCACGGTGCTGAACGTGCGCCACATCGCTGCGACGCCGGTGGGGATGCAGGTGCGCGCGCGCGCCGAAGTGATTCGCGTCGAGGGGCGCACTGTGTTCCTCAAGGTGGAGGCGCGCGACGAGAAGGACCTGATCGGCGACGGACTGCACGAGCGCGTCGTGGTCAACGTCGAGAAATTCAGCCAGCGCGTGCAGCGCAAGCTCTCGCCATGAAGGCAGACACGTGAAGGCAGATATTGCGGTCCTCGGCGCCGGCATCGTCGGCGTCTGCGTCGCCCTGCACCTGCAAAAACAGGGACGGACCACGATTTTGCTGGACCGCCGCGGCGCGGCTGAGGAAACTTCGTTCGGCAACGCGGGGCTCATCCAGCGCGAGGGCGTGGTGCCCTACGGCTTCCCGCACGATTTCGGCGCGCTGCTGCGCTACGGCCTGAACCGCACCATCGACGCCCACTACCACCTCACCGCGCTGCCTGAGATCGCGCCCTTCCTGTGGAAGTACTGGACCCATTCGCGCAAGGAGCGCCACGCCGAGATCGCGCGGCTGTATTCGAAGCTCATCGAGCATTGCGTCGTCGAGCACGACGCCCTCGCGGCTGAATCCGGCGCGGCGGACCTCATCCGGCGCGATGGCTGGATCCGTGCCTTCCGGACCGCGCAAAAGCGTGACGCGAGCTTTGCCGAGGCAGAGCAGTGGAAGCGCGAATTCGGCGTGGTCTACCGCGCCCTGGACGCGCGCGGGCTGGCGGAGATGGAACCCCACCTCGCGCCGGTGTTGAGCGGAGGGCTGCACTGGACCGAGCCCACGACGGTCACCGACCCCAATGCACTCGCGCTCGCCTACCTGCGGCGCTTCGAGGCCCTGGGCGGGAAGTTCGTGCAGGGGAATGCGGCCACGCTGGAGGAATCGGGCGGCGGCTGGCGGTTGCGCACGGCGGAAGGTCCTGTCGAAACCGGCGCCGCGGTGATCGCGCTGGGTCCCTGGGCGGATGTGGTGACGCGGATGCTGGGCTATGACCTGCCCCTGGCGGTGAAGCGCGGTTACCACATGCACTACCGCGCGGCGGGCGTGGCGAAGCTCAACCGTCCGGTGCTGGACAGCGAGAAGGGCTACTGCCTCGCGCCGATGGCGAAGGGCATTCGCCTGACCACCGGCGCCGAGTTCGCCTTGCGCGATGCCATCCGCACGCCGGTGCAGCTGGGTCGCGCCGAGCCCATCGCGCGCAACCTGTTTCCTTTGGCCGAGCGGGTGGACACCGAGGCCTGGATGGGCGCGCGGCCCTGCACGCCGGACATGATGCCCATCATCGGGCCGGCGCCGCGCCACAAGTCGCTCTGGTTTGCCTTCGGCCATGCGCACCATGGGCTGACGCTGGGGCCGGTGACCGGGCGGATGATCGCGGAGATGGTGACGGGAGAGACGCCGTTCGTGGATCCGGGGCCGTATCGGGCGGACAGGTTCTGAGGCCACACGTGGATCAAATGAGTCTCTCCCAACGCCTCGTCAATCTCGCCACCCCAGGCAAGTCCCGCTGGCAACCCATGCTCGGTTGCCTCGCCATCGCCGGCGCCTGCGTCCAGGCGGTGACGTTCCTGAAGCCCGCTGAGCCGCTGCTGTCCATCCTGGTGATCGGCGCCCTGATGAGCTGGTTCATCGGCGCGCTGGCGGGAATCGGCTACGTGCGCTGGTTCTTCGGCAAGGAGTTCGCCAGGGCGAAGCAGGAGAGCGGGGACCCCCGCAGCGACATCGGCCCCTAGACGGCCAGGATGTAACCGATCGGTTACATTTGCGAACGCCCCCGGGGCTCGTTGGCCTTTCCCGCCCGGTCCCGCGGCCGGTTTCCTCGCCTGCGCGCCGCGCCGCCGCGCCGGCGCAAGCGGATTGATCGTCCCGTCCCCCGCCGAAGGACTATAGTTCGACCCCGGGGGGGGCATGGTTCGGCGCAAGCTCAAGCAGGGATTGATGGCATGAGCACGATGGTCGGAGCAGTTGTCGCTGCCGCCATCGCGCTGAGCACGGCCGCGATGAGCGTGACGGCACAACCCGCTGAGCGGATTCCGCTGATCGGTTATCTCGGATTTCTCGGCGAGCCGGAGCAGTCGCATTTCCGGGAGGCATTCCTTGCCGGCCTGCGGGACGCAGGCTACGTCCCGGGTCAGAACCTTGTCATCGAGGCGCGGCGCTACTCGAGCGAAGGCGAGTTGCGCAATGCGATCGCCGACCTTTCAAGGCTGAAGGCCGCCGTCCTGGTAGTCGGCCCGCCAGGTACTGCTGCCACGGCGAGGCACGCGACGCAAAACGTGCCGATCGTCTGCGCCTCCTGCGGCGACCCGGTTGAGAACGGCCTGGCGGCAAGCCTCGCGCGCCCGGGTGGAATGGTGACCGGCGTGGCCAGCCTGTCCGCCGAACTGCTCGGAAAACGCCTCGCGCAACTGAAAGAGATGCTTCCCGGCACCACGCGCATCGCGGCGGCCGTGTTTCCCAGGAACCCCGGGACTGCCGCGACCCTCAAGGCGCTTGAGTCCGCCGGCCGCGTGCTTGGACTTGAGATCCTGCGCGTCGAGGTTCGTGGCGCCGCGGATGTCGAACCCGTGTTCCGCGCGGCGGCGGCCGGCAAGGCTTCCGCCATGCTCCTGCAGGACGACCCGATGCTGAGGACCGTGCGCGCACAGATCGGGTCGGCATCGCTCAAATACCGGATTCCCGCCTCTACCGGCGTACCCGAGGTCGCCGAGGCGGGTGCGCTGATCGCCTATGGACCCGACCGCGTCGCGATGATGCGGCGGACCGCGACCTTCGTCGACCGGATTCTCAAGGGCGCCAAGCCGGGCGAGCTACCCTTTGAGCAGGTCGCCAAGCTGGACCTGATCGTCAACGCAAGGACCGCGAAGGCGCTCGGCATTGTCATCCCGCCGGCGATCGTCCTGCAGGCCAGCCGTGTCATCGAGTAGCCAGGCGCCCGCACCGGCCGCGGGCGCCACCTGCGGCCTGCTCGATCTCGCCCCGGCCGTCTGTTCGGATTTCGACTTCAACTGGTGATTGACCTGACGACCGCGGGGGCGCTCGGTATAACGGTGCCCCGGTCGTTCCTGCTGCGCGCGGACCAGGTGATCGAATGAGGCGCCGGTTCCTGGGGCTTTCGCTTGCCCTGTTCGCCTGCCCAGTGCTGCTTCGCGCGCAGCCGGCTCGCAAGCCAGTGCGGATCGGCGTGCTGTCGAGCACGTCGCCGGAAACGAGATCTCCCTGGTGGGACGCGTTCAAGGAGGCGATGACCAGACTTGGCTGGGCCGAGGGGCGCGACATCAGTTATTCGTACCGCTTTGCGCGCGGCGACGAGACGCGCTTCGAGGCGCTCGCGGCCGAGCTGGCGGCCGAGAAGCCTGATCTTCTCTTCGGCGGCCTGACGGCCGCGGCGCTTGCGCTCCAGAAGGCGACGCGCCAGATTCCGATCGTGTTCGCCTTTGCCACCGACCCCGTCGGCGCCGGCTTGGTCGCGAGCTTGCGGCGGCCTGGCGGGAACGCAACCGGCCTCACGGGAACCAGCAGCGCGATGCGCGCCAAGGGCCTCGAGCTTCTGAAGGAAATCCGGCCGCAGCTGCGCGTCGTAGCGGTGGTCATCTCGCGCACCGCCGTCGGCGAGCGGATTTTCAGCGAGATCGAGCAGGCAACTCGTGCTCTTGGCATCAAGGTCGAGCGGGTCGTCGTCGCAAATCAGGACGAGGTGCTCGCCTCGCTCCGCTCGTTCGCCGGAAAGCACTACGACGGAATCCTGTTCCAGACGGGCATGATCGCACGCGAGACGATCGTCCAGCACATGGCCGAACTGAGGCTCCCGGCAGTCTACGCGGCATCGGAGTTGGTCGTCTCGGGCGGGCTCATGTCCTACGGCCCTGACCTGGCCGACAACTACCGGCGCGCCGCCGGCTACGCGGACAAGATGCTCCGGGGCGCCAGGGCCGCGGACCTGCCGGTCGAGCAGCCGGAGAAGTTCGATCTGGTCGTCAACCTGAAGGCGGCGCGCATGCAGGGGATCACGATCCCGCAATCATTGCTGCTGCGGGCAACGCGGGTGATCGAATGAAGCGCCGCGCGCTGCTTGCCGCCGCGGGTGCGTATGCAGCATTGCTGCCTTTCCCGGCAACGCCGCAGAAGGCCGGCAAGGTCCCGACACTGGCAATCGTCAGCGGACATGGTGTTCAGCCCCAGCCCGGCGTTGTCCTCCGTAGCCCCCTCCAGCAGCGACTGCTCGAGCTGGGTTGGGAGGAGGGGCGCAATCTCCGGCTCGAACGGCATTGGGCCGAAGGCCGGCTCGAGCGTGCGCAGGCGATCTTCGCCGACCTTGCGGCTCGCAACGTCGACGTCATTTACACCGTCGGCACCCTGGGCCCGCACGTGATGGCGGAGTTGGCGCAGCGCGCGACGCGCAGCATCCCGATCGTCTTCAACGGAGGCGGCATAGATCCGGTCGGACAGGGCCTCGTCGCGAGCCTGGCACGGCCCGGCGGCAACGTGACGGGCTTCTCGATCAGCCTCGGCCCGGACTTCGCGCTCAAGCGGCTGGAGCTGATGAAGCAGATCGTGCCAGGCATCAGGCGGGTCGCCGCGCTCGGGCCGGCCGCCCACTTCGAGGCAAATATCCAGCACTGGCGCGACGGACTCGCCATGCTGGGACTCAGCCTGTTCCCGGCCCCGGTGGAAAAGGAGGATGAGTACGAGCGGGCGTTCGCGACCGCCTTGCGTGAACGCGCCGATGGCTTGCTGGTGGTCAATCTCTCCCTCAACTATGTCCACAGGTCGCGCATCATCGCCCTGGCCGCCCGGCACCGGCTGCCGGCGGAGTATTTCTTCCGCGAAGCCGTCGATGCGGGCGGCCTGGCTGCGTATGGCGTCGATGTGCTCGATCTCACGCGCGGCGCGGCCGGTTACATCGACCGCATCCTGCGCGGCGCCAGGCCCGGCGATCTTCCAATCGCGCTGCCGACCAAGTTCGAACTGTCGATCAATCTGAAGACCGCGAGAGCGCTGGGCCTCGCGATTCCGCAACAGGTCCTGCTGCGCGCCGACAGGGTGATTGAATGAAGCGGCGTGAGCTGATTCTCGCGGCAGGTGCGCTGGCCGCGGCGCCGCTGCTTCACGCGCAGGCGGGCCGCGTCGCACGGGTCGGCATCCTGACGACCTCGCGCGCGCCGACCGCCGAGGAATGGGCTCGGATGCCGTTTCGCAACAAGTTGAACGAACTGGGCTGGGCCGAAGGCCGGAACCTGACCATAGAGCGCCGTTTTGCCAGGTCCGCAGCGGAGCTGCCGCGGATGGCGCGCGAACTCTCCGGGATGGGCCTTGACGCAATCTACGTCGGAGGTGCTCCGTCGCTGCGCGTGGCCATGCAGGAAATCAGGACCACGCCGATCGTCATGTTCACTGTCGGCGATCCGGTCGCCTCGGGCTGGGTCAGGAATCTCGCGCGCCCCGAAGGGAACGTGACCGGCGTCGCCGGCTTCGCGCCCGACCTGGGCGGCAAGCGGGTATCGCTGCTGAAGGAACTCGTGCCGGCGATGAAGACCGTCGCGGTGTTGAGCAACCCCACCAACGCGCGTCTGGCGGAGATATTCAAGGATTTGCAGGAGCGAACGCACTCAAGCGGCGTCCAGCTTCGGCTCTACCAGGTTGCGGGTCCTGCGGACATCGAATCCGCATTCGCCGATATTCAGCGCGAACGAATGCAGGGCCTCGTAGACATTCCCGATCCTATGACGCTCAGCCTGCGAAAGGCGATCGTCGACCTGGCGGCGCGCCACCGGCTGCCGGCCATCTACGAATCCAGCGCCTTCGCCGATGCCGGCGGGCTCATCGCCTATGGGCCGGACTATGAGGAACTGGCACGGCGGGCTGCAATCTACGTGGACAAGGTACTGCGAGGGGCCAGGCCGAGCGACCTGCCGGTAGAGTTTCCCACCAAGTTCGAACTGGTCGTCAACCTCAAGGCCGCTCGTGCGCTCGGCATTGTGATTCCGCAGAGCGTGCTGCTGCGCGCCGACCGGGTGATCGAATGAACCGGCCAGTCCCGTCCGGGTCGCGCCTAGCGGGCGAGCTGCACCGGCGGCGAGAGGGACATCCGGCGCGCCCGGTTCGCGAAGCGACGCGAGTCGAAGGTGACCAGGGCGGCGCAAGCGCGGCTGGAGGCGTGGTGCAGCGCGTCGGCGAAATCGAATCCCGAGCGCAGGTTGGCAAGGGCGCTTTCGACGGCCGTCCGGTCTTCCGCCTGGACGTTCGGCAGGGCGAGCAGGTGTTCAATCGCCCGGACCACATCCTTTCGCGCGACGCCGTAGACGCCGCGCAACACCCATTCCAGCTCGAGCAATACCGTCTTGGCGACGAAAAGGTCCCCGCCGCCGTCGATGATGCGGCGCGCGGCCTCCTGTTGCGCCCGGGTGGCGCGCGGGGCGTCTTCCTCGCGCACGTAGTAGCGCGCGAGCACGTTGGTGTCGAGCGCGAGCATCAGCGCTTGCCGCGCCGCTTCGCCGCGAGCAGGCTCGCGACGTCGAAGTCCGCCGGCAGATGCCGGCGCCGCACCTTCAGCATGCCGAATCCGGAGGCGGCGCGGCCGGGCGCGCGGTGCAGCACCCGCAGCTCCGCCCTGCCGCCTTTCACCGCGAAGGCCACTCGGCTTCCCTGCCGGATGCCAAGTTCGCGCCGGATCTCCTTGGGAATCGTGACCTGCCCCTTGCTCGTCACACTGGAGCTTTCCATGTTTCACCCCTGGGTATTACCACGTAAGAATTGTAGCACTGCGGGAGTGATCGAATGAAGCGCCGCGATCTCTTCCTTGCGGCGCTCGGATTTGCCGCCTCGCCACGCGTTCACGCGCAGCCGCAGCGTGTTCGCCGCGTCGCCTATGCCGATCCCGGCACTTCTTCGACCCTCGGCAAACTCCAGGCAACATTCAAAGGCCGTCTCGGAGAGCTGGGTTGGGTAGAAGGCCGAACTGTCGAATACCGGTACGGCTACGCGAACAACGACTCCAAGCGCTACGAGCCGGTGCTCGTCGACCTGTTGGCGCAGAAACCGGACGTGATGTTCGTCTACTGGGGGGCGATGGCGCTGGTGGCGAGGAAGCTCACGCAGGACGTGCCGATCGTGTTCGCGATCGCGAGCCGGCCCGAGCAGGTCGGCCTTGTGGCGAGCCTGGCGCGGCCCGGCGGCAACGTGACTGGCGCCGCCACGCGCGAAAGCGAGTTCGCGCCGAAACGGCTCGAGCTCCTGAGGGAAATCATTCCGGGCCTGCGCCGCTTCGCGGTACTGGCGAATTCCGGTATCCCCACCGGTTACAAACTGTGGTCCGAACGCTACGGGGACGCGGCGCAGAAAGCAGGGCTGCAGGTGGTCATGGTCTCGGCGCGCACTGCGGAAGAGTTCGCGCCCGCGATGGACAATGCCGTACGGGAGGGAGCGCAGGCCGTCGTCGGCATCGCCGACGTGGTGCACTTCAGGGATCGAAGTCAATTGGCCGAACAATTGGCCCGCGTTCGCCTGCCCGCGATCTATCCGGTCGAGGAATACGTGGAGGCCGGCACGCTGGCGTCCTACGGTATCGACAACGTGGACCAGTTCCGCCGCGGCGCCGGCTACGTCGACAAGATCCTGCGCGGCGCGAAACCGGCCGATCTTCCCGTCGAAGAGCCGAACACCTTCTCCCTGGCAGTGAATCTCAGGACCGCGCGCGCGCTGGGAGTCAAGATCCCGCAGTCGGTGCTGCTGCGGGCGACCAGCGTAATCGAATGACCCGGCGGCATACGCCACCAGCGCCCCCCGCCGGCCCGAAGGCGTAGACTTCCCCGCAAGCGCCGCCGAGGAGGGTGCGCCCATGAAACCGATCGACGCCGTCCTGGCACAGAACCGCGAAAACCGCGGCATCCGGCGCGGCCGCCTGTTCCGCAGGTACTTCCTGCTGATCCTCGCGCTGGTGTGCGGCGCGCTGCTGATTTCGGGCGCGGTGTCGCTGTACTTCTCCTACCAGGAGAACAAGATCGCGCTCTCCAGCGTGCAGCGCGAGAAGGCGATCGGCGCGGCGGTGCGCATCGAGCAGTTCGTGCGCCAGATCGAGCAGCAGCTTGTGTTCGCGGCGCTGCCGCAGCTCGGCGCCGGCGGCGGCGAGCAGCGGCGCATCGAGTTCCTCAAGCTGCTGCGCATCGTTCCGGCGGTGACCGATATCGCGCAGATCGACGCCCAGGGGCGCGAGCAGCTGGCGGTGTCGCGACTGGCGATGGACGTGGCCGGCGCCAACCGCGATCGCGCCCAGGACGCGGCCTTCAAGGAGGCGAGGGCCGGCCGGACCTGGTTCGGCCCGGTGTACTTCCGCAAGGAAACCGAGCCCTACCTGTCGATCGCGGTGCGCGCGGGTGGCGACGCCGGCGCGGTCACCGTGGCCGAAGTCAACCTGAAGTTCATCTGGGACGTGGTGACGCGCATCAAGATCGGCAGGAAGGGAAAGGCCTACGTGGTGGACCAGACGGGGCACCTGGTCGCGGACCCCGACATCGGACTGGTGCTGCGCAAGACGGACCTCTCGCGGCTGCCGCAGGTGCAGCATGCGCTGCGCCCGGACGCCCCGGAATCGATGGCGCTGGAGGCGCGCGATGCCGGCGGCGCCGCGGCCCTGACGGCCTACGCCACGATCGAATCGCTCGGCTGGAAGGTGTTCGTCGAGCAGTCCTTCGACGAGGTCTTCGAGACGCTCAACGCGGCGATCTGGCGTTCCGTGGCGCTGATTGCCGCAGGATTGCTGATCTCCGCGCTGGTGGCCATGTGGCTCGCGCGCAGCATGGTGCATCCGATCCGCACCCTGCAGGAAGGCGCCGCGCGCATCGGCGCGGGCGACCTGGAGCAATCCATCGACATCCGCAGCGGCGACGAACTGGAGGCGCTCGCGGGCGAGTTCAACCGGATGTCGGCGCGCCTGCGCGAGTCGTATGCGGGGCTGGAGCAGAAGGTCGAGGACCGCACCGCCGAGCTGCAGGAGACGCTGCGCCACCAGAAGGCCACCTCCGGCATCCTCGGCATCATCGCCAGCTCGGTGGCGGACACCCAGCCGGTGTTCGACGCCATCGCCCGCGCCGCCGCGGAGGTGATCCAGAACGCGCGCGTCCAGCTGTTTCTCGTCCGCGACGGCATGCTGCACCATGTCGGCGGCACCGGACTGACCGCGGAACAGAGTGAGAAGCTGCGCGGCCTGTTCCCTTCCGCGCTCGAGAAATCAAGCTACGCGGGCGCCGCCGTGCTCGAGAAGCGCGTGATCCACATCCCGGACGTCAGCGCGGAGCAGAACCGGCCCGAGATCAGCCGGGAGGTCTCCGAGCGCACCGGCCTGCGCGCGATTCTCGTGGTGCCGATGATGCGCGAAGGCGAGGCGATCGGCTGCATCACCACCTCCTTCACCGAGCCGGGAAGCTTCAGCGAGAAGCAGATCGCGCTGCTGAAGTCGTTCTCGGACCAGGCGGTGATCGCGATCGAGAATGCGCGCCTGTTTCGCGAGATCCAGGACAAGAGCCAGCAGCTCGAGATCGCCAACCGCCACAAGTCGGACTTCCTCGCCAACATGTCGCACGAGCTGCGCACGCCGTTGAACGCCATCATCGGCTTCTCGGAGGTGCTGGTCGACAGGATGTTCGGCGAGGTGAACGACAAGCAGCTGGACTACCTCAGGGACATCCATTCCTCCGGCAAGCACCTGCTGTCGCTGATCAACGACATCCTCGATCTCTCCAAGATCGAGGCCGGCCGCATGGAGCTCGATCTTGCCGACTTCGACCTGCGCGGCGCCCTGGAGAACGCCATCACGCTGATCCGCGAGCGCGCGCAGCGTCACGGCATCGCCCTGGAGCTGGAGGTGGACGCTTCTCTGGGCGCCTTCCGCGCGGACGAGCGCAAGTTCAAGCAGATCATGCTGAACCTGCTCTCCAACGCGGTGAAGTTCACGCCCGAGGGCGGCAAGGTGAGCGTGCGCGCCAGGCCGGCGGGCGCATCGCTCGAGGTCGCGGTCGCGGACACCGGCGTCGGCATCGCGCCCGAGGACCAGCAACTGGTCTTCGAGGAGTTCAAGCAGGTCGGCCGGGACTACACGAAGAAAGCCGAGGGAACCGGCCTGGGCCTGGCCCTTACCCGGCGCTTCGTCGAACTGCACGGCGGCCGCATCAGCCTGGAGAGCGCGCCGGGCAAGGGGTCCACCTTCACCATCACTTTCCCGAAGCAGCCATGAACACCATCCTGATCGTCGAAGACAACGAGAAGAACATGAAGCTCGCGCGCGACGTGCTGCAGGCCAAGGGCTACGCGACGCTCGAGGCCGAAACCGGCGAGGAGGGCGTGCGGCTGGCGCTGGAGAGAAAGCCTGATCTCATCCTCATGGACATCCAGCTGCCGGGGATCAACGGCATCGAGGCGCTGCGCCTGGTGCGCGCCGACCCCGGCTGCGCGTCGATTCCGATCATCGCCTTCACCGCTTCCGTGATGCAGGGCGACCGCAGCCAGATCACCGCCGCGGGGTTCGACGGCTTCCTCGGCAAGCCGATCAACCTGAAGGAGTTCCTCGACACCGTGAAGCGCGTCCTCGAGGGCGGCCGGCAATGAGCGCGCCGGCGAAGATCCTCGTGGTGGACGACACGCCCGCCAACATCAAGCTGTTCGCCGACCTGCTCGGCAGCCGGGGCTATGCCGTGAGCACCGCGAGCAGCGGCGAGGAGGCCCTGGCGAAGCTCGCGGCCGAACCGCCGGACCTGGTGCTGCTCGATGTCATGATGCCCGGGCTTTCGGGCTACGACGTGTGCCGCCGCATCCGCGAGAACCCGGCGACCGCGCTGCTGCCGGTGGTGATGTGCACCTCGCTCGACCCGCAGCAGGAGCGCGTCAAGGGGATCGAGGCCGGCGCCGACGACTTCCTCTCCAAGCCCGTCAACCAGCCCGAGCTCTTCGCGCGCGTGAAGTCGCTGCTGCGGGTGAAGGCGCTGCACGACCAGATCGCGAGCCTGAACACGGGCCTGGAGCGGCGCGTCGCCGAGCAGGTCGGGGAGATCGACCGCCTGGCGCGCCTCAAGCGCTTCGTTTCGCCGCGCATCGGCGACCTGATCCTCTCGGGCGACGTGGACGATCCGTTGCAGACGCACCGGCGCGACATCACCGTGGTGTTCACGGACCTGCGCGGCTTCACGGCGTTCTCGGAGACCGCCGAGCCGGAGGAGGTGATGGGCGTGCTGCGCGAATACCACGCCACGCTGGGCGGCATCGTGCACGCGCATGAGGGCACGGTCGAGCATTTCGCCGGCGACGGCGTGATGATCCTGTTCAATGATCCAATGCCGCTTCCCGAGCCGGAACTGGCGGCCGTCCGGATGGCGATCGAAATGCGCGCCGGGGTCGCCGCGCTGGCCGCCGCATGGCGAAAGCGCGGCCACGACCTGGGCTTTGGTGTCGGCGTCGCCAACGGCTACGCCACGCTCGGCGCCATCGGCTTCGAAGGCCGCCGCGATTACGGCGCCATCGGGCCGGTGACCAACCTGTCGGCCCGGCTGTGCTCCGAAGCGCGCGCCGGCCAGATCCTGATTTCGCAGCGGGTGCACGGCAGGATCGAGGAGCGCATCGAGGTCGAGCACGTGGGCGAGCTCTCCCTCAAAGGCCTGAGCCGGCCGATTTCCGCCTTCAACGTCGTTTCCCTGCGCAGCTGACCCGCCAGCCGCCAGAATGTAACCGATCGGTTACATTGCGGGCCCGGACTAGCCCTTCGCGCCCCGCAACGCCGCCACCTTGACCCGCGCCGCCTCCGCAAATTTCCCCCGCGGGAACCGCTCGATGTAGAGCGCCAGGTCATCCGGGTCGTCGCTGTCCTTCACCCCGTCCCAGAATTCCGCCTCGGCCGCGTTGTCGGTCTCGGTGGCCGCCTTCGCGGCCTTGCCGAACGGCGGCGGCAGGTC
>JBQTJX010000067.1:0-13349 GCA_052386675.1 Betaproteobacteria bacterium
CTGTTCGCCACCGCCCGCGGCGCCGAAGTCCTCGCCTGCGGCGGCCGGCGCCAGCACGTCCTCCAGGTACTCCGGCTTGGCGAGCGATTTCAAATGCTCCACGACTTTATGCACTTCCTGGTCGGCGACGAAGGCGCCGTGGATGCGCTGCGGCAGGCCGGAACCCGGCGGCAGGAACAGCATGTCGCCCGCGCCCAGCAGCGACTCGGCGCCGGACTGGTCCAGGATCGTCCTTGAATCCACCTTCGAGGCCACCTGGAACGCAATCCGGGTCGGGATGTTGGCCTTGATCAGGCCGGTGATCACGTCCACCGAGGGCCGCTGCGTGGCGAGGATCATGTGGATGCCGGCGGCGCGCGCCTTCTGCGCCAGGCGGGCAATGAGCTCCTCGACCTTCTTGCCCGATGACATCATCAGGTCGGCGAGTTCGTCGATCACCACGACGATCACGGGCATGGCTTCGAGGGGCACCGGGTTGCCGGTGTCGATCGTGGCCGGGTCCTCCAGCTTGCGGCCATGCTTCTCGGCGTCCGCCACCTTGTGGTTGTAGCCGGAGAGGTTGCGCACGCCCAGCCAGGACATCAGCTTGTAGCGCCGCTCCATCTCGGCCACGCACCAGGTGAGCGCGTTGGCCGCCTGCTTCATGTCGATCACCACGGGCGCCAGCAGGTGCGGGATGTCCTGGTACACGGACAGCTCCAGCATTTTCGGGTCGACCAGGATCAGGCGCACGTTGCGCGGCTCGGCCTTGTACAGCAGCGACAGGATCATGGCGTTGATGGCCACCGACTTGCCCGAACCGGTGGTGCCGGCCACCAGCAGGTGCGGCATCTTCGCCAGGTCGGCCACGATCGGATTCCCGGCGATGTCCTTGCCCAGCGCCAGCGCCAGCGGCGAATGCGACGCGTGGTACACCTCCGAGCCGAGGATCTCCGACAGTCGCACCGTCTGCCGGTGCGGGTTCGGGATCTCCAGGCCCATGCAGGACTTGCCCGGGATGGTCTCGACCACGCGGATCGCGACCACCGACAGCGCGCGCGCCAGGTCCTTCACCAGGTTCACGATCTGGCTGCCCTTGACGCCCACCGAGGGCTCGATCTCGTAGCGCGTGATCACCGGTCCGGGATAGGCCGCGAGCACCTTCACGGCGACACCGAAGTCCGACAGCTTCTTCTCGATCAGGCGCGAGGTGAATTCCAGCGTCTCCGCGCTGACGGTCTCGCCGCCCGCCTCGGCCTCGTCCAGCAGCTTGAGTGGCGGCAGCGGCGTGTCGGGCAATTCCTCGAACAGGCGCTTCTGCTTCTCGCGCTGCACGCGTTCGGACTTCCTGATCTCCGGCGGCGGCGGCGCAATGACCAGCGGCGGATGCTCCTCCTCGCGCTTGCGATCGGCCTGCACCAGGGTCTCGCGCACCTCGCGCGCCTGCTCGCCGATCCTCTGGTCGCGACGGCGCTCCCAGGCGCCGCGCGCCTGCGCCAGCGCCGTCTCCAGTGCGAGGCCGGTGAATTCCGCGATCGCGATCCAGGAGGCGCCGACGAACAGGCTGAAGCCGATGGCGCCGAGCGCGAGCAGCAGCAGCGTGGCGCCGGTAAAGCCGGCAAAGCCGGAGGCGAAGCGGGCGACGATATCGCCCAGGATGCCACCGGGCACCTGCGGCAGCTCCACGCCCAGGCTGCGCAGACGCAGCGATTCCAGGGCCGCGCTCGCCACCAGCAGCACCAGGAATCCGCCAAGCGCGATCCAGAGCGGCTTGCGGCCCGCGGCGACGCCCTCTTTTTTTCCGGCCGCCTTGCCTGTGACGGGCGCCGGTTCCAGGCGCCGGTAGCCGCGGATCACGAACGCGATGCACAGCAGCACCCACCAGTAGGCCGAGAATCCGAACACGGACAGCAGCGCGTCGGCCACGCCAGCGCCGAACGCGCCGCCCGCGTTCTGCGTCACGCCCACGGTGGTGCTGGCGGAGAACGCGGGATCTCCCTTGTGGAAGGTCGCGAGGACCAGCACCAGGTAGGCGGCCAGCGCCACCAGTCCCAGCCACTTCGCTTCGCGCAGCAGGCCGGCGAGCTTGGCCGGGAGCGGTGCGCCGGTGGTCTTCTGCGCTGCGGCCACTAGGGTGAAATGCGGGGCGAAATGCGGGGTGAAATGCGCCGCGGCAGCGCTAGTCCGGCAGCATGATCGTGTCGCGCACCACGATCGTGGACCCGCGCATCTCGATGTAGCCGCCCATCTGCAGGTCCTTCATGACGCGGCTCACCATCTCGCGCGAGGCGCCGATCATCTTGGCGATGTCCTGCTTGGGCAGGCGCTTGGTGACGATCTTCTGGCCGTTGACGTTCTCGGACATGTCGATCAGCAGCCGCGCGACGCGGCCGTAGACATCCAGCAGCGCCAGGCTGCCGATCTTGCGGTCGGCCTCGCGCAGGCGGCGCACCAGGCCTTTCATCACCGCCATGGTCATGTCGAAGTTCTCTGCCATGCACTTCTTGAAGTCGCGCCGCGACAGCGACAGCAGCTCGCAGGGCTCGATGGCGATGACGCTGGCCGAGCGCGGGCTGTCGTCGATCAGGCCCATCTCGCCGAAGAACTCGCCGGGGCCGATCAGGCTGAGGATCACTTCCTTGCCCTCGGCATCGCCCATCATCACCTTCAGGCGCCCGGAGATCACCACGTACAGCGACTCGGTGGCGTCGCCCGCGGCCATGATGAGCGAGCTGCGCGGCGCGCTGCGCCGGGTGACCAGGGTAGCCAGCGCGCGCAATTGCTCGTCTGGAAAACTGGCGAACAGCGGCACTGACCTCAGTACCGCGGTCGAGACAGTCGTCGCTGGCGCCGCCATGGGAATGTCCCTTGCCTGTCGTGTTGAAATTGCGCTGCCGGTCCAGCCTTCTATCTTAGCAGAACGGCCCCTTATACTTCAGTTCATGACCACCACGACACGACACTCGCGCCTGCTGATCCTGGGCTCCGGCCCCGCGGGCTACACCGCCGCGGTCTATGCGGCGCGCGCCAACCTTAGGCCGGTCCTGGTCGCCGGCATGGTGCCCGGCGGCCAGCTCACGACCACCACCGACGTGGACAACTGGCCCGCGGACGCCGCCGGCATACAGGGCCCGGAGCTGATGGAGCGCTTCCAGAAGCACGCCGAGCGCTTCGAGACCGAGATCCTCTACGACCACATCCATACCGCGAATCTCGGCGGGCGCCCATTCATGCTGCAAGGTGACCTCGCCACCTACACATGCGACGCGCTGGTGATCGCCACCGGCGCCTCGGCGCGCTACCTCGGCCTGCCATCCGAGGAAAAGTTCATGGGCAAGGGCGTCTCGGCCTGCGCCACCTGCGACGGCTTCTTCTACAAGAACCAGGAAGTCGCGGTCATCGGCGGCGGCAATACCGCGGTCGAGGAGGCCCTCTACCTGGCCAACATCTGCGGCAAAGTCACCCTGGTCCACCGGCGCGACCGGTTCCGCGCCGAGAAGATCATGATCGACAAGCTGATGAAGCGCGTGGGCGAGGGAAAGATCGTGCTTGAGCTCGACTCCGCGCTGGACGAAGTCCTGGGCGATGCCAGCGGCGTCACCGGCATCCGGGTGAAGAACGTGAAATCCGGCGCGGCGAAGGAAATGACGCTGAGGGGCCTGTTCATCGCCATCGGCCATACGCCCAACACGCAGCTGTTCGAGGGCCAGCTGGAGACGAAAGGCGGCTACATCGTGACCCGCGGCGGTAGCGGCGGTGACGCCACCGCGACCAGCATCCCGGGCGTGTTCGCAGCGGGCGATGTGCAGGACCATGTCTACCGCCAGGCGGTCACCAGCGCCGGCACGGGCTGCATGGCGGCGCTGGACGCGGAGAGATACCTGGATGCCCTCGCGAAATGATCCGGCGGACGACGACGCGGACGCCGCGTTCCTCGAGGCGCTCGATGGCGTCCAGCCGCTAAAGCGCCCGAAGCGCGCGGACCTCCGCCGCCCGGCGCCGCCGCCTGTGCCCGAGCAGCGCCGGCGCGACGAACGCGCCGCGCTCGCCGAAAGCCTGGAAGGCCCGCTGTCGGTCGACGATGCCCTCGATTCGGGGGAGGAACTGGCCTACCTGCGCGACGGCTTGTCGCGCCAGGTCCTACGAAAGCTCCGGCGCGGCCACTGGGTGGTGCAGGCAGAACTCGACCTGCACGGCCAGACCAGGCTGGAGGCGGCCGAATCGGTTGCACTGTTCCTGCGCGCCTGCGCCGCCTCCGGCAAGCGCTGCCTGCGCATCGTGCACGGCAAGGGCCTGGGCTCGCGCAACCGCGAGCCGGTGCTCAAGGCCAAGCTCAGGAAATGGCTGCCACCGAGGGACGAGGTGCTTGCCTACTGCCAGGCACCGGCATCCCAGGGCGGGAGCGGCGCGCTGCTGGTCCTGCTCAAAACCCGGAAATAGGGAAACAGGGATAGACCCCGATTTTCACCACCGGCGGCCCATCCGGCCACATGGAAAATCGTGGTCTGTCCCTGATTTCCTGCTTTTCAGACCGCGGATTCGTTGGTTTCGCCGGTGCGGATGCGCACCACGTGCTCGACCGAGGTGACGAAGATCTTGCCGTCGCCGATCTTGCCGGTGCGCGCCGACTTCACGATGGCGTCGATCGCCTGCTCCACCTGGCCGTCGGTGACGACGACCTCGATCTTCACCTTGGGGAGGAAATCCACCACGTACTCCGCGCCGCGGTAGAGCTCGGTGTGGCCCTTCTGCCGGCCGAAGCCCTTGACCTCGGTGACCGTGAGGCCGGTGACGCCGACTTCCGACAATGCCTCGCGCACTTCATCCAGCTTGAAGGGCTTCACGATGGCTTCGATTTTCTTCATGGGTCTCCTCCGCTGCGGCCATTCTACATCGGCAACCTATAATCGGGACATGGCCACGACCCGGGCCGCACCGCCCGCCCCACGCCCGGGCCTGATGTTCAGGTTCGGCCGCTTCCTGACCGCCTTCAAGCTCAAGGGCCTCGCGCTGCGCGCCTTCCGCGGGCTGGCGCGGCGCGACCCCGGCAACGGCGAAGCCTGGAGCTGCATCGGCTTCATCCTGGCCGAGCGCCGGCAATTCGAGGAGGCGCTGGCCGCGTTCGAGCAGGCCCGCGCCCTCGCCCCGGAGGACGCGGCAGCCCAGTTCAACGCCGCCTTCGTGCTGCAGCGGCTGGGACGGCATCCCGAGGCTGTGGCGGGCTTCCGGCGCGCCCTTGCCCTGGATTCCAGCCTGGAGCGCGCGCGCGCGGCGCTCGAACGTTCCGAGGCACGGGCAGACCTTGCCGCGCGTTGAAGTCGCCA
This sequence comes from Betaproteobacteria bacterium, assembly GCA_052386675.1. Lineage (GTDB taxonomy): Bacteria > Pseudomonadota > Gammaproteobacteria > Burkholderiales > SG8-39 > RBG-16-66-20. Next base: position 5,304 of record JBQTJX010000067.1, read on the forward strand.
CATCCCTCGCGGGCGTGATCCCGGAGGAATGGAACGCGCTCGCGGCCGGCAATCCGTTCGCCAGCTTCGAGTTCCTCGAAGCCCTTCTCGAGACCGGGTGCGCGAGCGCCCGCACCGGCTGGCAGCCGCAGTTCCTGCTGCTCCGGCGCGAGGGCAGGCTCACCGGGGCGATGCCCCTGTTCCTGAAGTCGCACTCCTACGGCGAGTACGTGTTCGACTGGGCCTGGGCCGACGCCTACGAGCGCCACGGCCTGGCCTACTACCCCAAGCTGCTGTGCGCGATCCCGTTTACCCCGGTCGGGGGCCCGCGCCTGATGGCGCTCGACGATGCCGGACGCGTGGCGCTGCTCGCGGGCGCCCTCAAGCTGGCGCAGCAGGCTTCGTCACTGCACGTGCTGTTCCCGCCCGAGGGCGAGGCCGCGCTGATGCGGGACGCCGGCATGCTGCTGCGCCGGACGGTGCAGTTCCACTGGCGCAACGATGGCTATGCCGATTTCGAGGACTTCCTGTCGCGCCTCACGCGGCACCGGCGCAAGGTGATCCGACAGGAGCGCCGCCGGGTGCGCGAGGCCGGCGTTTCCATCCGTCGCCTGCAGGGACCGGAGATCGAGCGCAGCCACTGGGAGTTTTTCGCGCGCTGCTATCGCCGCACCTATTCCGAACACCGCTCCAGCCCGTACCTGAACCTCGAGTTCTTCCTGCGCATCGGAGCAACGATGCCGGAGTGCCTCGTCCTGATCCTGGCCGAGCGCGCGGGCCGGCCGATCGCGGCGGCGCTGGACGTCGTGGCGGCCGACGCCATCTACGGCCGCTACTGGGGCGCCCTCGAACCGGTGCCGCTGCTGCACTTCGAGTGCTGCTACTACCAGGGCATCGAGCACGCCATCGAGCAGCGCCTTGCGCGCTTCGAGGGCGGCGCGCAAGGGGAGCACAAGCTGTTCCGCGGCCTGATGCCGGTGGAGACGCTGTCGGCGCACTGGCTGGCGCACGCGCAATTCTCGCGGGCGATCGAGGACTATCTCGAAAAAGAGCGAACCGGCATCGCGCGCTACGTCGACGAGCTGAACGAACACTCGCCTTTCAGAACGCCGGCTTCTTCCTAGCTTCGTTGTAGCGCTTCACGCCGGCGCGGATCTCCTTGCGCGCAGCGGCTGCGCCGGTCCAGCCCTTCACCTTGACCCACTTGCCGGGCTCGAGGTCCTTGTAGTGCTGGAAGAAATGCGTGATGGCGTCCAGGCGCGCCGGCGGCAGGTCGCGCGGCGAACGGATGCCGCGGTACTGGCTGGTGAGCCGGTCAATGGGCACCGCGAGCAGCTTGGTGTCCTCGCCGGCCTCGTCGTCCATGCGCAGCATCCCCACCGGGCGGCAACGCACCACCACGCCGGTAATGAGGGCATAGGGCGAGATCACCAGCACGTCCACCGGGTCGCCATCGCCCGAGAGCGTATGGGGAATGTAGCCATAGTTGCAGGGGTAGTGCATGGCGGTGGACATGAATCGGTCCACGAAGATCGCGCCGGTGGCCTTGTCGACCTCGTATTTCACCGGATCGGCGTTCATCGGGATCTCGATGATGACGTTGAAGTCGTCCGGGAGGGCGCGGCCCGGGGTGACGCGGTCGAGGCTCATGGGAGGATTCTATAATGCGTGGAACAACGGGAGGATGGGACATGAGACTGAAGGACAAGGTAGCGATCGTCACCGGCGCGGGCTCGGGCTTCGGCGCCGGCATCGCGAAGCGGTTCGTGGAGGAAGGCGCCAAGGTCGTGGTCAACGACATCAACGCGGCCAACGGTGCGAAAGTGGCGCAGGAACTGGGCGCGGAGTTCGTGCAGGCCGACGTCACCAGCGGCGCCGACTGGGCGAAGCTGGTCGCCGCGGCGGTCGCGAAATATGGCCGGCTGGACTCGGTGGTGAACAACGCCGGCTGGACCCATCGCCGCAAGTCCTACCTCGAGGTCACCGAAGCCGAGTTCGACAAGGTGTATGCCATCAACGTGAAAAGCATCTACCTCTCGGCGATCCACGCCCTGCCCCAGTTCCGCAAGCAGGGCGGCGGCAATTTCGTCAACATCGCCTCCACCGCCGGGCTGCGGCCGCGGCCCGGGCTGACCGTGTACAACAGCTCCAAGGGCGCGGTGATCATCATGAGCAAGTCCATGGCCGCGGAGTTCGGCCCGGACAAGGTGCGCGTCAACTGCGTCAACCCGGTGTTCAGCCCGGATACCGCGCTGTCGGCGGAGTTCGCCGGCGGCGCGATCACAGACGAGGCGCGGAAGATGTTCCTCGCCTCCATCCCGCTCGGGCGCTTCTCCACCGCGCTGGACGTGGCCAATGCCTGCCTCTACCTGGCCTCGGACGAGGCGGCGATGATCAGCGGCAGCTGCATCGAAGTGGATGGCGCGCGCTGCGTGTAGCGAGGACGCCTACGCCTGGCGGTGCCGCGGCTTGAGCCGCACATAGAGCGTCTTGCGCACCCGGGCGACGATGGCGCCCGCCTCGTCCTTCACGTTGACGTGAAATTCCGGGAAGATCTTGCCGCCGCCTGCGGCCTGCTCGCGGACTTCCGCGATGCGGGCCTCGCTGAGGTGGAAATGCGCGCTCACGGTGCCGCGCCCGGGGGCAACGTACTCGATGTGTCCCTCCTTGTCCCAGACCAGGTACTCGCCGCCCAGGTTCTTCATCAGCATGATCATGAAGAACGGGTCGGTCATGGCGTACAGGCTGCCGCCGAAATGGGTGCCGACGTAGTTGCGGTTCAGGCGCCCGAGCTTGAGCACCACCACCGCGTCACGGAAGTCCTCCGACAGGCTCTTGACGCTGATCCCGGCGCCGAGGAACGGCGGCCAGTACTTCATGCCCCGCCTCAGCATGCGGGCGTCCATCTTCACGGCGCCGCCGCTATTCGATGCGCTTGCCGGTCGCCGCGTCGAACCAGTGCGCGTTCTTCTGCTCGAAGCGCAGCGGCAGCTTGCCCGCCCTGGCGCTGGCATCGGCGGGAAGCCGCGCCGCGACGCGCGCACTCTCGCCATCGCCAACGTGCCCGTAAACGATGATATCGGCGCCCAGTGGCTCGATCAGGTCGACGTCGATCGTCAGCATGGCCTCCGACGCAGCGCAGGGTTCCATGTGCTCCGGGCGCACGCCCAGCAGCCTGCCGTCCTTCGGGATCAGGTTCATGGGCGGCGAGCCGATGAAGCCGGCGACGAAGGTCGTGGCGGGCTTCGCGTAGACCTCCAGCGGCGCGCCGATCTGCTCGGCGCGGCCTGCGTTCATCACGATCATGCGCTGCGCCAGCGTCATCGCCTCCACCTGGTCGTGCGTGACGAACAGGCTCGTGGTGCCCAGGCGCCGGTGCAGCGCCTGCAATTCCCCCCGCATCTGCACCCGCAGCTTGGCGTCCAGGTTCGACAGCGGCTCGTCGAACAGGAACACCTGCGGTTCGCGCACGATGGCGCGGCCCATGGCGACGCGCTGGCGCTGGCCGCCGGAGAGCTCGCGCGGCTTTCGCTGCAGGTACTTTGCGAGTTCGAGAATCTCCGCCGCCTTCTGCACCCGCGAATCGATTTCCGCCTTCGACAGTCCACGGATGCGCAGGCCGTAGGCCATGTTGTCGTACACGCTCATGTGCGGGTACAGGGCGTAGTTCTGGAACACCATGGCGATGTCTCGGTCCTTGGGCTCCAGGTTGTTGACCACCCGGTCGCCGATGGCGATCTCGCCGCCGCTGATCACCTCCAGCCCGGCAACCATGCGCAGCAGCGTGGACTTGCCGCAGCCCGAGGGCCCGAGGATGACGATGAACTCGCCGTCGGCGATCTCCATGTTCACGCCATGGATCACCTGCAGCTCGCCATAGGACTTGAGCACGTTGCGAAGGGATACGCCCGCCATTATTCGGTCCTCATTTCTCGCTCACTTTTCCGTCTCCACGAGGCCCTTCACGAACCACTTCTGCATCAGCATCACCACCAGCGCCGGCGGCAGCATGGCCAGGATCGCGGTGGCCATGATCAAGTTCCACTCGTTGGCGGCGTCGCTACCGACGATCATGCGCTTGATGCCGATCACCGTGGTGTACATGGACTCGTCGGTGGTGATGAGCAGCGGCCACAGGTACTGGTTCCAGCCGTAGATGAACTGGATCACGAACAGGGCCGCCATGGTGGTCTTCGCCAGTGGCAGCACCACGTCCCAGAAGAAGCGCATCGGCGAGGCGCCGTCCACACGCGCGGCCTCGGCCAGCTCGTCCGGGATGGTCATGAAGAACTGGCGGAACAGGAACGTGGCCGTGGCCGAGGCGATCAGCGGCACCGTCAGGCCGGCGTAGGTGTTCAGCATCCCAAGGTCCGCGATCACCTTGAAGGTCGGGATGATGCGCACCTCCACCGGCAGCATCAGGGTGATGAAGATCATCCAGAAGAAGAACATGCGCAGCGGGAAGCGGAAATAGACGATGGCGAATGCCGAGATGATCGAGATCGCGATCTTCCCCAGCGGGATCACCAGCGCCATCACCAGGCTGTTGACCAGCATCTGCGAGGCCGCCGCCTTGGAGCCCTTGGTCGAGCCCGCGGTCAGCACCTGGGTGAAATTCTCCACCAGCCGGTCCCCCGGCAGCAGCGACATCGGCGCCTGCATGATCGTCTCCAGCGTGTGCGTGGAGGCGATGAACGTGACGTAAAGCGGAAACGCGACCGCGAGCACGCCCGCGATCAGCACGGCATGAGAGAAGAACGTGACCCAGGGACGGTTCTCTACCATCGGCAGGCCATCAGTACTGGACCCGCCGCTCGACAAAGCGGAACTGCACCACCGTGAGCACGATGACGATGAACATCAGGATCACCGATTGCGCCGAGGAGCCGCCCAGGTCGGCCGCCTTCACCCCGTCGTGGTAGACCTTGTAGACCAGGATGTTGGTGGACTGGCCCGGACCGCCCTGGGTGGTGGCGTCGATGACGCCGAAGGTGTCGAAGAAGGCGTAGACGATGTTCACCACCAGCAGGAAGAAGGTGGTGGGCGACAAGAGCGGAAACACGATGGTCCAGAAGCGCCGCAGCGGCCAGGCGCCGTCGATGGCCGCCGCCTCGATGAGCGATTTCGGGATCGACTGCAGGCCGGCCAGGAAAAACAGGAAGTTGTAGGAGATCTGCTTCCACACCGCGGCGATCACCACCAGCAGCATGGCCTGGTCGCCCTTGATGATCCAGTTCCAGTCCACGCCCCAGCCCTTGAGCACGAAGGTGAGGATGCCAATCGAGGGCGCGAACATGAACGCCCACAGCACGCCGGCGATGGCCGGCGCCACCGCATAGGGCCAGATCAGCAGCGTCTTGTAGGCCATGGCGCCGCGCAGCACGCGGTCGGCCATGGTCGCGAGCACGAGCGAAATGGCGATGCCGAAGAACGCCACCAGCGCGCTGAACAGCGCGGTGGTCTTGAATGACTCGACGTAGTTGCCGTCCTTGAACAGGGCGGCGTAGTTCGCGAGGCCGACGAACTGGCTCTTCAGGCCGAAGGCGTCCTGCAGCTGGAACGAATACCAGACCGCCTGTGCCGCCGGCCAGAAGAAGAACACGATCGTGATCGCGATCTGCGGGGCCACCAGCGCATACGGCAGCCACGCAGACCGGAAAACAACCCGCTTTTCCACGCCCCCCTCTGCTACCGAGCGCCGCCCTTTACTTGTTGGCGGCTTCGAACTGGCGCAGGATCTCGTTGCCGCGCTTCACCGCGTCATCCAGCGCCGTCTTCGCCTCCTTCTTGCCGGAGAACACGTTCTCCAGTTCTTCCTCGATCACCGTGCGGCCCTGCACGAAGTTGCCAAAGCGCAGACCCTTGGAGTTCGCCGTCGGCTCCTTGTTGGTGAGCTGCTTCACGGGCAGGTCGCGCCCCGGGTTCTTGTCGTAGAAACCGGACTTGCGCGTCAGTTCATACGACGCCTTGGTGATCGGCACGTAGCCCGTGGAGGTATGCCAGTCCATCTGGATCTCGGGCCGCGACAGGAAGGCGAAGAACTTCGCCACGCCCTTGTACTCCTCGGCCTTCTTGCCGCCCATGACCCAAAGCGAGGCGCCGCCGATGATCGAGTTCTGCGGCGCGCCCTTCACGTCGTCGTGGTAGGGCAGCATGCTCAGTTCCCAGTCAGTCTTGCCCGCCTTGATGGTGCCCGCCAGCGCGCCCGCGCTGATGGTGGCCATCGCGCATTCGCCGGCCTGGAACTTGCCGTCGGCCTGGTTGGTGCGGCCGGCGTAGGTGAACAGGCCCTTCTTCGCCATGTCGGCCAGCATGGAGATGTGCTTCACGTGCAGCGGCGAATTGACGGTGAACTGGGTGTCGAAGCCGCCCATGCCGTTCTGCTTGGTGCCGATCGGCACGTTGTGCCAGGCGCTGAAGTTCTCGATGTGCACCCAGGACGGCCAGCCGGTGGTGTAGACGCAGCTCTGGCCGGCAGCCTTCAGCTTCTCGGCCACGGCGATCAGTTCCTTCCAGGTCTTGGGCGGCACCGGCGGCAGGCCGGCGGCCTTGAACTTGTTGCGGTCGATGTAGAACAGCGCGGTCGAGCTGTTGAAGGGGAACGACAGCATGTTGCCCTTCTGGTCGGAGTAGTAGCCGGTCACCGTCGGCAGGTAGGCCTTCGGGTCGAACGGCTCCTTGGCGTCCGCCATCACCTTGGCGACCGGCACGATGGCGCCCTTGGCCGCCATCATGGTGGCGGTGCCGACCTCGAACACCTGCAGCAGGTGCGGCGCGTTGCCGGCGCGGAACGAGGCGATCGCCGCGGTCATCGATTCCGGGTAGGTGCCCTTGAAGGTGGTGACGACCTTGTACTCCTTCTGGCTCTCGTTGAACTTGTTGGCCAGGCCATTGAGCGCCTCGCCCAGCGCGCCGCCCATCGAATGCCACCACTGGATCTCGACCTGCGCGTGTGCCGGGCCGCTGAACAGGCCTGCGCTGGCGAGCGCGGCCGCTATGAGTTTGATACGCATGGGTTTTCCTCTTCTCCTGGGTGATTCTGCGAGTTATTTCGTACGGTGGCCCGGTCTTGTCGCCAGGCGGTGCAAAAGTATAGCCAAACCCCGTTACGGATTTGCGACTTTCATTTTGCTGCAGCCTTCCGGGGCGCCCTTGGTGCCCGCTTCGGGACCCCCGGTTCGGTCCCGGACTTGTGCGCGGCCTCGAACTTGCGCAGCAGCTCGTTGCCCCGCTCGGCCGCGCTGTCCAGCGCCAGCTTGGGCGCCTTGTCCCCTTTCCACACCGCCTCCAGTTCCTCCTCGACGATGGCGCGGATGGCCGGGAACTCGCCCAGGCGGATGCCGCGCGACTCGCGCGTCGGGCTGCGCAGGAGCAGCTGCTCGATGGCGATGCGGTGCCCGGGGTGCACGGCGTAAAAACCCTGCTTCTGCGTGAATTCGAAGGCAGCGCGCGTCACCGGCACGTAGCCGGTGCGCTGGTGCCACTCGGCCTGCACCTCGGGACGCGCGAGCCAGGCCAGGAACTTCGCCGCGCCGCGGTATTCGGCGCTCTTCTTGCCCGCGAGCACCCACAGACCCGCGCCGCCGATGAGCGAATGGTGCGGCGCGCCCTTGATGTCGTCGTAGTGCGGCAGCGGCGCCACGCCGAAATCGAACGCAGCCTCCCGCTTCAGGTCCGCGTAGCTGGAGGACGCGGCGGTCACCATCGCGCATTCGCCTTTGGCAAAGCGGCGCTCGCCCTCGATGCGCCGGCCGCTGTAGGTGAAGTAGCCCGAGCGCGCCCAGGAGGAGAGCATCGAGATATGCCGCACCATCAGATGCGTGTTGAAGGTCAGCTTCGCGTCGAGGCCGGCGAGGCCGTTCTCGCGCGTGGCGAAATCCTGGTTGTGCCAGGTGCTGATGTTCTCGACGTGCACCCAGGACGGCCACACCGTGGTGAGCACGCAGTTGTAGCCGGCCTCCTGCAGCTCGCCCATCATCTTCGGCATCTCGTACCAGGTGTGCGGCGCTCGCTCGGGGTCGAGCTTCGCCTTGCGGAACGCGTCCTTGTTGTAGAACAGGATCGGCG
>JBQTJX010000068.1:0-74142 GCA_052386675.1 Betaproteobacteria bacterium
CTCGACCAGGTTCTGTTCACGATCGGGCTGGTGTTCGTGATGATCGCCGGGGTGACGCTCGGCGTCGGCCCGGAGACGCAGAGCGTGATGCTGCCCGAGTGGCTGCGCGGCCAGACCGACCTCGGGTTCATGCGCTACCGCACCTACAGCCTCGCGATCATCGTCTTCGGCATCGCGCTGGTGCTCGCCCTGTGGCTCGGCTTCGAGCGCACGAGGCTCGGAGCCAGGATCCGCGCCGCGGTGGACAACCGGCGCATGGCGCAGTCCATGGGCGTGGACGTGGGTCGCCTGTTCACCGTCACTTTCGCCTTCGGCAGCGGCCTGGCGGCGGTAGGCGGCGGACTGGGCGCGGAGATGCTGGGCCTGGATCCCAACTACCCGCTGCGCTACCTCGTCTACTTCCTGATCGTGGTCGCGGTGGGCGGCCTGGGCCGCGTCACCGGCGTGTTCCTGGCCGCGATCCTCATCGGCGTGCTGGATTTCGTGCTGAAGATCTACTTCCCCAAGGGCGGCACCATCTTCATCTATGCGCTTACCCTGATCCTGCTTCTCGCCCGGCCGCAAGGCCTGTTTGGAAAGAAAGGCGCCTGATGGGCGAGCCGCAGACCGCCGCAGGCCAGCTCGCGCGCCGCCATCGCTTCCAGTGGTGGGAACTGCTGCCGTGGATCGCCGCCATCGTGGCGTTCTTCGCCTTCCCGACCTACCTCGCCTTCGGCACGCAATTGCTGATCACCATTTTGTTCGCGCTGTCGCTGGACCTGGTGCTGGGTTACGCCGGCATCGTCACGCTGGGCCATGCGGCTTTCTTCGGCGCGGGCGCCTATACCGTGGGCATGCTTGCCTCGCAACTGGGCTGGAACGAGCCGCTTTCCGGCCTGCTCGCCGCGGCCGTGGTGGCCGGGCTGATCGGCCTGGTGAGCGGCCTGGTGCTGCTGCGCACGCACGGCCTCACGCTGCTCATGCTGACGCTGTGCACCATGGCCCTGCTGGAGCAGGCGGCGAACATGGGCGCGGCCTATACCGGGGGCTTCGACGGCATCCCCGGGCTGGAATTCCGCAAGATCCTCGGGCTGTTCTCCTTCGATGTGCTCTACTTCCGCTCGCAGTACCTGTATGTGCTGGTGGTGCTGCTCGCGTGCTTCGTCGTCGTGCGCGTGCTGGTGTATTCATCCTTCGGCCAGAGCCTGACCGGGGTGCGCGAGAACCTGTTGCGCATGCACGCGGTGGGGGCGCCGGTGCGCGCGCGCCTGGTGACCGTCTACACCATCTCGGCGGCGCTCGCCGGTGTCGCGGGCGGGCTGTTCACGCAGGCCACCGGCTACGTCAACCTCTCGGTGCTGGGCCTGGAGCGCGCCGCCGGCGTCATGATCATCCTCATCCTGGGCGGCTACGGGCGCCTCTACGGCGCCTTCGTCGGCGCAGTGGCCTACATGGTGCTGGAGCACATGCTCGCCAAGGCCTATCCGACCGCCTGGCAGCTGGGCATCGGCGTGACGCTGATCCTGGTTGCACTGTACGCGCGCAACGGCATCATCGGCATCGGCGAGGCACTGCTGCGGCGGTTGCGCGGCGGAGGCGCGTCATGAGCGCCGCCCGACTGGAGACCAGGGGGCTGAGCAAGAACTTCGGCGCGCTGGAAGTGGCGCGCGAGGTGGATTTCCGGCTCGAGCCCGGCGCGCGCCATGCGCTGATCGGACCCAACGGCGCGGGCAAGACCACGTTCATCAACCTTCTCACCGGCGTGCTGGCGCCCTCCAGGGGCAGCGTCCTGCTGGAGGGCGACGACGTCACCGCGCTGGCGCAGGCGACGCGCGTCAAGCGCGGCATCGCGCGCACTTTCCAGATCAACCAGCTGTTTCGAGGCCTGACGGTGCTGGAGAACGTGTGCATCTCGGTGTCCGAGCGCATGGGGCTGGGCGGTGGCATGTTCCGCGCCGCGGGCCGGCGCGCCGAAGTCCTGGCCGAAGCCATGCGCCTGATCGAGATGCTGCGCCTGGAAGGCGACGCCGGCCGGCGCATCGTGGAGCTGCCCTATGGCCGCCAGCGACTGGTGGAAATCGCCATCGCCCTGGGCCTGGACCCGCGCGTGCTGCTGCTGGACGAGCCCGCGGCCGGGATTCCGAGCGCGGAAACCCACATCCTGCTGGACGCCATCGCCACGCTGCCCCGGGACATCGCGGTGCTCATCATCGAGCACGACATGGACCTGGTGTTCCGCTTCGCTGATCGCATCACGGTGCTGGTGAGCGGGGCCATCTACGCCGAGGGCACGCCGCAGCAGATCGCCGCCAATCGGGACGTGCGCGCTGTCTATCTGGGGAACGCGATATGAAATCGCTTTGCGGGAGCGCGCTCGATGCCTGAGGCGCTTTCCCTGAAGGGCGTCGGCGCCGGCTACGGCGAGACGCACGTGCTGGAGAATGTCGATCTCGCGCTGGAACAAGGGGAAAGTTTGTCCGTCATCGGCCGCAACGGCGTGGGCAAGTCCACGCTGCTCGAGACGATCATGGGCCACACCACGATGCACGCGGGGCGCATAGCCCTCAACGGAGCCGATGTTTCTGCATTTCCCCCTCACCAACGCGCGCTGGCCGGGCTGGGCTACGTGCCGCAGGAGCGGGAAATATTCCCGTCGCTCACGGTGCTGGAGAACCTGGAACTCGGCGCGCGTCCCGGACCCTGGACCCTCGAGCGGGTGTTCGAGCTGTTTCCGAACCTGAAGGAGCGCCTGGCCAACGCCGGCACCCAGCTCTCAGGCGGCGAGCAGCAGATGCTGGCGGTGGCGCGCGCGCTGCTGACCAATCCGACCGTGCTGCTCATGGACGAGCCCACCGAGGGCCTGGCGCCGGTGATCGTGCAGGCGCTGGCGCAGGTGCTGCTGAAGCTGCGCGGCGATGGCGGCCTGTCCATCGTGCTGGTGGAGCAGAACAGCCGCGTGGCGCTGGAATTCTCCGAGCGCACCGTGGTAATGGACCGCGGCCGGATCGTGTTCGATGGCGCCTCCGACCGCCTGCGCAAGGACCCGGAGTACCTCGCCAGCCTGATTGCGGCGCAATAGCGACCATGTCCACCGATTTCCGGAAGCCCCTCGAGCTGCACTCGCTGCTGAAGGCGATCGACTTCCCCGCCTGGATCCGGGAACGGGAGGACAAACTCAAGCCGCCGGTATCCATCCAGCAGATCTGGCGGGATTCCGACTTCATCGTCTCGGTGGTCGGCGGACCGAACCGCCGCCATGACTACCACGACGACCCGCTCGAGGAACTGTTCTACCAGTTCAAGGGCAACGCCTACCTGTCCATCATGACCCCGGAAGGCCCGCGGCGGGTGGACCTGGAGGAGGGAGCGATCTTCCTGCTGCCGCCGCATGTGCGCCATTCGCCGCAGCGGCCGGAGGCGGGCAGCCTTTGCCTGCTGGTCGAGCGCACCCGCCCGCCGGGCCTGCTTGACGCGTTCGAGTGGTATTGCGCCGCCTGCCACAAGCTGTTGCACCGCGCGGAGATGCACGTCTCCGATCTCGCGGCGCAGCTCCCGCTGGCCTTCGATGCGTTCCACGCGGACATGGCCAGGCGTACTTGCGGCGAGTGCGGCACGTTGCATCCGGGGAAGTGATGGACGTGGACGAGCGCCGCCTGCGGGGCGGCGGCCGGTATGTGTCCGACATCACGCCGGAAGGCTGCCTGCACCTGGCGTTCGCGCGCAGCCCGCATGCGCGGGCGAGAATCGGATCCATCTCGCTGTCGGCCGCGCGCGCGATCCCCGGGGTCGCGGCCGTCTATACCGGCGCCGATGTCGCGGGGCTGGACGGCATCGAGGTCAACCGGCCCTTCGAGGGTATCGTCGTGCCGCCGCATCCGCTGCTGTCGCAGTACGATGTGTTCGCCGTTGGCGAGCCCTGCGCCGCGGCAGTCGCGACCTCGCCGGAGGCGGCGCGGGACGCGGCGGACCTGATCGAGTTCGAGCTCGACGTGCTCGACGCGGCGGTCGGACCTGATCAGGCCCGCGTCGCATACCGCAAGACCTGGTCATGCGGCAACGTGGAGGCCGCCTTTGCCGGCGCGCACAGGGTGGTGCGCGTCCGCGTGGAGCAGCCGCGCCTCGCGGCGGCGCCGATGGAGGCGCGCGCGACGCTCGCCATGCCCGACGCAGGCGGCGTCCGGGTGTGGACATCCACGCAAGCGCCATTCCGGGTCCGCAAGGACATCGCGAAGGTCCTCGGTCTCGAGGAGTCGAGCGTGCGCGTCGCGGCCCCCGACGTGGGCGGCGCTTTCGGTGCCAAGGGCGCCACCTACCGGGAGGATGTGTTCGTCGCCTGGGCGGCGCTGCGCCTGGCGTGCCCGGTGAAATGGGTCGCCGGCCGCGGCGAGGATTTCCTGTCCACGCAGCACGGGCGCGGCAACGTGGCCGAGGCCGAGCTGGCGCTGGATGTCGAGGGCCGCTTCCTTGCCATGCGCGCCTCCATCGTCTGCGCGCTGGGGTCGGTGATGACCAACAGCTCGGCCATCACCGGGTTCAACTTCGCCCGTATCCTGCCTGGCCCGTACCGGGTTCCCTCGTTGCGCATCGACCTCGAGGGCCGTTTGTCCGATACGGCGACGGTGAGCATCTACCGGGGGGCGGGTCGTCCGGAGGCGGCATTCCTGATGGAGCGGCTGAGCGATGCCGCCGCACGCGAGCTGGATATGGATCCGGCGGAGATCCGGCGCCGGAACTTCGTTCCCGCTTCGTCCATGCCCTGGACTTCGCCGACCGGGGCGCGGCTCGATTCGGGCGACTACGGTTCGATCCTGGACACGCTGCTGGCGCGCGCGGGCTATGTGGCGCTGCGCGCGGAGGTTGCGCGCCGTCGCGCCGCCGGCGAACTGGTGGGCCTCGGGCTTGCGTCCTATGTCGAGCCTTGCGGCCGCGGCCTGGAATCGGCGCGCGTCAAGTTCGAGACGGACGGTCGCGTTGCGGCCTGGACCGGCGCCACCTCGCAGGGACAGGGACGGGAGCGCGCCTTTGCGCAAATCGTTGCGGCGGAACTGGACATCTCGCCTGGCCTCGTCGATGTGCACCATGGCGACACTGCGGACCTGCCCACGGGCGTCGGAGCGCTTGCGAGCCGTTGCACCGGGATTGGCGGCAGCGCGCTTGCCCTTGCGGCGCGCCGCGCGAAGATCGAAGGCGGGGACGCGACGGAGATCTACGAGGCCGAAGGGGAAGCGTGGAGCTGCGGCAGCTGCCTGGCTTTGCTGCGGATCGACCGGGAAACCGGCGAGCCGATCGTGGAGCGGCTAGTGCTCGCGGACGACGCCGGCCGCATCATCGACCCGGCCGGCGCCGAAGCGCAGCTGCACGGCGGCATCGCGCAGGGGCTGGGGCAGGCGCTGCTGGAGCGCGTGGCCTACGATGAGTCAGGGCAACTGTTGACCGGGTCATTCCTGGACTACGCGATGCCGCGCGCGGCCGATTTCCCGTTGCCGGAGCTGATGCACACGGAAACCCCGACGCCGATGAACGATCTGGGCGCGAAGGGCCTGGGCGAGACCGGCTGCATTGCGGTGCCGCCGGCCATCGTCAACGCCGCGCTGGACGCCCTGTCGGGCCTGGGCGTGGCGGACCTGGACATGCCGCTCACTGCGCCCGCGCTCTGGCACGCCATGGACAATGCAAGGAGAGGACCGAAAGCATGAAACCTGTGAAGAACGACGCCAAGAAGCGGGCACGCGCGGAACTGCGCGGGATTTGGGCCGCGACCCTGACCCCGTTCAGGCCCGACCAGTCCATCGACGAGGATGGCTGGCGCCGCAACCTGCGCCACTGGTATGGCGCGCTCGGAATCCGCGGCCTGTTCGTCAACGGCAAGCAGGGCGAATTCGGCTCCATGACCGTGGCCGAGCGCAAGCGCACGGCAGAGGTTGCGGTGGAGGAGGCGAAGGCCTTCGGCGCCGGGGTGATGGTGTCCTGCTCCGACCAGAGCCTGGATACCGTGATCGAGCTGGCGAAGCACGCGCAGTCCATCGGCGCCGGGACCATCGTCGTGCACACGCCGCTGCTGTACTTCGGCGCGCATTCCGACGACACCGTCTACGAGTACTACCGCCACATCGCGGAGCAGGTCGACATCGGCGTGGTGCTCTGGAACCAGCCGCCAGATTGCGGGTACATGATTAGCCCGGAGCTGTGCGTGCGCATGGCGGAGATCCCGAACGTGGTCGCGATCAAGTACAGCGTGCCGCGCGAGACCTACGCCCGGCTGACGCGGCTCGCCGGCGAGCGCCTCATCGTCAGCACCTCGAACGAGGAGGAATGGCTGGAGAACATCCTGGAACTGGGCTGGCAGGTCTACCTGTGCTCCACGCCGCCCTACCTGCTGCAGACGGCCGCGGACCGGCGCATGCGCGAATACACCGAACTTGCGTTCAAGGGCGAGGCGGCGATGGCGCGCGCGGTGAGCGCGAGCCTGGACCCGGTGCGGCGCGCGCTCAAGTCCACGCGGCCTGCGGGGAAGGCGGCGGCGCATCAGAAGTACTGGCAGGAATTGCTGGGACAGGCGGGAGGCCCGGTGCGCAGGCCGCTGCTGGGGCTGACCGAGGCGGAAAAGCAGGCGACGCGCGCCGCGTTCGAGGGCTGCGGCCTGAAGACAGCGTAGCTAGGGGACGATCTTCTCCTCCCTGAACCTCCGCAGCAGCCTGACAAACATCTCCTCGCTGTCCACCACCGCGTGGAAGCCGTGCTGGCGCGACTTGGTGACGTTGGACATCACGTCCCAGTTGCAGCCGAACACGTAGTCGCCGAAGGGCCAGGCTACGACCTCGTCGAAGCGGTACGGCCGCAGGCCGTGCGTGGTCACTAGCGATTCCCACAGCCCATCCTGCCCACCCATGGTTTTCACCAGCGACATTGGTTCCGGCCCGGCCGCCGGCATGTCGAACACCTCGGCCAGCCGCGGCCATAGACGGCTCCAGCGGAAATAGTCGCCGTTGGTGATGTTGTAGGCCTGGTTGGCGCAGCGCGGCTCGGTCGCGGCCCAGTACGCGGACGCAGCGAAATGGGCTGATTCGGTGACCTGGTAGATCGTGTTCCAGGCGGTGCCGGGGAAGGAGAGCGGCAGGCCCTGCGCCTTGCGCAGCGCCGCGTAGACCGCGATCACCGGCACGATGCTCATCGCGGTTCCGGGGGCGAAGCCACAAAGGGTCTGAGGGCGCAGTTCGGTCCAGCTCCAGCGCTTGCCGCGCTGGAACGCCGTCAGCCAGTCGATCTGGTCGAAGTAGAAGTTGGGCCCGGCATGGCGCGGATCTGTCTCGCGTGCCGGGGTTGGGTAGGGACCGAGGTGGGTGCCGTAGTACTTGGTCCCGGTCACCAGGACCACCCTTTGCAGGTTGCTTGCAACGGCGTCCACCGCGGACACCGCGTTCACCAGCATGTCCCGGTTTGGATCGATGTTGGCGGCGTAGCCCGATGCAGCCCCGGTGGAAGGCTGGAACGCGGCGTAGAAGATGTGGGTGGCATCCCGCAGTTCGGCGAGTTTCGCCTCCGCTGCCGGGCGATCCAGCAGGTCCACGGCGATATGGCGCACGTTGCCACGGTCCTCGCCGCGCCGGCGCGACAGCCCGACCA
The DNA here is from genome assembly GCA_052386675.1 of Betaproteobacteria bacterium. Classification (GTDB taxonomy): domain Bacteria; phylum Pseudomonadota; class Gammaproteobacteria; order Burkholderiales; family SG8-39; genus RBG-16-66-20. Next base: position 7,603 of record JBQTJX010000068.1, read on the forward strand.
CGCGCCAATCGGCCAGTCCGGCGAGTCGCTCGACGATGTAGCGCCCGATCACGCCCTGCGCGCCGACGACGACAGCTGTGTTCATTTCGCCACGCCACCACACAAATTCAACCTTTTCCCGCCTCGTCCGTTGTACATGTAATTCCTGAGTAAGAAACAGCGTGAAGGATACGAGCAAAGCCCATGGACTTCATCCGCCGCCTGTTGCGCCCCTTCGACCGCCGCCGCTGGGCGCGCGTGCGGCAGGGCTATGGCGCGGAAGTCCTGTTCGCAGGCTGGGTGGACCTGCCCAAACACCTGATGGAGCGGAAGGCGCATAAAATCCCCCGGTCATGACCCGGGATCGGGCGATCGCCCGCGCAGAGCGCTATTTCGACGACGGCAGGTTCCTCGAGGACTTGTCCCGGCGCGTGGCCGTTCCCACCGAAAGCCAGGACCCGGACCGCGGCGCCGAACTCGAGCGCTACCTTGCCGAGGAAATGTCCGAATCGCTGGAACGGCTCGGGTTCCAATGCCGCATCTATCCCAATCCGGACGGAAAGCACGGCCCTTTCCTGGTCGCCGATCGGATCGAAGCGGCTGATTTGCCTACGGTTTTCACCTACGCGCACGGCGATGTGATCCGTGGCCAGGAAGGCTCCTGGCGCGCCGGCATCGAGCCCTGGAAGGTCCGCGTCGAGGGCGAGCGCATCTACGGCCGCGGCACGGCGGACAACAAGGGCCAGCACACGATCAATATCGGCGCGTTGGCGGCTGTGCTGGCCGAGCGCGGGAAGCTGGGCTTCAACGTGAAGTTCCTGGTCGAGACCGGGGAGGAGATGGGCTCGCCCGGCCTGCGGGAGTTCTGCAAGCAGCATCGCGAGGAGTTGAAGGCCGACGTGCTTATCGCCTCCGACGGCCCCCGCGTGTCGCCGCAGCGGCCGACGCTGTTCCTCGGCTCGCGCGGCGCGCTGAACATGGACCTGGTGGTGGACTCGCGCGAAGGAGGGCACCACTCCGGCAACTGGGGCGGGCTGCTGGCGAACCCCGGAATCATCCTCGCGCAGGCGCTGGCGACCATCACCGGACCGAAAGGGGAGATCAAGGTTCCGGAGTGGCGTCCAAATACCCTCACTGCCCGGGTGAGGGAGGTACTGGCGGACATCGAGGTGGACGGCGGCGAGGACTCGCCTGCCATCGATGCGGGCTGGGGCGAGCCGGGCCTTACGCCCTCGGAGCGCGTCTTCGGCTGGCCCAGCTTCGAAGTGCTCGCCTTCACCTGCGGCAATCCGGACCGGCCGGTCAATGCCATCCCGCCGCGGGCGAGCTGCCATTGCCAGCTGCGCACGGTGGTGGGCATCGATTCCGCGGATGTGGTGCCTGCGCTGCAGCGGCACCTGGAACGCAACGGTTTCGGGATGGTGAAGGTGTCGCGGGCGCGGGCAGAACTCATGCATCCGACACGGCTGGATCCGGACCATCCGTGGGTGAAGTGGGCGGCCGGTTCGCTCGAGAAGACTTCGGGGAAGAAGCCGGCCATCCTGCCCAACCTGGGCGGCTCGCTGCCGAACGACATTTTCGCCGACCTGCTCGGGCTGCCGACGGTGTGGGTGCCGCACTCCTATGCGTCGTGCAACCAGCACGCGCCGAACGAGCACCTGCTGGCGCCAGTGGCGCGGGATGCGCTCAGGCTGATGGCGGGGGTGTGGTGGGACCTGGGGGAGGCGGGATCGGTGCCGGCCACCATAAACCGGCTCGCAAGCGACGGCATCGTGACGCAGTCATGAGCGCGGCGAGCGCGCCGCGCTTCGAGATCTCCGGCTCCCGGGCCGTCATCACGCTGCAGCGGCCGCAAGAGCACAATCGCATCGACCCCGATGATGTGCCGGTTCTCGAGGAGTACTTAGCACGAAGTGTCGCCGAGCGCTCCATACGCGCTGTCGTGATTACCGGATCCGGCCAGACGACGTTCAGTTCCGGGTACACCCTCGGGGCGATCCGGGACTCCCTGGACAACGGCTTCGAGCGCATGCTCGATACCCTCGAGAATCTGCCGATTCCCGTGATCTGCGCCATGAACGGGAGCGCGTATGGCGGCGCCACGGATCTGGCGTTGTGCTGTGATATTCGAATTGGCGTGCGCGGTAGCCGGATGCTGATGCCTGCTGCCCGGTTCGGCTTGCATTACTACCCCGGGGGAATGCGCAGGTATGTCAGCGTGCTGGGGGCGGCGGCTGCGAAGAAACTGTTTCTCACGGCACTGCCCATCGATGGCGATGAGATGCTGCGAATCGGTTTCCTGACGGAGCTGGTGGACCGGGCGGCGCTGGATGCCGCGATCGACCGGTATGTCGAGGCAATCGAGGCCTGCGAACCCGATGCGCTGGCGACGATGAAGCAGTCCATCAATTCGCGCGCGGCGGGCCAGGTGGACGAGGACCTGCAACAACAGCTTTTCTTGCGGTCGATTCGCTCTCCGGAGCTGGCGCGGCGGCTGGCGAATCAGAAGTAACTGTGCGCGATCGTGCACAATTGGCGTCCCGCCGTACCTTCCGCGGGATAATGGTGGCTTCATGAACCGATCCCTGCCCCTGGCGGCCGCGCTGGTCCTGGCCGTTTCCACTGCCACCGCCCAGACGTACCGGTCGGAGGAACACAGCTTCACCGTCACCCGGGTCGTCTCTGGCCTCAGCCATCCCTGGGCACTCGCCTTCCTGCCCGATGGCCGGATGCTCATTGCGGAACGCGAAGGCCGCCTGCGCATCGCCAAGGACGGCAAGCTGGACCCGCATCCGATCGCCGGCCTTCCGCAAGTGACGCCGCACGGGCAGGGAGGGCTGATGGACGTGGTCCTGCATCCGAATCATGCGCAGAACCAGCTCATCTACTGGACCTTCTCCGCGCGTGGCAACGACGGCGTCGGCACCGAAGTGGCGCGAGGCAAACTGGTGGGGAGCAAGATCGAAGGCGCGGAGGTGATCTTCCGCCAGAGCCCCAAGGGCGGCACCGGACGGCATTTCGGCTCGCGCCTGGTGTTCGACCGCGCCGGGTTCCTCTACATCACGCTCGGCGACCGCGGCGAGCAGGAGCGCGCGCAGAAGCCCGACGACCACGCCGGCTCGGTGATCCGCTTGCACGACGACGGAAAAGTCCCGGCCGACAATCCTTTCGCCGGCAAGGCGGGCTGGAAGCCGGAGAAGTACACGCTGGGCAATCGCAACCAGCAGGGCGCGGCGCTGCACCCGGCGACCGGCGTGCTCTGGACGCACGAGCACGGCCCGCAGGGCGGGGACGAAGTGAACGTGATCCGCGCCGGAACCAACTACGGCTGGCCGGTGATCACCTACGGCGTCAACTACGGCATCGGCACGAAGATCGGCGAGGGCACGCACAAGGCGGGCATGGCGCAGCCGATCCACAAGTGGGTGCCGTCCATCGCGCCCTCGGGCATGGCCTTCTACACCGGCGAGAGGTTCCCGCGCTGGAAGGGCGACCTGTTCGTGGGTTCGCTCAAGGACCAGATGCTGGTGCGCCTGAAGCTGGACGGCGAGAAGGTGGTGAAGGAAGAACGCATGCTGCGCGGCGTGATGGGGCGCATCCGGGATGTCAGGACAGGACCGGACGGATATCTGTACCTCGTGACCGATGAACCGATCGGCATCGTCGCGAAACTCGAACCCTCGAACTAAGAAAGAACCATGGCGAAATACGTCTACACCATGCGGCGCGTCGGCAAGATCGTACCGCCGCAGCGCGCGATCCTGAAGAGCATCAACCTCAACTTCTTCCCCGGCGCCAAGATCGGCGTGCTGGGCCTGAATGGCTCGGGCAAGTCCACCTTGCTCAGGATCATGGCCGGCGAGGATGACAACTACGAGGGCGAAGTGGTGCGCATGCCCGGGATCAACGTGGGCTACCTGCCGCAGGAACCCGCGCTGGATCCGACGAAGACGGTGCGCGAGATCGTGGAGGAAGCGCGCGGCGAACTGGCCGAGGCGAAGCAGCTGCTCGAGGCGGTGTACGCCGCGTACTCGGAGGACGGCGCCGACTTCGACAAGCTTGCGGCCGAGCAGGCCCGGCTGGAGGCGATCGTGAACGCCGCCGGCGAAGGCGGCCAGGAACTGGAGATCGCGGCCGACGCGCTGCGCCTGCCGCCCTGGGAGCAGAAGGTCGAGGTGCTGTCGGGCGGTGAGAAACGGCGCGTCGCACTGTGCCGGCTCCTGTTGCAGAAGCCGGACCTGCTGCTGCTGGATGAACCCACCAACCACCTGGATGCGGAGAGCGTGGAATGGCTGGAACAGTTCCTGCAGCGCTTCACCGGCACGGTGGTTGCGGTGACGCATGACCGCTACTTCCTGGACAACGCCGCAGGCTGGATCCTGGAGCTGGACCGCGGCATGGGCATTCCCTGGGAGGGCAACTACTCCTCCTGGCTGGACCAGAAAGCCAAGCGCCTGGAAGTGGAGGCGAAGCAGGAAGAGGCGCGCATCAAGACCATGAAGGCCGAGCTCGAATGGGTACGGCAGAACGCCAAGGGCCGGCAGGTGAAATCCAAGGCGCGCCTGGCGCGCTTCGAGGAGCTGTCGCAGTACGAGCACCAGCAAAGGAACGAAACCCAGGAGATCTTCATCCCGGTGGCCGAGCGCCTGGGCAACGAGGTGATCGAATTCACCGATGTCTCCAAGGGCTTCGGCGATCGCCTGCTCATCGACAAGCTGTCGTTCATGGTGCCGCCGGGCGCGATCGTCGGCATCATCGGCCCCAACGGCGCCGGCAAGTCCACGCTGTTCCGCATGATCCTGGGCAGGGAGAAGCCCGCCTCGGGCAGGATCGCCATCGGCAAGACGGTCAAGATCGCGCACGTGGACCAGTCGCGCGACGCGCTGCAATCCGAGAAGACGGTGTTCGAGGACGTCTGCGGCGGCCAGGACAACATCACCGTGGGCAGGTTCCAGATGCCCTCGCGCACTTACCTGGCGCGCTTCAATTTCCGCGGCGCGGACCAGCAGAAGAAGGTGGGCCAGCTATCGGGCGGCGAGCGTGGCCGGCTGCAGCTCGCCAAGCAGCTGGTCTCCGGCGCGAACGTGCTTCTGCTGGACGAGCCATCGAACGACCTTGATGTGGAAACCCTGCGCGCGCTGGAGGAGGCACTGCTGGAATTCGCCGGCAGCGTCATGGTGATCTCGCACGATCGCTGGTTCCTCGACCGCATCGCTACCCACATCCTCGCCTTCGAGGGCGAGTCGCAGGTGACCTTCTTCCCCGGCAACTACCAGGAATACGAGGCCGACAAGAAGAAACGCCTGGGCGAGGACGGCGCGCGCCCGCACCGCATCCGCTACAAGGCGCTGAAGGCCTGACCCGGGGATCAGGGCCCCGGATCCTGCAGCAGCGGGAAGGCGCTGAACACCCCCGGTTCCTCGACGGGGGGTGCCGCGGCGAGGTGTTGCGGGCCGAGTTCGGCGAGCGAATTCGCGCCCAGCAGCGCCAGGCAGACGCGGATTTCCTCTTCCAGCAACTCCAGTGCGCGGACCAGGCCTTGCTCGCCGGCAGCGGCGAGCCCCAGGCAGGCAAGCCGCCCCAGGCCGACGGTCTTCGCGCCCAGCGCGATCGCCTTCACCACATCCGAGCCGCGCAGGAAGCCTCCGTCCACCCAGACTTCCGCCTTGCCATTGACTGCCGTGATCGCCTGCGGCAGCACCGTCGTGCTGCCCAATCCGTGGTCCAGCTGGCGGCCGCCGTGATTGGAGACGTAGATCACCTCCACGCCGTGCTTGACCGCGAGTGCGGCGTCCTCAGCGGTGGCGATTCCCTTGAGGATGAGTGGCATGGCGGGATACTGGTCCTTGAAGCGCTTGACGTGGTCCCAGCTGAGTGCGGCCTGGAATGCCGCGCCCTGGGCGGCATCCGCGCGCCAGGGCTTGACGAAGCGGCCCAGGAGGTCGCGCTCGCGGCGGCTGTAGTGGGCGGAATCCACCGTGTAGCAGAACGCGGCGTAGCCGTGGTCGCGGGCGCGGCGGATGTGGTCATCCACCCAGGACTCGTCGCCGCGGACGTAGAGCTGGAACACGCGCGTGTTGTCGGCAGCCGCCGCAGTGGCCTCCAGGCCCGGCTGGCAGACAGAGGACAGCATCTGCGGCACGCCGAACCGGGCCGCGGCCCGGGCGGCGGTGGCCGCGCCGCCCTCCACCAGGGATTCCAGGCCACCGATGGGCGCCAGCATCACCGGCAGGCGCATGCGCCTGCCGACGTGCGGCGAAAGGAAAGGCGCAGTGGCGTCCAGCTTGCGCATGTCGCGCAGCACGCGTGGCCGGAAGGCTAGCGCATCGAGCGCCTGGCGATTGCGCTTGACCGTGGTCTCGGTCTCGGTGCCGCCGACGAGGTAGGCCCAGGGGCCGGGCGCAAGCCGCCCGCGTGCTGCGGAAACGATTTCCTGCAGCGTAAGAAACTCTTGCTGGCGTGGCGCGTCCATGCAGCCCGGAATCTATCACCGAAGGGTAGACTTCGGCCGAGGCAGGACCCCATCATTTTGAAGAGGAGTTCGAGTTGAAGCTGCTGACCTACTGCCTGAAGAAGGGCGGCGCGCCGCGAGTCGGCGTGCTGCTGGAAGGAAACCGCATCGCGCCGCTGGCGGCGCCGGACATGCTCGCCGTGATCGCGGCGGGGCGCAAGGCGATCAAGGCGCCCAAAGCAGGCGCCAAGGGCACGATCCCCCTGTCCGCGGTGAAGCTGCTGGCGCCCATCCCGCGCCCGCGCAAGAACGTGTTCTGCGTCGGCTGGAACTACCTGGAGCATTTCCAGGAAGGCGCCAAGGCGCGCGCGCCGGGCGTGGAACTGCCGGCGCACCCGACCTTCTTCACCAAGGCGCCCACCACGGTGAACGGTCCGTATGACCGCGTCCCGCTGCACGCGGGTGTGACGCAGAAGGTGGATTGGGAAGTGGAACTGGGCGTCATCATCGGCAAGGGCGGCACGAACATCACCGAAGCGAACGCCATGAAGCACATCTTCGGCTACTGCGTCATCAATGACGTCTCGGCGCGGGAGATCCAGCGCCAGCACGGCAACCAGTGGTTCAAGGGCAAGAGCCTGGACGGCCACTGCCCGATGGGCCCCTGGATCGTCACCGCCGACGAGGTGAAGGATCCGTTCAATCTCGACGTGCAGACGCGCGTGAACGGCGTGGTGAAGCAGAATTCCAGCACGCGGCACATGTACTTCAAGATCCCGCGCATCATCGCCTCGCTGTCCGCGGGGCTGACGCTCGAGCCCGGCGACATCATCTCCACCGGCACCCCCGAGGGCGTCGGTCACGCCCGAACCCCGCCCGAATTCCTGAAGAAGGGCGACCTGCTCGAGACCGAAATCACCGGCCTCGGCGTGCTGAGGAACCGGCTGGGCTAGTAAATCAGGGACGGACCACGATTTCCGTGAGGAACGTGGAAACAATCGTGGTCAGTCCCTATTTTTTCAGGGTGGCGAAGGATTCGTCGACGGCGGCGAGGGTGGTGTCCAGGTCCGCGTCGCTGTGGACGATGGAGATGTAGATTTTCTCGTTCGGGTTCACCAGGATGCCGCGGCGGATCATTTCGCAGGCCCAGCGATAGCCGAGGTCCTTGTCCGCCGTGGTCAGGTCGATCCAGTTGCGCAGCGGCCTGCGAGCCGTGAAGCGCACGCCGAACACCGCGTCCTCGCCGGGGCATTGCACCGCGAAGCCGTGCTTGGCGCCGGCGTCCTCGATGCCCTTGCGCAGGCGCGAGCCGATGGCGCGCAGGCGGTCGTAGACCCCCGGCTTCGCCAGCACGTCCAGTGCCGCGATGCCGGCGGCGGCGCACACCGGGTTGCCGTTCAGGGTATTGGTCGCCCACACCACTTCGGCGCGATTGCGCTTGCGGGTGTCCAGCACCTGCATCACGTCCGCCGAGCCGGCGATCGCCGCCAGCGGGAAGCCGCCGCTCACCGCCTTGCCGTAGCAGGCCATGTCGGGCGTCACGCCGTACTTTTCCTGTGCGCCGCCCCACGCGATGCGGAAGCCGGTGACGATTTCGTCGAAGATGAGCACGATGCCGTGCTTCTTCGTCACGTCGCGCACCGCCTGCAGGAATCCCGGCTCCGGTACCAGCACGCGCTGCAGCGGCTCGACGATCACCGCGGCCAGTTCCTTCGCGTGGCGCTCGATCATTTCAACCGCCTTCGCCGCGTCGTTGAACGGGCTCACCAGCACCATGTCACCGGTCATCGACGGCACGCCCACGGAGTCCGGTTTGGAGCGCGGGTAGTCCGACGGCGTTGCGGGCACAGTGCCCCACAGGCCGTAGTCGTGCATGCCGTGCCAGGCGCCCTCGAACTTCATCACTTTGTCGCGACCGGTGCGGGCGCGCGCGATGCGCAGCGCATAAAACGTCGCCTCGGTGCCGGAGCCGGTGTAGAGCACCTCGTCGGCGCAGGGCACTGCGTCCACGATCTTCTTCGCCAGCCGGATCTCGGGCTCGTTGAGGAAGAAAAAGGTGGTGCCCAGCGGAATCTGGGCCTGCACCGCCGTGGTCACCTCCGGGTGCGCGTGCCCCAGCAGCGCCGGTCCCGAGGAGAGGTGATAGTCGATGTACTCGCGCCCGGCGACGTCCCAGACGTGGCTGCCTTCGCCGCGCGCCACCACCAGGTTGAGGTCCGCGGGGAGCTGGAAAAGGCCGAGGCCGCCGCCGGCGAGGTATTTGCCGGCGTCCTGGAGCAGCGCGGCCTGCTGCTCGGCGGGGGTCCTTCCCGTCATTCGCGTCCCGCTTTCCACGCGGGCATCACCCGCGACCTTCAAACGGCATCTTCGTCGCCTTGATGGTCATGAACAGCACGTTGGTCTCGATCGGGAAGCCGGCCATGTGCGCAACGGCCTGGCCGATGTGGGCCACGTCCATGAGCGGTTCGACCTTGATCTCGCCGTCGGCCTGCGGCACGCCCCTGGCCATGCGCTCGGCCATCTCGGTGCGCGCGTTGCCGATGTCGATCTGGCCCACGGCAATGTCGTACTTGCGGCCGTCCAGCGCGCCGCACTTGGTGAGGCCGGTCACCGCATGCTTGGTGGCGGTGTAGGGCGCCGAGCCGGGGCGCGGCGCGTGCGCCGAGATGGAGCCGTTGTTGATGATGCGGCCGCCGCGCGGGGACTGGTCCTTCATCACCTTGAAGGCTTCCTGCATGCACAGGAACATGCCGGTGAGGTTGATGTCCACGACGGTCTGCCATTTCTCCAGGCTGAGTTCCTCGAAGGAGCTGCCCGGGGCATTGACGCCGGCGTTGTTGAACAGGCAATCCACGCGGCCCCACTTCTGCTTCACCGCGGCGAACAGTGCCTTCACCGAATCCTGCTTCGCGACGTCGGTCGGCACGCACAGGGCCCTCTCGCCGGCGCCGGATTCCTGTGCAGTCTTCTCCAGCACGTCCTTGCGCCGCCCGGCGAGCGCGACGTTCCAGCCGTCCTTCAGCAGCGCGAGCGCGGCGGCCTTGCCGACGCCGCTGCCGGCGCCCGTGACGATTGCGATCCTTGCCATGTGCGATGTCCTCTGCGTGAACAGTCGCGCATGGTAGCGCAGGTCGGATGGTCAGACGCGGTTCAGGAGCGGTCCCCGCCGCGGCGCGGGCGCTCGTTTCGCGCTTCGTTGCGCGGATCGCGGCGTGGCGCCTGGACCCGTGCCGGTTCGCGCCGGGGCTCCTGCACCCCTGGCGCCGCGGCCTGTGGCGCGGCGATGGGTTGCACCTGGACCCGCACCGGCTCGCGCCGAGGTTCACGCACGCGAGGCGCCTCGACTTGCCGCTCGATGGCTGTGCGTTCGACGATTCGCCGCTCGACCGCTGGGCGCTCGAGAACCCGCCGCTCGATCACCGGACGCTCGATCACCGGACGCTCGATGACGCGCCGTTCGACCACGCGCTCGCGATGGTCGTCCCGGCGCCAGTGGCCCGGCGCCAGGTGCACGTGCCTATGGGAATGGACGTAATGGTTGTGCACGTGCACCACGCGCACCTGCCGGTGATACCAGTCCACGCCGCCGAAGAAGAACCCGAGCGACAGGCGCACCGGCGCGCCCCACCAGAACGAGACGGAGGCGCCCGGGCGATGGACGCGTGCGTAGCCCGGCCATGGCGACCAGTAGACCGGCTGGAGGGAGGGCCACCACCACGGCCCGTACACCACCAGCGGATCGTAGTAGGGCAGGTACACCACCTGCGGTTGCGCCGGCGCGATGACGAGGGTCTGTCCTTGCGGCTGCACCAGAATGCGGTCGTCAGAGCGCAGGTGGCCGGCGGCCTGGGCGCGCCGGCGCAGCTGCTGCACCGTATCCATGACGTGCGGCTCCTGCGCGAGGAAGGCCTCGCCCAGTGTTCGCGTCCACTCCGGATTCTCGTCCATGCGCTGCAGCAGTTGCGGGAACGCGAGCAGGGACACGACGCTCGGGTCCCAATCCTGGCCCGTCGCCGCGCGCACGGCCTCGTCGCCGGAGAGATGGGAATAGAACCGCGACCAGCGCGCGGCCCCGGCCACGTCGGCCGGATAGGTCGCGGCCATCAAGACCTGCGACAACAGCGGATCAGGGTAGAGCGCGACCGGCGCCAGCAGGCGGTCGAGCTCGGGCTGGGAGAAAACGCGTTGCGCCGAGGCAAGTCCCGGGGCGAGGAACAGGACCGAGAGCAGGGCGGCAGCGAACTTGCGGAGCAGGGTCGTCATGTGCGCCTCCTTCAGGCTGATGACGATTGGACCCCCTTCAGTTCGCTTCCACCCGCTCCAATTGCAACAATCTGTAACCGGTCCGGGCCTACTCCACCTTGGCGCCGCAACCTTTGATCGCGGCCTCGATGCGCGGCGCCTCGGCCATGATCTCCGCGGCGAAAGCCTCGGGGGACGCCGAGGGCAGCGCATCCATGCCCTGGGAGGCAATCTTGTCCTTCACCTCCTGCTTGGACAGGCCGCGCACTGCCGCGGCGTGCAGCTTTCTCACGACCTCCATCGGCGTGCCGGCCGGCACGTGCAGGCCGAACCAGAACGTGGACTCGAAGCCCGGCAGGCCGGCTTTCTCCGCGCCCGGAATGCCCGGAATGGAAGGCGAATCCTTGTTCAGGCTCACCACCAGCGGCCGCATGCGGTTGCCCTTGATGAACCCGGTCACCGTCGGCGAGGTGGCGAACATCATCTGCGTGTCGCCGGCCAGCAGCGACTGCGAGGCCGGTCCGCCGCCCTTGAATTGCACCGAGGTGATCTTCACGCCGGCAACCGCCTCGAACGCGCAGGCCGCCAGGTGCGGCGCCGAGCCGAAGCCCGCCGAGGCGTTGAACAGCTTGCCGGGGTTTGCTTTCGCGAAGGCCACCAGGTCGCGCAGGGTCTTGAACGGCGTGTCGTTGTTCACCACCAGCACCGTGGCGCCGTTGGCGACGCGCGACACCGGGATGAAGTCCTTGAAGTCGTAGGCCAGGTTCTTGTACAGGTTCTTGTTGATCGCGTGATTGCCCTGGTTGAGGATGGTGTAGCCGTCCGGAACCGACTTGGCGACGAACTCGGAGGCGATCGAGCCCCCGGCGCCGGGCTTGTTCTCGACGATCACCGAGATCTTCAGTTCCTTGCCCAGCTCGTCCGCGATCAGGCGCGTGGTGAAGTCGCCCGAGCCGCCCGGGGGATAGCCGACCACGATGCGCAGCGGCTTGACCGGGAAATCGGCCTGGGCCAGCAGCGTCGACGACGCGGCCAGCAAAGCAATACCGACGACTCTCCTCATGACTACCTCCCGTGAAATTGCGGCGTCCTCTTTTCCATGAAGGCCTTGCGGCCCTCCTTGTGGTCCTCGCTGGCGAAGCAGGCCTCCACCATTCTTGCCGCCTTCGCCATGTCGCGTTCCTCCGGATCCTTCAGGCCCTGCTGCACCGCGAACTTGGCCGCGGCGACGGTGAGAGGCGCGTTCTCGCCGATCATCCTGCAGGTCTCGGCGACGGCGGCATCCAGCCCCGCAACCGGCACCACGCGCGAGACGAAGCCCATGCGCAGCGCCTCGGCGGCGCCGAACTTCTTCGCCGTGGCGAAGATCTCCAGGGTGTTGGCCGCGCCGATCACGTTCATGAAGCGGCGCACGCCCGTGGCGCTGTAGCCCAGGCCGAGGCGCGCCGCCGGCATGCGGAACACCGCGTCCTCGGCGCAGATGCGCAGGTCGCAGGACGCGGCCAGGCCGAGGCCGCCGCCGATGCAGATGCCGCGGATGCTCGCGATCACCGGCTTCTGCGCCCGCATCGGGGCGAGGTAGGCGTTCTCGACCGCGCGGCTGTACTCGACCTGCGCCTCCGCCGTGCCACGCAGCTTCTCGAACTGGGAGATGTCGGCGCCGGAGATGAAGGCCTTCTCGCCTTTGCCCTTGAACACGATGACGCGAACCGCCGGGTTGGCGTCGAGCTCGGCAACCGCCTTCGGCAGGCGATCCCACATGTCGATCGACATGGCGTTCATCTTCGCCGGATTGGAGAATTCGACCACACCCACGGCGCCCTCGATGCGGGTAATCAGTTCAGCCATCAGACCACTCCTTGTTTCCTGAATGCTTCGATCTCGGCCACGCTGTAGCCGGCCTCCTGCAGCACCTCTGCGGTGTGCTCGCTGCGCTCGGGCGTGGCCGTGGCCAGCGCGGGCGGCGTGCGCGACAGCTTGATCGGGTTGTTGACCAGCTTGAGCGTGCCCAGCCTGGGGTGCTGCACGGGGGCAGAGGCCTGCACGTGCCTGACCTGGGGATCGGCGAACACCTCGTCCATGGCGTAGATCGGTCCGCAGGGGATGCCGGCACGGTTCAGGATGTCCACCCACTCGGCGCTCTTCTTCGCGGCCAGGGCCTGGTTGAATTCCGCGTTCAGCCGGACGCGGTTCTTCGCCCGGTCCTCGGCGTGCTTGAAGTCCGGGTGCTCGTGCAGGTCGGGCCGGCCGATGGCCTCGCACACGCGCCGCCACATCGCCGAGCCGGAGGCGGCGACGTTGATATGGCCATCGGCGGTCCTGTAGGCAGAGGTGGGCATGCTGGTCGGATGGTCGTTGCCGACCTGCCTGGGCACCTCGCCCGACATGGTGAAGCGCGCGGCCTGGAAATCGAGCAGCTGGATTCCGGCCTGGAGCAGGTTGGACTGCACCCACTGGCCTTCGCCCGAGCGCTCGCGCTCGTAGAGGGCGGTCATCACGCCCAGCGCCGCCAGCAGGCCGGCGCCGACGTCCGCCACCGCGCAACCAACGCGCATCGGCCCGGCGTCCGCGGCGCCGGTGACCGACATGATCCCCGAGAGGCCCTGCGCGATCTGGTCGAAGCCCGGGCGCGACTGATAGGGGCCGTCCTGGCCGAAGCCCGAGATGCTGGCGAGGATGACGCGCCGATTGATCTTCTTCAGCGCCTCGTAGTCGATGCCGAGGCGGAACTTCACGTCCGGGCGGTAGTTCTCCACCACCACGTCGGCGGTCTTCACCAGGCGCTCGAAGATCGCCTTGCCCTCGGGCGCCTTCAGGTTGAGCGTGATGGCGCGCTTGTTGCGGTGCAGGTTCTGGAAATCGGGGCCGTCGCGCGCCCCGCCCAGGTCCTCGGCCTCGGTGGTCTCGATCTTGATGACGTCGGCGCCGAAATCGGCGAAATGGCGCACGCAGGTCGGGCCGGCCCTGACCCGGGTGAGGTCGAGCACGCGCAGGCTTGACAGGGCGGGGGAAGCGGTGATGCGGGGCATCTGAAGCGCGGCTCGACGGTCGACTCGGGAAGGCCCGAATCATAACCGACACGCGGCGTTCAGAATGGGTTGTAGGTCTTCTTGCGCGTGTAGTGCAGGTAGCCGACGCTCGCGCCGGCGCGCAGGCCGACGCCAAGGCGGATCGGCGCCAGCGTGATGCCATCGCGCCGCTGGTAATTGATGCCGGCGCCACCGACGTAGTAGAAGCTGCCGTCAACCGCCGGGTAGCGCTGGAACAGGGCGCCGGAGGAACGCAGGCCGTAGACCAGCGTGAACACCTTGGACAGGTTGCCGCCGAGATCGAAGCCGATGGAGGGGCCCTGCCACCAGACTTTCCTCGGTTTTCCCTTCCTCATCACCAGCGTGCCGTCGCCGTAGAGCAGGCCCACGGTGATAGCGCCGGCGGCCTCCTGGCCCTTGATGTACGCGTTCGGCCGGCCGAGCTCTGCGAATGCCTTCTCGATCACCTTGCCCAGGCCCTCGGCGCCCTTGCCGAAGAAGGCCTCGGCATCCTTCAGCACGGTGTCCTTGTCGAAGGTGTCGTCCTGGGCGGCCTTCTTGTCCTGCCCCAGGGCGGGGAGCGCGGCGCAGGCGCTCAGTGCGGCGGCATAGCGAAGCAGGTGGCGTCGGTCCATGGGCGAACCTTAGCAGCGGGCGCCCCTGTTCCGCTGTGACCGATGTCTCGCGGGCGCCGCTGCCGCACAATCGGGCATGGCCAAGCCCGTATGGACGCGCGCGACGCGCGGCTTTCTTTTCGCGCTGCTGGCGGGGCTGGTGTTCCAGGGCCTGAACACCAGCGTGAAGCTGCTGGTCGCGGAACTGCCGCCGATGCAGGTGGCGCTGCTGCGCTGGATCACGGGCATTCTGTGGATCGCGCCCTTCGCGCTGGCGCAGGGCTTTGGCGGCCTGCGCACGCAGGACCTGAAGCTGCACGGCCTGAGGTCCCTGTTCCATGCCGGAGGCTACGGACTCTGGTACACCGCGCTGGGCTCGGTCACGCTCGCCACTGCCGCCGCGCTGTCGTTCAGCGGGCCCCTGTTCGTCACGCTGGGTGCGGTGCTGTTCCTGGGCGAGAAAGTGCGCCGCGCGCGCTGGATCGCGGTGTTCGTCGGCTTCCTCGGCGTCCTGGTCATCCTGCGCCCGGGGTTCGCCGAGATCGGGGCAGGCAGCCTGCTCATGCTCGCCTCGGTGCCGCTCATCGCCGGCTCGAACCTGGTGGCGAAGGTGGTGTCGGGCCGCGACACGCCGGTGCAGGTGGTGTTCTGGCAGAGCGCGTTCGCGACCGTGCTGTTCGCGCCGGTCGGGATCTGGTTGTGGGCGCCGGTGAGCGCGGCGCAGCTGGGCATCGCGGTCCTCGCCGGCCTGTTCGGCACCGTGGCCTACTTCTTCCTCACCTGGTCCTTCCGGCTGCTGGATATCTCCGCGGTGCAGCCGCTCATGTTCCTCGGCATCGTCTGGGCTTCGCTCGGCGACATCGTGTTCTTCGGCAGCACCGCCGACGCCTGGACCTTCGTCGGCGCCGCGGTGGTGGTGGCCGCGAGTACGATGCTGGTTGGAAGGGAGACGCGGCGCGGAAAGTCAGCGCCCTAGCGTGACGGTCGCGACACCGACCACCAGCAGCGCCATGCCCGCGAGTTCCAGGCGCGAGAGCTGCTCGCGGAACAGCTTGAGCGAGATCACGTAGGCGAACACCAGCTCCAGCAGGCCCAGCGTGCGCACGTGTGCCGCGGGCTCCAGCGCCAGGGCAGTGAGCCAGCCCGCCGACGCCGCCGCGCCCATGAAGCCCGCGAGCAGCGAACGGCGCCAGGCGCGCGCGACGCGTCCGACGACCGCCGGCTCGCGCGCGGCAAGCCAACCACCCAGCAGCACGGTCTGCAGCAGTTGCGCGGCGAACAGCGCCGCGGCGGCCGCGATGAGGAAGCCGGCGCCCGGCAAGGCCAGCGTCGCGCCGCGGTAGCCGACCGAGGCCAATGCGAAACCCGCTCCAGAGGCGATCCCGAGCAGGCTCGCGCGTGTCGTCCACCCGGAGAGCAGGGCCCGGATCGGACGTTCCTTGTCGGCGGGCGACAGGAGCAGCACACCCAGCGTGCCGGCGACCACCGCGATGCCGGTGGCGAGCGTGATCGGGTCGCCGAGGAACACCAGCGCGATCACCGCCACCTGCAGGATCTCGGTCTTGGAGTAGGCCACGCCGAGGGTGAAATTGCGCTCCTGCATCGTGCGCAGCAGCAGGGCGGTGCCGGCGATCTGGCTGACGGCGCCCAGCACGACCCAGGCCCAGAAGGCCCACGAGGTGGAAGAAGCGGAAGCCGTCGCACCCGGAATCGACTCACCGGTCCAGATATGCACCGCCCACAGCCAGGCGCCGGCGAAGGGCAGGCCGTAGAGGAAGCGCACCAGGGTCGCCCCCAGCGTGCCGAGTTCGGCGGTGAGGCTGCGCTGGGCGGCGTTGCGCACCGTCTGGGCGAACGCCGCCCAGATGGTGACGGGAATCCACAGCCACGCCGCAGCCGGCAGCTCCGGCGTCATCGCGGACGGCGCTGCAGGGCGCTAGGGGGCTAGCGGTCTTCGATCCGCGGCATGCCGTCGAGCGACACGTCCGACGGGATCTCGCTGCGCGAGGGCGCCATGGAACGCTCGACCGCCTGCGCCGGCGGCTTGGAGCCCTTCTTCGGGCGCCCCGGGCGGTTGGTGAGCTGGTAGATCTTGAGCGGCGGCACGATCGGCGGCTTCTCCAGGAAGCGGCAGTCCGATTCCGTGGGGAAGCTGGCCATGGCGCCGATCCGCGTGCCTTTGAGGAACACGGAGTACAGCAGCATATGGGCCGAATGCGGGATGGGTTTCGCGATGACTTCGTACTTGCCGACGGCGAAACGGGTGCGCTCGATGACTGGGATGCTCATGACGTTCTCGCTTTGGTTCTGGTTTTCTTGCGCCGCGCGGTCAGGATCTGGTCGCACAGCGTGATGATTTCCGGCTCCTGGAGCCGCTCGGCATTGACGCGCAGCTGCTTGACCTCCGCGGTGGTGAGGGATTCGACGCGGTCCCTGGTCCAATCGGCTGCGGTGCCCGGCCTGGCATTGCCCACGGTCAGTACCGCTTTCCGGAGTTGAACTGGACCTTCAGGCGGGCGACTTCGCGCCGCAGTCCTTCAATTTCGCTGCGCACTGCCAGCTCCTTCTGCTTGAGTTCTCCGGCCGACTCGTCGGGCTGGCGCGACAGCTCTTCGTGCAACTGCCGCTGGCGCTCCGCGGCATCGTTCCACCGCGCCACCAACGACTGCTCCTGCTCGCGCCACGTCTTGCGCTTGTCCACGTAAACCCCCTGGGGCTGTTGAGCGGCGCGCGGTTGGCGGCTGGTATGCTGCAGGCTGCCGAAAGTTTCCGCATGCGCATTATACAGGCTGGGACCCCTTCCAGGGCGTTCCGTGGGCATTTTTCTTTTCCGTTCAAGGCCATGGGAGGGGTGATGGACTGGGAATGTTTCGAAATGTCACGCCGGGACGGGGTCGCCCACCTGCGCCTGTCCCGCCCCGAGCGGCGCAATGCCATGACCGAGTCTTTCTGGCGCGAATTGCCGCTCGCGGTAAAGGAACTGGAGTCCGATCCGGCGGTGCGGGCGCTGGTGCTGTCCTCCACCGGCCCGCACTTCAGTGCCGGCCTGGACATTTCCATGTTCCAGGGCTCGCAGGCGCTGGGCACCGGCAGCGTCGAGGCGCGCGCGCGCTTCCGCGCCAAGCTGGAAGAATTGCAGGCGAGCCTCGGTTCGCTGGCCGGCGCGCGCTTCCCGGTGCTCGCGGCCATTCAGGGCGGTTGCATCGGCGGCGGCGTCGACATGGCAACCGCGTGCTGCCTGCGCTACGCCACGAAGGACGCCTGGTTCGTTATCCAGGAAATCAACCTCGGCATGATGGCCGACGTCGGCACCTTCAACCGCATGCCCAAGCAGCTGCCCGAGGCCGTGGTGCGGGAACTGGGCTACACCGGAGAGCGGCTGGGCGCCGAACGCGCCGAGCGGCTCGGCTTCGTCAACGGACTGTTCGACAGCCACGAGGCGCTGGTGGCCGGCGTCCTCGAGGTCGCTGCGCGCATCGCGTCCAAGGCGCCGGTGGCCGTCGCCGCGACCAAGCAGATGATCTCCTTCACCCGCGACCACAGCGTGGCCGAGAGCTTCGCCTATCTGAATGCGCTGCAACCGGGAATATTCGACATTGAGGCCATCCGCGCCGCGCTCTCGACGCAGCGCAGCACGAAATAGCCTGACATAATCCTGCGCCATGGCGGAGACGGCCGAACCCGGGCGCATCGGGCGCTACGACATCGAAAGCGTCCTCGGCGAGGGCGCGATGGGCGTGGTCTACGCGGGCATGGACACGCGCCTGCAGCGCAAGGTCGCGATCAAGACCATCCTGAAGAGCGCGCTCGATTCCGATTCCGCCAAGGAGTACTCGGCGCGCTTCCGCCGTGAGGCGCAGGCCGTCGCGCGTCTGAACCACCCCAACATCGTGCAGGTGTTCGACTACGCCGAGGAAGGCGAGCTCGCCTACATCGTGATGGAGTTCGTCAAGGGCCGCGAGCTGAAGCAGTTCTTCCAGGCGAAGGAGCGCTTCGAGCTGAAGGAGGTGGTCCACATCATGGGCATGCTGTGCGACGCGCTGCACTTCGCGCACGATGCCGGCATCATCCACCGCGACATCAAACCGGCCAACGTCATGATCGACTCGCAGGGCCGGGTCAAGCTCACCGATTTCGGCGTGGCGAGGATCACGGACCTGGAGCGCACGGTCTCCGAACGCACGCAGGCGGGCACTGTCCTCGGTACCCCAGCCTACATGTCGCCCGAGCAGGTGCAGGGCCAGCCCCTCGACCGGCGTACCGACATCTTCTCCGCCGGCGTGATCCTGTACGAGTTCCTCACAGGAGAGCGGCCGTTCCCCGGCCCGGGCGCCTGGACCATCGCCAAGAACATCCTGCAGCTCAATCCGGCGCCGCCTTCCGCCAGCAACACCACGGTCTCGCCGCTGTTCGACGCGGTGGTGGCGAAGGCGCTTGCCAAGAATGCGGAGGACCGTTACCAGGACGCGCGCGACCTGGGCCTCGCGCTCAAGCGCGCGCTGGACGGCCTGGCCGAGGCGGAGGAGGCCGAGCGCACGGTGATCCTGGAGCCGCCGCCGGGCCTCGCGCCGGCGCCCGCGACGCAGGACATGGACGAGGCGACGGTGCTGCGCACCGTGCCCAACGCCGCGGCGCCGCGGAACGCCGCCGCGCCGCGCTCCAAGGAGTTCGAGCTCGAGTTCTGGCGCTCCATCAAGGACCGCAACGACGCCGACGACTTCGACCTCTATGTGCAGCAGTTCCCGAGCGGCATCTACGCCGCGCTCGCGCGCCGGCGCAGCGCCAAGCTGCGCGGGCTGGGGGCGGAGGACAGCGCGCAGAAGGCCGGATCGCAGGAGCAGGAAAAGCGCGAGATCGAGGAAGCCGCGGCACGGGAAACCGAGGCGCGGGCGAAGCTGGCCGAGGAAAAGGCCGAGCTCGAAGGGCGCCTGGCGCGACGCGAGGCCGAGTTGCAGAAGCGCGAAGAGGAACGCCAGGCGGTGCTGGAGAAGCGCGAAGCCGAGCTGATCGAGCGCGAGCTCAAGGTGCCGCCGCGGCGCTCGGTCCTGATCCCGGTCGCCATCGGCCTGGCGGTGGCCGTGGCCGGCTACGGCGTGTGGAGCGTGATCCGGCCGCCCGACCCGCTCGCCGAGCGCGTCGAGGAACTGACGCGCCTGCTGGACGAGGCGAAGAAGCGCGAGGCCGAGCTGGTTGTGTCGCGCCAGCGCGAGGCCCAGCTGCTGAAGGAACTGGACCTGGCGCGCGCCAGCGCCGCCGAGGCCATGAAGTCGGGCGACGTGGCGAAGCAGCGCGAGCTGGCCGAGCAGGTCAAGCTGCGCGAGGCGGAAGCCGCCAAGCAGGTCGCGCTGGTGCGCCAGCGCGAGGCCGAGGCGAAGAAGCAGGCCGAGGCCGCGGAGAAGCGCCGCCTGGAGCTGGCCAGGCTGCAGGAAGAATCGACGCGGCGACGCGCTGCGCCGGTGCCGACGCCGACGCTGCCGGCGCCCGCTCCGTCGCCGGCCCCGGTCGAGGAGGCAAAGCCGGCGCCCGAGCCCGTGAAGCCCATCGCGGCCGCGCCGTCGCCGAAGCCCGCCCCGGCGCCCGCGCCGGCTCCGGTCGAGGAATCGAAGAAGGCGTCCGAGCCGGTCAAGCTCGCGGCGATCACGCCGGCGCCCGGGGTTCCCGATCCCGCGCCGACTCCGGAAATGCAGCTTGCGCGCGCGATCGCGCTGGACAACGACGGCAAGTCCGCGGAAGCCGCCCGCATGCTGCGGCAGCTGTCGCGCGCCAGGACGAAAACCGGCGGCGAGGCGGCCAAGCGCCTCGGCGACATGCTGCAGGTCGGAAAACCCGGGGTGTCGCGCGACTACGGAGAGGCCTTGCGCTACTACCAGATCGCTCGTGAC
This sequence comes from Betaproteobacteria bacterium, assembly GCA_052386675.1. Taxonomy (GTDB): domain Bacteria; phylum Pseudomonadota; class Gammaproteobacteria; order Burkholderiales; family SG8-39; genus RBG-16-66-20. The sequence continues at coordinate 27,800 of JBQTJX010000068.1, forward strand.
AACGGCGTCGAGCTGCCGGCGCCGAGGCCGCGGCAGTAGCCGGTCCGGGAAGGCAGGGGCGGGGCGCTCAGCCCCAGAACATCCAGGCGAGCAGCGCGAATCCCGGCGGCAGGAACAGGGCGAACTTGAAGGTGCCGGCGAGCTGCTTGCGCTCGGTCGGATCCATTTCCACGACTTTCTTGCCCTTTTGCACCGCCCGGCGCTCGGCCAGGCGCTTGAGCATGAAGTATTCGAACGCCACCATGACGATGCCGAGCCCCAGCCCGGCGATCGCGCCCACCGTGGCCACGTGCATGTTTGCGAAGAGATTTCCCATGCGCGAACTCTACCTCAGCTGGTCGGCCGCTGTCTCGCGGATACAGCCTTCGAGCAGGGCCAGGGCGCGGCGCGCGAATTCCCACATGTTGGCTTCCCGGTCGGCGCTCCCGGTCTCGAGGGTGATCACCGCTTCCACCGGACCGCTCACCGCGATGCACGCGTGTCCGGGGGCGTCGCCGTAGCGGTTGCCCGACGGGCCGCTGGCCCCGGTCTCGGCCAGGCCCCAGGTGGCGCCCAGGTTGACGCGGATCCGGCGCGCCATCAGGGCCGCGTAGGGCTCGCTCGCCGAGCGCATGGGCGGCACGATCTCCGCCTTGCCGATGCCGAGCAGGGCGATGCGGCCGGGGACGGTGTAGACCACCGCGCCCGACAGGTAGTAGGCCGAGGCCCCGGGCACCGCGACCAGCGCCGCGTTGATCAACCCGCCGGCGGAGGACTCCGCGACCGCTATCGTCTGCCGGCGTTCCTTGAGCAGCGCGCCGGCGGCGGCGCCGAGGTCTTGCAGCGAGGGCATGTGTCTATACTCCGGGGAATGCGCGGATCGCGGATCGGGAGGGAGCATCGCATGCCATGGGTTCGCCTGGGAAGCTGTGCAATCGCAGTCGTGCTGGTCGCCGGTTGCGCTTCGCCGCCGCCGCCCTCGGTGGAGCAGGCCTGCGCGCGCCTGATGGTCACGGTGCCAAAGGGCGAGATCGACCTGCCCAGCGGCGCCGCCACCGTGCGCAGCGCGGTCCATGTCGCGGCCTCGGATTTACGCGTGCCCCCGGCCGGGCCGATCACGCCTGCGCTGCCGGCGCATTGCCAGGTCATCGGCGACATCGCGCCGCTGGATCCCAAGGCGCCGGTGATCCGCTTCCAGGTGAACTTGCCGGTGCAATGGAACGTGCGCGCGCTGCAGTACGGTGGCGGCGGTTTCAACGGCGTGCTCATCACCGGGCTCGCCCTGCCGCCGGGCGCTCGATCGGACCGGCCGGGGCCCCTTGCGCGCGGCTACGCCACCTTCGGCACCGACTCCGGCCACCAGAACCGGCCCGGGGTCCCGCTGCAGGCGTTCTCGCTCAATGACGAGGCGCTGGAGAACTTCGCGCACGCTTCCTACAAGAAGGTGAAGGACGTCGCGGTGGCGCTGATGCGCCTGCGCTACGGTCGACCGCCGCAGCATGTGTACTTCATGGGGAGTTCGGAAGGCGGCCGCGAGGGCTTGACCATGGCGCAGCGCTATCCGGGGGACTACGCCGGCATCTTCAGCCGCGTGCCGGTGATCAACTGGACCGCGTTGCAACACATGGGCCTGAGGAACGGCCTCGCGCTCATGGGCGAGGGCTGGATCCGCCCGGCGCAGGTGAAGCTGGTGCACGAGGCCGTGCTCGCCGCCTGCGATGCGGCCGATGGCCTCGCCGATGGCATCGTCAGCGACTACACCGGATGCCGCGCGCGCTTCGATGTCACGAAGCTGCGCTGCGCGCCGGCGCAGAAGGGCGATGGCTGCCTCACCGAGCCGCAGTTGCGTGCGGTTCAGGCGCTGCACAGTCCCTATCGCTTCAACTTCGGCCTCGCGCACTGGGAGACCGAGTACCCGGGCTACGGCCTGGGCGGGGAGAACACGCCGGGCAATTTCCCGTTCGGCGGCTGGCGCGCGTGGTATTCCGGCGATTCGGCGCCGGTGTCGCCGCCGGCGCTGACCAACGGCCGCGCCTGGCAGTACGGCTCGGGCGCGATCCAGTATTTCTACGCGCAGGACGCCAAGTACGACCTGCGCAAGTACAACCCGGATGATTTCCGCAACCGCATCCTCAAGGTCTCCGCGCTGATGGATTCCACCGACCCGGACCTCGCGCGCTTCCATGCCGGCGGCGGCAAGCTGGTGATCCTGGAGCACATGGCCGACTACGCGCAGAGCCCGTATGCGGGCATCGAGTACTGGCAGAAGGTGGTGGCGAAGATGCGCCAGCCGGTGGTGGACCAGTTCGCGCGCCTGTACGTGGCGCCGGGCGTGGATCACGTCGGCACCGGCGCGCCGGCCAGCGTGGACATGCTGGAAGTGCTGGAGGACTGGGTGGAGCGTGGCCGCGCGCCGGGAACGCTGAACGTGGTGCAGCAGGAGCGCGCCGCGCCCTTCAAGGTGCTGAACGCGCGGCCGCTGTGCCGCTGGCCGGCGTATCCGCACTACAGCGGCGGCGATCCCGCCTCAGCGGCCAGCTTCAGCTGCCGCTGACCTTGATTTCGTCCAGCTTCAGCTGCCGCTGACCAGGCCGGCGGCTCGCTTCAGCCGCCGCCGGAGCGGCGGCCCTTTTCATACCAGCGCGACATCACCTCGATGGCGATGCAGGAGGCGAAGGTTGCCGCCACCAGCGCCGCCTGTCCCACGCCCCAGCCCCAGCGGTCCACCACGAGCGCGAACAGCGTCGGCGAGATCGCGTGCACGATCAGGATCGGCGTCGCCAGCACGCCCAGCACCGCGCCGTAGCCGTTGGCGCCGAACAGCTGCAGCGGCACCGCGCCGCGCACGATCGTGATCACGCCCTGCGAGGCGCCCATCACCAGGGTGAAGACGAGGATGGCCGCGAAGTTGCCGTTCGCCGCGTAAAGCAGGAGGAATGACAGCGGCAGCACGCCGATGGCGATGCGCGCCACCGTGATGGCGTGCAGCTTGCGGCCGAAGAGGATTTCCACCACCCGGCCGCCGAACTGCGCGAAGCCCTTGAGCGAGGCGACCCAGACCGCGGCCGCCGTGGCGAGGCCGGCGGCCTCCAGCAGCGGCACCAGCTGCACCGTGATGACGCTGAAGGCAAAGCCATTGAGCGACATCACCAGCGCGAACAGCGCCATGGCCACGGTGCGCCGGTTGCCTTTCAATGGGGCACTGCCAGCCTGCGCTTCTTGTTTCTCGTCCACGCGGCGCGCCGAATCTTCCGTCCTCGCCAGGCCGATCCAGTTGAGCGGCAGGCAGACCGCGAGGTTGATCACGGCGAACATCACCAGCGTGTCGCGCCACCCCATGGATTCGTTGAAGTAGTGCCCGAGCACCCAGAACACCGTGGAGGCGAAGGCGCCAAACAGCGTGAGATAGGAGATCGCCTGCCGCCCGCGCGAAGGCAGCACCTGCACCAGCGCGGCGAAGGCGGCGTCGTACAGGCACAGGCGCATGCCGATGCCAAGGAAAGCCCAGGCACCGAGCCAGGCCGCGGGCGACTGCGCGAGCGACAGCGCGTAGAGGCCCATCGACGTCAACACCGTGCCCATCGCCATCACCCGGCGCGCCCCCCAGGCGTCGATCGCCTTTCCGGCCGCGGTCGAGACCAGCCCCATCACCAGCAGTGCGACGGTGAAACCGAAATAGACGAGCGACAGGCTCCAGCCGGTGTCCGCGACCACGGGCTTCGCGAGCACGCCGAGGCAGTAGTAGGCGGTGCCCCAGGCGGTGATCTGGCCGATGCCGAGGGCGGTGACCGCGAGGGGGAGCGGGTCGCGCATGTTCGTATAAATGAAAAAAGCCCGGCGAACCGGGCTTTTTCCTGGTGCTGACTGCCTGGCGGTTTAGGCCGGGCGGACGTTCGTGGCGTTGGGGCCCTTGGCGCCCTGGCCGACGTCGTATTGCACCTTGTCGTTCTCCTTGAGCGACTTGAAGCCGCCACCCTGGATCGCGGAGAAATGGACGAAAAGGTCTTTGCCGCCGTCATCCGGCGTGATGAAGCCGAAGCCCTTGGCGTCGTTGAACCACTTAACGGTACCTGTACTCATGTTATTTCCTTGATGTCTATTGATAAAAAAGGCTGGTAGGGAAATCCTACAAGGCCCATTGGACTATCAAGGGAATCGACCTAGGAGAAGTGCGGTACTGGACTTGCGTCGTACCACTACAGACTGACTGGACTTTTCACTGCTTGACGTTCCTGAGCCGCTTTATACCGCAGGCGCCCAACCCTGTCAATTCAATCAATTACTTGCCCGCGTAGCTGGCAGCCATCCCGGCGCGGACGTCGTTCTGGATGCCGTAAGGGGCGATCGGGTAGCGCAGGCCGTTCTTCGCCAGCGCCTTCATGCCTTCGATGGCCTTGGGAAGGTACTCCGGCGGCAGCGCCATGAGCATTTCCTCGTCCGGCACGCCGCCGTAGCGGCGTTCGGCGAAGCAGGGCAGCGAAAGGCTCGGTTCGCCTGTCTTCAGCGCCCGGCCCCAGGAGTCCGCGCAGGCGGTCTCGCCCACCACGCTCCAGTCGAATTTGCGGTAGTCCTTCCACTGCAAGCCATTGATCAGGATGATCATCTGGCCTGGCGTGGCGTACACCAGGCAAATGTCCGGCGGGTCCAGGCGGCCCGAGGCGAGGGGCGATACCGCCATAGCCTCGTACTTGCCGTAGGGCACGACGCTCAGGGCCTCCTGGCGCGCCTGGGCGTCGGGCTGCGTCGCGTGCCAGACCCCGACGTAGTTCTTGCCGCTCTTCCATTCCGAGTCCTGCGCCGTCAGGCCGATGACCGCGCGGCACTGGTTGCCCACCAGGTCTTCGGCGGTGATGCCGACGGTCCATCCGAGGCGCGAGGCCATGCTCACCACCTGGTCCGTCGTGTGGATCGTCCTGGGCCGGCGGATCTTCGGGATTGCCTCCATGTCCGCCTTGCGCTCGAACATCTTCATGCCGATGACCGTGGTCTTCAGGCGCAGCAGCGCGTTCAGGTCGGCGACGAGGGCCGGCCAGTCGAACCTGGCGGTGTCCATGCCGGCTACCTGGTGCGGATCAGGACGGCTTCGATTTTCTCCAGCGGAATCACGGCGTCGAAGAACTCGCGCCCGGTGAGCGCCCCCAGCGCCACCAGCTTTCCGGTGGCTTCGCGCACCACGCCGGTCAGTTCCTGGCCGCCGGCCAGGCGCACGGTGACGCGCTTGCCCTTCTGCGCCTGCAGCACCGATTGCACCGTGTCGGCGGCGCCGAGGCTGACTTCCTGTGCATGCGCGAAAGGCGCGATCGAAAGCAGGGCGGCGGCGAGCAGGGAAAGGACGTGGCGCATGGCAACTCCCGGGATGAGGATGATCCATTCTAAGGATTCCGCGGGCGCAGCCGTTAAGGAATACAGCGTCAGTCTCCGGTTCGGGGTGTTCCCGGAAGCCCAGGATCCCAAGACCCGGTTGCAGCGTCGAAGTCCGCTGTTGTGCACGCCCCGCGTCGGGCGAGCCTGATGCGGAACCGCGGCGACCCCTTCCCCCTCCAGGCTGGGGGATGCCTCGACCCGGAGGACTGATGCCCTTGCGCCAGCGCCGTCGCGCAGTATCCCGGCTAGCCGCCGTGCTCGGCGCGCAGGATTTTCGCCGCCGCCACCATCGAGCGCAGCTTGCCGTCGGCGACTGCCCGGGGCAGGTACTTCATGCCGCAGTCCGGCGCGAGGATCACCTGTTCGGGCTTGATGTGCTTCAAGGCCCGGCGCACGCGCGCCGCAACCACTTCCGGCGTCTCGACTTCCATGCTGCTCAGGTCCAGGCAGCCGACCATGATCTGCTTGCCCGGCAGCTTCTCCAGCACGCTGCAGTCCAGGTTTGCCTGCGCGGTCTCGATGGACACCTGCTTGCAGCTGCAGCCGGCGAATTCGGGCAGGAAGGAGTAGCCGCTCGGCCGCACGTGCGCGATGTGCGCGTAGCCGAAGCAGATGTGCACCGCGGTCGTCCCGGTTATGCCTTCGAGCGCCCGGTTCAACGCCGCGACGCCGTACTCGCGCGCCTGCTCCGGCCGCGCCTGCATGTAGGGCTCGTCCACCTGCACCACGTCCGCGCCCGCCGCAAACAGGTCCCGGATCTCCTCGTTCACGGCTTCGGCGTAGGCCATGGCGCACTCGGCGTTCGTCTTGTAGAAGTCGTTCTGCGCCTGCTGGCTCATGGTGAAGGGGCCGGGGACGGTGATCTTCACCTGGCGGCTGGTGTTCCGCCGCAGGAACTTCAGGTCCTCGACTTCCACCGCGTGCTTGCGGCGGATCCTGCCCGCCACGCGCGGCACCGGATTGGGGTGGCCGGTGCGGTCCATCGCGGTGCCCGGATTGTCGATGTCCACGCCTTCCAGCGCGGTGGCGAACCGGTTCGAGTAGCTCTCGCGCCGGATCTCGCCGTCGGTGACGATGTCGATGCCGGCTTCCTCCTGGGCACGGATCGCGACCAGCGTCGCGTCGTCCTGCGCTTCGGCAAGGTATGGCTCCGGGATGCGCCACAACTCCTTCGCGCGCACGCGCGGGGGGAGGCGGCTGGAGAGTTTCGCCCTGTCGATCAACCAGTCGGGCTGGGGGTAACTGCCTACGAGCGTTGTTGGAAACAGCATGCGGCGAGAGTAGCAGGGGATGCCGGTCGCGGCATTTCGTGATATGAACCTGTCCATGAAAAAACTACTCGCGCTCGTATTCCTCCTTCCGCTTGCTGCGGCCGCACAAACCTGGCCCTCCAAGCCCATCCGCCTGGTCATCCCCTTCGGCCCCGGCGGCGCCACCGACGTCATCGCGCGGCTGGTCGGGCAGAAGGTGTCCGAGCAACTGGGCCAGCCCATCGTGTTCGACAACCGGCCCGGCGCCAACGGCAACATCGGCACCGAGGCGGCGGTGAAATCGCCCGCCGACGGCTACACCCTGGTGATGAGCTACGACGGCACCATGGCCATCAACCCGAGCGTCTACCGCAAGATGCCCTTCGATCCGGTGAAGGACCTGGCGCCCGTGGCGAGCGTGGCGCAACTGCCGCTGTTGATGGTGGTGCACCCGTCGGTGCCGGCGAAGAACGTGGCCGAGTTCGTGGCGTTCGCGAAATCCAGGCCCGGGGCGGTCAACTATTCCAGCGCCGGCTATGGCAGCGCCGGCCACCTGGCGGCGGAGCTGTTCCGCGGCCGCGCCGGGATCGACATGGTGCACGTCAACTACAAGGGCGGCGGCCAGGCGGTGCTGGACCTGGTGGGCGGGCAGATCCAGATGGTCATGACCGGCCTCACCACCGTCGAGGGGCACCTGAAGGGCGGCAAGCTGCGCGCGCTCGCCTTCACTTCGCCCAGGCGCATGTCCGGGGCGCCCGAGGTGCCCACCTTCGACGAATCCGGCTTCCCGGGGCTGGTGGTGCAGTCCTGGTACGGCATCCTCGCGCCGGCCGGCACGCCGGCGGACATCGTCGGGCGGCTGAACGGCGAGATCAACAAGGCCATCCAGGCGCCGGAGGTCCGCGCGCGCCTTGCTTCGCTGGGCACCGATCCCACCGGCGGGAGCGCGGCGGAATTTGGCGCCACCATCCGCGCCGACATCGCGCGCTGGGCCAAGGTGGTCGAGACCGCGGGGATCAAGATCGACTGACGTGATCCAGCTTCACTACTTTCCCGGCAATGCGAGCTTCATTCCGCATCTGCTGCTGGAGGAACTCGGGGTTCCGTTCGAGCTTTGCTACGTAGACCGGGCGAAGTCAGCGCACAAGGCGCCTGAATACCTGAGGCTCAATCCGAACGGCCAGATCCCTGTCTTTGTGGACGGGGATCTCGTGCTGTACGAAACCGCGGCCATTTGCCTGCACCTGGTCGACACCCATCCCCGTGCCGGCCTGGCGCCGGCCCATGGCACCGTCGAGCGCGCGCATTTCAACAAATGGCTGATGTGGTTCACCAATTCGGTTCAGGCGACCTTGATGCTCTATTTCTATCCGGAGCGGTGGATGGACGAGGGCAACAAGGACGGCGCGGCGCAACTGAAGGCGCATGCGGAGGCGAAGGTGGGCGGGATGCTGGAGCAGATCGACCGGCAGCTCGCGCAAGGCCCGTGGTTCCTCGGCGAGAGCTACGGCTCGCTCGATGCCTGGGCGTTCCTGATGGGGCGCTGGACGCGGTTCTTCGCTCGGCCTGCGCGCAGCCTTCCGCACTACGGGCCTTACCTGGAGCGGATGCTGGAGCGGGCGGCGGTGACGAAGGTGATTGCCACCGAGAAGCTCGCCGCGCCTTTCGTCTAAGCATGGCGACGACTTATCCGATCCAGCGCTGGCAAGTCGGCGCCGTGCGCATCACCCGCGTGGTCGAGATCGAAGGCGATTCCCCCGGCAGCTTCTTCTTCAAGGACGCCACCCCGGACAAACTGCTGCAGCACGCCTGGCTCAAGCCCCATTTCCTCACCGACACCGGGCGCCTCGTCGCCTCCATCCACGCCTTCGTCATCGAGTCCGCGGGCAAGGTCATCGTGGTGGACACCTGCGTCGGCAACGACAAGCCGCGCGAGGTGAAGGGCTGGAACCTGCGCAAGGGCCGCTTCCTGGAGGACATGGCCGAGGCCGGTTTCCCGCGCGAGCGCGTGGACCTCGTCGTCTGCACCCACCTGCACGTGGATCACGTCGGCTGGAACACCATGCTCTCGGACGGCCGCTGGGTGCCGACCTTCCCCAATGCGCGCTACCTCATCGGGCGCGCGGAGTGGGCGTTCTGGAAGGACGAGGCGGCGGGGCCGGATCGTTCGATTCGTGACGACTCCGTGCGGCCGGTGCTCGATGCCGGGCTCGCGGACCTGGTGGCGTCAGACCATCGGCTGACGCCGGAGGTTTTCCTGGAACCCACGCCCGGGCATACGCCGGGGCATGTCAGCGTTCGCGTTTCCTCTTCCGGACCCGAGGCGGTGATCACCGGCGACCTGATGCACCACCCGGTGCAGTGCGCCGAGCCGGGGTGGGCGAGCAACTTCGACAACGATCCGGAAGCGGCGCGGGCGACGCGGCGGGCGTTCCTCTCGCGCAACGCGGACCGGAAGATCCTGGTGCTCGGCACCCATTTCGCGACGCCGACCGGCGGCACCCTGCGGGCCGAGGGCGGCGCCTGGCGCTTCGTGGCCGGAGAAATGTAACCGATCGGTTACATCCGGCGCTGCACAGCACCCATCGGAGGCAAAACGATGATCTACGAAATGCGGACCTACGACCTCAAGCCCAGGTCGATGCCGGAGTACGTTCGGCGCTTCGGCGAGGCTTACGAGAAGCGCACGCGCCTGTCCAGGCTGGCGGCGTTCTGGCAAACCGAGATCGGGCCGCTCAACCAGGTCATCCACGTCTGGCCGTACAAGGACCTGGAGGAACGCGCCCGCATCCGCGCCGAGGCCGTCGCGGCGGGCGGCTGGCCGCCTTCGGGCGGCGAGTTCATCGTGCGCATGCAGAGCGAGATCTTTATCCCGTGGCCGGACTCGCCCCTGTTGCCGGAAGGCGAGGTCGGGCCGTACTTCGAGCTGCGCACCTACACCCTGCGCCCTGGCGACCAGGCCAAGATCCGCAAGACCTGGGCGAAGTCGCTGCCGGTGCGGCATGCGATTTCGCCCTGCATCGCGACGTGGTTCTCCGAGCTGGGCGGATTGAACAAGTTCGTGCACATCTGGCCGTACAAGGCGCTGGATGACCGGACGCGCGCGCGGAAGGCGGCGCTGGAGACCGGGGTGTGGCCGCCGAAGCCGGATCCGGAGGAGCCTTACAACACGGATTACCAGGAGACGAAGATCTTGCTGGGGGCGGGGTTCTCGCCCTTGCGGTGAGGGGGGGCGCTCAGGCGCCTGCGCCAAGAGCCCGCTGCAACTCCCTCCTTGTTGCTCCCGCCGCAAACAGCGCGCGCACGATGAGGTCGAGCGACACGGATTGGTCTCCGGTCTCGATCTTGGCGATCCTGGATTGGCTGGAACGCATCCGCTGCGCGAGGTCGGTCTGGGAGAGGCCGTGCTTGCGCCTCGCTTCCCTTACCGCAGTGACCAGCGCCAGCTTGAGTTCGACGAGTGCAGCCTCCTGCTCGCTCAATCCCAGGAAATCGCGCGTCGATCCCGCCTTCCAACCCGCGGTCTTCAGTCGCTTCAGCTTCTCTGCAGTCATCGCTTTGTCTCCTTGCCTTGTGCCGCCGCCAGATAGCGCCGCAGCCGGTCTTTGCACGTCTTCTTCACCGCCTCCGGCGTGGTTCTGCCGGACTTCTGGAAAACTTCGAGAATCACCACCGCATCTGACTCCAGGAAGTACACGATGCGCCAAGTCCGCGTTTCGTCGTTCACCCGCAGCTCGTGGCACGCCTTGCCGATGCTCGGCATCGGTCGCGAGTGGGGCAGGGCAATCGATTCGCCGCGTTGCAACCGCCTCAGGAGCACGCCGGCTTCGATGCGTGCGGTTGACGAGAACGGCGGGGTTTTGACCTCGCCGTGCAACCACAACAGCGGCTTGTCTGCCTTTCGCACGGGCGCAGTATATGTCATATCCGACATATGCGCCATGCCTTGGCGAGCTCAATGCGTACGGAGACACTCTCCACCGTCAACGGCCATCGTACCGACCACGGCTGGTCACTCATCGACACCGGCTGGATGGCCCTCTCGCGCGACCGCGGCACCGCCAAACAGCTGCTCGATCAGGACTACGGCCTCGTCTGCGACGCGGACGGCCGCCCGATCCCCGACCTGATCGTCGTTGACGCCCACCAGGAGCACGGCGTCATCGCCCAGCGCTGCGGCGACAAGGCGCCAGTGTTATCCGTCGGCACTCGCCTGCGCATTCTTCCCAACCACGCCTGCGCTACTGGGGCGCAGCATGAGGGGTACAACGTGGTGGAGGGGAAGAGGGAAGTGCCGGCGCGCTGGGCGCGGTTCACCGGATGGTAGGAGGCGTGAATGTTGTGGCGATCCGAAAGATGGATTGCTCTCGCTGTCCGATACTCAGGCAAAGACCTTCCGCTCTCGCAAGTTCCACCGTATCTTTCTGACACGTTCTTTGGGGAGGATCATGGTCCATTCCAACGGGCGCTCTTCGCTGGCTGCTGGGCACGCATGCGGTGCGCTGCAGGAATTCATTGTACGGCGTCATTCAGATGATCGATTAGCTAGTGTTGACGAGTTTGTCTTGGGGGGCGTATGGAATTTTGGGAAGAACTATGGACGGAGTACCGCGAGCTTGCGAAGTCCTTGGTGGGGGTGGTCTTTGAGCTGGTCGCAATTTTTTTTGTCATCAAGTTTGGTGAGGGGCTCATTCATCTATTGAACGTGGAGCCGTCCTGTGACCCCAAAAAATGGATCGACTGCGGCCACACGGCCGCCTTACTTATTGCCTGGGTGGGCCTCACAGTGTCATTCGTCGTCACAGCTGGGGTCTTCACGTACAGGCACACTATGCGTCGAGTGCACGACATTGGAATGGCACAGTCTCTGCAAGACACGCGAACGTATACAGCAGCAATTACGTCTGCGTCTGACTCACTTGAACCGGGGGCACTGGAGGGCGATCGATCAAGGGCGATACAAAGACTTTTGGGTATACGCGACAACTATCCTACTGATCGATATGTTTCTCTCTACCTTGGTCGACTTTACAGAGCGAATCAGGACTTCGAAGGCGCGATCTCTGCGGCTTCGTTCTTTATTCAGGCGAAGGAGAAAGTAGGCAAGCTCGATATTGACTACGGTGACTTGATATACAACCGTGCATGCTACAAAGCGCTTCTAACAACAAAGTTGGACGGCGAACCGAAGTCAATGGTAACTAATGGTGCTTTGGACGATCTAGAGAAATCAATAGGAATATCTCGAGACAACGCAGATGCAGCGAAGGCCGATTCCGACTTTGCGGCCCTACGGCAGAATGCGAGATATCGTCAGCTGACTGGGCAAGCAGCAGTATAGATATCTCGACAGATGCGTGGGATGTAATGAGGAAGAGCTTAGTCGACGCCGGCTGGATGGCTCTCTCCCGCGACCGCGGCACCGTCAAGCAGCCGCTCGACCAGGGCTACGGCCTTGCCTGCGACTTCGACGGCCGCCCGATCCCGGCCTGATCGTCGTCGACGCCCACTAGGAGCACGGCGTCATCGCCCACCGATCCGGCGGCAAAGCCTCCGCGCTACCCGTCGGCACCCGCCTTCGCATTCTTCCGAACCACGCCTGTGTTACTGGAGCGCAGCATGGGGGGTACAACGTGGTGGAGGGGACGAGGGAAGACCTGGAGCGCTGGAAGAGGTTCCGCGGCTGGTAGGAAGCGGGACGGGGGATTTTGCTGGAATGTAACCGATCGGTTACTTTCAGAGAAACTACTCGAAGTTAACCTGGAACCTCAATCCCAATTTTGGATCGCATTGCACATTCAAGTTCGTGCATTTTTCTTGCATCTCGTCGTTTCAAGGCAGACGAGTACGCGGCTGCAATGCGCCGCTCGACATTGAGTACATTTATGGGAAGTAAAACTTTCTGTAAGTCTGATTTGGCGATATAGGTGGCTCCGGTTCCCCGCTCAAGTACTGAGCCGAATTCATCGCTTGAATACACAGCTCGGAGGCCGGCCAATATCGCGTTACGGTCTGCTTGTCGTTTCGGCCTGATGCGGAACATGCAGTCCGATATGCTGAATGCGCCGCGTCTTGCGAGCAAGCTGAACGTCTTACTTGCCCTACGGGAAACACGGGCAACGAGTATGTCCCGATTGCTAGCGAGCACATCGGCACGGCCAGAATTCTTCAACTCTGTTTCTTCGTTGGGCACCCAAAATCCGTCTTGCATGCAGTCAGAATGCAGACCCGGCAATTGATCAAACGGTGCCGAGGCTATCCCTCTCGAAATTGTTGCTAACAGTTCGAGGCGCTGCCACTTAATTTTCTGAGAGCCTTTGATGACATTGGCAAGCTGAATCGCGGCACTTGCGTAGGTAAAGTCGAACCGAATGTCGGCATCTCGCTTAGAAGGTAGCGTTAGAGCGGTTGGCGAATGGAAAGAATGATTCAGAAGCATCACAGCTTTCTTTTTGGTGGCTTTTCGCATCTTCACAACAAAAAAGCGCCCTTCGACGCCACGGAATAATCGCTTCGGGAGTTCATGTACGTGCTCGAATGAACTGAACTGAAGCAAATAACGCCGGAACCACTCAAGTGAAATTCCCGACACAATCGAACCGGGAAGAATTGCAATTGCCGTGCCCCCCGCCCTTAGATGCGTCAACGCTTTGAGCAGGAAAAGGGCTTCAATAGGCGCACTGCGCTTCTTGATGCTTTCAGGTACGCCATCGAGAACATCAAGCAAAAGCCAATTCTCCTTTCGAGCAGAGAACGGCGGATTCATCAACGCGCAATCGAAGTTAGTAGCCAAGTCACGATCGGTAAACTTCAAGAAGTTGCCGTTTCGGATGACTAGAGCTTGAGTACCGACACTGACGAGCCGTTTACGCAATACATCCAACACGCTAGAGCGCTTGTCTATGCAGACAATCGTGGCTGACGACGAGAGCCGGTTCAACAACGGCTTAAGGAGGTCTCCCTTGCCTGCGCAAGGCTCCAGTACGAGCCGAGAGTTCGATGGTACTAAGCTCGCTAAATGAACCGCGAGATCGGCGGGGGTTAAGTGGTTAACGGTCACTAGGAAAAGGTGGCGCAGTAAAGATGCCACTTAGTATGGGACTCGGTACGTCCAGCCTTCCTTCGTGGATGGTCGTAGATGATCCCGACATTCTTTCGATCCGCACAGAATAGAGCAGCACCAATTCCCGTTGGCTTCGTGCCCAATGGTGCAATAAACATTTTGTCACTGGTCCCTAGGCTCCGCTCAAACTCGCTCAGTAGCTGATACGCGGATAGGGGACTTGCCGCGCCGCAGAATTTGATCTCTGGGCGAATGTTGCTTTCCTGAATGACCCTGAGATTGCGGGAAAAGGCATTCATTTCCCATCCAGGTGAGTAAGCCGGAACGCCGAATACGAGTGCGCATCGATTGCCGTTGATCGGCTGATGATCTTCAAGAGCTCTATCCAGTCTTCTCTGCTCGTAGCCTAGGAAGAAAACACCACGAGCGGCGCGAGCGCCCGCGAGATTGATCACGAACTCTGGGATCGGGCGAAAGCCGACAAACTCTCGGGTAAGCTCAAAATCCCGCCGCCGCAATAGTTCCTGAGATTGGGGGGCCGCATAGTCGGCTGGCTCAACATACAGAAGTGATATACGCGCAATGGCAGCGCTGCGAGCCGCGCGGCACAGAAGAAGTATCTCGGCGATTCCGAGTGTCGTGCACTCAAGCAATATTCGCTTCGCAGCAAACGGAAGAAATAGAGCGTCAATGTCGTCAGCAGGTCCGCAGGTGCTGCCGAGCGTGACTTCGAACGTTTCCGGATCGTAGGAAGTTTCGACGACCTGTATCCCGGCACCCCGGATAGCTTCAATTGCTGAATGACCTCTCGCGTCAATAGGTGTGCCAACGAACGCAACAGAAAGCGACGACCAGTTGACGGCACTCGCCGACATCGTGGTTCGCATCGCGATGTCCACTGCTATTCCTCATCCTCACTGAAGAGCGGGAGCACCACAGAAGCGGTTGCACTATCTTCAACATTCCAGCGGCGTTTGAATGTACGCATAAGCTCGGTGTACTCATTGATTGATCCGCGAATGAGGCAGATTAGCTGTTCAGAAGTCAGCTCCAATTTTCGACGCTTTCGGTAACTTAAAAAGAAGTATGGTGCATAGATTGGATTGAGCACGTAGTCCACTGCGTCTGGACGAGTAGGATCCTTTTGCTTTGTCGACGGTTCTTCGACAAGAACCGACCATCGTAGCGCCTCCAAAAGCAGATCCTGGTCTTCATTCAGCAACTCGTCGGCACCTCTAGTGATAGCAAAATGACTCTGCTCCGGTTCACTCTGCGTCGGTCGTGAATGTGCTAGTGCAAAAAGTGTTCCAAGGCGAAGTACAAACGTATGAAGTTGTTCGCCCTTGCGACCAAAACTCCGGATCTCCGACAGGAAGCTTGTGCTGGCTTGGCGAGCGGCTTCAGCTTGTTTGTGGGGTTCAATGGACGGCGCATCTACTGAAAGAACATCTGTCGCACGTGCAAATGATTTGTAACAAAGCTCTAGAAAGTGCCGAAGATTTCCCCGAGACAGATAGACGAATGTTTCAAACCCTGCATAGAAAGGGCAGTTCCGAGAATACGGTTGGTACAGTTGCAGATAACAGCCGACAAAGTTGTTATGTAACCAGCCGCTTGAGCCCGTGAATTTGTTTGCTCGCCCACGCTCAAGTTGATCAAGTTCGTGCAGTAAATCTTGGGGATCGGTTCTTTGACGTGAAAGCATGGCGGGCGCAATTATCGAGGCCGCCTTTGTCGATGGGCGCACGAATCGCTTTGGATCTATCCGAGACCCGCGAGTTCTTAGCGCCTTAGTAGTCCTCTCGACCAAAGTCGAGAGAATTGAGCTGTCTTTAAAGACTTCTTCACATAACTCGTCCGCAGTGAGGCTTGGGAGAATCGAGGACGCGTAGTGCTTTACTTGAGCTGTGTAAGAAGAATTGGTGCGGGCTGACAGGGCGGCAGGATCGCGTAGCGCGGCCGTATTTATTGGTACGGGGAACTCACTTTCCGCGAGCGCCGAAATAAGAATTTCGCCCGCAAATACTGGAAATGTATCTTGGTGCTCGAGGAGCAATGCCTCTAGATCGAGCGTGCGATAGTCGTGAATGTCTGAAACTGATTCGGCGCTATGTGTAAGGCGATCCCGAAAGCCGTGTCTACGCATAGCAACGTGAAACACGACAGGCGGCTCGCTGTGTTTCAGGCAGGTATTTATTGTTCGCTGCTGGTAATCGCACAAGCTCTCATACTCATCAATAAATATCTGGCACGCGATTGATGAAAAGTCGCCGACCCTCGATTCCCGAACAAGCGCGATCGTTGCTAACAGAAAGTGAATACCCGGTAGAAATATCGGTTCGGGCGTCTTCCTGACATTGTTCACCCATGTTTCGAATTCCCAAAGGCGCTCCCTTAGAAAGACTTTGAGCGCCCCCAATGTCGCAGGAATTCGATCGTCAAATGCAGTGAGCCCGGGCAGTTCCATTGCCTGAGTGGTAGTTGGACTTACAACGGCAATCGAGCTATTAGAGATTGTTTCCAGCGCCGCCAGAAATTCAAGAGTTAATGTCAGTGCGAGGTAGTGATCGAAGGCAGATCTCCAGTTCTCTTGCAATAGCCCTCGTCCGAGCATCGCATTGCAAAACTGAGTGTCGGTGCGCCAGTACAGCCCTATCTGGGAAAGCGCGTCCTTGCTTAACGTCGGCCGACTTCTGGAGAACACAGATTCATGCGAGAAGTAACGCAGCAGCATGGTCTTGCCGCAGCCTCGCCCCCCGACGACTACGCGGGGCTTTGTTGCCGTAAGAAGATCGAGTTGGAAAAAAAACGGAGGAAGTACATATCTATTCCAGACATCGCGATCAAACTCGCTAGCGCGATTCTTCGAGAGTTGTGATCGAACGGTATCAAGCGTAAGGGGCATTGATCTAACGGGCGAGAAGTGGGGTCCACTGCGGAGACTCAGTCCACCACAAAATGGGCAGACAGTTGTCCGGAGCTGCATGAGCGAACGTATATGCCAACTCTAGTCCGCCGTAGCCCCTGCGCTGATCACCTATAAGTTGGATCCCGCGAGATTGTAGTATTGAATAATAGAAGGCTTCGGCGGAAGCGATGCTATTCGTTCGGTCGTTGAAGCACTTCGAATCCTCATGAAAGAGTCGATGTTCGTCTGTTAGCACTTCAACAGGCTGAACGAGCAACGTGGGATAAATCCGCCTCAATTCGGCGACGCCTCCGGAGAAACCGGCAAGCGGTGCGTATATGGAAGGGTGTTTCTTGATCATCGACTCAAGATTCTCTGCTTTGACCACCTCGTCAAATTGAGCGCCCGTTCCAAGGAAATCATCAACGAAGATCAAGAAGGTGCTGCTACTCAATCCACTGGCGGCGAGATTCCAAGGCGTGATCGTCCAATCCCGATTCACGCCGAAATTTCGTCGCATCATCCGAATAACGGTGTGAGGACTCTTGCCCGGTGGGTCTGTGCGCTTTGAGACGGCGACCAATCGGATTCCTGGGTCTGTAGTCGTGCTCCCTAGGGCGTGCAACCAGCCTTGTCCCCGCAAGACCGACAAATTTTGATCTTCAGCGAGGTCCGGAAGAGTCCTTTGGAATAAATGCTGGATGAGCGAATACGTCTGGTCGTCGGAGCGGAATATGAGGGAATCTAGTACACATGCGGCGAAGTAGCGTTCAGCATCATTTCGGAAGTTTGCGCGCCATGACATTAGTTTCGCGCGCGTTAAACCGTGCCAGATTCCGGATTCGATGAGTCCTTCACAGCGATCAAAGACATCTGAGACGAATACCACGCCGTCTTTGGGCACGCTGAATGGTGTTACCGCAGGTGTCACAACGGCGCTATCCCTTCAAAGTAGTCCAAGAGTCACGAAGCGTTACGGTCCGATTGAACCCATCTCGATCCGAGATGAAGTACCCATGCCTCTCAAACTGCACCGCCCCCATATCTCCTTTCCCAAGGCTCGGCTCGAACTGAGCGCGGATCTTCTTTAGGGAGTCAGGGTTCAGGTCGTCCTGGCCTTCGGGTTTTTCGGTCTTGAAGAGTCGATCGTAGGCTCGGATCTCGGCCTCGTGGGCGTGCTTAACGCTCACCCAATGAATGTTCCCCTTCACCTTGACCGAGTCCGCCCCCGGTGTGCCAGAGCGGGTTTCGGGAAGGTATCGGGCGCGCACGGTGTCGGTAGCTTTGTCGTAGCCGAGGCATTCCACCACGTAGGCGTAGCGCAGTCTTACCTTGTTGCCCGGAAATAGCCGGAAGTACTTCGGTTCCGGATTCTCCTGGTAGTCCTCGCGCTCGATCCAGAGTTTCTTGGAGAACGGCACCGGGCGCTTGCCCATGTCGGCGTGCTTGGGGTGGTTGGGCACGTCCATCTGTTCTTCCTGGCCGTCGGGGTAGTTCTCGATGACGAGCTTGACCGGATCCAGCACAGCCATCCTCCGAGGCGCAACCTCATCAAGGTGCTTGCGCATGCAGTCCTCAAGCACCGAATAATCAATCCAGGAATTCTCCTTCGACACCCCAACCCGATCAGCAAACAACCGAAACCCCTCCGGCGTATACCCCCGCCGCCGAGCCCCTGCCAAAGTCGGCATGCGCGGATCGTCCCAACCGTCCACGACCTTGTCCTCGACCAGCTTGATCAACAACCGCTTGGACAGCATGACGTGCGTCAGCTGCAGCCGCGCGAATTCGATCTGCTGCGGCAGGGGATGGGTGAGCAATCCGCCATCGGCGAGCTTGTTCAGCAGCCAGTCGTAGAAAGGCCGCTGGTCCTCGAACTCCAAGGTGCAAAGCGAATGGGTAATCCTCTCGACAGCATCCTCGATCGGATGCGCATAGGTGTACATCGGGTAGATGCACCACTTGTCCCCGGTCCGGTGGTGGGTCGCCCGCTTGATCCGGTACAGCGCCGGATCCCGCATATTGATGTTCGGCGAAGCCATGCTGATTTTGGCCCGCAGCACATGAGCGCCATCGGCATGCTTGCCGTCGCGCATCTCGCGCAGCAGGGATAAATTCTCTTCAACCGACCGCGAGCGGAAGGGGGAATCGGTGCCCGGATGGGTAAAGTCGCCCCGGTTGTGCTTCATGTCGTCGGCCGACTGCGAGTCCACGTAGGCATGGCCCGCGCCCACCAGGTGCTCGGCGCACTGGTACATGAAGTCGAAGTAGTCCGAGGCGTACAGGGCCTTGCCGTCGAACTCCGGCACCAGCCATTTCACCGACTCGATGATGGCGTCGACGTATTCCTGCTCTTCCTTCTCCGGGTTGGTGTCGTCGAAGCGCAGGTTGCAGGAGCCGCCGTACTCCTTCGCCAGGCCGAAGTTCAGCAGGATGGACTTGGCATGCCCCAGGTGCAGGTATCCGTTGGGCTCCGGCGGAAACCGGGTCTTGATGGCCTTGACCTTCCCGGAGGCAAGGTCGGCCTCGATCCGCTGGCGGATGAAGTTGGAATGGGACGCAACTGGCTGGTTTTTAGGGTCTTTGGCGGTCACAAAGGCATTCTAACCGTTGCCCGGCCTTGACGGCCTGGACAGGTGGGCGCAGCATCGTGTATCTCTTTTGTGATACAGGGGGCGCGATGGCTGTTTCGCTCAGGGTTCCGCCGGACGTGAAGAAGAAGATCGAGCGCCTGGCCGAAGCGCAGGACACCACGGCGCACGCGTTCATGGTGAAGGCCATACGGGAGAAGGTCGAGGCCGAGGAGACGCGGGCGGCGTTCCACGCCGAAGCAAGGCGGCGGCTGGCAAGGATGAAGAAGTCGGGAATGGGGATACCGGCGGAGGAGGTCTTCGCCTACCTCAGGCAAAGAGCCGCCGGCGGCAACCCGCAGCCCCCGAAGCCTCGCAAGATCGTGTGATTCACTTCGACGACGGCGCCCGGGAGGACCTGGACCGCATCTTCGATTTCAATTTCAGTCGTGACCCGGCGACCGTTCTGGATCACATAGGAACGATAATCGACGCCGTGCAGGTGCTGGCGCGCCATCCCGAGATCGGGCGCGACACTGGCGGATCGCCGCCGCTGCGGGAACTGGTCATATCGCATGGCGGGACGGGATACATCGCGCTCTACGAGTATTCCCCGCTCGATGACCTGGTTCTCGTCGTTGCTATCCGGCATCAGCGCGAGGCGGGATACCAGAAGCGCTAGAGCGCCGTCTCCACCGCCCACGCGCGAATCGCCTCGCGCCGCCCGCGCAGCTCCAGTTCCCCGAGGTCGCGACAGGCGTAGTCTGCCGGACGCCCCAGCGCGGACAGCGCGGCATCGGACACGATGAATCGCACCCCCGCGTCGCGCGTCGCCTGCTCCAGACGCGAAGCGGTGTTCATGACATCGCCGTGGTACACGATGGCGCGTCGCTGCTCGCCCACTTCGCCCGCGATCACCTCGCCCAGGTGCAGTGCCGCGCGCAGCTCGGGCTCGGCGCCGAAGCGGGCACGAAACTCGGGCGCCGCCGCGGCCAGCGCGGCGCGCATGTCAGCGAGGCAGCGCAGCGGCCGCGCAGAGGGCAGGCCCTCCTCCTCGGTCCAGGTCACCACGATCTCGTCGCCGACGTACTGGTAGATCTCGCCGCGCGCCGCGGCGATGGCCTCGGCGGTGGCGCTGAACACCGAGGCGAGGAACAGGTGCGCCTGCATCGCCCCGAGGCGCTCGGCGATGGCGGTGGAGCCGACCACGTCCACGAACAGGAAGAAGCGCCGCTCGGCGCGCGGCCGACGGTAGCGCCCCAGCACCAGGTTGCGGAAGGTGCGCCGCCCGACCAGGCCGGCGGCCTGCAGGGTGACGACGACGATGAGCGTCATGGCCATCGAAAAACCGATGGCGACCAGCCCGGCGTGGCGTTCCAGCGGCGCGGCGCCAAAGGCCCAGGGCAGGCCGACGATGAACAGCGAAACGATGGCCGCGTAGGCGGCGGTCTTGAGCAGTACCACGGCAAGGAAGGGCAGCCGCAGCAGCCGCTTCATGGTCGAGCCCTCGCGCAGCACGTAGATCTCGATTGCGCCGATGCAGCCGGCGATGCCGGCCCCGTTCAGGACGCCCATGCCCATGCTGGTCCAGACCGCCAGGCCCTGCCGGGACAGGAACGCGCCGTAGAGGAGGCCGACAGTCGCGCTGACCGCCACGATGCGCAGGTACAGCCGGTTGCGGTCGTGTTGCAGGGCGGTGAGGGTGGACATCGGGCAGCAGACTACACCCTGGCTCCACGATTGAACCGCCCCTTGTTCCGCCGCGCCGCTGCGGCTAAGGTCCGGAGATGCTCGATCTCCTCATCCGCGGCGCCACCATCCTCGATGGCACGGGCGCGCCGCGCATCACCGGCGACGTCGGGGTGAAGGACGGCGTGATCACCGAGGTCGGCAAGGTCACGGACGCCGCGCGGCAGACCGTGGACGCTGCCGGCCTCGCCCTCATGCCCGGCATCGTGGACGTGCACACGCACTACGACGCGCAGGTGACCTGGGACCGCACGCTGTCGCCGTCGCCCGCGCTGGGGGTCACCACAGCGGTGCTGGGCAACTGCGGCTTCGGCATCGCGCCCTGCCCGGTGTCGCAGCGCCAGACGGTGCTGCGCAACCTGTCGGTGGTGGAGGGCATGGACCTCGCCGCGCTGGAGAGCGGCGTGCACTGGGAAGCCGAAACCTTCGCCGGCTACCTGGAGCAGCTGCGCCGCATCGGCCCCTGCGCCAACGTCGCGGTCCTGGCGCAGCACTCGACCATCCGCAGCGCGGTGATGGGCGAGGAGGCCTCGACGCGCGCCGAGCCCACGGCACGGGAACTGGCGGCGATGCAGGCGCAGGTGCGCGAGGCGCTGGCCGCGGGCGCCATCGGCTTTGCCTCGTCGTTCTCGCCCAACCACGCCGGCTGGGCGGGGCGTCCGATGCCCTCGACCATCGCGGCGGACGCCGAAGTCCATGCGCTGCTGCAGCCGCTGAAGGACGCCGGCCGCGGCGTGTTCGTCGTCGCCGCCGGATCGCGCGCGACGCCCGCGTACCTGGAGCAGGTGGCCGCGCAGACCGGCCGCCCGACCTTCATGGTGACCGTGCTCACCATGTACAACGACGCCGAACCGGGAAAGGCCATCACCTACTTCGAGCGCTGCGCCGAGGCGCGCGCCCGCGGAAACGAGGTGTACATCCACACCAACTGCCAGCCGCTGTCCTTCGACTTCACGCTGGCCGAGCCGTATCTCCTTTATTCGCACGACGCCTTCGACCGCATCAAGGCTGCAGCGCCGGGCGAGCGCGCCGCGATCTACAGGGATCCGGCCTTCCGCGCCCGCTTCCGCGAGAACCTGGCCAATCCGAAGCAGGGCATCCTGTTCTACGGCGACTGGGGGAAGATCGAGCGCGACGGCACGAGCGTCGCAACGCTGGCGAAAGCCGCGGGCCGGGATCCGCTGGACCATTTCTTCGACCTGCCGCTGGACCAGCAACTCATCGGCAAGCTGTTCCAGAACAACGATGCCGGCGTGGCGCCGCTCCTGAAGCACGAGCAGGGTGTGTTGGCGCTGTCGGACGCGGGCGCGCACCTCATCTATTTCTGCGACGCCGGGTTCGGGCTGCATTTCCTGCAGCACTGGGTGCGCGAGACCGGAACCTTCACCCTGGAGGAGGGCGTGCGAAGGCTCACCAGCGACCCGGCGGCGAAGTACCGCATCCCGGGGCGCGGCCGGATCGCCGCCGGCGCCGCGGCCGACCTGCTGCTCTTCGACCCGGCAACGGTCGGCGTCTCGCCCCTGCGCCGGGCGGCCGACCTGCCCGGCGGGGGCACCCGGATGCTGCGCGACCCGGCCGGCGTCCACGGGGTCTGGGTCAACGGCAGGCAGGTGCATGACGGAAAGAACTATCCCGGACAAGGCGCCGGGCCAGGACAGGTACTGACGCAGTTCGTGGCGTAGCATAGGGGCAGGGGGTAACGCCATGCCGCTGATCGCCATGAACCGGGAAATGGGCTCGCTGGGCAAGGAGGTCGCCGCCGGGCTGGAGCAGGAGCTCGGCATGAAGGTGCGCCACCACGAAATGATCGACCACCTCGCCAACCGCGCCCGCATCCGAAAGAGCCACGTGGTGAGCTTCCTGGAGGGCACCCAGGGCCTGATCGAGCGCCTCACCACCGACCAGTTGCGCCTGCGCATCCTCACCGCCGACGAGATCCTGTCCATGGCCGAGTCCGACGACGCCGTGATCATGCGCGGCTGGGGCGCGACCTCGCTCCTGAAGGAGGTGCCGCACGCGGTGCGCGTGTGCGTCTCGGCCTCGCGCCGCACGCGCGTGAAACGCATGATGGCGCGCCTGGCCTGCGACGACGCCGCGCAGGTGGAGCGGCTGGTGACGCAGAACGACGACGCGGCGCAGGCGGTGATGCGGCGCCACTTCCACGTCGACACCCGCGACATCAACGAATACGACGTCGGCTTCAACACCGACCGCGTCTCGGTGGCGCAATGCGTGGACGAGGTGGTGAAGATGGTGCGCTCGCCGCAGTTCGCCGAGACCGACGAGTCGCGCGCGCGCCTGCGCGATGTCGCGCTCGCGCACCACGTGCGCGCCGCGCTGCGCACCCACGGCACCACCGGGCGCTTCGCGGTGCGCGTGGTGGCGAGCAACGGGCTGGTGCAGCTCTACGGCACCGTGGACCACATCGAGCAGAGCGATTCCTGCAGCGACGTCGCAGGCCGCATCCGCGGCGTGCGCGAGCTGGAGAACCACCTCAACGTGGCCGAGGTCACCGGCCACCGCAGGTCGGAAGGACCAGCGCAGGCATGATCCAGGCCAGGAAGCTCTCCGGCGCCCTCGGCGCCGAACTCTCGGGCGTGGACCTGTCGCAGCCCCTGGGCAAGGACGCCGCGGCGGAGATCCGGCGCCATTTCCTGGAGCACCAGGTGATTTTCTTCCGCGACCAGGCGCTCACGCCGGCGCAGTACATGGCTTTTGCCCAGGCTTTCGGCGAGCCGGTGGAGTACCCGATGGTGCCTGGACTGCCGGATTTCCCGAAGATCATCGAGGTCAAGAAGCTGGAGCACGAGAAAGTCAATTTCGGCGGCATCTGGCACAGCGACACCGCCTACCTGGAGCGCCCGCCGATGGGCTCGATGCTGCTGGCGCGCGAGATCCCGCCCTATGGGGGCGACACCCTGTTCGCCAGCATGAGCGCCGCCTACGAGGGCCTGTCCGAGGGCATGAAACGGATGCTCGAGGGCTTGAGGGCTGTCAACGCCTCCAGCAAGGCCGACGTCTCGAAGACGCGCGAGGACCGCATCAAGGCCTCCGGCGCCGAGCTGAAGGAATTCGTCGCCGAGCACCCGGTGGTGCGCACCCACCCGGAGACGGGCCGGAAAGCGCTGTACGTGAACCCGGCGCACACCGCGCGCTTTGCCGGCATGACCGAGGACGAATCCGCGCCGCTGCTGGAGATGCTGTATCGCCAGCAGCAGAGGCCCGAATTCACCTGCCGCTTTTCCTGGCGTCCGGGCTCGATCGCGTTCTGGGACAACCGCTGCGCGCAGCACAATCCGGTGAACGACTACCACGGCCACCGGCGCGTGATGCACCGGATCACGCTGGCGGGAGATGTTCCGGCTTAGCCTTGCGCTGTCGCGCCGCCTCGGCGCGGGCTCGAGGGGCCGGGTCCTGCTGTCGATGGCGGGCATCGCGCTCGGCGTCGCGCTCGGCTTCGCGGTGCACCTGGTCAACCGCGCCGCGGTGAACGAACTCGCCGCCGGCGTGCGCGCGCTCTCGGGGGAGGCTGACCTGGAGGTGCGCGGCGGCCGCGCCGGGTTCCCCGAGGCGCTGTATGCGGAGCTCTCCCGCCTGCCGGGCGTCGCGGTGGCGAGCCCGATCCTCGAAGTGGAGGCGGGGCTGCCCGGCGGCGGCACCCTGCGGGTGATCGGGGTGGACCCGCTGCGCGCCGCGCTGGTCCAGCCGGCCTTGCTGGGCGAAGATCCCGGACGGCGGCTGGAATTGCTAAAGCCCGACACAGTGTTCCTCTCGGCCGCGGCGGCGCCGCTCGCACGCGACGGCAAGCTGCGCCTCGTCGCCGGCCTGGGCACCGTGGAGCTGCGCGTGGCGGACGCGCTGCCGGCTTCGTCGCTGCGCGGCGTCGCGGCGCTCACCGACGTCGCCACGGCGCAATGGCGCCTTGGACGGCAGGGCCAGCTCAACCGGATCGACCTGCGCCTCGCGCCGGGCATGGAAAGGGAAAAGCTGCGCGCCGACATCCAGGCCCGGCTGCCGGCGGGGGTCCATGTCTCGACCGTGGATGCGGTGGAGGAATCCGGCGCCAACCTGTCGCGCGCCTACCGCGTCAACCTGAACGTGCTCGCGCTGGTGGCTCTCTTCACCGGCGGCATCCTGGTGTTCTCGGCGCAGGCGCTGGAGGTCGCGCGCCGGCGCGGCGAGCATGCGCTGCTGCGCGTGCTCGGGTTGCAGGGCGGGGGCCTGTTCCGGCTGGTGCTGGCCGAGGCGGCGCTCATCGGCGCCGTGGGCAGCACGCTGGGCATCGCGCTGGGCTGGGGAATCGCGAAGGCGGCGGTGGAACTGGGCGGCGCGGACCTCGGCGCGGGCCTGTTCCGGGGCGTGCAGCCCGAGCTGATGTTACCGATCGGTAACATTCTGGCCTACTGGGCGGCCGGCATCGCGGTGGCGCTCGCCGGCGCCTGGCTGCCGGCGCTCGATGCGGCGCGCGTGCCGCCGGCGCAGGCGTTGCGCGCGGGCGACGGCGAACGCCTGTTCGAGCGCGCGGTCACGGTCGCCCCGGGCCTCGCGCTGCTCGCGGCAGGGGCCGCGCTGTCGCTGCTGCCCGCGCGGGCCTCGCCGCTGGAAGGCCTGCCGCTGCCCGGCTATGCGGCCATCGCCTGCCTGCTGGTGGGCGGCATCCTGCTCATGCCGTGGCTCGCGCGCGCCGCGCTCGATCACCTGCCGCTGCCGCGCAGGCCGCCGCTCGCGCTGGCGCTCGCGCAGCTGCGCGGCGCGCCGGGGCAGGCGATGGTGAGCCTCGCGGCCATCGTCGCCAGTTTTTCCCTCATGGTCGCGATGGCGATCATGGTGGCCTCGTTCCGCGATTCGGTGGACCGCTGGCTGGGCGCGGTGCTGCCCGCGGACCTGTACTTCCGCACCACGCATGCCGGCGAATCCGGATGGATAGAACCCGCGTTCGAAGATGACGTGCGAAAACTCCCCCAGATCTCGACGGTGGAGTTCCTGCGCAGCCAGCGCGTGCTGCTGGATCCGGCGAAGCCCGCGGTGGCGTTGCTCGCGCGTGACGGGACGGCGATGCGATTCCCGCTGGCCGGGCGCATCCACGAACGCCGGGAGGGCGACCCGCCCGCGGCGTGGATCTCGGAGGCGGTGTCCGACCAGTATGCGAAGAAGCCCGGCGACCGGATCGACCTGCCGCTCGCCGGCAAGCCGCAGGCGTTCATCGTCGCCGGCGTATGGCGCGACTACGCGCGCCAGCATGGCGCCATCGTCATCGCGCGCGAAACCTACATTTCGCTCACCGGCGACCGGCGCTCGAACGACGCCGCGCTGTGGCTGGCGCCGGGCGCGACGCCGGACGCGGCGGCGCAGGCCCTGCGCGCACTGCCCGGCGGCAGGCAGCTGGAAATCTCCGGCCCGGGCGAGATCCGCAACGTGTCGCTGCGCCTCTTCGACCGCACCTTCGCGGTCACCTACGCGCTGGAGGCGGTGGCGGTGCTGGTGGGCCTGTTCGGCCTGTCCTCGAGCGTCGGCGCCATCGTGCTGTCGCGCCGGCGCGAGTTCGGCATGCTGCGCCACGTCGGCATGACGCGCGCCCAGGTGGGCGGCATGCTCGCGGCCGAGGGCGGGCTGCTCGCCGCGCTGGGCGTGGGCGCGGGCTTGCTGCTTGGGGCCGCCATCAGCCTGGTGCTGGTCTACGTGGTCAACCGGCAGTCCTTCGGCTGGAGCATGGACCTGCACCCGCCCTGGGCGCTGCTGGGTGGCCTGTCCTGCGCGCTGGTCGCGCTCGCGGCCGTGGTGGCATGGGCTTCCGGACGCGAGGCGACGGGTATGGCGCCGGTGCGCGCGGTGCGGGAGGACTGGTGAGGGGAAGCCCGTGAAACGCCGCTCGTTCCTTGCCGCGCCGCTCGCGCTGCTGCCGCTTGCCGCGCGCGCGCAGGGCGGCGATTCGCGCGTCGCGTTTCCGCCCGTCGTGCCCGGCTACCGCTTCAGCTTCCCGCGCGACCACGGCGCGCATCCGGATTTTCGCCAGGAGTGGTGGTACGTCACCGGAACGCTCCTCACGCCGCGCAACGAGGCACTCGGTTTCCAGGTGACGTTCTTCCGCGCACGCCCGGATTTCACCACCGGCAACCCGGGGCAGATGGTGCCGCGGCAGATCATCCTCGCGCACGCCGCGCTTGCCGACCCCCGGCATGGCAGGTTGCGCCACGACGAGCGCGCGGGACGCGCCGCACTTGGCCTGGCGGGCGCCGCGGAGGGCGCGACGCGCGCCTGGGTGGACGACTGGCGCCTCGAGCTGGAGCGCAACGCCTGGCGCGCGCGCATCGCGGCGCGCGAGTTCGCCTTCGACCTCGTGCTGACCCAGACGCGCCTGCTGGTGGCGCACGGCGATTTCGGCTACTCGCGCAAGGGCCAGGGCGCGCTGGAGGCGAGCTACTACTACAGCGTCCCGCACCTGGCCGTGTCCGGGACCCTCGAGCGCGGCGGCGCGAAGGAGGCGGTGACCGGGCAGGCGTGGCTGGACCACGAGTGGTCCAGCCAGTACATGGCCACCGGCGCCGTGGGCTGGGACTGGATCGGCATCAACCTGGAGGGTGGCGGCGCGCTCACGGCCTTCCGCATGCGCGATGCGGACGGACGGACGCTGTACGCGGGCGGCACGCTGCTCTCGCCGCGCGATGCGGCGCGGCAACTGCTGCCCGAGCAGGTCGCGTTCGCGCCGCAGCGGCGCTGGCGCTCGCCGCGCACCGGCGCGGAGTACCCGGTGGCGATGAAAGTCGCGGTGCTCGGGCGCGAATGGCTGGTGGAACCCGTGATGGACGACCAGGAACTCGATGCGCGCAGCAGCACGGGCACGATTTACTGGGAGGGGGCGGTGAGGGCGAGGCTGGACGGGGCGGTGGTGGGGCGGGGATACCTGGAACTGACGGGCTACTGGAGGCCGATGAAGATCTGATGGCGACGGCAGTCACCCGGACGGATTCGACCGCGCGGCGCGTCACCGCGGCCGCCATCGGCGTGCTCGTGCTGGCCGCGCTGGTGGCCGGCGGCGGCGTATTTGTCCTCATGCAGCAGGCGCAGGTGCGCGCCATCGACAGCGCGCTGGCGGGCGCGCTGCAGGACCGGCGCCAGCTCCTGGATTCGCGGCTGCGGCTGCAAGAGTCGCGCGCCGAGGATGTCGCCCAGCTCGCCGAGCTGCGAACTGCGCTTGGCAACAGGAATGCCCAGTTGCTGGAGGCGGTTCTCCGCCGGGCCGTGGGCGGCGAAGTCCTCGCGGTCTCGGTGCTTTCCGCATCGGGCGACCTGCTGGCGAGCGCCGGCGCGCCGCTGTCGTCGCACGCGCTCGCGTTTCCGCTCGCCACGCCCCTGGCCTCGGAGTTCCTTTGGGCCGGCCGGCCGGTGCTGCGGACCCGCGTGGAGGCGCGCAGGGACGGGCGGACGCTGGGCGTCGTGGTCGTCGAGCAGGTGATGAGGGTGGTCGCGGACATGATGGCGGCAGAGGTGGGAACCTGGCGAAGCGGCGAAATCGCGTTGTGCTTCGCGCGGGATGATCGGCTGCACTGCTTCCCGCAACGGCGCAACGCCCAGGTCGTGCAGGTGCGGCTGCGCGACGCGGAGGGCGGCCGGTTGCCGGCGGCGCTTGCGGCAGAGGGCCGCGAGGGCGTCGTGCGCACGCGCGACTCGCTGGGGTACGACGTGGTCGCGGCCTACGGACCGGTCGGCGACCTCGGCCTGCTGATGGCGGTGGAGGTGGATGCGGACGAAATCTCGGCGCCCCTGCGCCGGCAACTGCCGGGCGTGATCCTGCTCGCGCTCGGCGCCATCGGCCTCGGCGTCTGGTTGCTGCGGCGGAACGTGCAGCCGCTGGTGGCACAGGTGAGCCTCGCCGAGGCCGAGGCCCGCGTCGCGCAAGAGCAGATGCAGAAGATCGCGGACAACGTCCCCGCCGTGGTGGGCTACGTAGATGCGCAGCAGCGCTACCGGTTCGCCAACCGCGGCTATGCCGACTGGTTCGGCCTCGACCCCGGGAACATGGTCGGCAGGCGCATGGACGAGGTCTGGGATGCGGATCGCTTCGACAGGGCCAAGCCGTACGTCGAGCGGGCGCTGCAGGGCGAGGTGGTCGGGTTCGACGCGGCATTCGGCAGCGGCGGGACCAGGCGCACGGTCCATACCTCCTATGTGCCGGACTGGGGTCCGAATGAAACGGTGCGCGGCATGTTCGTCCTGTCCAGCGACGTGACCGAGATCACGCGGGCGCGAAAGGCACTCGATGCCGCCATGCAGCGCCTGGACCTCGCCCTGGACGCCTCCCGCGTCACGGTCTGGGAAACCGACCTGCGCAACGGCGAGACGGTGCTGAGCGAAGCCTGGGCCGACCTGCTCGGGCGGACGCCCGGGCAGACCCGCACCATGGTTGCGGAGCTGGCCGCGCTGGTGCATCCCTCGGAAATCGGCCAGTTGAGCCGCGAATCCAGGGACGTCGTGCTGGGCAAGCGGGAGGAGTACGCGGTCGAGCATCGCGTGCGCGCCGAGGGCGGGCACTGGAAGTGGATCCTCTCGCGCGGCAAGGTAATCGAACGCGACCCGGTGACCGGCCACGCCCTGCGCATGATGGGCACCAACCTGGACATCACCGCGCGCAAGGCGGGCGAGCTGCGCCTGGAGCAGCTGGCGAACTACGACACGCTGACCGGTGCGGCGAACCGCAACCTGTTCTCCGACCGCCTGAAGCAGGCCATCGCGCGCTGCCGTCGCGGCAAGGGCCGCGCCGCCCTCCTGTACCTGGACATCGACAAGTTCAAGCGCATCAACGATTCGCTGGGCCACGCGGCGGGCGATGCGCTGCTGAAGGAATTCGCCGCGCGCCTGATGGCCTGCGTGCGCGCCACGGACACCGTGGGCCGCATGGGTGGGGACGAGTTCGCGGTGCTGCTGGAGGACGTGAGTGAGGAAGACGCCCCGGCCAGGATCGCGGAGAAAATCCTCGAGGCCATGCGCCAGCCGGTGGATGCCGACGGCAAAGCGGTGGTGGTGACCACCAGCATCGGCCTGGCGCTGTTCGACGGCGACGCCGATCCGGAGGCGCTCGCCAGGCGCGCCGACGCCGCGCTCTACGAGGCGAAGGCGGCAGGGCGCAATACCTACCGTGTGGGAGCCTGACGGGCGGGCTGACGCCGGAATGTGGACAAGCCCACCCCGGCCAGGATCAGCGCGATGCCGGCGAAGTGGAACCAGCGCGGATACTCGTCCAGGAACAGCATCGCCAGCACTGCTGCAATGCCGGGCATGAGGTGCATGGTGGCGCCGGCGCGTGCCGCGCCCAGGCGCTTGACGACGTAGTTCCAGCCGGCGTAGGCGAGCAGAAGCGAGCCGATCGCGGAGTACAGCACCGCAAGTCCGCCCGGAACGGAGAGCGCGACCTTCTTCCCGGCCCACAGTTCCCACAGTACCCAGGGCGCCATCCAGAACAAGCCCATCACGCACACCACGGTAATGAACTCGGGCGTGTCGAGCGTATCGCGGCGCATGCGCAGGAACACGGTGTAGCAGCCCCACATCGCCATGGAGGCGAGCGCCAGCGCATCGCCGGCGTTGAAGGAGACCAGCGAGAAATTGCCCTGGGTGCCGATGAGCGACACGCCGCAGAAGGACACCAGCACGCCGGCCCACTGGCGCGCGGAGATGCGTTCGCCCAGCAGCGGCCGCGCCAGCAGCAGGATGAAGATGGGCGAGGTGGACAGGTACAGCGTGGCGCTGGTGGCGGTGGTGTAGTGCAGCCCCAGCCACTGGAAGGCGAGGTGCAGGCCGCCGCCCGCCCAGCCCAGCAGCAGCAGCGGTTTCCACTCGGGCCAGCCGCAGTGCGACAGCTTTTGCCCGATGACGCGCCAGCAGAACGGCGAGAGCAGCAGGATCACGACCACCAGCCGGCCCGCGGTGGCGAAACCGGGCGCGATTTCCTCGCGCACCGCGCGCGCGACGATCCAGTTTCCCGACCAGAGCAGCAGCGTGCCCGCGAGGATGATCCAGGGAGTGAATTTCACCGCCCGCATGCTAATCTGGATTGATGCCGGGGATCGACGTCGCTGGACACAATCTGAACTACGAATGGATCGGCGAAGGCGCGAGGTCGCTGGTTTTCCTGCACGAAGGCCTGGGCTCCATCCCGCAATGGCGCGATTTCCCGCAGCGCGTGGCGCGGGCCACCGGATGCCGCGCGCTGGTCTACGAGCGCTATGGCTACGGTCAGTCGGATGTTCTCGCCCAAGAGCGGGTTGCCACGGATTTCATGCACCGCGAGGCGCTCGAGGCGCTGCCCGCGCTGCTTCGGGCGCTGGCGGTGGAGAGCCCGGTGCTGGTGGGGCATTCCGACGGCGCCTCGATCGCGCTCATCCACGCCGGCGCCGGCCATCCAGTACAGGGTGTCGTCGCAATGGCCCCCCATGTGTTCGTGGAGGACATTTCCGTGCGCTCGATCGCCGAGGCGGCGCGCGCGTTCGAAACGACCGACCTGCCGCAGCGCCTGGGCAAGTACCATAAGGATGCGCGCAGGACCTTCTACCTGTGGAACGACGCCTGGCTGGATCCGGACTTCCGCAAGTGGAACATCGAGGCTTCGCTCGCGGGCGTCCGCTGCCCGCTGCTCGCGATCCAGGGCGAGGCCGACCAGTACGGCAGCATGGCGCAGGTGGAGGCGATCGCAAGGCAGGCGGGCGGGCGCTGCGAAGTGCTGAAGCTGCGCGATTGCGGCCACTCGCCGCACAGGGACCAGCCGGAGAAGACACTGGAAGCCATCACGGCATTCGTCAAAGGGCTGGACTGACTTGAGCGTGGCCAAAGCGCAGTCCCTGGGCCAGAGCGCCCGCATCATCGGGCTGGTGGCGCTCGCGCACGGCCTGTCGCACTTCTACCAGATCGCCACCGCGGTGGTGTTCCCGCTCATCAAGGACGACCTGCAGGTGTCGTATGCCCTGCTGGGCGCGACGGTCGCGCTGTACTACACCGTCTCGGGCATCTGCCAGACGCTGGCCGGCTTCGCGGCGGATCGCTTTGGCGCGCGGCGCGTGCTGTTCGCGGGCCTGGCGCTGTCCACCGCCGGCGCGGTGCTGGCGGGCTCGGCGCACAGCTACGCCATGCTGCTCGTGGCCGCGGTGGTCGGCGGCATCGGCAACAGCGTGTTCCATCCCTGCGACTTCTCCATCCTGAACGCGCGCGTGGACAAGGCGCGCCTGGGCTACGCCTTTTCCTGGCACGGCATCGCCGGCTACCTGGGCTACGCCGTGGCGCCGGTGTACAGCGTGGGCATGGCGGCGGCCTTCGACTGGCGCGGCGCGCTGCTGGGCGCGGCGGCGGTTGGCGCCGTGGTCATCCTTTGCCTCGCGTTGAACCGCGACTGGATCTACGTCGAGCCCTCCGACCGGCGCCGCGAAGCCGGCCACGGCGGGCTGGCCACGGACCTGAAGGTGCTCGCCTCGGCGCCGGTGCTGATGTGCTTCGGCTACTTCGTGTTCATCGCGGTCGCTTTCGTGGCGATGCAGAACTTCGGCATGGTGACCATGGGGATGCTCTACGGCGCCTCGCCCGCGCTGGCGTCCACCGCGCTTACCGCCTACCTGCTGGGTGGCGCCGCGGGCATTTTCACCGGCGGCTTCGTCGCCGTGCGCGCCACGCGCCACGACCTGGTCGCGGTGAGCGGGATGGCGGCGAGCGCGGTCTTCATGTTCGTGCTGGCCTCGGTCTGGATCCCGGCGGCCATGCTGCCGGTGTTCCTCGCCGCCGCCGGCTTCGCCACCGGCATCACCAACCCGTCGCGCGACTTCATCGTGCGCGGGGCGACGCCGGCGGGCGCCACCGGCAAGGTCTACGGCTTCGTGTACTCCGGGCTGGACGTCGGCTCGATGGTGACGCCGGTGTTCTTCGGCTGGCTGCTCGACCGCGGCCATGCCGACGCGGTGTTCTACACCGTGGTGGTGGCGCTGGTACTCACCATCGGCATGGTGTTGAACCTGCCGGTGCGCAAGCCCGCGGCTATTCCAGGTAGTTGACTTTCCTGCGCTCCAGCAGCCGCAGCAACGCGGGCCAGTCCTTCGTGGTGGAAGACCGTCCGGGGCGGACGAACTGGGCCGCGGCGTTGTCGCCGGCTTCCTTGGTCATCTGCAGCACGTTCTCCATGCCGCCGGCCATGGCGTCGACCTGGATCTGGCACGCGCAGTCCAGGTAATACATCAGCTCGAAGGCCTCGCGCACCGACTCGCCCAGCGTGAGCAGGCCATGGTTGCGCAGGATCATGGACTTGGACTTCGGCCCGAGGTCCTTCGCCAGGCGCTTGCGCTCTTCCATGTCCAGCGCGATGCCCTCGTAGGCGTGGTAGGTGACCTCGCGCTGGATGCGCATGGCGTGCTGGCTGATGGGCAGCAGGCCGCATTTCATCGCGGACACCGCGACGCCGACGCGGGTGTGGGTGTGGAGCACGCACACCGCCTCGGGGCGCGCCTCGTGGATGCAGCCATGGATGACGAAGCCGGCCTCGTTGTAGCCGTAGCCCAAAGGGTCGTCCAGAACTTTTCCTGCATGGTCGATCCGGATCAGGTTCGAGGCCGTGATCTCGTCGAACATGAGGCCGTAGGGATTGATCAGGAACTCGTCGCTGCCGGGCAGGCGCGCCGAGAAATGGGTGTAGATCAGGTCGGTCCACTTGAACTGCGCCGCCAGCTGGTAGGCGGCGGCGAGGTCTACCCGCAGCTGCCACTCATCCTTGCTGACGCGGTCACGGACCGGCTTGGAATCCTTGCTCTTGAGGACGGCGCTCATCTGGAACCTCCCGGGGTTCCGGCAATTCTACTGCGTCGAGCGCCTCCAGCAGGAGGGCCGGATCGTTCTGCGAAAGCCGCGTCGAATCCGACAGGATCTGGCGCCAGCGCCGCGCCCGCGGATGGCCGTGGTAGAGGCCCAGCATGTGGCGGGCGACGTGGCGCAGCGATGCCTGGCGGCGCGCATAGTCGGCCATGGCGTGCACCACCGCGGCGCGCGTGATGCCTTCGCCCGCGATCAGCCAGGGGTTGTGGTACGCGGCGCGGCCCAGCATGACCCCGTCCACCAGCCCCTCGTGCGCCTCGATGGCGGCGCGGCTGGCGATGCCGCCGTTGAGGACGATCTCCAGCTGCGGGAAGTCCCGCTTCAGGCGGTGGACTTCGTTGTGGCGCAGCCGCGGCACCTCGCGATTCTCCTTCGGCGACAGGCCCTTCAGCACCGCGTTGCGGGCGTGGACGAGGAATGTGCGGCAGCCGGCCCCGGCGACGATGCCCACGAAGTCGCGCACGAATCCGTAGTCCTCGACCCTGTCGATGCCCAGGCGGTGCTTTACCGTCACCGGGATGGAGACCGCGTCGCGCATCGCCTTGACGCATTCGGCCACCAGTTGCGGTTCGCGCATGAGGCAGGCCCCGAAAGCGCCGCGCTGCACCCGCTCGCTGGGGCAGCCGACGTTCAGGTTGACCTCGTCGTAGCCCTGGCGCTCCACCAGCTTCGCGCAATGGGCCAGGTCATCGGGTTCGCTGCCGCCCAGTTGCGCCGCCACCGGGTGCTCGGCAGGGGAGAAGGCGAGGTGGCGCTGGACGTCGCCGTGGATGAGCGCGCCGGTGGTCACCATCTCGGTGTAGAGGAATGCCCTGGGCGAGACCTGGCGCAGGAAAAAGCGGCAGTGCCGGTCGGTCCAGTCCATCATCGGCGCCACGCAGAGCCGATGAGTCGAGCTCATCTGAGGTCCAGCGCCCGCCTGCGGGTCAGGTCCACCATGCAGGCCTTGTGCGGCTCGCTCCCGGCGGCGCCGCGGCGCGCGCACTCGGCGGCGCGGTAGGCGAGGTAGGCCTCCGAACTGCGGCGGAAGATGCCGGCCTGGTTCTCGTTGCCGGCCCGGGCGTCGGCTTCGCGCGCATCCACGAACAGCCCCGAGTAGCGCATGGTGAGCTCCTGCTCGGCGACGATGAGCAGGGAATCCAGGCAGGAGGCGACCTCGGTGCTGCGCCGGCACTGGCCGAGGGAGGCGGTCTCCAGGCGCGGGATCCAGTAGAAGAACACCGGTCGTTTCTCGTCGGCCAGCAGGCACACGAAGCTGAACTCCACCGGCACGCCCTGCGCATAGACGATGGCGCCCTCGCCGGAGAGCAGCGAACTCACGAACTGGCTGCCGACCTTGCGGGTGTAGCGCTGCATGTCCAGGCCGGGTGCGTCGATGCGGACGGTCGGATTGCCGGCGCCGCCCTTGCGCACCTCGGCCTCGGCGTAGGCGCGGCAGGCCTGCACCGCGGGTCCGGCGTACTGCGCCAGGGCCGGTACAGCAGCGGACAGGAGGGCGAGCAGGGCGAGTAGAGGGAACAGCTTCTTCATCTGTATTGTCCGGTGGATTGCGCCCGCAGGCGCGCCAGGCCGAGCAGGCTTTCGGTGAACGGCGCGGCGACGCCCGCCTTGCCGGCGATCTCCAGCGTGCCGCTGAGCAGGCCGTCGATCTCGAGCGCCTTGCCGGCCTCGAGGTCCTGCAGCATGGAGGTCTTGAACTCGCCCAGGTGGCGCGCCATGTCCATGCGCGCTTCCGGGTCGATGTCCGCGTCGACGCCGGCCGCGCGCCCGATGGCGAGCACCTCGCGCATGATGGCAACCATGTACGCCTTCACCTGCGGGTCCGCGATCAGCCGGTTGGCGGTGGCCAGCGTCAGCGCGGAGACAGGGTTGAAGCTGACGTTGCCCAGCAGCTTGACCCAGAAGTCCTTCTCGATGAACGGGCTCTGCACCGCCTCGAAGCCGGCTCCGGCCAGCGCTTCGGCCAGCTTCGTGGTGCGCGCGGTGTTCTGTCCGCCGGGTTCGCCCAGGATGAGCCGCTTGCCCATGTTGTGCTGGATGACGCCGGGTTCCGGCGTGGAGGCGGCCAGGTGGATGACGCAGCCGACGATGCGATCCGTGGGCATGGCGCGCGAGAGCGCGCCGCCGGGATCCAGGGTTTCCAGGCGAACCTTTCCGTTCCCCGCATTCTCCGAGAACGGCAGGCGGTCGAAGAACCACCACGGCACGCCGTTCATGGCGGTGACGATGCTGGTGTGCTCTCCCAGCAGCGGCGCGATGTTCGCGGCCACCTGCGGCAGGCTCTGGCCCTTCACCGCGACGATGACGTAGTCCTGCTCGCCGAGCTTTGCCGGATCCACGTTGGCCCGCATGCGCGCCGTGAAATCGCCCTCGCCGGATCGCACCCGCAGGCCCTTGGCGAGGATTTCCGTAAGGTGTGCGCCCCGCGCGACGACCGATACTTCGTGGTCGGCCCGCGCCAGGCGGGCGGCGACCAGGCCGCCGACCGCGCCGGCGCCGTAAATGCATATTTTCATGGTGCTATTATAGCGTTAGCCACGGAGGAACCATGTTCGCGTTCATGAAGAAAATGAAGTCGCTCCTGCCTGCGGACAGCACGCTGCCGGGACGCAGCGCGCGCATGCCGGTGCCGGAGGCGCATTTCGTCAACGGCCACCGCATCGCGGCGCCGTTCCCGGCCGGCCTGGAGCAGGCGGTGTTCGGGCTGGGCTGCTTCTGGGGCGCGGAACGCCTGTTCTGGCAGCTGCCGGGTGTCTACAGCACCGCGGTGGGCTACGCCGGGGGCGACACGCCAAACCCGACCTATGACGAAGTCTGCTCCGGTTTCACGAACCACACCGAGGCGGTGCTGGTGGTGTACGACCCGAAGCTCGTGTCCTACGAAGCGTTGCTCAAGGTGTTCTGGGAAGGGCACGACCCGACGCAGGGGATGCGCCAGGGAAACGACCAAGGCACGCAGTATCGCTCTGCGGTCTATTGTCACGGCGAGTCCCAGTTGAAAGCGGCGCTGGCTTCGAAGGAGGCCTTCGGCCAGGCGTTGAGGAAGGCGGGCCTGGGCGCCATCACCACCGAGATCCGCGCCGCGCCCGAATTTTTCTACGCTGAGGACTATCACCAGCAGTACCTCGGCAAGAACCCCAACGGCTATTGCGGGCTGGGCGGCACCGGCATTTCCTGCCCCATGGGCCTGTCGGCCGCCGCCTGAGGTTGCACCCCGACCGGCGCCGGCACGCGCCGGATCAGCGCGGGCAGCACGTTCAGCTTCGGCACGTTGTCGCGCCGCATCAGTTCCCAGGCGCCGTAGGACAGCGGGGAGAAATGGGCCAGGTCGCACAGGAGGCCGGCCAGCCGGACCAGCGCGCCGGGGACCGGCACCACCGGCGCCGGCTTCAATCCCATCCCGCAACGCAACGCGGCCAGGTGCCCGGCCATGGTGCGCCGTGCGCCGCCGCCCAGTTCCACCTCGCGCCAGCCCTCGGCGCCGCTCTTCTCGCAGAGGGTCGCGATCGCCTCGCCCAGGTCGCGTACCTCCAGCGCCGCGATCCGGCCCGCGGCATCCGCAGGGACGAAATGCAGCGGCCAGCGCGCCACCCGGCGCAGCCAGCGCGCGCCGAAGCCGCCTTCGCCATCCAGCAGGGAAGGGCGCACGATGCTCCAGTCGGCTCTGCTTGCCATGATGGCGCGCTCGCCGGCCAGCTTGGAACGTAAAAAACCACTCCGCGCCGGCTCCGTAAGGCCGAGCGCGGAGATGTGGATAAGCCGTATGGATTTGCGGGCGCAGGCCTCGGCCAGCGCTCGCGGGGCGCGGTAGTGGACGCGCTCGTAGGTCTCGAAGCCGCGCTCGCGCAGGATGCCCACCGCATTCACCACGCAGTCGACATCGCGCAGCAGCCCGTTCCAGGCGGAGGGGGCGGTGAGCCAGTCCAGGTGCGCCTCGCGGCGCTCGGCAAGAAGCAACTCGACGGGCAGCTTGCGTCCGCAGCGGCGAGGATCGCGGGAGGCGATCACGAGGTCGTGGCCGCGCGCCTGCAGGGCGAGTGCCGTATGCCGGCCGATGAAGCCGGCGCCGCCAAGGATGAGGACTTTCATGCGGGGAGTTGTCATCCCAGTCCTTTCTGTTATTTCTGCCTTGACAGAACTTTAAGACATGACTATCCTGATTGTCAAGCGCAAGCCGCACCCCATGGCCCCAGACACCGGCATTACCGAACGCTTCGTCCTGCACTGGGGCGAGATGGCCGTGCGCTGGGGGGTGAACCGCACCGTGGCCCAGATCCACGCCCTGCTGTTCCTGGCCGGCCGGCCGCTGAATGCCGAGGACATCGCCGCGCAGCTGCAGGTAGCCCGGTCCAATGTCAGCACCTCCTTGCGCGAGTTGCAGAACTGGGACCTGGTGAAGGTGGTGCACCAGATCGGCGACCGGCGCGACCATTTCGAGACCCTGCAGGACCCCTGGGAGCTGCTGCGGGTGATCGTGCGGGAGAGGAAGGAGCGCGAGTTCGATCCCACCGTGGCCTTCCTGCGCGACTGCACGGACAGCCCGGCGCTGGCGCGCGAGGATCCGGCGACGCAAAAGCGCCTGCGCGAGACCCTGGCGCTGATGGAATCGCTCTCCAGCTGGGCCGACCAGATGCTCGGCATGGACAACGGCATGCTCAAGCGCCTGGCCAGGCTGGGGGCGAAGGTGCAGGCCCTTCTGAAGGCGGCGTGAAGCCGCCTCTGGCGCCTCCGCGTGTAACCGATCGGTTACACGGGGCCCGGCCTGGCGCCCGCTAAGCCGCCTTCGACTTCGCCGGCCCCGCCTTGGAGATCAGCTCGCGCAGGACGTAGGGCAGGATGCCGCCGTGCTTGTAGTAGTCGACCTCGATCGCGGTGTCGATGCGCGACTTCACCTTGATGGCCTGCGTCGAGCCGTCCTTGCGCGTGATCGTCAGTTGCAGTTCCTGCTGCGGGCGGATGTCGTCCAGTCCCGAGATGGTGATGGTTTCCTCGCCCGTGATGCCCAGCGTCGCCGCGCTGTCCGAGCCGGTGAACTGCAGCGGCAGCACGCCCATGCCCACCAGGTTGGAGCGGTGGATGCGCTCGAAGCTGCGCGTGATCACCGCCTTGACGCCCAATAGCTGGGTGCCCTTGGCCGCCCAGTCGCGCGAGGAGCCGGTGCCGTACTCCTCGCCGCCGAAGATCACGGTCGGCGTGCCGTCGGCGATATGGCGCATGGCCGCGTCGTAGATCGGCAGTTCCTCGCCCTTGTATTTCGTCAGGCCGCCTTCCTTGCCGCCCATCATCTGGTTCTTGATGCGCACGTTGGCGAAGGTGCCGCGCATCATGACTTCATGGTTGCCGCGGCGCGCGCCGTAGGAGTTGAAGTCGGCCACCGAGACGTCGTTCTCCTGCAGGAAGAGGCCCGCGGGTGAGGTCGGCTTGATCGAGCCCGCCGGGCTGATGTGGTCGGTGGTGACCGAGTCGCCGAAGACGCCGAGGATTTTCGCGTTGGCGATGGCGCCGGGCGCCTTCGGCTGCATAGCGAAGTCGTCGAAGAAGGGCGGCTCCGCGATGTAGGTCGAGTCGGGCCAGGGGTAGACCTGCCCCGAGGGCGCGGCGATCTTCGTGAACATCGGGCTCGCCTCGGCGAGATTGCCGTAGAGCTTGCGGAAGGTGGGTGCGTCCATGGCGAGTTTCATCAGCGCCTGCACCTCGTCCGCGGTGGGCCAGATGTGGCCGATGTAGACGTCCTGGCCGTCCTTCGATTTGCCCAGGGGCTGGGTCCTGAAGTCCACCAGCATGGAGCCGGCGATCGCGTACGCCACCACCAGCGGCGGCGAGGCGAGGAAGTTGGCGCGGATGTTGGCGTGGATGCGGGCCTCGAAATTGCGGTTGCCCGAGAGCACCGCGGCGCACACCAGTTCGTTCTTGACGATGGTTTCCTCGATCGGCTGGGCGAGCGGCCCGGCGTTGCCGATGCACGTGGTGCAGCCGTATCCGGCGAGGAAGAACCCCAGTTTCTCGAGGTAGGGCAGCAGGCCCGCCTTGGTCAGGTACTCGGTGACCACGCGCGAGCCCGGGGCGAGCGAAGTCTTGATGTGCGGCTTCACCGTGAGGCCCAGCTCCACCGCCTTCTTCGCCAGCAGGCCCGCGGCCAGCAGCACGCCGGGGTTTGAGGTGTTGGTGCAGGAGGTGATGGCGGCGATGAGCACGTCGCCGTTGCGGATCTCGGTGCCGTCGTAGGCCTTGTAGGGCTTTTGCAGCTCCTCGGGCTTCTTGGCGAAGCCGCTGTCCTTGACCGGTGCGGAGAAGAGGCTGGTGAAGGTGCTCTTCACCTTCGCCAGGTCGATGCGGTCCTGCGGGCGCTTGGGGCCGGCCAGCGAGGGCATGACCGTGGACAGGTCGAGCTCGAGGTTCTGGCTGTAGTCGATCGAGCCCGCATTGGGCACGCCGAACATGCCCTGCGCCTTGTAGTACGCCTCGAATGCCGAGATTTCCGCGTCCGTCCGGCCGGTGCCCCTGAAGTAGGCCACCGTCTTCTCGTCGACCGGGAAAAAGCCCATGGTGGCGCCATACTCCGGCGCCATGTTGGCGAGCGTGGCGCGGTCGGTCACGGACAGCGACGAGCAGCCCTCGCCGTAGTACTCGACGAACTTGCCCACCACCTTGGCCTTGCGCAGCATCTCGGTCACCGTCAGCACGAGATCCGTCGCGGTGCAGGCCGGGTGCAGCTTGCCCTTGAGGTTCACGCCGACCACGTCCGGGGTGAGGAAGTACACCGGCTGACCCAGCATGCCGGCCTCGGCCTCGATGCCGCCGACGCCCCAGCCCACCACGCCGATGCCGTTGATCATGGTGGTGTGGCTGTCGGTGCCCACCAGCGTGTCCGGGTAGTAGACGCCCTCGGCGGAGCGGTGCACGCCGCGCGCCAGGTACTCCAGGTTCACCTGGTGCACGATGCCGATGCCCGGGGGCACGACCTTGAAGGTGTCGAAGGCCTGCATGCCCCATTTCATGAACTGGTAGCGCTCCTGGTTGCGCTTGAATTCCAGCTTCATGTTGAGGTCGAGCGCGTTCCTGTTGCCGTAGTGGTCGATCTGCACCGAGTGGTCCACCACCAGGTCCACCGGCACCAGCGGCTCGATCACCTTGGGGTCCTTGCCCATCTTCTGCGCCACGCCGCGCATCGCCGCCAGGTCGCACAGCAGCGGGACGCCGGTGAAATCCTGCAGCACGATCCTCGCCAGCACGAACGGGATCTCGTCGGTGCGGGTCGCGTTCGGTTTCCAGTTCGCCAGCTGCTTCACGTGCGCCTCGGTGACTTTCTTGCCGTCGCAGTTGCGCAGCACCGATTCGAGCACGATGCGGATGGACACCGGCAGGCGGGAGACCTCCACGCCGAGGGCCTTGCCCAGTTGCGGCAGCGAGTAGAACTTGCCGCCCTTCATGGGTTGGAGGGTGTCGTGCAGCTTGTGGGCCATGGTCAGCTTCCTCGTTTGGGCGGGTTTTGCTTGTATGCCTGCATGTATACCGGAAAACTCTCGTTGCGGTAGGCGCCGCTGGAGACGTAGTCCGCCAGCAGCATGAAATCGGCGGGGTCGAAAATGCCCCCGGGATGGAGCACCAGCCGCGTGCCGTCCGGGGCCAGGAACAGGAAGCTCGGCGTGGCGCGGATGCCCAGCGCCCGGGCGAAATCCTTCTCCGGCAGCGTGCGGCCGTCGAATCCGGTGATCGGCTGGTCGCCGCGGGTGTCGATGGCCACCGACACAAAGTGCTTCTG
The DNA here is from genome assembly GCA_052386675.1 of Betaproteobacteria bacterium. Taxonomy (GTDB): domain Bacteria; phylum Pseudomonadota; class Gammaproteobacteria; order Burkholderiales; family SG8-39; genus RBG-16-66-20. The sequence goes on from JBQTJX010000068.1 coordinate 69,285, forward strand.
GAAATGGCGCTGCACTTCGGGGCGATGCAGCACTTCGTCCTTCATCCGCTTGCAGAAGGGACAGGCGTCGAAGTGGAACATCAGCATCAGGCCCTTGCGTCCGGCTGTCTTCGCGTCCGCGGCCTCGGCGCGCAGGTCGCCCAGGGACGGGACGAAGAACTTCTCCCAGCCGTCGGCGGCGGCAGCCGGAAGGGCGGCGAAGGCGATGAGGAGGGCGGCGGCGAGCCGGGCGAGGGAGGCGGTCATCTCAGGGCTTGAGCACGTTGAGCTTGAGCGGCGCGGCGTCCAGGCCGCGCGCGACGCGGAACTGCTCGAAGGCCTGCTTCGCGTGCTCGCCCGAAGCGACCCAGTCGCCAAGGGCGAGGAAGGTCTTCCAGTCTGGCACCTCGCCGGGCACGCGCGCCAGCAGGCGTCCCTGCAGGTCGTAGAAATCCATCGCGGGCGCGCCGCGCACCAGCGCTTCGCGGGCGTAGCGGCCCTCGGTGGTCTTGCGGCCGGCGAAATCCGTCATCGCAGTGCTGCCGCGGACGTCGATCGAGTAGGCGGCGAAGCGCGCGCCGTACCATTTCTGCACGTCCGCGCGCGACAGGATGTTGGCCTTCATCCGCTCGCAATAGGGGCAGGGGTCCTGCTGGTAGACGAAGACGATGCCCTGCTTGCCGGCGCCGCGCGCGTCGGCCAGTTCCTCGCGGAAATCGCCCAGTCCCCTGGTGAAGAATTTCTCCCAGCCCTCGCTGGCGTGCGCCGGGAAAGCGGCCAGGGACAGGACGAGGGCGGCCAGCCGCAGGATCACGCCGCGCAGCCCCCATCGTTCGCCCATACCGCCTCGGGCGTGCAAGGCCCCTGCGCCTCGAGCTTGCGCAGCCGCGCCAGCAGCGCGGCGCGTTCCTCCAGCAGGGCGGGCAGCTGCAGGTCGCAGCGCGCGATCGGCCCCGGGTAGTGCCGGATCTCGGCGTTCAGTTCGGCCAGGCGCTGGTTCAATTCCGCGTTCATATCACCATCAGGTCCACGAACTCGTTCACCGGCGTCTTCTCCAGCCGCGCCGGGTCCAGGCACAGGTCCAGGATCGCTTTCTGCTGCTTGGCCGGGAAGCGCCGCGCCAGGTTCACCTTGAACTTCTCCACCAGCACCGGCATGCCTTCCTTGCGCCGGCGCTTGTGGCCGATCGGGTACTCGCACACGATCTCGGGCATTCTCGTGCCGTCCTTGAATTCCACCGTCAAGGCATTGGCGATGGAGCGCTTGGCCGGGTCGTGGTAGTCCTTCGTGAAGCGCTTGTCCTCGCGGCACACGATCTTGTCGCGTAGTGCATCAATGCGCTTGTCCTTCGCCACCGCGTCCTCGTAGTCGCCGGCGGTGAGGCGGCCGAACAGGATCGGCACCGCCACCATGTACTGGATGCAGTGGTCGCGGTCGGCGGGGTTGTTCAGCGGTCCCTTCTTGTCGATGATGCGGATCGCGGCCTCGTGGGTACGGATGGTGATGCGCTTGATGTCCTCGGGCGTTCTATTCAGCTTCTTCAGTTCCGCGTGGATCTGCATCGCGCATTCCACCGCGGTCTGCGAATGGACCTCGGCCGGAAAGGAAATCTTGAACAGGATCTGCTCCATGACGTAGGAGCCGAAGGGGCGCTGGAACTTGAAAGGCTTGCCGCGGAACAATACGTCGTAGAAACCCCAGGTCTTCGCGGTCAGCACCGAGGGGTAGCCCATTTCGCCGGTCTTCGCGATCAGCGCCAGGCGCACCGCGCGCGAAGTGGCGTCGCCCGCCGCCCAGCTTTTCCTCGACCCGGTGTTGGGCGCGTGGCGGTAGGTGCGCAGGCTCTGGCCATCCACCCAGGCCAGGGACACCGCGTTGACCACTTCGTCATACGTGCAGCCGATCATGTGCGCCACCACCGCGGTGGAGGCGACCTTCACCAGCACCACGTGGTCCAGGCCGACCTTGTTGAAGCTGTTCTCCAGCGCGAGCACGCCCTGGATCTCGTGCGCCTTGATCATGGCGGCGAGCACGTCGCGCATGGTCAGCGGCTTCTTGCCTTCCGCGATCGCGGTGCGCGAGAGCCAGTCCGCCGCGGCGAGGATGCCGCCAAGGTTGTCCGAGGGATGGCCCCATTCGGCGGCCAGCCAGGTGTCGTTGAAGTCGAGCCACCGGATCATGGCGCCGATGTCGAAGGCGGCCTTGACCGGGTCGAGCTGGAACTGCGTGCCCGGCACCCTGGCGCCGTTGGGCACCACGGTGCCCCTGACGATCGGTCCCAGCAGCTTGTTGCAGGCGGGATATTCCTGGGCCTCGAAGCCGCAGCCCAGGGTGTCGATCAGGCAGTAGCGCGCGGTATCGAAGGCTTCCGCGCTCTTGATGATGTAGGCGGTGGCGTAGTCCGCGATCTTCTTCAGGACTTCGTCGGGCCTGGGGCGGACATTAGATACGTGGCTGGACATGTTCCTTGCTTCGTGGAGGCTAGAAATAGTTGGGCAGCAGGCCGACTTCGTGCAGGCGTTCGATCATTTCCCAGGCGGCGAAGATCCACAGGAACCACATGGCGTCGAGGATGCCCTTGCGCATCTGCGCGGGCGACACCGTGACCTGGGCGGGTTCGAAGTACAGGGAGGGCTTGGGCAGCCAGCGCGGCGTGCGAGCGCAATAGGCGCGGTACTCGTCGCCAAAGATCTCCGAGAGCCGGGCTTCCTCGCGCAGCACCACAGCCGGGTACAGGACGAGGAATGCCGCGCCCAGGCCGATCGCGAGCAGCGGAATCTCCACCGCGAGGCCGAATCCGACCACGCCAAGGAAGTTTCCGACGTAGAGCGGGTTGCGGACCATGGCGTACGGCCCCTGCGTCGCCAGGCGGCCATCCTTGCCGCCGGCGATGAACAGCAGGCACCAGATGCGCCAGAGCGTGGCGCAGGCGAGCAGCATGAAGCCGAGCAGTTCGGACACTTCGCCGTACCAGCCGCCCATCTGGGCGGGCGGTGCGGCCAGCAGGACATAGGCGATCGCCGCGACCATGATCGCCCGCGACCAGGCGATGCGATGCTCGGCGAAATGCCCGCTGAAGGTCATTCGTCGCGCTCGGACAGGGGCTTGAAGGTGTACTCGGCGCCGCCGGACTTCGGCGCGTGGCGGGGCGGGGCGGGCGGGGTGCGCTCGGCGCCCGACCTGTCCCACCAGATGCCGCGGCCCTTCTTCTGCGAATCCACCTCTTCGGGGTGGTTCGACAGGTACTGGCGCATGAATTTCGTCAGGTCGGATTCGTACGGTTCGGCCATGGCTAACCCCGGTCCTTGAGCGCAACCCACCTCCGGTTCTCCGGCCCGGTGTAATTGGCCCCGGGGCGGATGATCTTGCCGTCGATGCGCTGCTCGAGGACATGCGCCGACCAGCCGCTGGTGCGCGAGAGCACGAACAGGGGCGTGAAGTGCAGGGTCGGCACGCCCATCTTGCTGTAGGACACCGCGCTGAACCAGTCGAGGTTCGCGAACATCTTCTTCTCCGCCCACATCACCGATTCGATGCGCTCCGCGATGTCGTACTGGTTGAGGTCGCCGGCTTCCTTCGACAGCTGCTCCGCGACCGCCTTGATGACCTTGTTGCGCGGGTCGCCTATGGTGTACACCGGATGGCCGAAGCCGATTACGACTTCCTTCGCCGCCATGCGCCGGCGGATGTCGGCCTCGGCCTCGTCCGCGGTCCGGTAGCGCTTCTGGATCTCGTCCGAGACCTCGTTGGCGCCGCCGTGCTTGGGGCCGCGCAGCGCGCCGATGCCGCCGGTGATGGCGGAATAGATGTCCGAGCCGGTGCCGGTGATGACGCGGCAGGTGAAGGTGCTGGCATTGTATTCGTGCTCGGCGTAAAGGATGAGCGAGGTGTGCATCGCGCGTACCCAGCCGGCCGGCGGCGGCTTGCCATGCAGCAGGTGCAGGTAGTGGCCGCCGACGGAGTCATCGTCGGTCACGGTCTCGATGCGCTTGCCGTTGAAGGCGAAGTGGTGCCAGTAGAGCAGCATGGAGCCAAAGCAGGCCATCAGCCGGTCGGCGATGTTGCGCGCGCCTTCGACCGGATGGGACTCCGCCTCGGCCTCCAGGGTGCCCAGCACCGAGCAGCCGGTGCGCAGGACGTCCATCGGGTGCGCGGCCTTCGGCAACTGCTCCAGCACGGCCTTCAACGGCCCCGGCAGGCCCCTGAGGGCGCGCAGCTTCTTCTTGTAGGCCGCGAGTTCCGCCGCGTTGGGCAGCTTCTCGTGCACCAGCAGGTAGGCCACTTCCTCGAACTCGGCCTCGCTGGCGAAATCGAGGATGTCGTAGCCGCGGTAGTGCAGGTCGTTGCCGGTACGGCCCACGGTGCACAGCGCGGTATTCCCAGCCGGCACGCCGGACAGGGCGACGGATTTCTTCGGCTTAGGCGCCGCCGGACTTTGCGAAGAGCTCATCGAGTTTCTTCTCGTAGGCGTGATAGTTGAGGTAGTCGTAGAGCTCGTCGCGGGTCTGCATGTCCGCGAGGACGCCCTTCTGGGTGCCTGTGCTGCGCAGCGTTTCATAGACGTTCAGCGCCGCCTTGTTCATGGCGCGGAAGGCCGACAGCGGGTAGAGCGCCATCGCGACGTCGGCGGAACGCAATTCCTCCACCGTGAACAGCGGCGTCTTGCCGAACTCGGTGATGTTGGCCAGGATCGGCACCTTCACCGCGGCGGCGAACTGCCGGTACTGCGACAACTCCGTGATCGCCTCCGGAAAGATCATGTCGGCGCCGGCCTCGACGTACTTCACGGCGCGCTCGATGGCGGCCTGCAGGCCCTCGTTCGCGAGCGCGTCGGTGCGGGCGAGGACCACGAAGGCATCGTCGCCGCGCCCGTCCACCG
>JBQTJX010000069.1:0-35675 GCA_052386675.1 Betaproteobacteria bacterium
GGGGGGGCCGGGGGTGCAGCACCCGCAGCCCGTGGAAGTCCACGGGGCGGTGGCGGGGACGCGGGCGCCTGCCTGTGGAAACGGATCGGTTACACCAGGACGACACCAGGCGAAATCAGGGACGGACCACGATTTCCAGCGGAAATCGTGGTCCGTCCCTGATTTCGCTATTCTTCTCCGTACACCGCCGGATTCAGCCTCGGGTCGTTGTACATCTTGAACTGCCGGTAGACCTTGAAGTAGGCCTCGCCGCGCGAGGCTTCCGCCAGCAGCCGGCCCAGGCACCCGGCCAGGTCCTCGCGCTGCTCGGTGAGCCGCGCGAGTTTCGCGGTGCACTCCTGCACATGCGCCTCGGACACATCCGCGCGCAGCGTCTGCAGGCGCATGTGGTGGCACTTCAGCGACAGAATCGACAGCCGGTCCGTCATCGCACCGGCGGTTTCCGAGTTCAGCCGCGCCCGCGGCATCCGGGTCACCGCATCCAGCACCGCGAGCAACTGCTCGTCGATGCGCTCGATGGCGTCGTTGCGCTTCTGGTTGAAGCCGTCGATGGCCCGCTTGTTCTTCGCAATCTCCGAATCCGGAACGCTCTTGCGGCGCGCCAGGTCTTCCTCGTCCCATAGCAGGCAGTTGCAGCGGTGGTTGTCCTCGATGGCGTTCCAGGCGCCGGTGGCGTGCTTGCGCGCGCCGCTCGCGGCCCAGCCCGGAATCGCGAGGCAGCTGTCGTGGAAGGCGACGATTTCGGAGGACGACGGAATCATGTCCGGGATTTCCCCAGTTCTGCCAGCTTGGCGTACTTCATGAAGCTGTTCATGCAGCCTATGGAAATGTGCACCAGGCCCGGGATTCCGTCGAGGAACCCGAGGCGCAGGAAGTAGAACTTGACAAAGCGCACCAGCGGCGAGAGCACCAGTTCCACCGCCCCGGCGCCGCGTCCCTGCTCATGCAGCGCCGCCGCCGCGAGCGCGGTGTAGCGGTTCTGCTTCTCCAGGTACTTGCCGAGGTCCTCCGCCGATTCGTGCAGCAGGTCGCCTTGCAGCGTGCCGGGGGTCGAGGCGAACAGGAGCTTCTCGTGCACCGTATCGTCACTCCAGCGCGCCTTGTTGCGGTCGTACAGCCGCGTGCTCCAGTCCGGGTAGCCCTCGCCGTGGCGCAGCCAGCGCCCCATGAAGCGGTTGCGCCGCGCCATGCGGTATACCGAGGCCGGAGGCGCTTGCAGCGCGCGTACCAGGCTCGCCGCCAATTCCGGAGACACGCGTTCATCTGCGTCCAGGGACAGCACCCAGTCGTTCGCCGCCTGGTCTGCGGCGAACTGCTTCTGCCGCCCGAATCCCAGCCACTCCCGGGTCACCACCCGCGCGCCGTACTTCTGCGCCAGCTCCCGCGTGCCGTCGGTGCTGCCCGAGTCCACCACCAGGATTTCATCGGCGAAGGCAACGCTGGCGAGGCACTCGGCCAGTTGCGCGGCCGCGTTCAGCGTGATGACGACGGCGGAGACTCGCGCGCGGGCAGGATCGGTCGATGGAATGAGCTTGGCCTTGGAGTGGGGCGGCTGCGGAATTCTACTTAGAATCGGCCCTTCGATGCCCAGAATCCTGTTCGTCAAGACCTCCTCGCTCGGCGACGTCGTGCACAACTGCCCGGCGGTCAGCGACGTGGCGCGCCATTTTCCAGATGCCGTGATCGACTGGGTGGTGGAGGAACCCTTCGCCGGGGTGGCACGGTTGCACCCGGCGGTGGGCGAGGTGATCCCGGTCGCGATCCGGCGCTGGCGCGGCGAACTGGTGCTCGCCTCCACCTGGACCGAGCTTGCGGCGTTTCGGCGCCGGTTGCGGGCGACGCCCTACGACCACGTCATCGACAGCCAGGGCCTGGTCAAGAGCGCGCTGGTGACCTGGATCGCGCGTGGACTGCGGCACGGATTCGACCGCGCGAGCGCGCGCGAGCCCTTTGCCGCGCGCTTCTACGACCGGCAGCATGCCGTGGATCCGGCGTTGCACGCGGTGGAACGCAACCGGAAGTTGGCTGCCGCGGCGTTGGGTTACCTTGCGGGCGGTGCCTGTGACTACGGACTGGTCCCGGGTGTGCCCGTCGCCGGGGCCGCGCTGGAGATGCCGCAGCCCTACGCCATCCTGCTCACCATGACCAGCCGCGATGACAAGCTCTGGCCCGAAGAGCACTGGCGTTCGCTCGGCTCCGTACTTGCGGCGAAAGGTGTCCATTGCGTGCTGCCCTGGGGCAGCGAGGAGGAGCGCCACCGCTGCGCGCGCATCGCCACCGCGATCCCGCGCGCGCTGGTGCCGCGACGGATGTCGCTCCCCGAGCTCGCGCGCCTCTCGCAAGGGGCGGCGTTCGTTGCCGGTGTCGATACCGGTCTTGCGCACCTCGCCGCGGCGCTGGGAAGGCCGACGCTGGGCATCTACTGCGGATCCGATCCTGGACTGACCGGGCTGCATGCGGGATCCTCTGCGAAGAGCATCGGCGCTGCGGGCACGCCGCCACGTCCGGAGGAGGCGCTGGCGGCGCTGGCCGCCCTTGGGGTCCTGGCCTGATGTCGCGGGCGCTATACACGCTGCTGCTGCGCGCCGCGCTGCCGTTCACGTTCGCGCGCCTGTGGTGGCGCGGGCAAGCGGAACCGCTGTACCGGCGTCGGGTGGGGGAGCGCTTCGGCACGTACCGGGAGGCGCCGGAGAAGCCGGTGATCTGGGTCCACGCGGTGTCCGTGGGCGAGGCGCGCGCCTGCGCGCCGCTGGTGCGCGCGTTGATGCAGGAACTGGAGGGCTGCGAGATCCTGGTCACCTGCACCACTGCCGCGGGCCGGGAGACCCTGAAGACCCTGCACGGGGAAAGCGTGCATGTGGCCTGGCTGCCCTGGGATTTTCCAGGCGCGACGCGACGGTTCCTCGAGCACTGGCGGCCGCGGCTGGGCGTGCTGGTGGAAACCGAGGTCTGGCCGAACCTGGTCGCGGCCTGCCGGGAGTTTGGCGTGCCGGTGCTGCTCGCCAACGCGCGCATGTCGGAAATGTCCGCGCGCGGCTATGCGCGCTGGGACGGCCTGTCACGTCCGGCGTTCGCCGCGCTCAGCGCCGTCTGCGCGCAGAGCGAGCGCGATGCCGCGCGCCTGCGCGCTCTCGGCGCGCGCGGGGTGGAAGTCACCGGCAACCTGAAATTCGACGCCACGCCGGACGCGGAGCGGCTCGCCGCGGGAAAGGCGGTCCGCGCGGCGTCCGGCCGCCGGGTACTGCTCCTTGCCAGCACGCGCGAAGGCGAGGAGGCGATGCTGCTCGATGCGTTGGGCGCGATTCCAGCGGACATGCAGCTGCTGGTGGTGCCGCGGCATCCGAAGCGCTTCGACGAGGTGGGCCGGCTGCTGGCAACCCGCGGTCTCGCCGTGGCGAGGCGTAGCGCGGGCGCAGGGAGCGGAGCCGGCGTGCTGCTTGGCGACACCCTGGGGGAGATGGATTTCTATTTCGCCGCTGCGGACGTCGCGGTGATCGGCGGTTCCTTCGCCGCGCTGGGCGGCCAGAACCTCATCGAAGCTTGCGCAGCGGGCGCGCCGGTCGTGCTGGGACCGCACATGTTCAATTTCGCCGAGGCCACGCGCCTTGCCCTGGACGCAGGGGCTGCGGTGCAGGCCGAGGATGCCGCGGACGCGATCCGCGTGGCGTTGGCGCTACTGGAGAACCCGGAGAAGCGCCGCGCCATGGAAAAAGCCGGCCGCAGCCTCTGCGAGGCGCACCGCGGCGCCACCGCCCGCCACCTCGCCGCCTGCCTCCGCCTGTTGAACTAAATCAGGGACGGACCACGATTTCCCGGCGAGTGGAAATCGTGGTCTGTCCCTGATTTCACCTGATCAGGGTTCGAGGGCGCGGTTGACTTCGTCGAGGTCTTCTTCCTTGAGGCTGCCGGCGGCGGATTTCAGGCGCAGGTGGCTGGTGATGGTGTTGTAGCGCGCCACCGCCAGGTCGCGGCGGGTGGAAAAGAGCTGCTGCTGGGCGTTCAGGACGTCGATGTTGATGCGCACGCCGACGTCGTAGCCCAGCTTGTTGGAATCCAGCGCGCTCTGCGAGGAGACCAGCGCCTGCTCCAGCGCCCCGACCTGGGCGACGCCGTTGAGCACCGCGAGGTAGGACTGGCGCGCGCTTAGCGCCACCGAGCGGCGCGCGTTCTCCAGGTCCTGCCTGGACTTCTCGTAGTTCGCCGCCGCCTCGCGCTCGCGGGAATTGAGCGAGCCGCCGGCGTACAGCGGCAGGGCGAATTGCAGGCCGAGGACGCCGGTGTTGGTATTGGTGCCCTGCGCCGAGATGTTCGACCCGGTCTGCGAGTTGTAGCCGTAGCTCGCGACCAGGTCCACCGTCGGATGATGGGCGGCGGCATTGCGCTTGGCCTCCAGGCTGGCGATTTCGGTCACCGCCTCCTGCGCCTGCACGGTGTAGCTCTGCTTCTCGGCCAGCTCGACCCAGGACTGCATGCTGGCGGGGTTGGGCGGGGTGAGCTTCACCTGCGTCCGAAGCGGCTTCAGCGTCGCATACTCCTTGCCGGTGATCTGCTGCAGCGCGCGGCGCTTGTTCTCGAGGTCGTTCTGCGCCGCGATCTCCTGCGCCGCCGACAGATCGAACCTCGCCTGCGCCTCGTGGGTGTCGGTGATGGTCGCGGTGCCGACCTCGAAGTTGCGCTTGGCCTGCGCCAGCTGCTCGGCGATGGCGGTCTTCTGCGCCCGCACCAGCGCGAGGGTGTCCTGCGAGGCCAGCACGTCGAAGTAGGCCTGCGCGGTGCGCACGATCAGGTCCTGGGCGGCGAGGCCGAAGGTCGCCTCGGCCTGCTTCACCTGGTAGCCGGCCTGGTCGTACTGTATGACGTTCTGCCTGCGGTAGATCGGCTGCGAGAACGACAGCGTGTAGCCGTAGGCGCGGGCGTCGCGCACGAACGGCGCCGGCAGCACACCGTCGCGGGGCTCCGAATCGATGCGCGTACTGGTGGCGTTCGCCGACAGGTTGAGCGTGGGCAGTATGAGCGCCCGTCCCTGGGGCAGCTTCTCCAGTCCGGCGGTGAGGGCGTGGCGCGCGGCGGCGAAAGTGGCGTCGTGCACTTTCGCGTCCTGGTAGACCTGCATCAGGCTTTGCGCCGCGCCCGGGGCGGGAAGGGCCGCTGCGGCGAAGGCTGCTGCGAGGACGATCATTCGGCGTTGCATGGCTTGGGCTCCGTCGGGACTGCGTCGGGTCTGCGTCATGTGCATCAGTATTGCGGCATGGCAGGGTCTACGTTCCGCGCCCAGGCGGCAACGCCGCCGGCAAGGTTGTAGACCCTCGCGAACCCCTGCCGTTCCAGGAACAGGGCCGCCTGCAGGCTGCGGCCGCCGTGGTGGCAGATCACGACCGTGTCGGCCCCCGGATCCAGTTCGCCGGTCCGTGCAGGCAGCTCCCGCATCGGCAGCAGTTGCGAAGGCTCGATCCGGCAGGTGTCGAATTCCCACGGCTCGCGCACGTCCAGGAGCACCGGCTTGCCGCGTCCGGTGTCGGCGAGCCAGGCCGCGAGTTCGGCGGGATTGAGGTTCTTCATCGCGCCTGCATCGCGCTAGAAGCGGAAGCGCGCCGGCTGCTCGCAGCGGGCGAGCGGCGCGATCACGGTCTCGAAAAGGTCCACGCTGCGGTGCGAGCCGGGCGCGAGGCAGGTAACCAGGCGGGCGCTCATCACCGGCGCCTCGCCGACCACGGCGAACAGGCGACCGCCGGGCGCGAGGCCTTCCAGCAGCGCCTTTGGCAGCACCGGCACCGAGCCGGTGAGCACGATCAGGTCCCACGGCGAGCCGTCCCTGTGGCCCGTGGCGCCGTCCGCCACCAGCAGGGTGACATTGTCGATGCCGTGGCGCTCGAGGTTGGCGCCGCCGAACGCAGCCAGCGCCGGCTTGATCTCGAGCGAGGTCACATGCGCGGCGCGGTGCGCGAGCAGCGCGGTCAGGTAGCCGCTGCCGGTGCCGACTTCCAGGACCCGCTCGCTGCGCCGCGGCGCCAGCTCCTGCAGCACGCGGGCCTCCATTTTCGGCGCCCACATGCGCTCGCCGCCGGCGTCCGCCTCCAGCGGCACTTCCATGTCGCTGAACGCGAGGTTGCGGTAGGCGGCGGGCACGAAGGCCTCGCGCGGCACCACGTAAAGCAGGTCGAGCACTTCCTGGTCCAGCACCTCCCAGGTGCGGATCTGCTGCTCGACCATGTTGGCGCGGGCCTGTTCCAGGTTCATGGGTCTACTTTGGGTCTTCCGCGACGGTGCCGGCGGGGTTTTCCTGCGATGCTGCAATCTTACCAAAGCGCGTTGCCCAGGCGCGCTTTGACCACGCGGCGAGGTCGTCGAGATAGGTGTAGATCACCGGCACCACGACCAGGGTGAGCAGCCCCGAGGCCATGACCCCGCCGATCACCGCCTGTCCCATGGGGGAGCGCTGTTCGCCGCCCTCGCCAAGGCCGAGGGCAAGCGGAATCATGCCGAAGATCATCGCCAGCGTGGTCATCAGGATCGGCCTCAGGCGGATCCGGCCGGCTGCGAGCACCGCCTCGCGGCGCGCCTTGCCCAGGCGCCGCTCCAGGTTGACAAAATCAATGAGCAGGATCGCGTTCTTGGTCACCAGGCCCATGAGCATGATGAAGCCGATGATGGAGAACAGGTTCAGGGTCGAGCGCGCGACGATCAGCGCCAGCACCACGCCGATCAGCGCCAGCGGCAGCGACATCATGATCGCCACCGGCTGGATGAAGCTGCCGAACTGCGAGGCGAGGATGAGGTAGATGAACACCACCGCCAGCGCCAGCGCCTGGCCGGCGAAGTACATCGACTCCTGGATGTCTTTCGAGGATCCGCCCATCGTGAAGCGGTATCCCGGAGGCAAGGCGATGCGATCCAGGCGCGCGCGCAGGTCGGCCGCAGCGTCGCCGGCGGCGCGATTGAAGACGTTGGCGGTGATCAGCACCTCGCGCAGCTGTTCCTTGCGGTTGATCTGCTGCGGTCCGCTTCCCGGGGCGATGGCCGCGATCTCGGAGAGCTTGACCATCCGCGGCGCGCCGTTGGCATCGGCCTGCGTGGAGGCGAGCGGCACCCGCGCCAGGTCCTCGGCGCGCGCACGGTCGGCGCGCGACAGCCGCACCTGCACGTCGTAGTACTGGTCGTCCGGGCCCTTCCAGTTGCCCACCGCCTGGCCGGCGAGCAGCGGCCGCAGCGCCGCCGAGAGCTGGACGACGCCGATGCCGAGGTCGCTCGCGAGGTCGCGCTTGAGCGTCACGCCCAGCTGCGGCTTCGCGGCCTCGTCGCTCGACTCGGCGTCCACCGCGCCGGGCACCTCGCGCAGCTCGGCCATCACCTTGGCCGCGATCTCGTTGAGCACCTTGCGTTCCTGGCCGAGGATCGAGACCTGCAGCGGCTTGCCGCTGGAGACCGACTTGTAGGCGCCGATCTGCTGCAACTCGATGCCCGCGATGCGCGACAGGCGCTCGCGCATCGGCCGGGTGAGCTCGTTCTGCGATCGCGAGCGCGTCTTCCTCGGCACCAGTTGCACGAAGATGTTGACCTTGTTCTTGCCCTGGACGAAGCCGGTGTTGACCGTGGCGTAGGTGTAGCGCACCTCGGGGAACTCGCGCAGCGCGGCCTCGGCCTGCTGCGCCTTGGATTGCGTCAGCGCGAGTGAGGCCCCGACCGGGGTCTTGAACTGCACCTGCAGCTCCGAGAGGTCCGGCTCGGGCACGAACTCCGAGCCCACCAGCTTCATCAGCGGGAAGCTGGCGAGAAAGCTCGCGAGCGCCAGCACGACCACGCTCTTGCGGTGCGAGAGGCTCCAGGCGAGCAGCCGCTCGTAGCGGTCGGAAAAGCGCTCCATCAGGCCATGGAACCAGGCCAGCAGGCGGCCGAGCGGGTTCTTGCTGAATTTTCCTTCGGCCTGCGGGTCGTGCCAGATCGAGGACAGCATCGGGTCCAGGGTGAAAGACACGAACATCGAGATCAGCACCGCCGCGACCACGGTGAGGCCGAACTGGTGGAAGAAGCGCCCGATGATGCCGCCCATGAAGCCCACCGGCAGGAAAACCGCGACGATGGACAGCGTGGTGGCGAGCACCGCGAGGCCGATCTCGCGCGTGCCCTCGAGGGCCGCGGTGCGGTGGTCCGCTCCGAGCGCGACGTGGCGCACGATGTTCTCGCGCACCACGATGGCGTCGTCGATGAGAAGGCCCACCGACAGGGACAGCGCCATCAGCGTGAGCACGTTGAGCGTGAAGCCGAAGGCGTAGATGAACAGGAACGTGCCGATGAGCGCAATCGGCAGGGTGAGGCCGGTGATCACCGTGCTGCGCCACGAGGCGAGGAACAGGAACACGATGGCGATGGTGAGCACGCCGCCCTCGAGCAGGGTCTTCTTGACGTCGGCCACCGAGTTGCGGATCCCGGTGGAGGCGTCGCGCACGATATCGATCCTCACGTCCGAGGGCAGGAAGCCCTGGAGTTCCCCGACCACCCGGCGCACCCCGTCCACCACGCCGATGGTGTTCTCGCCCTGCGCCTTGATGATGTCCACCGACAGCGCGCGCTGGCCGTTCACCAGCGCGGCGTTCTCCTCTTCCTGCTGGCCGTCCTCGATCTCGGCGATCGCGCCGAGCGTGACCGGCTTTCCGCCCCTGCGGGCGACGATCAGGTTGCGGAAATCCTGCGGCCCGGTCAGGCGCGCGCGCAGCTGGACGATCCTTTCCTCGCTGGCGCTGAGGATCGAGCCCGCCGGCACCTCCTGGTTCTCCGAGCGCAGCGCCTGGATCACCTGGTCGGCGCCGACCTTCTGCGCCTCCATCGCCTCCAGGTTGAGGTAGACCTTGATCTCGCGCTTGACGCCCCCGACCAGCGTCGCCTGGCCGACGCCGCCGACGTTCTCCAGCCGCTTCTTGATCACCTGGTCGGCGAGCGTGGTCAGCTCGCGCAGCGAGCGGCTCGAGGACTGCACCGCCACCGACACGATCGGGGAATCGTCCGGATTGAAGCGGCTGACGCGCGGCTCCTTGATCTCGTCGCGGAACGCCGAGCGGATGAGCGCGATCTTCTCGCGCACGTCCTGCGCCGCGAGCTTGGGCTCGATGGCGAGGTCGAACTCGATGATCACCACCGACAGCCCCTCGTAGGAGCGCGAGGACAGCGTCTTGATGCCGCTGATGGTGTTGACCGATTCCTCGATCTTGCGCGTCACCTCTTCCTCGACGTTCTCGGGCGAGGCCCCGGGGTACTCGGTCTGCACCACCACCACCGGGAAGCTGACGTCGGGGAACTGCTCCACCGGCAGGCGCGAATAGGAGAACGCGCCCAGCACCAGCAGCGCGGCCATCATCATGGTCGCGAAGACGGGGTTGGAGATGCTGACTCTCGTGAACCACATTTGCGCTAGCTGGGGATAAAGGCGCGGCGTTCTTGGCGGCGCGGGGCTATTCTCGGACGGACGCGTCCGGTGCCGGGCCGGCCAGCCTTGCGGCCATCCCCTCGCGCAGCGAGCCCAGGTTCACGCGCACGATGCGCTCGCCCGCGGCCAGGCCCTCCAGCACCTGCACCCGTCCCGCTGGATCGGGAGCGCCGACTTTCACATTCCGCCGCTTCACCAGGCCCCCGTCGATCGCGTAGACATAGGTCTGGCCGATCTCCTCGCGCACCGCGGAAGCGGGGACCGCGAGCGCGCCGACCACCTTCGACAGCGTGAGCGCGCCCTGCGCGAACATGCCGCCGCGCAGCAGGCCCTCGCGGTTGTCGATCACGGCGTAGACGGCAATCGACCTCGAGCCGGCGCTGGCCGCCGGATTGATGCGCTCGATGCGGCCCTCGAACTCGCGCTCGCCGAAGCCCTCGACGCGGAAGCTGATCGGCTGGCCGACGCGCACCTGGCCGATCGCCGTCGGCGGCACCGCTGCCTCCAGCTGCAGGCGCGACAGGTCCACGAGGCTGACCACCCTGGCGTCCAGCGCGATGCGCTCGCCAGGCTGCGCGTGGCGCTGCGAGACGATTCCGGCGAAGGGCGCGACCAGCACCGCGTCGCCGAGCGCCTTGCGCGCCACCACCAGTTCAGCCTCCGCTGCCCGCAGCCGGGCGGCCGCGACGTCGTAGTTGCTCTGGATGTTGTCGAACGCGCTTTGCGAGATGAAGGACTTGTCGAGCAGCGCCTTCTGCTGGGCGCGGTTCTTGTCGGCCCAGACAGCCTGCGCCTTCGCGGCCTCGACATCGGCCTGGCGCGCGGCAACGCGCGCCTGCACGTCGGTTAGGTCGACCCGCGCCAGCAGTTGCCCCGCTTTCACGCTTTCGCCTTCGCGTACCGCCACCGCCATCAGTTCGCCCGCGACCTTGGCCTTGACCGTGGCTTCGTTGAGCGGGGTGAGCGACCCGGTGAGGGGCAGGGTGCGCTCCAGCGTCATGGGCTCGACGATGCTCAGGTCGCCCTGCAGGAACTCCGCCACCGGCGCGGCGACTGCGGCCGCGGTCTTGGGCGCGGACTGCTTGCCGCGCATTGCGGCGTAGCCGCCCAGGGCCAGCGCAGCCGCTCCGGCTGCAAAGACGACAAGTTTCAGCAATCTGTTCATTCGAACTTGATATTATGCTGCACCGCAGGAAGGCCGGGCAGCGGTAATATTTACAACTTACGCAGGGGTCCTGCCTCCGAGTGTAGGGGGACGGGTGAGAAACACCCTCATAACCTGATGCGGGTAATGCCGCCGAAGGAAGCGAAATGAACGCCAATCCGAAGTTCCTGGCCGCTACCGCCCACGTCGACGACGCGGCGGTCAAGCCTTTGCCCAATTCCACCAAGGTCTACGTCACCGGCTCGCGCCCCGACATCCGGGTGCCGATGCGGCAGGTGAGCCAGGCCGACACGCCGACAATGTTTGGCGGCGAGCCCAACCCGCCGGTGTTCGTCTACGACTGTTCGGGCCCGTACACCGACCCGGCGGCGCGGATCGACATCCGCTCGGGCCTCGCGCCGCTGCGGCAGAAATGGATCGAGGAGCGGGGCGACAGCGAACTGCTTGCGGGCCCCTCATCCGCCTACGGCATCGAGCGACTGAACGACGCCAAGCTGGCCGAGCTGCGCTTCAACCTGAAGCGCGCGCCGCGCCGCGCGAAGCCGGGCATGAACGTGTCGCAGATGCATTACGCGCGCCGCGGCATCGTCACGCCCGAGATGGAGTTCATTTCCATCCGCGAAAACCTGCAGCGCGAGCAGTACATCGAGAGCCTGAAGGCCACCGGCAAGACCGGCGAGAAGATGCTCGAGCTGCTGATGAGGCAGCACAAGGGCGAATCCTTTGGCGCCGCGATCCCGGACCGGATCACACCGGAGTTTGTAAGAAGCGAAGTGGCCCGCGGGCGCGCGATCATTCCAGCGAACATCAACCACCCGGAATCCGAACCGATGATCATCGGCCGCAATTTCCTGGTGAAGATAAACGCCAACATCGGCAATTCGGCGGTGTCCTCGGGCATCGGCGAGGAAGTGGAGAAAATGACCTGGTCCATCCGCTGGGGCGGGGACACGGTCATGGACCTCTCCACCGGCAAGCACATCCACGAGACGCGCGAGTGGATCATCCGCAATTCGCCGGTGCCCATCGGCACGGTGCCCATCTACCAGGCCCTCGAGAAGGTTGACGGCAAAGCCGAGGAGCTGACCTGGGAGATCTTCCGCGACACGCTTGTCGAGCAGGCCGAGCAGGGCGTGGACTATTTCACCATCCACGCGGGCGTCCTGCTGCGCTACGTGCCGATGACCGCGAAGCGCATGACCGGCATCGTCTCGCGTGGCGGCTCGATCATGGCGAAGTGGTGCCTGGCGCACCACAAGGAGAGCTTCCTCTACACGCACTTCGAGGACATCTGCGACATCATGAAGGCTTACGACGTCAGCTTCTCGTTGGGCGACGGCCTGCGGCCCGGATCGGGCTACGACGCGAACGATGAGGCGCAGCTATCCGAACTGCGCACGTTGGGCGAACTGACCACGGTTGCCTGGAAGCACGACGTGCAGGTGATGATCGAGGGCCCCGGCCACGTGCCGATGCAGCTCATCAAGGAGAACATGGACATCCAGCTGAAGGAGTGCCACGAGGCGCCCTTCTACACGCTGGGACCATTGACCACCGACATCGCGCCGGGTTACGACCACATCACCAGCGCCATTGGCGCGGCGCAGATCGGCTGGTATGGCACGGCGATGCTGTGCTACGTCACGCCCAAGGAGCACCTCGGGCTGCCGAACAAGAAGGACGTCAAGGACGGCATCATGGCGTACAAGATCGCCGCGCACGCCGCCGACCTGGCCAAGGGCCATCCGGGCGCGCAGATCCGCGACAACGCGGTGTCCAAGGCGCGCTTCGAATTCCGCTGGGAGGACCAGTTCAACCTTGGCCTGGATCCGGACACCGCCAAGGACTTCCACGACGAGACCTTGCCCAAGGACTCCATGAAGGTGGCGCACTTCTGCTCCATGTGCGGGCCGCACTTCTGCTCGATGAAAATCACGCAGGACGTGCGCGACTACGTCGAGAAGGGAATGCAGGAGAAGTCGGTGGAGTTCGTCAGGAAGGGCGCCGAGCTATACCACAAGAGTTGATCGCCTCGGCCGCGAAGGTCCTCGTCGCGGCCGCCGTCGGCCTGCCGCTGTTCGTCTGGCTGGCCCAGGACCGGTTGATTTTCTACCGCCAGCCCACGACCGACGCGCAGCGGGCGCAGATCGAGAAGCAGCATCCCGCGGCGGCGCGCGTCCACCTCTCCGCCGCCGACGGCGCGCGCCTGCACGCCTGGCACGTGAAGGGGAACGGGCCGCTCGTCCTCTACTTCGGCGGCAACGCCGAGGAAGTGTCGTGGATGCTGGATCGCGCCGTCGCGGTTCCGGGCGCCGGCTGGCTGCTGGTGGATTACCGCGGCTACGGCGCGAGCGAGGGCTCGCCGTCGGAGGCGGCGCTGGTGTCCGACGCGCTGGCATGGTTCGATCGCGCCGCCACGCTGCCGGGCGTCGACCGATCGCGCATCGTCGCCTTCGGCCGCAGCCTTGGCAGCGGCGTGGCGGTGCAGCTCGCGGCGAAGCGCGAGGTTCGCGCGCTCATCCTGGCGACCCCGTACGACAGCCTCGCCGCGGTGGCGAGGCACTATTACTGGTACCTGCCGGTCGACTGGATGCTGCGTCACCGGTTTGATTCCGACCTTCTCGCGCCGGCCATGAAGCAGCCGCTACTCGCGCTCATCGCCGAGCGCGACGAAGTGATCCCGCCGGCGCATGCCGAAGCGCTGTTCATGGCATGGGGCGGACCGAAGCACCGGGTGCTGCTCGCCGGTGCCGGACACAACTCCAGCGACGCGCACCCCCTCTTTTGGGAGGCGATCCGCGCCTTCATCAACGAGCAGTCGAAGTCCTGATACCATCGCGGCCCGATGCGCGAAGCCACGCTCCTTGATGCGCTGATCCTCGGCGTAGTCGAGGGACTCACCGAGTTCCTCCCCGTCTCCAGCACTGGTCACCTGATCCTCGCTGGCGACCTCCTCGGCGTGAACGGCGAGCGCGGCAACGTCTTCTATGTGGCAATCCAGACGGGCGCCATGCTTGCGGTGCTGTGGGAATACAGGGCGCGCTTCCTGAAGGTGGATCCGCTGCTGTGGCGTAACCTGGCGCTGGCGTTCATGCCGGCCGTGGTCCTGGGCCTCGCGTTTGGCGCGCACATCAAGGCCTACCTGTTCAAGCCAGTACCGGTGGCTCTGGCATTCATCGTCGGCGGGCTCGTGATCCTCTGGGTCGAGCGCGGGCCGCGCGCGGTGCGGATCGAAGCCGTCGACAAGATGTCGCCGCTGGACGCGTTCAAGGTCGGCCTGGCGCAGTGCTTTGCGCTGATCCCGGGCACCTCGCGCTCGGGGGCGACCATCATCGGCGGCATGCTCTTCGGCCTGTCGCGCCGGGCGGCGACGGAATTCTCGTTCTTCCTCGCGGTGCCGACGCTGATAGCGGCCGGCGCCTACGACCTGTGGTCGCACCGCGACCTGTTCACCGCGGCGGACCTGCCGCTTTTCTCCGCGGGCGGCGCGGCCGCTTTCGTCTCCGCCTTTGTCGTGATCCGCTGGCTGGTGCGCTACGTCGCCACGCACGATTTCAGGCCGTTCGCTTGGTACCGCATCGCCTTCGGCCTGGTGGTGCTCGCCACGGCGTGGCTCGGTTGGGTGGACTGGACCGTGAGCTAGAAAACAGGGACAGACCACGTTTTTCGATGTCCCGGGCAGCCTCAGCGAGCGAAAAACGTGGTCTGTCCCTAGCGACCTAGCTCTGGATCCAGGGCAGGCCGGCCTTGCGCCAGCCGCCGACCTGTCCGCGGTGCTGTTCCGGATCCTTGTCGCCCTCGAAGCCTTCGAGGATGTTGTAGGCGTCCTTCCATCCTGCTTCGGCCGCAACGATGGCGGCATTGTGCGAGCGCACGCCGGAGCGGCACAGGAACAGGACCGGCGCATCCTTCGGCGCCGCTTCCTCGAGTTGCTCAAGGAACGCGGGATTGTGCTCGCCCTTGGGGTAAGTCGTCCATTCGATGGGCTGGCTGCCCGGAACCGAGCCGACGAAGTGGCGCTCGGGGGTGGTCCGGACATCCACCAGCGTTGCGCCCGCCTTCATGAGCGCGTGGGCCTCCGCCGGGGTGACCGCGCCAGCGTACGGGAGCTTCATCTGGATCGCCCGTTCCCGGGCCCTTTGCAGGATTTCGTCCATGGGGCGAAAATTATAGGCCTTGGGACAAGGCACCTTCGCGGTGCATATGCGAGAAGCAGGCACCATACATGTGCATTCCCCTCGGGTAAAATCGCCCTGCCTTGGCCGGAAGAGGGGCTGGCCGGGGTCCGGGCGATTGGCATGGATTCTGCTGATGTTCTGATGAGCATAGCGGATCCGGCTGGGGACCCAGCCCGCATCTTGTTGCCCGTCCCACTACCTGCAAACGGAGAGTTGAAATGGCGCTGACGCCCGATGACGTATTGAAGATGATCAAGGACAAGGAGGTGAAGTTCGTCGATATTCGCTTCACCGACACCCGCGGCAAGGAGCAGCACGTCTCCGTCCCGGCAAAGCAGTTCACCAAGGACAAGTTCACCGACGGCCACGCCTTCGACGGGTCCTCGATCGCCGGCTGGAAGGGCATCCAGGCCTCGGACATGCTGCTGTTTCCGGACGCCGTAAGCGCCCGCATGGACCCGTTCACCGACGAGGCCGTGCTGAACATCAACTGCGACGTCATCGAACCGGCCGACGGCAAGCCGTATAACCGCTGCCCGCGCGGCATCGCCAAGCGTGCAGAGGCCTACCTGAAGTCCACCGGCCTGGGCGATGTTGCCTACTTCGGCCCAGAGCCCGAGTTCTTCATCTTCGACGGAGTCACCTGGAGCGTGGACATGTCCGGCGCCTCGGTGAAGATCAAGTCCGAGGAAGCGCCCTGGTCCACCGGCATCGACTACGAGTCGGGCAACATGGCGCACCGTGCGCCGGTCAAGGGCGGCTACTTCCCGGTGCCCCCGGTGGACACCCTGCAGGACATCCGCAACGCCATGTGCATCGCGCTCGAGGCGCAGGGCGTGGAGGTCGAAGTGCACCACCACGAGGTGGCCGCAGCCGGCCAGTGCGAAATCGGCACCCGCTTCGCCCCGCTGGTGCAACGCGCCGACTGGATGCAGATCCTGAAGTACACCGTTTGGTGCACCGCCGCTTCCTTCGGCAAGACCGCCACCTTCATGCCCAAGCCCGTGGTCGGCGACAACGGTTCGGGCATGCACGTGCACCAGTCGGTGTGGAAGGGCGGCAACAACCTGTTTGCCGGCAACCTTTACGCCGGCTTGTCGGAGTTCGCGCTGCACTACATCGGAGGCGTCATCAAGCACGCCAAGGCACTGAACGCCATCACCAACCCGGGAACCAACTCGTACAAGCGCCTGGTCCCGGGCTTCGAGGCGCCGATCAATCTCGCCTATTCGGCGAAGAACCGCTCGGCGTCCTGCCGCATTCCATATGTCTCCAGCCCGAAGGCCCGGCGCGTAGAAGTCCGCTTCCCTGACCCGACCGCGAACTCGTACCTGGCATTCGCGGCGCTGCTGATGGCGGGCCTGGACGGCGTGCAGAACAAGATCCACCCTGGCGACCCGATCGACAAGGACCTGTATCACCTGCCGCCGGAAGAAGCGGCCAAGGTGCCGCAGGTCTGCGCCTCCCTGGACGAGGCGCTCGACAACCTCGCCAAGGACCATGCCTTCCTCACCAAGGGAGGCGTGTTCGACGAGGACTTCATCGAATCGTACATCGCGCTCAAGCAGGAGGAAGTCACGCGCTTCCGCATGACGACCCATCCGGTCGAGTTCGACATGTACTACAGCCTGTAAGCCGGTCCCGGGCTGGCGCGTTCAGGAAGGGCGGGGAAACCCGCCCTTTTTCTTTGCTTTGTTTGCCACCCGGTTGTTTGCCCAAAGGTTCAATAAAGGCATAGACTTAGACGCCCAACCTCAGGCGCCTTCTCCCAATGCGCTATCCATTCCGGATCCTATTGCTCGCTGCCCTGCCGGCCACCTTGGCTCTGCCCGTGCACGCGCAGCAGATGGAAACGCTGTGGAACTGCCGGGACAAGGACGGCCGCACCATCCTGACCAACCAGCAGGCCGACACCGCGGGCAAGGAGTGCAGGGTAGTGCATCAGCAGCGCGTGACGGTGGTCCCGGGCGTGGCCGCGCCGAAGACCGCCGCGAAATCGCCGACGCCGGCGGGCTTCCCCAAGGAATCGCCCGCCGATCGCGCCTCGTCCAAGTCCAAGCAGCGCGATACGCTGGAGAAGGAACTCCTCCAGGAGCAGGGGATGCTCGCCGATGCCAGGAAGAAGCTCGCCGAGCAGGAGGCGATTCGCACCGGCGACGAGAAGAACTATGCCAGGGTACTTGAACGCCTGAAGCCGTTCCGCGACTCGGTCGAGGTGCACGAGAAGAACGTCGAGGCGCTCAAGCGCGAGATCGGCAATCTCAACCGCTAGCGGCGATTTTCACGCCCGGCTTCTACCCAGGGCCCATGGCCGAATACTCCTCCAGGCTCGCCGGCTTGGAACTCCTCGCTACCGCCGTGGTGGTGCTCGACGACGCGTATGTGGTGCGGTACGCCAACCCCGCGGCCGAGAGCCTGCTCGGCGCCGGCGCAAAGGCCATCATCGGCCAGCCGTTCCAGTCGCTGTTCGCCGAGGGCGACGCGATCGAAGGGATGCTGCGCGACGCGCTTGCCGCACACTGGGACTACCGGGCGCGCCACGCCAACTATCTGCGCATGGGCCGCGAGCCCCTGCCCCTGTCCTGCGTGGTCGCGCGCATCGACCTGCCGCGGCGCCCGTTGCTGGTGGAACTGCGCCCCATTGAGGAGCAGTTGCGCGTGGAGCGCGAGGAGCGGCGCCTGGACCAGCGCGAGACCAGCCGGCAGCTGATCCGCAACCTCGCCCACGAGATCCGCAATCCCCTGGGAGGCCTGCGGGGTTCGGCGCAACTGCTGGAGCGGGAGCTCGACCGGCCGGAACTGCGCGAGTACACCCAGGTCATCATCAAGGAAGCCGACCGCCTGCAGGCGCTCATGGACCAGCTGCTCATCCCGCAGCGGACCGTGCGCGTCGCCCCGGTGAACATCCTCGAGGTGCTGGAACGGGTACGCAGCCTGGTGCTGGCGGAGTTCCCGATGGCGGTCTCCATCCTGCGCAACTACGATCCCAGCATCCCGGACCTGATCGGAGACCTCGAGCAGCTGGTCCAGGTGGTCCTCAATCTGGTGCGCAACGCAGCCCAGGCCTTGCTGTCCGAGGCCAACCAGAAGCAGGGCGGGACCATCGTGCTGAGGACCCGGGTGGCGCGCCAGGTAACCATCTCCCGGCGCCTGTCCAGGCTGGCATTGGAATTGCAGGTAATAGACGACGGACCGGGCATTCCCGGGGAAATCCGCGACCGTGTCTTCAATCCGCTCGTTTCGGGGCGGGAAGGCGGCAGCGGACTTGGCCTTGCGCTGGTCCATACGTTCGTGCAGAACCACGGTGGTGTTGTCGAATTCGACAGCCGCCCGGGACGCACGGTGTTCACCATACTGCTGCCACTGCCATGAAACCGGTCTGGATAGTCGACGACGATCGCTCCATACGCTGGGTGTTCGAGAAAGCCCTCGGCCGCGAAGGTATTGCGTTCAGTTCCTATCCTTCGGCGCGCGAGGCGATGGATGCGCTCGCTGGCGGGGAGCCGCCCCAGGTGCTGGTGTCCGACATCCGGATGCCCGGGGCGTCGGGCATCGAGTTGCTGCAGGTGGTAAAGGAGAAGTACCCGTCGGTGCCGGTGATCGTGATGACGGCCTACTCCGACCTTGAGTCCGCGGTGGCGGCCTTCCAGGGCGGTGCCTACGAGTACCTGCCCAAACCCTTCGACGTGGACCAGGCGGTGGAGCTCATCCGCCGCGCGCTGGAAGAGAGCCAGCGCGAGGAAGCCGCGCTGGAACCCATCGCCGAGGAGCCCGAGATCCTGGGCCAGGCCGCGGCGATGCAGGAGGTGTTCCGCGCCATTGGCCGGCTCTCGCAATCCAGCGCCACCGTGCTCCTCACCGGGGAGTCAGGCACCGGAAAGGAGCTTGTGGCGCGCGCGCTGCACCGTCACAGCACGCGGTCGCACAAGCCGTTCGTCGCCATCAACACCGCCGCGATGCCCAAGGACCTGCTGGAATCGGAACTGTTCGGTCACGAGCGCGGTTCCTTCACCGGCGCGCAGGCGCAGCGCCGCGGCCGTTTCGAGCAGGCCGAGGGAGGGTCCCTGTTCCTGGACGAGATCGGCGACATGCCCGCCGAGCTGCAGACGCGCCTGCTGCGTGTGCTCTCGGACGGTACGTTCTATCGCGTCGGTGGCCACCAGCAACTGAAATCGAACGTGCGTGTCATCGCGGCGACCCACCAGAACCTCGAAGCGCGGGTGCGCGAGGGCCTGTTCCGCGAGGATCTGTACCATCGCCTGAACGTCATCCGCATCCGCCTGCCGGCGATGCGGGAGCGACGCGAGGACATCGGGCCGCTTGCGCGGCACTTCCTGGCGCGCAGCGCGCAACAACTGGGCGTCGAGCCAAAGCGGCTGTCCGACGAAGTCCTCGCTCACCTCTCGAAGCTGGAGTTTCCGGGCAACGTCCGCCAGTTGGAAAACCTGTGCCATTGGCTGACGGTTATGGCGCCGGGGCAGGTGATCGGCACCGGCGATCTGCCGGCGGAGTTCCGTGACGAACCCGAGGGCGCGTCCGTCGTGGCCTCGGACTGGGTGGCGGTGCTGGCCAAGGAAGTCGAGCGGCGCCTGTCGCGTGGCGAAACCGGCATACTGGACAAGCTGTCGCGCGACTTCGAGCGCGCGCTCATCGAGCGCGCGCTGGCTCGCACTGGTGGCCGGCGCATCGAAGCCGCCGGCCTGCTCGGCATGGGCCGCAACACCATCACCCGCAAGATCCAGGAACTCGGGATCGGAAACGGGAACGGAAACGGGAGCGGCAACGGCGCCGAAGAAATGTAGGAACCGAAATCATGAAAGCGGGAAAACAGGGGCAGACCACGTTTTTCACAACGTGGCCGCGACGAAAAACGTGGTCCGTCCCTGATTTTTCCCGCTTCTTCTACTTCTTGGGTTTGCGGTTTTCTTCGAGCTTCGCGTCGACCAGCGCGACGGTTTCGTCGATCGCGGCGAGGCGTTGCCCCTTCTGCTTCGCGATCGCCTGCACCAGCCGGTCCACGCGCTCGATGTTGGGCGCGCCGGCGTAGAGCGCTCGAGCGGCCGAGGACGGGCTCGCCAGTCCATGCGCCGCGGCTGCGTACTTGTCGAAAGGCACCAGGTCCTTCTCGCTCGCGCCGAGTGACACGCACAGCTGCATCACCCACTCGTACACGGCCCGCGAGGCGCCGACATCGCCGTGAACCGCCTCCTTGATGGAACGGATGCCGCCCGGCGTGACGCAGCGATAGTTGCCCGCGAGCAGCATGGACCACTTCGCGAGCGGCACGAACACCGACTCGTGCACCTTCAGCTTCACCGGCAGCTCGATTTTCTGCCCGCCGACCTCGAAGCGCGCCGCCTCGATATCCGCTTCCAGCCGGCGCAGGATCGCGGTATGCGCCTCCGAGGGAAACCGGGCCGACTTGAAATTCGTCGGCAGGCGCACCTGCAGCACGTTCACCGGCTCCTCCGGCGGACGGAAGGCCTGCGGATCCGGGCTGCATAGCGTCATGAAATCCGGGTCGAATCCGTCCCACACCGCGGGATCGGTGTAGCAGTCACGGCAGGCGGAAGGGTCGACGCCTGGGATGCGCGCCAGATAGGGCAACGGCGGCATGTTCATGATGGACATGCACGGCACCTTCGATTTCGCGACTGCCGCGGTGAGCTCCCGCACGCCCGGGGAGCGGTACTGCGGCTCCTGCATGGCCAGCACGACGAGGTCGTAGTCCGAGGGATTGGCGTCCGCGGGACCGCCCGCGCTCACCTTTCCCGGAAGCTTGCCGGAGGCAACCTCAACCAGCCCTTCCCGGCCCTTCACCGGCATGCGCACGATCGCGCCCACCTTGTTGAACAGCTCGGCCTCGTTGGGAAGGCAGATCATCCTGGCGTTGTGTCCGCCCAGGGCGAGCTTGGTGGCAAGCAGGGAGCCGTAGGACGCGCCCAGAATCAGGACGTTGTGTGCGATTTTCATATTGTGAAATGTAAACCCGATACGCGGGATAGGAGGCTACTCTCCCAGGCTGTGCCCCGCAATCGCGCACCGCAGCATGGCGGGGCGCCGGGGCACGACGACGTCATGTGAAATTAACATTGTGAAATTTCGGTAGTGAAATTTGCCAATCCAAGACCGCATAATGCGTCTCCGTCGCCGGCGGGCTCGTGGCCGCCCGAATCTGCGGAATCCACTACAGGAAAGCAGCCGTCATGAGCGCAACGCTGGTCGCCGAACAACAGTCATTGCCGCGGGTGACGGGCAAGGTCACGCCGCAGTTCGCCGAGATCCTGACCCCCGACGCGCTCGCCTTCGTCGCGATGCTGCACCGGAGGTTCGAACCGCGCCGCCAGGAACTGCTGGCCGCGCGCGCGGCGCGGCAGAAAGAGTTCGATGCCGGAAAGTTGCCCGATTTCCTGTCCGGTACGAAAGCCGTGCGTGATGGTCAATGGACCATCGCCGCGCAACCGTCGGACCTGCTCGACCGCCGAGTCGAGATCACCGGCCCGACCGACCGCAAGATGGTGATCAACGCGCTCAATTGCGGCGCCTCCACCTTCATGGCGGACTTCGAGGACGCCAACTGCCCGACCTGGTTCAACATGATCGACGGCCAGGTGAACCTGCGCGACGCCATCCGCCGCACGATTGCCCTGGAGCAGGGTGGCAAGCGCTACCAGCTGAACGACAAGACCGCGGTGCTGCTGCCCCGGCCGCGCGGCTGGCACCTGGACGAGAAGCATGTCACCGTGGACGGCGAACCCGTCGCCGGCGGCATCTTCGACTTCGCGCTGTATTTCTTCCACAACGCGAAGGAACTGCTGGCGCGCGGCTCGGGCCCGTATTTCTACCTGCCCAAGATGGAGTCGCACCTCGAGGCGCGGCTGTGGAACGACATCTTCACCGTGGCGCAGAAGTCGCTGGGCGTGCCCCATGGCAGCATCCGCGCCACCTGCCTGATCGAAACCGTGCTCGCCGCCTTTGAAATGGACGAGTTCCTCTGGGAGCTGAAGGACCATTCCGCCGGCCTCAACATCGGCCGCTGGGACTACATCTTCTCCTGCATCAAGAAATTCCGCAGCAACAAGGACTTCTGCCTCGCCGACCGCGCCCAGGTGACCATGACCGCGCCCTTCATGCGCGCCTATGCGCTGGCGCTTGTGAAGACCTGCCACAAGCGCAACGCGCCGGCGATGGGCGGCATGGCGGCGCAGATCCCGATCAAGAACGACCCTGCGGCCAACGATGCCGCCATGGAGAAGGTGCGCCAGGACAAGCTGCGCGAGGTCACCGATGGTTGCGACGGCACCTGGGTGGCGCACCCGGCGCTGGTGCCGATCGCGAAGGCGGTGTTCGACCAGCACATGCCGCAGCCGAACCAGTACGGCAAGCAGCGGCCCGACGTCACCGTGTCGGCCGCGGCGCTGCTTGACTTCCAGCCCTCGGCGCCGATCACCGAGGCCGGCGTGCGCAACAACATCTCGGTCGGCATCCAGTACCTGGGCGCCTGGCTGGCGGGCAACGGCTGTGTGCCGGTGTTCAACCTGATGGAGGACGCCGCCACCGCGGAAATTTCGCGCTCGCAGATCTGGCAGTGGATCCGCTCTCCCAAGGGCGTTCTGGACGACGGTCGCAAGGTAACGGTGGAGCTGTTCCGCCAACTGCTGGCCGAGGAACTGCCCAAGGTCAGGGCGCACCTTGGCGAGGAAGCCTGGCGCGCCGGACGCTACGAACAGGGCGCGAAGCTGTTCGAGCAGATCACCGCGGGCGAGTATGTCGAGTTCCTCACCCTGCCGGCATACGACAGGATCGACTAACCCGTCTCGAACAGCCGCCATTCGTTGCCGCACCTTCGGCAGTGCGCCTGGGCCGGCGGCATCAGCTTGAAGCGCGCGTAGGCCCCGCAGCCGCGGCAGGTGGCGTGCTCGCCAATGCGCTCGGCCTCGGACAGGATCTGGCCGTAGCGCAGCATGGCGTAGATTCCGATCGCGAGCGCCGCGACCACCAGCGCCAGGTATCCCAGCAGTCGCGGCAGAGAGCCGCGCAGGTTCAGCTCTTCCATGCAGGCCGCGATTGCGATCATGCACAGGAAGCAGCTCACGAACCAGGCGTGGCCTTCGATCAGGCGGCGCTCGTACCAGCGCGCGAAGCCAAGGCGAATGATGCTGTCTGCGGGTTCCATGCGACGACCAGTTTCCCCCGGTCCGGGGCAAATCTCAACTCGAAGATCGATACCTCAAGGAAAGGCAGCAGGTGCAGGCATTCCCCTTGATGCCGCGCGGGATGCCGCCTAGCAGCCCGCGCGGCCGGACTCTTCGCGCAGCTGCCGACGCTGTTCGCGCAAGCGGTCCATGGTAGCGGCGCTGCCGCCGCTGCGTTCCTGGGTCGCGAGCTGGTCGAGACTCGCGTTGATACGCGAGCATCTCGCTTTTCTCCGCTCGGCTTCCTGCGCCAGCGTCTGCTGCCGAGCGCGTTCCGCGGCTGCGGGATCGCCAATCTGCGCCGGCGGGGCGGAGGGCGCAGCGGAGGATCCAGGCCTGAGCTCCTGCTGCGCCTTCGCCGCTGCCGCAGCGAGCGAGGCTGCGCGCTCGGCCTTTTCCTTCTCGACGATGCAATCCGCTTCCACGGCCGACTGCACCTGGCCGGCGGCGCCGGGCCTACGGTAGACATCCTGGACGAAGCGCTTGTCTTCGGCCTTCCTGGCTGCGGAGGCACCTGACGAATCGATCTCTCCCATCAGGCGTTCGAGGGTTGCGCCACCTTCCCGCGACCACACGACTTTCAGGGCGTCCTTGCCGCGCTGTGCGCACTCGGCATCGGAGGCGCCAGCCGGCCTTGCCGCGGATGCGGCTCCAGTGTTGCCGACTGCGCGACCCTTCTGGTTCGCGTCGCAGGGGCGGTCCTGGTACTTGTTGCCGCAGCGGTACATGGTCTGGGCGTGCGCGCTGGCACCGACGAGCAGAACTGCAAGCGCGACCAGGGCGCTGATGTATCTCGTTTCCATATCGAATCTCCCTTGTGGTCGATCCGGAAAAGCTTACGCGAGAAAGTCAGGTCCCGAACTCCACGACAACCGGCGCATGGTCCGATGGCCGCTCGAGCTTGCGTGGTTCCTTGTCGACGCCAGACGCGGTGCATTCGTCCGCGAGCAGTCGCGACAACAGAATGTGATCGATGCGCAGGCCCGCGTTGCGGCGAAAGCCCAGCATCCGGTAGTCCCACCAGGAGTAGACCTTCTCCGGCTGCTCGAACAGCCGGAACGAATCCCGGAGCCCCAGCGCGAGCAGCGCGCGCCACGCCGCGCGCTCGGGCTCGGACACGTGCACCTGCCCCTCCCAGGCCTTGGGGTCGTGCACGTCGCGGTCCTCCGGCGCGACGTTGAAGTCGCCGGCCACCGCCAAACGCGGGTGGCGCGCGAGTTCGGCGGCGAGGTAGTCCTTCAGCGCCGCGAACCAGCGCAGCTTGTAGGCGTACTTCTCGGAACCGACGGCCTGGCCGTTCGGGCAATAGACGCAAACGACGCGAGCGCCCGCGACCGTTGCCGCGAGCACGCGCTTTTGCTCGTCTGCGAAGCCAGGGATGCCGGCGACGACGTCCTGCAGCGGCGCCTTCGCCAGAAGTGCGACGCCGTTGTAGGTCTTCTGGCCTGAGAAGGCGACCTGGTAGCCGAGCGCCTCGATGTCCGCGCGAGGGAACTTCGCGTCCTCGCTCTTGGTTTCCTGGAGGCAGAGCGCATCGGGCTGCGCCTTCGCCAGCCAGTCCGCCAGGTGCGGCAGCCGGACCTTCAGCGAATTGACGTTCCAGCTCGCCAGCTTCACGGCAGCTACTTCAGCTGCTTCTCGGGATCGTAGGGTCCGGGCTTGGGCGCGGGGCCCGTGAGCTTGCTGGGATCGTAGATGCCGGGCTTGGGCGCGGGGCCGGTGAGGCCGCTGGAATCGTAGCGGCCGCGCGGCGCGGGAGGGGTGGCCGGGGCCACCGGCTTGGCGACGTCATCCGAAGCCGTGGCGTAGCCTTCGGGCGGCGCAGGCGTGCCCTGCTTGCCCGGCGGCAGGATACCGGCCTTCGGGTAGCCGGCGGTGTCCAGCAGCGAGTCAAACGCGCTCTGCTCGAAGCCGCGGTGCACGCTGCTGCCCACCTGCAGCGTCGGCACTTCCGAGGCACCGGCGACCTTCTTCAGGACTTCGTTGGTCTCCGGGTCGTAGACCTGGAATTCCTTGAACGGCACGCCGCGCTTGTTGAGCGCGCCACGCGCCGCCTCGCAACCTTCCTTGCACGTGGGCGACGTGTAGAGCGTGACCGGATAATCCTTCTGCAGGCGCTGCATCTCGAACGAGGCCTGCGGCGCGGCCGCGGGCGTGGGCGCGGCAACCGTCAGCTTCTGCACATTCTTCGCGGAAGCCGGCGGCGGCGTGTCGGTGTAGCGCACCACGCCCTGCGCGTCGGTCCAGCGGTACTGCTGGGCATGTGCGACGAAAGGGACCGCGGTCGTCACCGCGAGAGCGCAGAAGACGGCGCGCCGGATTTCCCTGCCGATCATGCGGGGATCATACCACTGTGCCTCAGCAGGGCATCGATGCTCGGGTCGCGGCCGCGGAAGGCGCGAAAGGACTCCGCTGCCGGGCGGGTGCCGCCGACGGCCAGCACCTCGTCGCGGAAGCGGGCCCCGGCCTCCGGGTTGAGCGCGCCCTTCTCTTCAAACAGGCCGTAGGCGTCGGCCGACAGCACCTCGGCCCACTTGTAGCTGTAGTAGCCCGCCGCGTATCCACCGGCGAATATGTGCCCGAAGCTGTTGGGGAAGCGATTCCATGCCGGCGGCACCATCACCGCCACCTCGCGCCGCACCTCTTCAAGCAGTCCCTGCACGCTGGCGCCGGTCGCGGGTTCGAACTCCGCGTGCAGGCGCATGTCGAACATCGCGAACTCAACCTGGCGCAGCGTCGCCAGGCCGGACTGGAAATTCTTCGCCGCGATCATCTTCTCGTAGAGCGCGCGCGGCAGCGTGGACCCGGTGTCGACGTGCCTGGTCATGCCAACCAGGACATCCCACTCCCAGCAGAAGTTCTCCATGAACTGGCTGGGGAGCTCCACCGCGTCCCATTCCACGCCATTGAGCCCGGATACCGCGAGGTCCTCGGCGCGCGTCAGCAGGTGGTGCAAGCCGTGGCCGGACTCGTGGAACAGCGTGATGACGTCGTCGTGCGAGAACAGCGCCGGCTTGCCGCCGACCGGCCGGGAAAAATTGCAGTTCAGGTAGGCCACCGGGGTCTGCATCCCCGCGGCCTTGCGGCGCCGGCCAATGGCGTCGTCCATCCAGGCGCCGCCGCGCTTGGTGTCGCGCGCGTAGAGATCCGTATAGAACTGCCCGACCAGGCCGCCGTCCGTGCCGCGCGCCTCCCAGAAGCGCACGTCCTCGTGCCACGAGGGCGCCTTCGCTTCGGCAATCTTCAGGCCGAAGATGGTCTCCACGACGCGGAACAGGCCCGCCAGCGCCCGGTCCTCCGGGAAGTACTGCTTCAGTTCCTGGTCGGAGAAGGAATAGCGCCTTGCGCGCAGTTTCTCCGAGGCGAAAGCGACGTCCCAGGACTGCAGTTCCGCGATGCCCAGATCGTCACGCGCAAAAGCGCGCAATTCGGCGGCGTCCTTTTCTGCAAAGGGGCGCGCGCGCCGCGCCAGGTCGCGCAGGAACTCAAGCACCTGCGCCGGCGACCGGGCCATTTTCGGCACCAGCGACACCTCGGCGTGGCTGGCGTAGCCCAGCAGCCTCGCCGATTCGCGCCGCAACTCCAGGATGCGGGAAATGAGCGGCGTGTTGTCCCATTCCGCCTTGCCGAACTCCGAGGCGCGCGTGGCGCTGGCACGGTACAGGGTCTGGCGCAGGTCGCGGTCTTCTGCATACTGCAGCACCGGGAAGTACGAGGGCATGTGCAGGGTGAACTTCCACCCCGTGCGTCCGTCCTTCGCGGCGCCCTCCTTCGCGGCCTGAAGGACGTCCTCCGGAATGCCGGCGAGGCGCGACTCGTCCTCGATGACGATGGACCAGGCGTTGGTGGCGTCGAGCAGGTTCTCGGAGAACTTCGCACCCAGCTTCGCCAGCTCCTCCTGGAGGGCGGCGAAGCGCGGCTTGCTGGCGGGGTCGAGCTCCGCGCCGGAGAGCCTGAAGTCGCGTAACGCGTTGTCGACCACGCGCCTGCGCGCCGGCGTGAGCTGCGCGAACGCGGGCGCCGCCTTCAGCTCGCGGTACTTGCCGAACAGCTTCAGGTTCTGGCCCAGCGCGGTCCAGTACTGGGAGATTTTCGGCAGATTGTTGTTGTAGGCCTCGCGCAGGGGCGGTGTGTCCATCACGCCGTGCAGGTGCGAGACCTGTCCCCAGGCGCGCCCGAGCTGCTCGTGCGCATCCTCCAGCGGCGAGACGAAGGCCTCCCAGGTCGGCTCCGCGCCCTCGGCGCGCGCGACCGCCTCGCGCGCCCGCGCGAGCAGCGCGTCCACCGCTGGCGTGACATGTTCCGGCCGGATCTCCGCGAAGCGGGGCAGGCCGGAGAAATCGAGCAGGGGGTTGCCGGATGGTTTCATCGCGCTTTCAGCCAAGGCTTTGCTCCGCAGCAGTCACAGTGTTTGCCAGCATCATGGCGACGGTCATCGGGCCGACGCCGCCCGGCACCGGAGAAATCCAGCCGGCCACGTCCTTCACGGACGCGAAATCCACGTCGCCGGCCAGCTTGCCGTCGGCGCCGCGGTTGATGCCCACGTCGATGACGCAGGCTCCCGGTTTGACCATGCTGGCGGTGATGAGTTTCGGCCGCCCGACCGCCGCCACGAGGATGTCCGCCTGCCGCGTCACCGCGCCAAGGTCGGGGGTCTTCGAGTGGCAGATGGTGACGGTGGCGTCTTTTTGCAAGAGCAGCAGCGCCATCGGCTTGCCGACGATGGTGGAGCGCCCGACGATGACCGCGTGGCGGCCGGCGATCGGCACACCGGCATGCGCGAGCAGTTCCATCACCCCGCCTGGCGTGCCAGGCACGAAGCCGGGGCGGCCCTGCACCAGTGCGCCAAGGCTCTCGGCGTGGAAGCCGTCGGCGTCCTTGGCCGGGGAAATCGCCGCGAGCACGCGGTTGGCATCCAGGTTTCCGGGCAGGGGCAACTGCACCAGCACGCCGTGGATCCGCGGATCGGCATTCAGTTTCGAAATGCATTCCAGCAGCGCGGCTTCCGGAACCGTGTCCGGAAACTCATGCACCTCGGAATGCAGGCCGGTGTCCTCGCACGCGCGCACCTTGTTCCGGACGTAGACGCGGGATGCCGGATCGACACCGGCGAGGATCGCGGCGAGCCCGGGCCGGACGCCGCGCGCGGCGAGCGCGGCGACCCTGACACGCAGCGAGGTGCGCACGGATTCGGCGACGGACTTTCCGTCGATGATCTTGGCGGGCATGGCATACTATAAATCACCCAAGTCGTCTCCTTTGTCCGAACAAGCCCGGGCCAAAAGCCCAAGCCGGAGGAAGCCATGGCAGCCGCGTTTGACCAGTCCAGACAACAGCCCGCGGCCAACGATCCGGACAGCCTGGAGACGCGCGAATGGCTCGATGCGCTCGAGGCGGTCATCGAGCGCGAGGGCCCGGAGCGCGCGCACTTCCTGATAGAGAAGCTCACCGAGAAGGCGCGCACCACCGGCGTCACGCTGCCTTACACCCCGCACACGCCCTACGTGAACACCATCCCGGCGCACATGGAAGAGCGCTCGCCGGGCGACCCCGCGCTGGAGGAGCGCATCCGCTCCTATTGCCGCTGGAACGCCATGGTGATGGTGGCCCGCGCCAACAAGAACGACGACGAGCTGGGCGGCCACATCGCCAGCTTCGCCTCGGTGGGCACGCTGTTCGGCGTCGGCCAGAACCACTTCTGGAACGCACCTCACGAAGGGCATGGCGGTGACCTGGTCTACTTCCAGGGGCATTCCTCGCCGGGCGTGTACGCGCGCGCGCTGCTCGAGGGCCGCCTGAGCGAGGACCGTCTGCTCAACTTCCGTCGCGAGGTGGACGGGCAGGGCGTGTCCTCGTACCCCCATCCCTGGCTGATGCCGGATTTCTGGCAGTTCCCGACCGTGTCCATGGGCCTGGGGCCGATCCAGGCCATCTACATGGCGCGCTACCTGAAGTACCTGCAGGCGCGCGGCCACGCCAATACTGAGAACCGCAAGGTCTGGGTATTCTGCGGCGACGGCGAGATGGACGAACCCGAGTCCCTGGGCGCGATCGGCATGGCGGCTCGCGAGAAGCTGGACAACCTGATTTTCATCGTCAACTGCAACCTGCAGCGCCTGGACGGGCCGGTGCGCGGCAACGGCAAGATCATCCAGGAGCTGGAAGGCGAGTTCCGCGGCTCGGGCTGGAACGTGATCAAGCTGATCTGGGGCGGCTACTGGGACGCGCTGCTGGCGCGCGACAAGGACGGCCACCTGCGCAAGATCATGGAGGACACCGTCGACGGCGAGTACCAGAACTTCAAGGCCAACGACGGCGCCTTCGTGCGCAAGCATTTCTTCGGCAAGCACCCCAAGGTGGCCGAGATGGTCTCGCGCATGAGCGACGAGGACATCTGGCGCCTGAACCGCGGCGGCCACGACCCGCACAAGATCTACGCCGCCTACGCCGCGGCGACCAAGCACAGGGGCCAGCCCACGGTGATCCTGGCCAAGACCATCAAGGGCTACGGCCTGGGCAAGCAGGGCCAGGCGAAGAACCCGACGCACCAGCTGAAGAAGGTGGACCTCGAGACCATCCGCGAGATGCGCGACCGCTTCAATGTCCCGATCCCGGATGACCAGCTGGAGAAGCTGCCGTTCTACATCCCGCCGGCCGATTCGCCGGAAATGAAATACCTGCACGAGCACCGCAGGGCGCTGGGCGGTTTCTATCCGCAGCGCCGCCCCAAGGCGGAAGTCACGCCCGCGGTGCCGCCGCTCGCCGCCTTCGATCAGGTGCTCAAGGGCTCGGGCGAGGGGCGCGAGATGTCCACCACCATGTCCTTCGTCCGCATCCTGACCGCGCTGGTGCGCGACAAGGAGCTGGGCAAGCGCATCGTCCCCATCGTGCCCGACGAGGCGCGCACCTTCGGCATGGAAGGCATGTTCCGGCAACTGGGCATCTTCGCCCCCGAGGGCCAGAAGTACGAGCCGGTGGACAAGGACCAGGTGATGTACTACCGCGAGGACAAGGCGGGCCAGATCCTCGAGGAAGGCATCAACGAGGCCGGCGCCATGTCCTCGTGGATCGCGGCCGCGACCGCGTACAGCCATTCCAACCAGGTCACGATCCCGTTCTACATCTTCTATTCCATGTTCGGCCTGCAGCGCATTGGCGACCTTGCCTGGGCCGCGGCCGACCAGCGCGCGCGCGGCTTCCTGCTTGGCGCCACGGCGGGCCGCACCACGCTGAACGGCGAGGGCCTGCAGCACGAGGATGGCCACTCACAGGTGCTGGCCTCGGTGATCCCGAACTGCGTCTCCTATGACCCCACCTACGGCCACGAACTGGCGGTGATCATCCAGGACGGCCTGCGCCGCATGGTCACCAACCAGGAGGATGTGTACTACTACATCACCCTGATGAACGAGAACTACGAGCACCCGGCGCTGCCGGCCGGTTCGGAGGAGGGCATCCTCAAGGGCATGTACCTGCTGCGGCAGTCAAAGTCCAAGGCGAAGGCGCGCGTGCAGCTGATGGGCAGCGGCACCATCCTGCGCGAAGTCGAGGCCGCCGCCGAGCTGCTGGAGAAGGAATGGGACGTGGCCGCCGATGTCTGGAGCGCCACCAGCTTCAACGAGCTGCGCCGCGACGGCCTCGCCGCGGACCGCTGGAACCTGCTGCATCCGGAAGCGAAGCCGCGCGTGCCCTGGGCCACGCAGTGCCTCGAGAAACGCGCCGGCCCCGTGGTCGCAGCAACCGACTACATGAAGGTCTTCGCCGACCAGGTGCGTCCATTCATGCCCAAGGGCCGCACCTACCGCGTGCTCGGCACGGATGGCTTCGGCCGCTCCGACTCGCGGGCGAAACTGCGCTACTTCTTCGAGGTCAACCGTCATTTCGTCGTGGTCGCGGCCCTCAAGGCCCTCGAGGAAGCCGGCGAAGGCAAGGCCAAGGCCGTCGCCGACGCCATCGGGAAGTACGGCATCAACCCCGACAAACCGGACCCAGCCACCGTATGAAGGACGTTCAGGTCCCAGACATTGGCGACTTCAAGGAAGTCGAAGTCATCGAGATCCTCGTCAAGCCGGGCGATGCGGTGACGAAGGAGCAATCCCTGATCTCGCTGGAATCCGACAAGGCGACGATGGAGATCCCCGCGCCTGAAGCCGGCGTGGTGAAGGAGATCAGGATCAAGGTGGGCGACAAGGTCTCGAAGGGCTCGCTCATCCTCACCATGGAAGAGGCCTCTGGCGGGGTTCCTTCCGACAGGCCTGCTGCACCCTCCAAACCCGTACCGCCCTCCGCCGCGCCTAGCCCCTCAGCGCCCGCGGTTGTGCCAAGTGTTTCCGTCGCGGCGGTCAAACCGGATCCCGTTCCGCTGGAACCAAGGGATCCGGCTACCTCCTTGCCCCACGCCAGCCCCTCCATCCGGAAGTTCGCCCGCGAACTCGGCGTCAACCTCTCCCTGGTAAAAGGCTCCGGCGCCAAAGGCCGAATCCTCCAGGAGGACGTCCAGGCCTACGTCAAGGGCGTCATGGCCGGCGGCGCCGCGCTGGCTCCTGCAGCCAAGGGCGCAGGCGGATTGGGCTTCAACCTCCCGGCCTGGCCCGAGGTGGATTTCGCCAAGTTCGGCCCGATCGAGACCAAGCCGCTTTCGCGCATCCAGAAACTCTCCGGACCCTACCTGCACCGCAACTGGGTATCCATCCCGCACGTTACCCAGTTTGACGAGGCCGACATCACGGACCTGGAAGCCTTCCGCAAAAGCCAGACCGTCGAGACCGAGAAGAACGGCTTCAAGCTGACCATGCTTGCGTTCATGATCAAGGCCTGCGTCACCGCGCTGCGCAAATACCCCCAGTTCAACGCCTCGCTGGACAAGTCAGGCGAGAACCTCATCCTCAAGAAGTACTTCCACATCGGCGTCGCCGTCGACACGCCGGGCGGCCTCGTGGTGCCCGTGGTGCGCGACGCGGACCGCAAAGGCGTGTTCGACCTCGCGCGCGAACTGGCCGACATCTCCAAGGTCGCCAAGGACGGCAAGCTGAAGGCCGGCGACATGCAGGGCGGCACCTTCTCGATCTCGAGCCTTGGCGGCATCGGCGGCACTTTCTTCACCCCGATCATCAACGCCCCCGAACTGGCGATCCTCGGCGTCTCCCGCTCGGCCATGCGCCAGGTCTGGAACGGCAAGGAGTTCGTCCCGCGCCTGATCCTGCCGCTGTCCCTGTCCTACGACCACCGCGTCATCGACGGCGCCGTGGCGGCCCGGTTCACCACCGAACTGGCCAAGATACTTTCGGATATCCGGCGGACGCTGCTCTAGCCATGGCCGCCACTGTCGAGGTGAAAGTCCCGGACATCGGTGACTTCAAGGAAGTCGAAGTCATCGAAATCCTGGTGAAGCCCGGCGACAAGGTGGAGAAAGAGCAATCGCTCATCTCGCTGGAGTCTGACAAGGCCTCGATGGAAATCCCGGCCCCGCAAGCCGGAACCATCCGGGAAGTAAAGCTCAAGGTCGGGGACAAGGTCTCCCAGGGCTCGCTCATCCTCACCATGAACGAGGTTTCCGCCCTTCCCGACAGGCCTGCTGCTGCCGCAGTTTCTGCCGCACCGACTGTCGCGCCCAGCCCCGCCGCCTCCGCTTCAGGGTTTGACTACGACGTACTGGTTCTGGGTGCCGGTCCAGGCGGCTACTCTGCTGCATTCAGGGCTGCCGACCTGGGCATGAAGACGGTCCTGGTCGAGCGCTACCCCACCCTCGGCGGCGTCTGCCTCAACGTAGGCTGCATTCCCTCCAAGGCCCTGCTGCACACTGCCGCCGTCATGGACGCCGCGCGCGAGCTCGCCGCGCATGGCGTCAGCTTCGGCGAACCCAAGGTGGATCTCGCCAAGCTGCGCGGTTTCAAGGAGAAGGTGGTCGGCAAACTCACCACTGGCCTCGCCGGGATGGCGAAGGCACGCAAGGTCACGGTGGTGCAGGGCGCAGGCCAGTTCACTGATCCGCACACCCTGGAAGTCGGCGGCAAGCAGATCCGCTTCGCCCAGGCCATCATCGCCGCCGGCTCGCAGGCGTCCAAGTTGCCCTTCCTCCCCGAGGACCCGCGCATCGTGGATTCCACCGGGGCTCTCGAGCTGCGCAGCCAGCCGAAGAAAATGCTGGTCATTGGCGGCGGCATCATCGGGCTGGAAATGGGCACGGTGTACTCGACGCTGGGCACCCGGCTGGACGTGGTGGAAATGCTCGATGGCCTTATGCTGGGCGCCGACCGCGACCTGGTCGCGGTCTGGCAGAAGTACAACGCCAGGCGCTTCGACCGCGTCATGCTGAAGACGAAGACCAGCAAGGTCGAAGCGAAGAAGGACGGCCTGCACGTGACCTTCGAAGGCGCCGACCCTGCCGTTTACGACATGATCCTGGTGTCCGTGGGCCGCGCGCCGAACGGCAAGAACATCGGCGCCGACAAGGCAGGCGTGACCGTGGACCCGCGCGGCTTCGTCCCGGTGGACAGCCAGATGCGCACCAACGTGCCGCACATCTTCGCCATCGGCGACATCGCCGGCCAGCCGATGCTGGCCCACAAGGCGGTGCACGAGGGCCATGTCGCGGCCGAGGCCGCGTCAGGGAGGAAGTCCCACTTCGACGCCCGCGTCATTCCTTCGGTGGCCTACACCGACCCGGAGATCGCCTGGGTCGGCCTCACCGAAGACGAGGCGAAAAAGCAGGCTGTGAAAGTCAGCGTGGCCAAGTTCCCCTGGGCTGCTTCCGGGCGCGCCATCGCCAACGCGCGCGACGAGGGTTTCACCAAGCTGCTGTTCGACGCCGAGACGCATCGTGTTGTCGGCGGCGGCATCGTCGGCACGGGCGCGGGCGACCTCGTCGCCGAGATCGCGCACGCCATCGAGATGGGCTCGGACGCGGTGGACATCGGCAAGACCATCCATCCGCACCCGACGGTGTCGGAGTCCATCGGCTTCGCGGCCGAGGTGTTCGAGGGCACCTGCACCGACCTGCCGCCGCAGAAGAAGAGGTAGGGCGTTTCCGAGGGGTTCGCACTGTCGCTCGCGATATTCAGCCTGCTGCTGATCGGGGCCGGTGTCGCGCTCTACCTTCGCGCCCGTTTCACCCGCCGCTGGCGCAAGGTGCGAGGCGAGATCCTGCGCTCGCGGATGCTTTCAGGCGGCAGCGGCAGAGCCCGGGTTTCGTACAGTTTCGAGGTTGCCTATCGCTACGTCGTGGATGGCCGGCCGCATGAAGGCGATCGCCTCTCGCTCGATAAGCCGTTGCTCATGATCAGCAAGGAGGAAGCGGAAGGGCTGTGCGCCCGGTATCGGG
Organism: Betaproteobacteria bacterium; assembly: GCA_052386675.1. GTDB lineage: Bacteria > Pseudomonadota > Gammaproteobacteria > Burkholderiales > SG8-39 > RBG-16-66-20. Next base: position 34,277 of record JBQTJX010000069.1, read on the forward strand.
CTGGAGCGAAGGGGACCATCCACGTCCATCCCACCAATCCCGCCCGCGCCCTGCTGCAGCACCCGACCGGCCTGGGCTGGGCCGTGCTCGCGCTGCTGGGCGCGGTGTGCCTTGCGGCGACCGTGACCTCGGTGCTGGTGGACGGGCTGGCGCCTTGAGCGGCGCGCAATGTAACCGATCGGTTACATTATGAGGCATCCCGCGCCCCCGGCCCGGATCCCCTGGGCGCCCATGCTAGGCTCCCCGCCATGACCCAGGACGAACTCAAGCAGCTGGTCGCGCAGGCGGCGCTCAAGCATGTGGTGGAGGACAAGGTCGTCGGCGTCGGCTCCGGCTCCACGGTGAATTTCTTCATCGACGCGCTGGCCACCATCAAGGGCCGCATCGAGGGCGCGGTGGCGGCATCGGAAGCGAGCGCCGAGCGGCTGAGAAAGCACGGCATCCGCGTCTTCGACCTGAACAGCGTCTCTGAGCTTCCGGTCTACGTCGACGGCGCCGACGAGGTCACAGAACACCTGCACATGATCAAGGGCGGCGGCGGCGCGCGGACGCGCGAGAAGATCATCGCCGCGGTGGCGACGAAGTTCGTCTGCATCTGCGATGCCTCCAAGCTGGTGCCGGTGCTGGGCAGGTTCCCGCTGCCCATCGAGGTGATCCCGATGGCGCGCGGGCATGTCGGGCGGGAGATGCTGAAACGCAAGGCGCATCCGGTGCTGCGCGAGGGCTTCAAGACCGACAACGGCAACCTGATCCTGGATTGCCACGGCCTGACCATCCTGGAGCCGTCGGCGATGGAAGCGGAACTGGACACGATCGTCGGCGCGGTCACCAACGGACTGTTCGCCCGCCGTGGCGCCGATGTGCTGCTGCTGGGCACCCCGGGCGGGGTGCAGATGCTGCGCCGGAAGGGCTAGGCGGGCGTCAGTCGGAGGGCGGGACGTAGCCCTGCGCCATGTCGGCACCGTCGCCGAAGAAGTGCTTTTCCATCTGCTCGGCGAGGTACTTGCGCGCGCGGATGTCGGCAAGGTTCAGCCGGTTCTCGTTCACCAGCATGGTCTGGTGCTTGAGCCACTGCGCCCAGGCTTCCTTGGACACGTTGTCGTAGATGCGCTGGCCGAGCGGGCCCGGATAGGTCGGGCGGTCGAGCCCCTCGGCCTCGCGGCCGAGCTTCACGCACTTCACCATTCTTGCCATGGGGGATGGAACCTAGAGTCGTTTCAGGAAAATCTTGGAACCGCGCTTCCAATTATAGAGGGCCTTGCGCTGCTCGGGCCGCGCAACCACCCCCGCCACGCGGAATACCGGGTCGAGAAACCACTGCGGCGCCCGGGTGGTGAGGGCGAGGATCCTGCGGATACAGCGCGGCGCAAGCGAGGATCCTGCCGTCGTGCTCGATCAC
>JBQTJX010000070.1:0-20286 GCA_052386675.1 Betaproteobacteria bacterium
AAGATCATGTCGGCGCCGGCCTCGACGTACTTCACGGCGCGCTCGATGGCGGCCTGCAGGCCCTCGTTCGCGAGCGCGTCGGTGCGGGCGAGGACCACGAAGGCATCGTCGCCGCGCCCGTCCACCGCCGCCTTGACGCGGTCGCACATCTCTCCGGCCGACACCAGTTCCTTGTTGGGGCGGTGGCCGCAGCGCGTGGCGCCCACCTGGTCTTCCATCTGCAAGGCCCCGGCACCGCCCTTGACGAGGGACCGGGCCGTGCGGGCGACGTTGAACGCGCTGGAACCGAAGCCGGTGTCCACGTCCACCAGCAGCGGCAGGTCGCAGACGTCGGTGATGCGCCGCACGTCGATGAGGACGTCCTCCAGTCCGGAGATGCCCAGGTCGGGAAGGCCGAGCGAGCCGGCGGCGACGCCGCCGCCTGAAAGGTAGATCGCCTTGAAGCCGCTGCGCTTGGCGAGGTGCGCGTGGTAGGCGCAGATGGTGCCGGCGATCTGGAGGGGCCTTTCCTCCTTCACGGCCTGGCGGAACTTCGCTCCCGCGCTCATCTGCATCAGCCCAGCAGGTGCTTCACGCCGTCACGCTCCTCCTGCAGTTCCTTGAGGGTGGCGTCCATGCGCTTGCGGCCGAACTCGCTCACCTCCAGCCCTTTGACGATCTCGTAGCGGCCGCCGGAACAGGTGACAGGGTAGCCGTAGAGCACGCCCTCCGGGATGCCGTAGCTGCCGTCCGAGGGAATTCCCATGCTGACCCAGGTCCCCGCGGGCGTACCCAGGGACCAGTCGCGGATATGGTCCACCGCGGCGTTCGCGGCGCTGGCCGCCGAGGACAGGCCGCGCGCCTCGATGATGGCGGCGCCGCGCTTCTGCACCGTCGGGATGAAGTTCGTCTCCAGCCAGGCCTGGTCGTTGATCATGGGCCAGACCTTCTTGCCCTCCACTTCGGCCTGGAACAGGTCCGGGTACTGGGTGGCCGAATGGTTGCCCCAGACGGTGACCTTCCTGACCGCTGCGATCGGCTTGCCGACCTTCTGCGCGATCTGCGAGGTGGCGCGGTTATGGTCCAGGCGCATCATCGCGGTGAACTGGGTCGGCTTCAGGCTGGGCGCGTTCTTCATTGCGATCAGGGCGTTGGTATTGGCCGGGTTGCCGACCACCAGCACCTTGACCTCGCGCGCCGCCACCTTGTCCAGCGCCTGGCCCTGGGGCCCGAAGATCTTGCCATTGGCCTCGAGCAGGTCCTTGCGCTCCATGCCGGGGCCGCGCGGGCGGGCGCCGACGAGCAGGGCGACGCCGACGTCCTTGAAGGCGGCCATGGGATCCGAGGCGGCCACCATCCCCTGCAGCAGGGGGAAGGCGCAGTCATCCAGCTCCATCATGACGCCCTTGAGGGCTTTCTGGGCCTTCTCGTCCGGGATCTCCAGCAGCTGCAGGATGACCGGCTGGTCCTTGCCGAGCATCTCGCCGCTGGCGATGCGAAACAGCAGGGCGTAACCGATCTGGCCGGCGGCGCCGGTGACGGCGACTCGAACGGGGGCTTTGGTCATGGGGAGAACTCCAAGGAAAATTCCGGGACGTGCGGACGTGCCGCGAATCCCCCATTTTACCGCACCGCCGCAGAGATATAATCCGTTTCATGTCATCCGCGGCAGCCAAGAAGAACAGGCCGAGGTACCTCAACCTTCAGGCCCTGCTGTTCGAGATCCGCTTGCCCTTGCCGGGCTGGATTTCCATCCTGCACCGGATCAGCGGCGCACTGCTGTTCGTCGCCATGGTCTGGCTGCTGTGGATGCTGGACCGCAGCCTGTCCAGCGAGTCGGCATTCGAGAAGATCCGGCACTACGCCGGGCTGTGGCCGGTGAAACTGGCGCTGCTGGCCCTGATCTGGGCCTACTGCCACCACTTCTGCGCCGGTATCAGGCACCTGTTCCTGGACCTGGACAGGGGCACCGAGCTGGCGACCGCGCGCCTGACGGCCGGCCTTTCGCTGGCCGCGAGCCTGGTGCTCACGGCCTGGCTGGGCGCGAAGCTATGGTAGGCCCCGCATGATCGGCATCACGTGAGCGCCCACCGGGTCGTCACCGGCGCCCGCTATGGCCTGACCGACTGGCTGGCGCAGCGCATCACCGCCGCCGTGATGGCGGTCTACACCATCATCGTCCTCATCGTGCTGCTGGGCGGGGTGCCGATCAGCTACCCGGTCTGGAAGGACCTGTTCACCCAGGGCTGGATGCGCGTGGCGACGCTGTTGTTCGCCGCCAGCCTCGCCTGGCACATGTGGGTGGGGGTGCGAAACATCCTGATGGACTACATCAAGCCCGAGGGCCTGCGGCTGACGCTGCAGGTCATGGTGCTGCTGACCATCGCGGCCTACCTGGGTTGGACCATACAGATACTCTGGAGATGAGCGTGGCGCTGCCGGGAACCCATGAACCTGCCGGGAATCCATGAACCTGCCTGTTAGGCGATACGACGCGATTGTGGTCGGGGCTGGCGGCTCCGGGATGCGGGCGTCCCTCGAGCTTGCGCGCGCCGGCCTCAAGACCGCGGTGCTCACCAAGGTGTTCCCGACGCGCTCGCACACCGTCGCGGCGCAGGGCGGCATCGCTGCGCCGCTGGGCAATTCCACCGAGGACAACTGGCACTGGCACATGTACGACACCGTCAAGGGGTCGGACTACCTGGGCGACCAGGACGCCATCGAGTACATGTGCCGCCGCGCCAACGAGGTCGTGGTCGAGCTCGAGCACATGGGCATGCCGTTCGACCGGCTGGAGAACGGCAAGATCTACCAGCGCCCGTTCGGCGGCCACACCCAGGACTACGGAAGCGCCAAGATGGCGATGCGCGCCTGCGCCGCGGCCGACCGCACCGGCCACGCCATGCTGCATACCCTGTACCAGCAGAACGTTCGCGCCAACACGCAGTTCCTGGTGGAATGGATGGCGCTGGACCTGATACGCGACCCGCAGGACGGCGCGGTGGTCGGGGTCACGGCCCTGGAGATGGAAACCGGGGAGGTGTCCATCCTGCAGGGCAAGGCGGTCCTGCTCGCCACCGGCGGCGCCGGGCGCATCTACGCGGCCAGCACCAATGCCTTCATCAACACCGGCGACGGCCTGGGCATCGCGGCCCGCGCCGGCATCCCGCTGCAGGACATGGAGTTCTGGCAGTTTCACCCCACCGGCGTCTACGGTGCCGGGGTGCTCATCACCGAGGGCGTGCGCGGCGAGGGCGGCTACCTGCTGAACAAGGACGGCGAGCGTTTCATGGAGCGCTACGCGCCCAACGCCAAGGACCTCGCCAGCCGCGACGTGGTGTCGCGCGCCATGACCACCGAGATCAAGGAAGGCCGCGGCTGCGGCCCGGACGCCGACCACGTGCTGCTGAAGCTGGACCACCTCGGACCCGAGGTGATCAACCAGCGCCTGCCCGGGATCCGCGAGATCTCGATCAAGTTCGCCAACGCCGACCCGGTGCGCGAGCCGGTGCCGGTGGTGCCGACGGTGCACTACCAGATGGGTGGCATCCCGACCAACTACATGGGCCGCGTGGTGGTGCCCGAGGGCAACAACCACGAGAGCATCGTGCCGGGGTTCTATGCCGCGGGCGAGTGCTCCTGCGTCTCGGTGCACGGCGCCAACCGCCTGGGCACCAACTCGCTGCTGGACCTGCTGGTTTTCGGCAAGGCCTCCGGCGAGCAGGTGGTCAAGGACATGCAGGGCCTGCCGCGCCCGCACCGCAACCTGCCGAAGGACGCCGGCGAGCTGACGCGCGAGCGCCTGGCGCGCCTGGACGCGGCGGGATCGGGCGAGCGTGTGTCCGACGTGCTGGGCGAACTGCGCCGGACCATGCAGGCGCATTGCGGTGTGTTCCGCTTCCCGGAGGACCTCGCCAAGGGCGTGGAGCGGATGAAGGCGGTGGCCGCGCGCGCCGCGCGCGTCTTCATCCAGGACAAGTCGAAGACCTTCAACACCGCGCGCGTCGAGGCGCTGGAGCTGGACAACCTGGTGGAAACCGCGCTGTCGACGATCGTGTCCGCCGAGGCGCGCAAGGAATCGCGCGGCGCCCAGGCGCGCGCCGACTTCCCCGAACGGGACGACAAGAACTGGATGAAGCACACGCTCTGGTACAAGGAGGGCAACCGCCTCGCCTACAAGCCGGTGCACCTCAAGCCGCTTACCGTGGAAGCCTTCGAACCGAAGGTTCGAACCTACTGAGACCAAAGGTCTGGACATATCGATGAAACTCTCCATCTACCGCTACGACCCGGAGAAGGACGCCAGGCCCTACATGCAGGACTACGACGTCCAGCTGGAGCACTCCGACCGGATGCTGCTGGATGCCCTGGTGAAGGCGAAGGTACAGGACGACTCGCTGTCCTTCCGCCGCTCCTGCCGCGAGGGCGTGTGCGGTTCGGACGCGATCAACATCAACGGCAAGAACGGCCTCGCCTGCGTCACCAAGGTGGCCGACCTGCCCGACCACGTCACGCTGCGCCCGCTGCCCGGCCAGCCGGTGATCCGCGACCTGATCGTGGACATGACGCAGTTCTTCAAGCAGTACCACTCGATCCAGCCCTACGTGGTGAACCACGAGCCGCCGCCGGAGCGCGAGCGGCTGCAGTCGCCCGCCGAGCGCGACGAACTGAACGGCCTCTACGAGTGCATCCTGTGCGCGTGCTGCTCGACCTCCTGCCCGTCGTTCTGGTGGAACCCGGACAAGTTCGTCGGCCCCGCCGGGCTCCTGCAGGCCTACCGCTTCATCGCCGACTCGCGCGACCAGGACACCGCGGCGCGCCTCGACAACCTCGAGGACCCGTACCGGCTGTTCCGCTGCCACTCGATCATGAACTGCGTCGACGTCTGCCCCAAGAACCTCAACCCGACCCGGGCGATCGGCAAGATCAAGGAGCTGATGGTCCGCCGCAGCGTGTGATGAGCACTGCCCAGGAAAGGCGGTTGCAGTGGAAATGCCGGCGCGGTCTGCTGGAGCTGGACCTGGTCCTGACGAAGTACCTGGCGAAGTACGGGTCAAACGCGCCGTACGACGCCGAACTGGTCGAGCTGCTGGATCTGCCGGACAATGAACTGTGGGACATCGTCAGCGGCCGCCGCGACGATTACGAGGCGAGGTTTGCAGGAGTGGTGGCGCGGTTGCGCGCCGTCTAGCCAGCGTTCCGGTCACGACGAAAAGGAAAGCGCGATGGACAAGAAAGCCAGCCTGACCCTTCCCGACGGCAAGACGCTCGAGTTCCCGGTGATGTCGGGAACCATCGGGCCCGACGTGGTGGACATCCGGACGCTGTACGGCAAGTCCGGCTACTTCACCTACGACCCGGGGTTCCTCTCCACGGCGAGCTGCAACTCGACGATTACCTACATCGACGGCGACGCCGGCGTGCTGCTGTACCGCGGCTACCCGATCGAGCAGCTGGCGCAGCACTGCGACTTCCTCGAGGCGTGCTACCTGCTGCTGAACGGCGAGCTGCCGACGCCGGCGCAGAAGAAGGAGTTCGACGGCATCGTCATGCGCCACACCATGGTGCACGACCAGCTCAACCGCTTCTTCACCGGCTTCCGGCGCGACGCGCACCCGATGGCGGTGATGGTGGGCGTGGTGGGCGCGCTGTCGGCCTTCTACCACGACGCGCTGGACATCAACGACCCGCACCACCGCACGGTGTCGGCGTTCCGCCTCATCGCCAAGCTGCCGACCATCGTCGCGATGGCCTACAAGTACAACATCGGCCAGCCCTTCGTCTATCCGCGCAACGACTTGAGCTACACCGCGAACTTCATGCGCATGATGTTCGCCGTGCCTTCCGAGGAGTACGTGGTGAACCCGGTGCTGGTGCGCGCGCTGGACCGCATCTTCATCCTGCACGCCGACCACGAGCAGAACGCCTCCACCTCCACGGTGCGGCTGTCGGGGTCGTCGGGGGCCAACCCCTTCGCCTGCATCGCCGCCGGCATCGCCTGCCTGTGGGGCCCGGCGCACGGCGGCGCCAACGAGGCCTGCCTGCAGATGCTGGAGGAGATCGGCGACGTCTCCAAGGTGGGCGAGTTCATCAGGAAGGTGAAGAACAAGGAAGCCGGCGTGCGCCTGATGGGATTCGGCCACCGGGTCTACAAGAACCACGACCCGCGCGCCAAGCTGATGCGCGAGACCTGCCACGAGGTGCTCAACGAACTCGGCCTGCACGACGACCGCCTGTTCAAGCTGGCGATCGCGCTGGAGAAGATCGCGCTGGAGGACGAGTACTTCGTCAGCCGCAAGCTGTACCCGAACGTGGACTTCTACTCCGGCATCGTGCAGCGCGCCCTGGGCATCCCGGTGTCCATGTTCACCTGCATCTTCGCGCTCGCCCGCACGGTGGGCTGGATCGCGCAGTGGCAGGAGATGATCTCGGATCCGGAGTACAAGATCGGCCGCCCGCGCCAGCTCTACAAGGGCGCGGCGCGCCGCGAGGTGAAGCCGATCGGGGAACGGTAGAACAAGGGAGCAGCGGGCCATGATGAAGCAATTCCTCGACAACTCGTACCTGTTCGGCGGCAACGCTCCCTTCGTCGAGGAACTGTACGAGGCGTACCTCGACAACCCGGCCAGCGTGCCGGAGGAGTGGCGCGGCTACTTCGACAAGCTGCAACTGGTGCCGGGCATCGCGGCCAAGGACATGGCGCACGCGCCAGTGGTCGAGGCCTTCGCGCAGCGCGCCAAGGCGGGCGCGGCGCGGGCGCCCGCCGCAGGCAACCTCGAGCGCAAGCAGGTGTCGGTGATCCAGCTGGTGGCGGAGTACCGCTTCCGCGGCTGCCTGCTCGCCGACCTCGACCCGCTGCGGCGCCAGCAGAAGCCGCACATCCCGGAACTCGAGCCGGGCTACTACGACCTCACCGAAGCCGACATGGACACGGTGTTCAACACCGGCACCCTGATGGGCCCGGAGCAGGCGCCGCTGCGTGACATCATCCGCGGCCTGCAGGAGACCTACTGCGGCACCCTGGGCGTGGAGTACATGTACCTCTCCAGCCGAGTCGAGAAGCGCTGGATCCAGGAGCGGCTGGAGCCGGTGCGCTCCAAGCCCTCGTTCGCCCCGGACTACCGCAAGCACATCCTGGAGCGGCTGACCGCGGCCGAGGGCCTGGAGCGCTACCTGCATACGCGCTACGTCGGCCAGAAGCGCTTCTCGCTGGAGGGCGGCGACACCCTGATCCCGGTGCTGGACAACCTGCTGCAGCGCGCCGGCACCGCCGGCGTGCAGGAGCTGGTGATCGGCATGGCGCACCGCGGCCGCCTGAACGTGCTGGTGAACACCCTGGGCAAGATGCCCAAGGACCTGTTCGGCGAGTTCGAGGGCAAGCACGACGACCACCTGCTGGCGGGGGACGTGAAGTACCACCAGGGCTTCTCCTCGGACATCAACACCCCGGGCGGGCCGATGCACCTGACGCTGGCCTTCAATCCTTCGCACCTGGAGATCGTGAACCCGGTGGTCGAGGGTTCGGTGAGGGCCAGGCAGCACCGCCGCAAGGACCGCGACGGCTCGCAGGTGCTGCCGGTGCTGATCCACGGCGACGCGGCGGTGGCCGGGCAGGGCGTGGTGATGGAGACGCTGAACCTGGCGCAGACGCGCGGCTACGGCACCGGCGGCACGGTGCACATCGTGGTCAACAACCAGATCGGGTTCACCACCTCGGACCCGCGCGACGCGCGCAGCACGCTGTACTGCACCGACGTCATGAAGATGATCGAGGCGCCCATCTTCCACGTCAACGGCGACGACCCCGAGGCCTGCGTCATGGCGATCGAGATCGCGCTCGACTACCGCATGCAATTCAAGAAGGACGTGGTGGTGGACATCATCTGCTTCCGCAAGCTCGGCCACAACGAGCAGGACGAGCCGATGGTGACGCAGCCGCTGATGTACAAGATCGTCAACGCGCACCCGGGCACCCGCAAGCACTACGCCGAGCGCCTCGCGGCGCAGGGCGTGATCGCCGCGGACGAGGCCGACAAGCTGGTCGCCACCTTCCGCCAGGCGATGGACGGCGGAACCCACACGAACGCCACGATCCTGTCGAACTTCAAGCCGCCGTTCGCGGTCGACTGGTCGAAGTACAAGGGAACGAAGTGGAACGAGAATGACGACACGCAGATCCCGCTGGCGGAACTGCAGTCGCTCGCCGAGCGCCTGACCGCCATCCCGCCCAACTTCAAGCTGCATCCGCGCGTCGAGAAGATCATCTCCGACCGCCGGCTGATGGGCCAGGGCAAGCTGCCGGTGGACTGGGGCATGGCGGAGAACCTCGCCTACGCCTCGCTCCTGAAGGACGGCTATTCGGTGCGCATCTCGGGCCAGGACTGCGGCCGTGGCACGTTTTTCCACCGCCACGCGGTGCTGCACGACCAGAACCGCGAGAAATGGGATGCCGGCAGCTACATCCCGCTCGCGCACATCGCGCCCAACCAGGGCGACTTCGTGGTCATCGACTCGGTGCTGTCGGAAGAGGCGGTGCTCGGCTTCGAGTACGGCTACTCCACCTCCGAGCCCAACGAGCTGGTGGTGTGGGAGGCGCAGTTCGGCGACTTCGTCAACGGCGCCCAGGTCGTGATCGACCAGTTCATCGCCTCGGGCGAGGTGAAGTGGGGCCGCATCTGCAACATGGTGATGATGCTGCCGCACGGCTACGAGGGCCAGGGGCCGGAGCACTCCTCCGGGCGTCCTGAGCGCTTCCTGCAGCTGTGCGCGGACTACAACATCCAGGTCTGCATGCCGGCGACGCCGGTGCAGATGTTCTTCCTGCTGCGCCGGCAGATGATCCGCCCCTGGCGGAAGCCCCTGGTCATCTTCACCCCGAAGAGCCTGCTGCGCCACAAGGAATCGGTGTCGCCGCTGACGGAGTTCGCCGGCAGCAAGTTCAAGGCGGTGAACCACGAGTGGAACGAGGACATCAAGCCGGAGAAGGCGAAGCGCGTCATCTACTGCAGCGGCAAGGTGTTCTTCGACCTCGTCGCCAGGCGCCGCGAACTGGACCGCAAGGACGTCGCCATCATCCGGGTGGCGCAGCTCTACCCGTTCCCGCACGACGAGTTCCAGGCAACCGTCGACCGCTACGCCGCGGCCGACGAGGTCGTCTGGTGCCAGGAGGAGCCCGGCAACCAGGGCGCCTGGCACCGCATCCAGCACTACATCCTGCGCCACATGCGCTCCGACCAGGTGCTGGGCTACGCCATGCGCGCATCCTCCGCCTCCCCGGCGGCGGGCTACCTGCAGCTGCACAACGAGCAGCAGAAGGCGCTGGTCGAGGCCGCCTTCGCGCCGCTGACCGACAACCTGGTGCTGCCGGTGCAGGGCACGGGGCGCAAGAGGAAGAAGAAGAGCGCCGAATAGTGTCGAAATTCCAGGATCGCAGGAAGGAAGAAACATGCTGATAGAAGTCAAAGTCCCGCAGCTCTCGGAATCGGTCTCCGAGGCGACGCTGCTCGCCTGGCACAAGAAGCAGGGCGAAGCGGTGAAGAGGGACGAGAACCTGATCGACATCGAGACCGACAAGGTCGTCCTCGAGCTTCCCGCGCCCGCCGACGGCGTGCTGGTGAAGATCATGAAGGGCGACAAGGGCACCGTCGTGGCCGGGGAAGTCATTGCCACCATCGACACCGACGCCAAGCCCTCTGCCAGCGCCGCCGGTCCTTCCACGATCGCCGCTGCTGCCGCGCCTTCTGCGGCAGCAGCGGCGAAACCTTCAGCGGCCGCTTCGGCCCCGGCAGTCATGCCCGCCGCGAAGAAGATCGCCGCGGAGCAGAGTATCGATACCTCGAAGGTCGCGGGGACCGGCAGGGACGGACGGGTGACCAAGGCCGACGTGCTGCAGCAAGGCGCGGCACCCGCCCCGAAGCCGGCCCTCGCGCAACCCCCGGCCCCGGTGAACACCGACGCACTTCTTGCCGGCCGTCCGGAGCAGCGCGTGCCGATGTCGCGCCTGCGCGCCCGCATCGCCGAGCGCCTGGTGCAGTCCCAGGCCACCGCCGCCATCCTGACCACGTTCAACGAGGTCAACATGGCCCCGGTGATGGAGCTGAGGAAAAAATACCAGGACCGCTTCGAAAAGGAACATGGGGTCAAGCTCGGCTTCATGTCGTTCTTCGTCAAGGCGGCGGTCCATGCCCTGAAGAAATTCCCGCTGGTCAATGCCTCGATCGACGGCAAGGACATCGTCTCCCCCGGCTACTTCGACATCGGCGTCGCCGGGGGCAGCCCGCGCGGGCTGGTGGTGCCGATCCTGCGCGACGCCGACCAGCTCTCCTTCGCCGGCATCGAGAAGAAGATCGCCGAGTTCGGCAAGAAGGCGCAGGACGGCAAGCTGTCGCTGGAGGACCTCACTGGCGGCACCTTCTCGATTTCCAACGGCGGCGTGTTCGGCTCGATGCTGTCGACGCCCATCATCAACCCGCCGCAGTCGGCGATCCTGGGGGTGCATGCAACCAAGGACCGCGCGGTCGTGGAGAACGGGCAGGTGGTGGTGCGGCCGATGAACTACCTGGCGCTGTCCTACGACCACCGCATCATCGACGGCCGGGAAGCGGTGCTGTCGCTGGTGGCCATGAAGGAAGCGCTCGAGGACCCGGCGCGCCTCGCCTTGGAGATCTAGCATGGCCGCCTTCGACGTGGTGGTGATCGGCGGCGGTCCGGCGGGCTACATCGCCGCCATCCGCGCCGCCCAGCTGGGCTTTGCCACCGCCTGCGTCGACGAGGCGAAGGACGCCGCGGGCAAGCCCGCCCTGGGCGGTACCTGCACCAACGTGGGCTGCATCCCGTCCAAGGCGCTGCTGCAGTCCTCCGAGAACTACGAGCAGGCCCTGCACCACTTCGCCGACCACGGCGTGAAGGTGAAGGGCGTGGAGCTCGACCTCAAGGCCATGCTGGCCCGCAAGGACAAGGTGGTGAAAGGCAGCAACGACGGCGTGCTGTACCTGTTCAAGAAGAACAAGATCACGTTCCTGCATGGTCGCGGCAGCTTCGGCAAGTCCGCCAGCGAGGTGGTGGTGAACGGCGAGACCCACACCGCGAAGCACGTGATCATCGCCACCGGCTCCAGTCCGCGCGCGCTGCCGGGCGCCGCCTTCGACGAGAAACTGATCCTGTCCAACACCGGTGCGCTGGCCATCCCCGAGGTGCCCAAGCGCCTGGGCGTGATCGGCGCTGGCGTCATCGGGTTGGAGATGGGCAGCGTGTGGCGGCGGCTGGGGTCCGAGGTCACGATCCTGGAAGCGCTTCCGGCGTTCCTGGGAGCGGCGGACGAGGCCGTGGCGAAGGAAGCGGCCAAGGCCTTCGCGAAACAGGGCCTGAACATGGAATTCGGCGTCCAGATCTCGAAGGTGGCGACCGGCAAGGGGGTGAAGGTGGACTACAAGGGCGCCGACGGCACGGCGAAGACGCTGGAGGTGGACCGCCTCATCGTCTCCATCGGCCGCGTGCCGAACACCACGGGCCTGAACGCCGCCGCGGTGGGCCTGAAGCTGGACGAGCGCGGCTTCGTCGCGGTGGACGAAGATTGCCGCAGCAACCTGCCCGGGGTCTGGGCCGTGGGCGACGTGGTGCGCGGCCCGATGCTGGCGCACAAGGGCGAGGAGGAGGGCGTCGCGGTGGCCGAGCGCATCGCTGGCCAGAAGCCGCACGTGAACTTCAACACCGTGCCCTGGGTGATCTACACCGCGCCCGAGATCGCGTGGGTCGGCAAGACCGAGCAACAGTTGAAGCAGGAAGGCGTGGAGTACCGCGCCGGCAGCTTTCCCTTTGCCGCCAACGCGCGCGCGCGGGCCCTGGGGGACACCACCGGGCTGGTGAAGTTCCTCGCCCACGCGAAGACCGACGAGATCCTCGGCGTGCACATCATCGGGCCATACGCCTCGGAGATGATTGCCGAGGCGGTGGTGGCGATGGAGTTCCGCGGCTCCAGCCAGGACATCGGCATGATCTGCCATGCCCATCCGTCGCTGTCGGAAGCGATGAAGGACGCGGCGCTCGCAGTCGACAAGCGCGCGTTGAACATCTGATCGCCGGCAGCGGCCGGCTGGACGCGCGCGCGATCACGCTCGCCGTCCTCGCGATGGCCGTGCTCGGCGGCTCCTATACCGCCGGCAAGGTCGCGCTGCAGGACCTGCCCGCGTTCGGGCTGCTTGCCCTGCGCATGGCGGTCACCACGCTTGCGCTGGGGGCCTACGCGTTCTGGATCGGGCTCTCGCTCGCGCAGCGTGGCGCTTCGGTCCGCTACATCATTGCGCAGACGGTCATCTTCGCGCTCACCCAGGCGTTCCTGTTCGTCGCGCTGGGCATGACCAGCGCGGGCCGCGTCGCGATCCTGTTCAACATGCAGCCGTTCTTCACGCTCCTGCTGCTGCCGCTGTTCGTGGCCGGGGACCGGCTCACGCCGCGGCGCTGGCTCGGCACCGGGATCGCCTTCGCGGGCGTGGCGTTGGTGCTGGCGGAACGGGGGACGGGCGGCGCGTCGCTGGTCGGGGACCTGCTGGCGCTGGTGTCCGCAGTGGGCTGGACCGGCAACATCATCCTCAACAAGCGCATGCCGGGCCAGTTCAACCCGGTGTCCATGGTGTTCTGGAACTGCGCCGGCGCCATCCCGCTGTTCGCCCTGCTCAGTTTTGCGCTGGAGCCGGCGGAAACCTGGCGCTTCACGCTGCCAGCGGTGGCGAGCGTGCTGTATCTCGGTGTCATTGCGGCCTGCCTGGGATTCGTGCTGGTGGCCTGGCTGACGCGCGCCTATTCGGCCAGCCGGGTCAACGTGTTCGTGTTCCTGTCGCCGGTGTTCGGCGTGCTGATCGGTTGGGCGGTTCTGGGCGAGGCGATCACGCTGATGCAGGGCCTGGGCGCGCTGGCGGTCGCCGCCGGCATTCTCGTCGTGACCGCGGAGCGCTGAAGGATGGCGCCGCTCAGCCCGGTCCTCCGGGGCATGCTGTGGATGGTCGCCACGGGCGTCCTGTTCACGGTGCTGAACACGATACTCAAGAAGGTATCCGAGCAGCTGGATCCCTGGGTCGTCGGCTGGCTGCGCTACCTGCTGGGCGCGCTCATCATGCTGCCGCCGGTGCTGCGCCATGGCCTGGCGCGCATCCGACCCAGCAGCCACAGGCTGCAGGTCCTGCGCGGCATGTTCCACACCGGAGGGCTGGTGCTGTGGTTCGCCGCGCTGCCCATGATCTCGCTCGCCGAGCTGACCGCGATCGCCTTCAGCGGGCCACTGTTCATCTGCCTGGGCGCGGTGCTGTTCCTGGGCGAGCGCATGAGCCCGGCGCGCTGGGCCGCGGTCATGATCGGCTTTGGCGGCGTGATCCTGGTGATCCATCCCTGGGAGGGGGACGGCTTCTCCGGCGTGTCCCTGGGTGTGCTCCTGATGCTGGGCTCGGCGCCGCTGTTCTCCGGCGGCTTCCTGGTGGCCAAGTTCCTCACCCGTCGCGATCCGTCTGACGTGATTGTGTTGTGGCAGCACGTGTGGGTATCGGCGCTGTTCCTGCCCTTCGCACTGTCGCGCTGGGCGGCGCCCAGCCTGGAGCAGTGGAGCTGGCTCGTCCTGTGCGGGCTGCTCGGCGCCGCCGGACACTACTGCACCACGCGCGCCTTCCATGTCGCGGACATCTCGGCGACGCAGTCGGTCAAGTTCCTCGACCTGGTGTGGGCGGCGCTGCTGGGCTTTGCCGTCTTTGGCACCGTTCCGGCCGGCTGGACCGTGGTGGGCGGCATCGTGATCCTGGTCAGCACCTTGTGGCTGGCGCGCCGGGAGTCGAGGGGAACGTGAGCACGTGAGCACGTTAGCACGTGGGCACAGGAGCACATGAGCACATGAGCACATGACCGACGTCGTCACCGCCTACCGCGACAGCCTGGACACGCGCGGCTTCGTCGCCGACCCGTCGCAATGGCGCGCGGTCGAGCGCCTGCAGCGCCTGTTCGAGGAATGGACCGCGTACAAGGCGCGCCGGGACAGCGCCCTCAAGCGCATGCTGGTGAAGCCGCCCCTGCCCAGGGGCGTCTACCTGTGGGGCTCGGTGGGACGGGGAAAAAGCTTCCTGATGGACGCGTTCTATCGCTGCGTGCCGCTGGTGCGCAAGCGCCGGGTGCACTTCCATCACTTCATGCGCGAGATTCACCGCGAGCTGGACCTGCTGAAGGGCACCGAGGACCCCATCGCAGAAGTAGCATCGAGAACCGCCCGGCGTCTTCGTCTCATCTGCTTCGACGAGTTCCATGTGTCCGACATCGCCGACGCCCTGATCCTGGGGCGTTTTCTCGAGCAGGTGATGGACCGCGGCGTGCAGTTCGTCATGACCAGCAACTACCACCCGGACAATCTCTATCCGCACGGCCTGCAGCGCGAGCGCTTCCTGCCGGCGATCGAGTTGCTGAAGGCGCGCCTGGACGTGGTGGAAGTGGACAATGGCACGGACTACCGGCGCCTCAAGATGGAGAAGCTCCGCGTGTACCACGTGGGAGAAGGCGGCGAGGCGGAGATGGCGCGCATCTTCGCGGAATTGAAGGATGTCGAGGAGGAGGCGCAGCCGCTGGACGTGGAGGGCCGGAAGATCCCGTACCGCAAGCGCGCCGGCGGCCTGGTGTGGTTCGATTTCGCTGCCCTCTGCGGCGGACCGCGCTCGTATGCCGACTACGTGGACCTGTCAAAGCGCTTCCACACCGTGATGCTGTCCGGCGTTCCGCGCATGGGTACGCAGCACGCCGACTCCGCGCGCCGCTTCACCTGGCTGGTGGATGTGTTCTACGATGACCATGTGAAGCTCGTGGTTTCCGCCGAAGCGGAGCCCGACTCGCTGTTCGTGGACGGTGGCAGGGAGAAAACCGCGCTGGCGGAATTCCAGCGCACCGCCAGCCGGCTGACCGAGATGCAGTCGGCGGCGTACCTGCGGGCGGAACGGATCGCCAGGTAGTCAGGCAAGGGAGGCAGGCATGGCCGGTTCGCTCCAGGATGCGACGGTCGCGGCACTGAAGACGCACCCGCCCTTCGACCAGATGGGGTCGAAGTCGCTCGGGTTCCTGGCCTCGCGCCTGCAACTGGCCTACTACCCGCGTGGCGCGGTGATCGTGGCCCCGGATTCCGGCGTGGTGCAGCGCCTGCACGTGGTCAAGCAGGGGCGTGTGCGTGGCGGCGCCTCGGCCGGCACGCCGGGATCGGTGGACGTGGTCATGGGCCCCGGGGAATGTTTCCCGCTGGGGGCGATGGTGGGCAAGCGCGCCACCGTCTACACCTATCATGCGGACGAAGACAGCTTCTGCTGGGAGCTCGCGGCCGCGGACTTCGACAAGGTCATGGCGCGCAGCGCGCGCTTCCGCGCTTTCTGCACCAGTCACCTGGCGACGCTGGTGGCGCAGTCCCACCGCGCCCTGCGCGCGGACGCGGGCGAAGGCGTCGCAGGCGGCATGCTGCGCCCGCTGCGCGAAGTCATCTCGCGCACGGCCGTTTCCTGCTCCCCCGGAACGCCCTTGCGGGACGTGCTGAAGACGATGCACGACCAGGGCATCGGCTCCATGGTCGTCGCCAGCGGCGGCGTGCCGCAGGGGATTTTCACCATGCCCGATGTCCTCAGCCGGGTGGCGTTGCCGCAGGCCGATGTGTCGGCGCCGATCTCCGGGTTCATGACCGGGAACGTGATCTCGCTGGAGGAGGAAGCGCCGGTGGTGGACGCGGCGCTCGCCATGGTCCGCCATGGCATCCGCCACGTCGTGGTCACGCGCGACGGGCGCCTTGCCGGGGTGATCTCGGAGCGCGACCTGTTCGGCATGCAGCGCACCAGCCTGCGGCGCATCGTGGAACGGGTGCGGGCCGCCGGGTCGGTGCCGCAGCTCGCGGAGGCGGCCGCCGACGTGCGCGCGCTGGCGCGCGCCCTGCTCGCGCAGGGCGTGGGTGCCGAGCAGCTCACGCAGATGACCTGCGCGCTCAACGACAGCATCGCGCAACGGGTGCTGGAGCTGGTGGCGCCGCGCGGCGGCCTGCCGGGCGAATGGTGCTGGCTGGCGCTGGGCAGCGAAGGTCGGCTGGAGCAGACGCTCGCCACCGACCAGGACAACGCGCTGATTTTCTCCGCGGCCGGCGACCTCGAGGCGGCCCGCCGTCGATTCCTCGCCTTCGCTCAGGATGCCAATGTCGCGCTGGACGCCTGCGGCTTCCCGCTGTGCAGGGGCGAGATCATGGCGCGCAACCCGAAGTGGTGCCTGACGCTCGATGAATGGCGCGGCGTGTTCAGCGACTGGATCCGCCTCCCGCAGCCCGAGGCACTGCTCAACGCGTCGGTCTTCTTCGATTTCCGGGCGCTGGCGGGCGAGGCCCGCCTTGCCGGGGAGTTGCGCGACAGCGTCCTGCAGGCCGCGGCCGGGAACGCCGCTTTCCGCCGCGCGCTTGCCGGGAGCGCGATCCGCGTCAAGCCGCCGCTTGGGCTGCTGCGCGATTTCACGCCGGACGTGTCGGAGGCGTTCCCGGGCACGCTGGACCTGAAGGGCTACGGCGCACGGCCGATCGTGGACGCCGCGCGGATGCTCGCGCTCGCCCACGGCGTCGCGGCGACCTCGACCGCGGCCCGGCTGCGCGGGGCTGCTGCTGCCGGGGCGCTGCCGCAGGCCGAGGCGGGCGCTCTCGCGGACTCCTTCCACTACATCCAGGTCCTGCGCCTGCGCCGCCAATACCTGGAAACGGACCTCCCGGCCGGCGCGGAGAACCGGATCGATCCGGAGCGGCTCAACGCCATCGATCGCCGCATCCTGAAGGAGGCGTTCCGCCAGGCGCTCATCCTGCAGGAGCGGCTGAAACTGGACTACGCGCTGTGATTGGCGCCCTGGCCCGCCTGCTGGGAATGGGCGCGGGAGAGGACGCGGTTTCCCCCAAGGCGCTGCGCTGGGTGGTGCTGGATTGCGAATCGAGCGGCCTGGACCCGGATCGCGACCGGTTGCTGTCGCTGGGGGCGGTGGCGGTGCGCGAAGGCCGCATCGATCACGCGGAGTCCTTCAACGCGGTGCTGCGCCAGTCGCTGGCGAGCGAGGCACCGAACATCCTCGTCCACGGCATCGGCGCCGATGCGCAACTCGGCGGACAGGATCCGGATTCGGCGTTGGCTGGGTTCGAGCGCTACGCCGGCGACAGCCCCGCAGTCGCGTATCACGCGGCGTTCGACCAGGCATTGCTGCGACGCGCCATGCCGGACTGGAGGCCGCGCTGGCTGGACCTCGCGCAGCTGGCGCCCGTGCTGTTCCAGGCGCATGCGAAATCCTGCAGATCCCTGGACGACTGGCTCGCTGCCTTCGCCATCCCGCATCCGGAGCGGCACGACGCGCTGGCGGATGCCTATGCCAGCGCGCAATTGCTGCTGGTCCTGCTGGCGGAGGCGGAGCGCCAGGGGCTTGGCGAGGCGCGGGACCTGTTCGCCGCCGAACGCAGCCGGCGCTGGCTTGGCTAGAATGGGGAACAAAAAAGGCGGTCATGGATAAATTCAAGGCATTCCTCATCACCCAGCAGGACAAGGGCGTCAAGGCCGAATTCACGCAACTGTCCCTGGATGACCTCGATCCGGGCGAAGTCGTGGTCCGCGTCGCCTATTCGGATGTCAACTACAAGGACGCGCTCGCCGCGACCGGCAAGGGTCGGATACTGCTGCGGCCCAGCTGCGTCGGCGGCATCGACCTCGCCGGGACGGTGGTGTCTTCCACCGACCCGGGTTTCGCCAAGGGCGATGCGGTGCTGGCGGCGGGCCACGAGATCGGCGTCAAGCACCACGGCGGCTATGCCGAGTACGCGCGCATCCCGGCGCGCTGGGCGGTGAAGCTGCCCAGGGGCATGACCCTGTGGGATGCGATGGCCTTTGGCACCGCGGGCTACACCGCGGGCCTGGCGATCGTGAAGATGGAGCACAACGGCCTGCACCCCGCGGGTGGCCCGGTGATCGTCAACGGCGCCACCGGCGGCGTGGGCTCGATCGCCATCGCCGCGCTGGCGAAGCTGGGCTACGAGGTGGTCGCGTTGACGGGGAAGGCGGAGCAGGGTGACTACCTAAAGGCGCTGGGCGCGAAGGAAATCAAGCTGCGCAGCGAACTGGATCTCGCGAAGATCCGGCCGCTGGACAAGGCCACCTGGCAGGGCGCGGTGGATAACCTGGGCGGAGAGGTGCTGGCCTGGATGGCGAGCACCATGAAGTTCAACGGCGTCATCGCTTCCATCGGCCTCGCCGCCAGCCACAAGCTGGACACCACCGTGATGCCCTTCATCCTGCGCGGCGCCATGCTGCTGGGGATCAATTCCACGGATGCGCCCAGCCCGGAACTGGAGCGCGAGGTCTGGGACCGGCTCGCCACCGACATGAAGCCCGCAGGCCTGAAGCAGATGGCGCGGACCATCCCCTTCGCCGACCTGCCCAAGGTGTTCGGCGACTACATCGACGCCAAGGTCACGGGCCGCATCGTCGTGGACCTGAACGCGTGAGGCAGGCATGACCACGTACAAGGACTTCCACGCCCGGTCGCTCAGGGACCGCGACGCGTTCTGGACCGAAGAGGCAAAGCGCATCGACTGGCACAAGCCGTTCGCGAAGGTGCTGGACTACTCGCGGCCGCCGTTCGCGAAGTGGTTCGTGGGCGGCGAGACCAACCTGTGCCACAACGCCGTCGACCGGCACCTCGGGCCGCGCGGCGAGCAGAAGGCGCTGGTCTGGATCTCGACCGAGGTGGACCAGGAGCAATCGTTCACCTACCGCCAGCTGCATGCGGAGGTGAACCGCGTCGCGGCGATGATGCAGTCGCTGAGCGTGGGCCGCGGCGACCGCGTCATCATCTACATGCCGAACATGCCCGAGGCGGTGTTCGCGATCCTTGCATGCGCGCGCATCGGCGCCATCCACTCGGTGGTGTTCGGCGGCTTCGCCGCCGCCAGCCTCGCGGCGCGCATCGACGACGCGAAGCCGAAGCTGATGGTGACCGCCGATGGCGGCAGCCGCATGGGCAAGGTCGTGCCCTACAAGCCGCTGGTGGATGAATCCATCCGTTTGTCCAGGTTCCCGCCGGCGAAGGTGCTGATCCTCAAGCGGGGCCTGGATCCGTCCATGCCCTCGGTCCCGGAGCGCGACGTCGACTGGGCTACGCTGGCGAAGCGGCATGAAGGCGCCGCGGTGCCCTGCGTCTGGCTGGAATCGAGCGAGCCGTCCTACATCCTCTACACCTCGGGCACGACGGGGAAGCCCAAGGGCGTGCAGCGCGACGTCGGCGGCCACGCCGTCGCCATGGCCGCGTCGATGCAGCACATCTACTGCGGCGGGCCGGGCGAGTCCATCTTCACCACCTCCGACATCGGCTGGGCGGTGGGCCACTCCTACATCATCTACGGCCCGCTCATCGCGGGCATGACCACGATCATCTACGAGGGCGTGCCGGTGCGGCCGGACGCCGGGGTGTGGTGGAAGATCGTGCAGGACCACAAGGTGGCGGTGATGTTCTCCGCGCCCACGGCGATCCGCGTTCTAAAGAAGCACGACATCGCCTGGCTGAAGAAGTACGACCTGTCCACCCTCAAGCACCTGTTCCTTGCCGGCGAGCCGCTGGATGAGCCCACGCACGCCTGGATCTCGCAGGGCCTGGGCAAGCCGGTGATCGACCACTACTGGCAGACTGAAACCGGCTGGCCGGTGTTGAGCGCCATGCACGGCATCGAGAAAACCGCGATCAAGTACGGCAGCCCCTCGTTCCCGGTCTACGGCTACGACCTGAAGTTGCTGCGCGAGTCGGATGCGAGCGAGGCCGGCGCCGACGAGAAGGCCGTGGTGGCGATCGAACCGCCTCTGCCGCCGGGCTGCATGAGCACCATCTGGGGCGACGACGAACGTTTCGTGAAGACCTATTTCTCCACCTTCTCGAAGAAGCTTGTCTATTCGACGTTCGACTGGGGCATCCGCGACAAGGACGGCTACTACTTCATCCTCGGGCGCACCGACGATGTCATCAACGTCGCCGGCCATCGCCTCGGCACGCGCGAGATCGAGGAAGCCGTGAACATGCACCCCAACATCGCCGAATGCGCAGTCGTGGGAGTGGCGGACCAGCTCAAGGGACAAATGCCTCTTGCCTTCGCCGTATTGAAGGACGTTGCGAAAAAAACCACTTCGCAGGAAGTCATGGACACCGTCGACAAGCAGCTCGGTGCGATCGGGCGGCCGAAAGCGGTGCATTTCGTCACGCTGCTGCCCAAGACGCGCTCCGGCAAGACGCTGCGCCGCTCCATCGCGGCGCTCG
>JBQTJX010000071.1:0-11471 GCA_052386675.1 Betaproteobacteria bacterium
CTCGCATACGGGTCCTGGAAGATCATCTGCATGCGCCGCCGCAGGGCCGGCGTGTCGGTGCCGGGCGCGGCAAGGTCCAGGCCGTCGAACTCGATGCGGCCGCGCGTCAGGGGATGCAAGCCCACGATCAGGCGCGCCACGGTGGACTTGCCGCAGCCCGATTCGCCGACCAGCGCGAGCGTTTCTCCCTTGCGCACCTCGAAGGACACGCCGTCCACCGCGCGCAGGATCTGCCGCGGCGTGCCCTCGATCACGCGGTTGAGCCAGGGCCGCGAGACGTCGAAGTCGCGGCCGACGCCGTCCAGCTTCAGGAGTGCGTCACTCATAGAGCCAGCATGCGGTCTGGTTGGTCCCGGCCGCGATCAGGACCGGCCGTTCGCCGACGCAGCGCTCCATGCGCTTGGGGCAGCGCGGGTTGAAGGCGCAGCCCGGCGGAATGGCGTTCAGGCGCGGCATGGCACCCTCGATCTGCGCCAGGCGCGTGTGCTTCTTGCCGCCGCCCGCGCCGAGTTTCGGGATCGAGCCCATCAGGCCGACGGTGTAGGGATGGCGGGGCGAATGGATCACCTCGCGCACCGGGCCGATCTCGGCGATGCGTCCGGCGTACATCACCGCCACCCGGTCGGCGGTCTCCGCGATCACGCCCATATCGTGCGTGATGAGCATCACAGCGGTGCCGTGGTCGCGCGCCAGGCGCTTGAGCAGCTGGATGATCTGCGCCTGGATGGAGACATCCAGCGCCGTGGTCGGCTCATCGGCGATGATCAGGCGCGGCTCGGCGCACAGCGCCAGCGCGATCACCACGCGCTGGCGCATGCCGCCGGAGAACTGGTGCGGGTAGTGGTCGATGCGGCTCTCCGGGGCCGGGATGCCGACTTCACGCAGCAGCCCCAGCGCCCGCTCGCGCGCTTCCTTCGGCGAGACCGCCAGGTGGGTGAGGATGGTCTCGACGATCTGCTCGCCCACGGTGTAGAGCGGATTGAGTGAGGTGAGCGGGTCCTGGAAAATGGCGCCGATGCGCCGGCCGCGGATGCGGCGCAGCTGGTCCAGCGGCAGGTTGTCGATGCGCTCGCCATCGAGGCGCACTTCGCCGCTGGCGATGCGGCCCGGGGGCTCCAGCAGCCGGATCACCGCCATGCCGGTGAGGGACTTGCCGGCACCGGATTCCCCCACCACGCCCAGCACTTCTCCCGGGGCGATGGAGAACGAGATGCCGTCCACCGCCACCAGCGTGCCGCGGCGCGTCGGGAATTCGACGCGCAGGTCCTTCACCTCCAGCAGAGGCGTGGCGGAGGCCATGTCAGCGCAATTTGGGGTTGAGCGCGTCGCGCAGCCAGTCGCCCAGCAGGTTCACCGACAGCACGAGGATCACCAGCGCGACGCCGGGAAACACGGTGATCCACCACTCGCCGGAGAACAGGAAGTCGTTGCCGACGCGGATCAGGGTGCCCAGCGAGGGTTTGGTCGGCGGCACGCCGACGCCGAGGAAGGACAGGGTGGCCTCGGTGATGATGGCGATGCCGATGTTGATGGTGGCGATCACCAGCACCGGGCCCATGGCGTTGGGCAGTACGTGGCGCAGCATGATGGCGAACGGGTGCCGGCCGATGACGCGCGCCGCCTGCACGTACTCCTTGTTCTTCTCCACCAGGGTGGAGCCGCGCACGGTGCGCGCGAAATCCACCCACTTGGACAGCCCGATGGCGACCACCATGACGTAGAGCACCATGGCGTCGTGCATTTCCTGTGGCAGGGCCACCCGCGCCACGCCGTTGATGAGCAGCGCGATCAGGATCGCGGGGAAGGACAGCTGCACGTCCGCGACGCGCATGATGACCGCGTCCACGCTGCCGCCGAAGTAGCCCGCCGCGAGGCCAAGCACCACGCCCAGCGTCATCGCGAACACCACCGCGGCCAGGCCCACCGCGAGCGAGATGCGCGCCCCGTACATGATGGTGGAGAGCACGTCGCGGCCCTGGTCGTCGGTGCCCAGGAAATGCGCGGCGCGGCCCTCGGCAGTCCACGCAGGCGGCAGGAAGGCGGCATCGAGGCTGAGCGAGGCGGGGTCGAAGGGATTGCTTGGCGCGAGCCAGGGTGCGAGCAGGGCGCCGGCGACGCACAGCAGCGTCATGGCCGCGGCGGCGATGGTGACCGGCGACTGTCGGAAGCTGTACGCGAGGTCGTTGTCCCAGAAACGGGCGAGGGCGTTGCGCATGCGATCAGGCGCTCACTTGAGCGGGAGGGCTTCCTCGACCAGCGCGGCAAGGTAGCCCGCGCCAAGCGGGATCACCTCGTCGTTGAAGTCGTAACCCGAGTTGTGCAGGAAGCAACTGGTCGGTCCGCCGCCCTGGCCGAGGAACACGTAGGCCCCGGGCCGCGCCTGCAGCATGTAGGAGAAGTCCTCGCCGCCCATGGTCGGCTCGGCGTCGGTGAACACGTTGTCCTTGCCGAACACGCGCTCGCCCACCTTCGCCGCGAACGCAGCCTCGCGCTCGGTGTTGATGGTGGCCGGATAGCCGCGGTGATAGGCGATGTCGGCGCTGCCGCCCATGGCGCCGGCGATACCGGCCACGATCTGCGTGATCCGGCGCTCGGCCAGGTCACGCGTCTCCGGGCGGAACGTGCGCACGGTGCCGATCAGTTTCACGAAATCGGGTACGACGTTGAACACGCCGGTCTGGCTGGTCTCCATGGAGCACACCGAGACCACGATGGAATCGAGCGGATTGGCATTGCGGCTGGCGATGGTCTGCAGCGCGCTGATGACCTGCGCGGTGATCACCACCGGGTCCACCGTCAGGTGCGGCATGGCGCCGTGGCCTCCCTTGCCGCGCACCGTGACCTGGATCTCGTCGGTGGCAGCCATCATCGGGCCTGGTCGCACCGCGATCTGCCCCGGGGGCAGGCTGGGCCAGTTGTGCAGGGCATACACTTCGTTGGCAGGGAAGCGCTCGAACAGGCCCTCTTCCACCATCACCCTGCCGCCGCCGCCACCTTCTTCCGCGGGCTGGAAGATGAGGTAGGCGGTGCCGTCGAAATTGCGCGTTTCCTGCAGGTAGCGCGCCGTGCCCAGCAGCATGGTGGTGTGGCCGTCGTGGCCGCAGGCATGCATGCGGCCGGCGTGGGTGGACTTGTAGGGTACGCCGCCGGTCTCGTGCATCGGCAGGCAGTCCATGTCGGCGCGCAGGCCGATGGCGCGGCCGCTGGTGGCTCTGGCGCCCCTGACCACGCCGACAAGCCCGGTCTTCGCCAGGCCGCGGTGCACCTCGATGCCCCAGGCGGCGAGCTTCGCGGCGACGATGTCCGAGGTGCGTGTTTCCTGGAACGCGAGTTCCGGATGGGCGTGGATGTCGCGCCGGATGGCCGTCAGCTCGGCGTGGTACTCGCGCACGCGCGCCACGGAGGCGACGGGCGCGACGGACTTGATCGGGGCGTTCATGGCGCGGTGCTCCTCACGGATTCCTCAATGCCCGGCCACCGCGCGGTCGATCCGCAGGCGCGGATCCACGGCGTAGTAGAGCAGGTCGACGGCGAGGTTGATGACGACGAAAAAGAGGGCGATCAGGCACAGGTACGCGGCCATCACCGGCACGTCGGCGAAGGTCACTGCCTGGATGAAGAGCAGCCCCATGCCGGGCCACTGGAACACCGTCTCGGTGATGATGGCGAAGGCGATGATGGCCCCGAGCTGCAGGCCGGTGATGGTGATCACCGGCACCAGCGTGTTCCTGAGCGCGTGGCCGAAGTGCACCGCGCGGTCCGACAGGCCGCGGGCGCGGGCGAACTTGATGTAGTCGGTGCGCAGCACTTCCAGCATTTCAGAGCGCACCAGGCGCTGGATCAGCGTCATCTGGAAGAGCCCCAGAGTGATCGAAGGCAGGATCAATGCCTTCAGGCCCGAGGCGGTGAGCAGGCCGGTGCTCCAGAATCCGATATCCACGGTGTCGCCGCGCCCGAAGGAGGGCAGCCAGCCCAGCACCACGGCGAACAGCAGGATGAGCAGGATGCCGATGAGAAAGGTGGGCAGCGACACCCCGACCAGCGACACCGCGAGCAGGAACTGGGAAAACCAGGTATCCCGGCGCAAGGCGGTGTAGACGCCCATGACGATCCCGGCCACGAGCGCCATCAGCGCGGCGCAGATGGACAGTTCCAGCGTCGCCGGCAGCCGGTCCATCAGCAGCTCGGAGACCGGCTGCACCTGGCGCAGGCTCAAGCCGAAGTCGCCCTGCACCGCGCGCGCGACGAAGCGAGCGTACTGGACGTAGAACGGCTCATCGAGGCCGAGCTGCCTCGTGATCTCCGCGCGGGACTCGGGCGTGGCGTCCTGCCCGAGCATGAAGATCACCGGGTCGCCGACGAAGCGGAACAGGGAAAACGCGATCAGGCCGACCGCGAGCATGACGAGCACGGCCTGGCCCAGGCGGCGCAGGATGAAGGCGAGCATTGCGCCGGAATTCTACGTGATCGCCCTACAATCCCCGGCTTGCGCGCATTCTCCCGAAAACTGGTCGCCTGGCAGCGCCGGCACGGCCGCCACGGCCTGCCCTGGCAGGGCACGCGCGACCCGTACCGCATCTGGCTCGCCGAGGTCATGCTGCAGCAGACGCAGGTCGAAGCGGCGAGGCCCTATTACCTGCGGTTCCTCGAGCGCTTCCCGGATGTCGCGGCGCTGGCCGCGGCACCGGTGGGCGAGGTGCTTCGCCTCTGGAGCGGCCTGGGCTATTACGCCCGGGCGCGCAACCTGCATGCGGCGGCGCGGATGGTCGCCGGGGATCTGAATGGCCGCTTCCCGGACACGGCCGCTGGACTGGAGAAACTTCCGGGCGTGGGGCGTTCGACCGCGGCCGCGGTGGCCGCCTTCGCCTTCGGCCGCCGCGCCGCGATCCTGGACGGCAACGTCAAGCGCGTGCTGGCGCGCCAGTTCGGGGTGGAGGGAACGGACGAGCAGTGGGCGCTGGCGGAGAAACTGCTTCCCTCGCGCGGCATCGAGTCCTATACCCAGGGGCTGATGGACCTCGGCGCGACGCTGTGCAAGAGGACCAGGCCCGAGTGCATGCGCTGTCCGGTTGCTGCGTCCTGCGTCGCGTTGCGCGAGGGACGCATCGCGGAGCTCCCGGCGCCGAAGAAGCGCAAGCTGGTGCCGACGCGGACCGCGACCTGGCTGGTGCTGGTGCACCAGGGCCAGGTGCTGCTGGAGCGGCGCCCGCCCTCGGGGATCTGGGGCGGGCTGTGGGCGTTCCCGGAGCCGGGCCCCGGTGTCCTGAAGCGGCACTGCAGCGTCGTGCTGGGCTGCGAGATTGCGCCGCCGAGGAAGATGGAAGTGCTCGAGCATGGCTTCACGCACTTCAAGCTGCGGGCGCAACCACTGCGCTGCCTGGTGAAGCGGGCGTTGCCGCGCGCCGGGACCGGCGGGCGGATATGGATGGATGTGGCGGCCGCGGCGCGCGCGGCGGTGCCGGCGCCGGTCAGGGCGTTGCTGGAGCGGCTCGGCTAGGGCCTGCGCCCCTGCGGCGCGCGCAAATGTTACCGATCGTGCACATTCAGCCGGCGCGCGGGGCCGCCGCTTGCGACACCAGGCGCTGCAGGATGTCGAGGCGCTGCAGGGGGCTGTCCAGCTCCATCAGCTTCTGCCGCATCGCCGCGGGCAAGGGCAGCACCTCCGCGAGGCGCGCGCCAACCCAGGCGCTCGATTCCATCCGGAACGGCCTGGCGAACAACTTCTCGCCATGCTCGGTCACGATGCGCTCGAGCAGCCGCACGCAGGCGCCATGCCGCTCCTCGATCGGCGAGTCCGCGGGTTCCGGCAGCACTTCGACCTCGCCGATGATCAGCCCGTCCGCGCGCACCTGTTCCGACACGACGCGAAAGCGCTCGCCGCCCTGGGCGACGATCTGGAGCAGGCCCAGCTGCTGCATGTCCCATTGCGTGATGCGCGCCAGGCACCCGATGGGTTCGTGCGTCGCGGGCGTGCCCACCTCGGAGCCCTCGCGGATCAGGCAAACGCCGAAGGGCGCCTCGTCGCGCAGGCAGGCCTTGGCCATCTCCAGGTAGCGTTGCTCGAACAGGCGCAATGGCAGCAAGCCGCCGGGTAACAGCACCGTGCCAAGCGGGAAGAGTGGAAGCTCCGGCATCTTGCCCTGAAGCGCCGCTTTCAAGCGCCGCCTGCCGCGGCATCCTGATTCGCCAGGCCGCGGTGGCGCACCAGCACGCGCCACTCGCCGCGGAAGGCCTGCGCCAGGCGCTCGGCGAGGTAGACCGACCGGTGCCGGCCGCCGGTGCAACCCACCGCCACGGTGAGGTAGCTGCGCTGGTCGCGGGCGACATCGGGCAGCCAGCGCGCGAGGAAGCCGCGCAGGTCCTCCAGGAAGCGCTGCACCGCGTCCTGCCCCTCGAGGTACGCGATCACGGGCGCGTCTCGCCCGGTGAGCTCGCGCAGTTCCGCCACGTAGTGCGGGTTGGGCAGCATGCGCGCGTCCACCACCCAGTCGGCGTCGAGCGGAATGCCGTCCTTGAATGCGAAGGACTCGAAAGTGAGGACCAGGGCGCCCGCGCCCAGCCCGAGCTGGTCCTTGATCCAGTTGCGCAGCGCGCGGGGCTGCAGGTTGCTGGTGTCGATGCGGTGGCCGAGCTCGAACACGCCGGCGAGCAGCGCGCGCTCGCGCTCGATCGCCTCGGCCAGGGTCAAGCCGGCGCCGGCGAGCGGATGGCGGCGGCGCGTTTCCGAGAACCGCCGCAGCAGCACCGGCGAGGTCGCCTCCAGGAACAGCACGCGGCACCCGACTCCGCGCGACTTCAGGGCTTCGAGGTGGCCGGGCAGCGAGGCGAGCGCCGCGCTGCGGGCATCGACGCTGACCGCTACGCGGTCGTGTCCCGCTTCGCCAAGGAACTGCGCCACCTCGAGCAGCAGGGTCGCCGGCAGGTTGTCGACGCAGTAGTAGCCGCTGTCCTCCAGGACCCCGAGCGCGATGCTCTTGCCCGACCCCGACAACCCGCTGACGAGGACGAGCTGCAGTTGCTACTCCTGGGCGTCCATGGCGCGCTTTTGCCGCGCCAGGAACTCCGCCGCCGAATCAATGCCGCGCAGCTGCAGGATGTAGCTGCGCACGGCGGCCTCCAGCAGCACGGCCAGGTTGCGCCCGGCGACCACCGGAATCACCACCTTGCGCACCGTGACGCCGAGGATTTCCTCGGACAGGGCCGACAGCGGCAGGCGCTCGACCGTGCTGCCGGCCGCGCCCATGCCGGGCTTCTCCAGGTGCGCGACCAGCTTCAGCTTCATCTTCGGCCGCACCGCCGTCTCGCCGTAGATGGCGCGGATGTCGATCAGGCCCAGCCCGCGCACCTCGATGTAGTCCTTGAGCAGCGGCGGGCAGCGGCCCTCGAGCGTGCTCGGCGCAATGCGCGAGATCTCCACCACGTCGTCGGCGACCAGGCCGTGGCCGCGGCTGATGAGCTCCAGCCCCAGCTCGCTTTTTCCCACGCCGGAGTCGCCGGTGATCAGGACGCCGACTCCGAGCACGTCCATGAGCACGCCGTGGCGCTCGACCATGTCGGCGAGCTTCTTGGCAAGGTAGTGCGACAGCTTCTCGATCACGCGTGCCGCCGATGCGCTGGAGGCGAGCACCGGCGTGCTCGCCTTCTCCGCGGCCTGCAGCAGTTCCGCAAACGGCGGCACGCCGTCGGCGAACACCACCAGCGCGGGCGAGGCCGCGATCAGCCGCGCGGCGAAATCGGCACGCTTGGCCGCGTCATAGCGCCCGGCGAGGCCGGCCTCGAAGGCGCCGATGACCTGGACGCTGTTGGGGTGGGTGAGGTTGAGATGTCCGATCAGCGCGGCCGCGGCCGCCGCTTCGCGCCGCACCGCCGTGGCGCCGCCGCGCCCGGCGACCCAATCGAGCGCGAGCGCCTCGCGGTTGTCCTCATGCAGTTGCGCGACGTCTACCTGCAGCATCCGGTTGCCATTCCGTGATCAGTTTTTGCAGGGCCGGCGCGTCGGGCGCCAGCGCCATCGCTTCGCGCAGGTCGCGGTCGCTGAACATCTGCGCGAGTTCCGACAGGATCTCGAGGTGCTTCTCGGTGGCCTGCTCTGGGACCAGCATCGCGAACACCAGCGTCACCGGCTTGCCGTCCGGCGCGTCGAACGGCACCGGCTGCTCCAGCCGCACGAAGGCGCCCAGCGCTTCCTTGATGCCCTTGATGCGGCCGTGCGGGATGGCCACGCCCTGTCCGAGGCCGGTCGAGCCCAGTCGCTCGCGCGCGAACAGGCTGTCGAACACCTGGCCCTTGCCGATGCCGTGGTTGCTCTCGAACAGGAACCCCAGCTGCTCGAACAGGCGCTTCTTGCTGGACACCGCCATGCCGAGGACGACATTGGAGGATGGCAGGAGTTTGGCGACCAGGCTCATGGATGAGGACGGGGGGCGGCTTGCGAGGGCGCGGATTATAGCCCGGCGCCGCCCCCTCCGCCCCGCGCCCCTGCCGGGTCAATCGGCCCCGGGTTCCGCCCCGGATTCCCCGGGGCCCACCCCGGAATTCCCGGGGTCCTTGGACGCGCCGCGGGGCCTGGCCGCGCGGCGGTCCTTGTACTTGAGTACCTGGCGGTCCAGCTTGTCGGCCAGCAGGTCGATCGCGGCGTAGAGGTCGTCCTCCTCGCTCTCGCAGTGGATGTCCTTGCCGCGCACGTGCAGGGTTACCTCGGCCTTCTGGCGCAGCTTGTTCACCGACAGGATCACATGCGCCTCGATGACATGGTCGAAGTGGCGCGTGACCCGGCCCAGCTTGGAGCTGACGTAGCTGCGGATCGCGGGGGTGACTTCGAACTGGTGGCCGCTGACGTTCAGGTTCATCTCTTCCTCCGTGGCTCAACGTGGTTCAAAGGCTCTTCCTCTGGTTGACAGGGGGAATCTGCAGGGATTCCCGGTATTTTGCAATCGTGCGCCGCGCCACCACGAAACCCTGCTCGCCGAGCAGGCGCGCGATCGCCGAATCCGACAGCGGGTCGTGCGCGTCCTCCGCCGCCACCAGCTGCTTGATCAGGGCGCGGATCGCGGTGGACGAGGCCGCGCCACCGGTGTCGGTGGCGACGTGGCTGCCGAAGAAATACTTCAGCTCGAAGGTGCCGCGCGGCGTCGCCATGTATTTCTGCGTGGTGACCCGCGAGATGGTGCTTTCGTGCACCCCGAGGACCTCGGCGATCTCGCGCAGCACCATCGGTCGCATCGCGACCTCGCCGTGCTCCAGGAAGTTGCGCTGCCGGTCGACGATCGCCTGCGCCACGCGCAGGATGGTGTCGAAGCGCTGGCGCACGTTCTTGATCAGCCAGCGCGCCTCCTGCAGTTGCGTCGCGAGCGAACTGCCGGAGCTCTTCTGGCCGGCGGTGAGCTCGGCGTACAGGCGGTTGACGCGCAGACGCGGCATCGCCTCCTGGTTCAGGCGCGCTTTCCAGACGTTGCGCACCTTGCGCACGACGACATCCGGGACCACGTAAGGCGACTCGATGCGCGAGAAGGCGGCGCCGGGCCGCGGATTGAGGCCGCGAATCAGCTGCTGCGCGGCGCGCAGGTCCTCGTCGCTGGCGCCGGTTGCGCTCTTCAGCCGTGCGTAGTCCCGCGCGGCGAGCAGCTCCAGGTGGCGCTCCGCGATCGCCAGCGCAATTGCGTGGCAGCGCCGGCCGGGCTCCTCGGGCGGCAGGGCGCGCAACTGCAGCACCAGGCATTCCGAGGGAGAGCGCGCGCCGACGCCGGCGGGTTCCAGGTTCTGCAGGTGGCGCAGCGCGATCGCGAGCTCGTCGGCGCCGGACTCCCCGCCTTGTCCGCTCTGCTGGAGCAGGGCGGCGATCTCCTCCAGCGGCTGGGTCAGGTAGCCGTCGTCGTCCAGCGCGTCGATCAGCATCGACACCAGGGCGCGGTCGCGGGCGTCGATATGCACCAGCATCAGCTGGCTGTTGAGGTGCTCGCGCAACGTCGGGGTGTCGGGCGCGGCCTGGTTGCGGTCGCCGTCGTCGTCGCCGTCCTGCGCGCCACGCCAGGGCGAGGCGAAATCGGCCGGCAGCTCGTCGCTGCGCTCGTGGGACTCCTGGGATTCCTGGGACTCGCGCGAATCGTGGGATTCGTGGGAATCGTGGGACCCTGGCGCCTCCTGTCCCGCGGCGGGCGCCGGCTCGGCCCCCTGCGATCTCTCGTCCGCCGCGTGTGGCGCCGGCTCGCCCTCGCCGTCCTCGCGCTCGAGGATCGGGTTCTCCATCAGCATCCGCTCGATCTCCTGGTTCAGCTCGACCGTGGACAGCTGCAGCAGGCGGATGGATTGCTGCAGCTGCGGCGTCAGCGTCAGGTGCTGCGAGAGCCGGAACTGCAGGGTGGGCTTCATCGTGGGGTGGTCCGAGCGCGCATCGCTACATGCGGAAATTCTCGCCGAGGTAGACCCGGCGCACGCTGTCGTTGCCGACAATTTCGTCGGGCCGGCCCGAGGCAAGCACCGCACCCTCGTTGATGATATAGGCGCGGTCGCAGATGCCGAGCGTCTCGCGCACGTTGTGGTCGGTGATCAGCACGCCGATGCCACGCTCCCTTAGGAAGCGGATGATGCGCTGGATGTCGAGCACCGCGATCGGATCGACGCCGGCGAATGGCTCGTCCAGCAGGATGAAGGCCGGGCGCGTGCCCAGGGCGCGTGCGATCTCCAGGCGGCGCCGCTCGCCTCCCGACAGCGACAGCGCGGTGTGCTTGCGCAGGTGGGCTATGTTCAGCTCGGCCAGCAGTTCGCCCAGGCGAGGCTCGATCTCGCCGGGCTGCAGGCCCTGAAGCTCCAGCACCGCCTGCACGTTCTCCTCCACCGACAGGCGCCGGAACACCGAGTTCTCCTGCGGCAGGTAGGAGATGCCCAGGCGCGCGCGGCGGTGGATCGGCAGGTGGGTGAGCTCGCGCTGGTCCAGATGGATGCTGCCCGCGTCCGCCGGGATCAGTCCGACGATCATGTAGAAGCAGGTCGTCTTCCCGGCGCCGTTCGGGCCGAGCAGCCCGACCACCTCGCCGCTCGACACGTCGAGGGACACGTCCTGCACCACGGTGCGCGACTTGTAGCGCTTGCGCAGCTGCTGCGAGCGCAGCCGGCTCATTTTTTTGCGGCGGGCTTGGGCTGCAGGATGGCTTTGACGCGGCCTTCGGGCTGGCCCTTCTCCGCCTTGTCCGCGCGCACGCTGAAGAAGTCGGCGCGCTGGTCGACGAAGATGTAGTTGCCGCGCACCTCGTCGCCGCCGCGCGTGACGCGCGCGTCCTCGAACATCTCGATCTTGCTCGCGCGGTCGTCGATCTCGATGCGCTTCGCCTCGCCGTCCATCCACACGCCCTCGGTCTCGGGCGGCTTGGCATCCTGCCGCTGGCGGAAGCGCACCGGGCTGCCGGTGGCGGTGGAATGCTGCCAGCCCTCCGCGTCCTGCCGCACGACGATGCGCTCGGCGCTCACGGTCGTCG
>JBQTJX010000072.1:0-3638 GCA_052386675.1 Betaproteobacteria bacterium
AACGTTTGCCGTCATGGGGCCGCCGCCGTGAACCAGCCCGCCCGGGGTCGTTGCGGGCACCCGCGGGGCGCCCCCAGCGGGGCCCCCCGCCGCAGTACTACTTTGCTACCTGTCGCTCGCGCATCTCGTCGAGCGTCTTGCAGTCGATGCACTTGGTCGCCGTCGGGCGGGCTTCCAGGCGCTTTAGGCCGATTTCCACTCCGCAGCTGTCGCACCAGCCGTACTCGTTCGCGTCGATGCGCGCGATGGTCTCGTCGATCTTCTTGATCAACTTGCGCTCGCGGTCGCGGTTGCGCAGCTCCAGGGCCATGTCGGACTCCTGGCTGGCGCGGTCGTTGGGGTCGGCGAACACCGTAGCCTCGTCCTGCATGGTGTGCACGGTGCGGTCGATCTCCTCGGAAAGCTCGCCCTTGAGGCTCTCGAGGATCTTCTTGAAATGGCCGCGTTGCTTCGCGTTCATGTACTCCTCGCCCTTTTTCGGGGCATAGGGCGCGAAGGTTTTCTTGCTCAATTCAAGCGGCATTTCAGGTCCGGTCAAAAAATGAAGGAGGCTTTGTAGCAGAAAAGACCCCCTGCGGCAAGCTGGAAAAGGAGTATGATTGCGCCCCTAAATCCGGGGTGTAGCGCAGCCTGGTAGCGCGCCTGCTTTGGGAGCAGGATGTCGGGAGTTCAAATCTCTCCACCCCGACCAGACTGCCCGTAGCTCAACCGGATAGAGCACCAGCCTTCTAAGCTGGGGGTTGTGGGTTCGAGTCCCGCCGGGCAGGCCAGCAGCCCGAAGTAAAATGACGTTTGGCGCAGTGCAATGGTGGCCGTAGCTCAATGGTAGAGTCCCGGATTGTGATTCCGGTTGTTGTGGGTTCGAGTCCCATCGGTCACCCCACCACTGTCAGCCCATCAGGCGTTCCCGCTCCACTACGAAGACGCAATCCGGGTCGCTGATTTCCGGCCAGACGAATTCCTGCCCCGGGAACGCCCGTTCCAGCGACTCTCGGTTGCCACCGATCTCGCAGACAAGCAAACCGCCCGGGTTGAGGCGGGACCTGGCCTGGGCAAGTATCGACCGCACGAGGTCCAGCCCATCCTTTCCCCCCGCGAGCGCCAGCGCCGGCTCGCGTCGGTACTCCAGCGGCAGCTTGCGCATGGACTTCGCGGTGACATAGGGCGGGTTGCTGACGATCAGGTCGTAGCGGCGACCGCCGAGTCCTTCGAACAGGTCTGATTTCACCAACGCAACGCGCTTGTCCAGTTCGTAGCGCGCAACATTCCTCCGCGCAACCGCGAGCGCCGCGGCGGAGAGATCCACCGCGTCCACCTTCGCCTTCGGGAACGCCAGCGCGAGCAGCACCGCGAGGCATCCGGAGCCGGTGCACAGGTCCAGCGCACGCCTGGGCTCGCCACGCAGCCAGGGCGAGAAGCGCTCGCGCACCAGCTCGGTGATGAACGAGCGCGGCACGATCGCGCGCTTGTCCACGTAGAAGGCGTGCTCCCCTAGCCAGGCCTCCTTCAACACGTAGGCGAGCGGCACCCGCTCGCGGATGCGCCGCGCCGCCAGCGCCTCGATGCGCTTCTGGAGCTTCGGCGGGATCTCTTCGTCCAGCAGGTAGCCCAGCTGCGAAGAGATCAGCCAGCCGGCTTCCTCGCGCGCGTTGTGCGTACCGTGGCCGTAGTGCAGCTTCGCGCGGGAGAATCGCCGCGCGATCTCCCGCAGCAGCGCCCCGGTCTTCAAGACAGGATCACGGCAGCAGCCGGCGCAGGATGTCGAGGTAGATCCGCGTCAGCGTATCGAACGCCGCCACCTCGATATTCTCGTTCAGCTTGTGGATCGTGGCATTTACGGGGCCGAGTTCCACGATCTCCGGACAGATGTCGATGATGAAGCGTCCGTCGGAGGTGCCGCCGCCGGTGGAGAGGTGGGGGCTGAAGCCGGCGTTCGCCTGGATCGACTGCTGGACGGCCTCGGTGAGCCTGCCCTGCCGGCTGAGGAAGGGCTTGCCGCTCAGCTTCCACGCGACCTCGAAATCCAGGCCGTGCTTCCTCAGGATCGACTCGAAGCGCTCGCGCAGCGACTGCTCCGTGCTGGCGGTCGAGTAGCGGAAGTTGCACAGCAACCTGGCACTGCCCGGCACCACGTTGTCGGCGCCGGTGCCGGCATTGAAATTGGAGACCTGGAAGCTGGTGGGCGGAAAGAACGCGTTGCCCGTATCCCAGACGATGGCCGCGACCTCTGCCAGCGCGGGCGCCACCAGGTGGATCGGGTTCTTCACCTGCTCCGGATAGGCGACGTGGCCCTGCACCCCGCGGACGGTGAGGATGGCGTGCAGGGAACCCCGACGCCCGACGCGCACCATGTCGCCGGCCGACTTGATCGAAGAGGGTTCGCCGACAATGCAGTAGTCGAGGCGCTCGCCGCGCGCCTTCAGCCGCTCGACCACGCGCACTGTGCCGTCCACCGAGGGACCTTCCTCGTCGGAGGTGAGCAGCAGGGCGATTGACCCGGAGTGCAGCGGTCGTTCCTTCACGAAGGCCTCGACCGAGGCCACGAAGCAGGCGATCGACGATTTCATGTCCGCGGCGCCACGGCCGTAGAGGCGACCGTCCCTGATGATGGGCGCGAAGGGGTCGCTGTGCCAGTCGGCCACGGGGCCGGTGGGCACGACGTCGGTGTGGCCGGCGAAGCACAGCAGGGGCGCGGCCCCGCCGCGGCGCAGCCAGAGATTGCTGACCTCGCCGAATGGCAGGACCTCGGCCGCGAATCCCGCGGGCGCAAGCCGCTGCGCGACCAGCGCCTGGCACCCGCCGTCTTCGGGGGTGACCGAGCGCCGCGCGATCAGGTCCTGCGCGAGCTGGAGCGCGCTACCGCTCAAGGAACTGCACGGCCCCGGAACACCATGCTCAGACGCTCATGTCGATCTTGAAGTCGCTGAACGAAGCCGGTCCGCCGCCGCCGGCTGGCGCCGCGTCTTTCTTGCCCTCGTCCTTCTTCTCCGATGGCGGCGGCGGCGCGCCGCCGCCGGTGGAAATCTCGCCTGCGGTGGCCTGGTTGATGAGCCACAGCATGTTGGTCGCCGAGTCCGCGTTGGACATGCACTCTTCCTGCGTGATCTCGCCGTCCATGAACATCTTGAACAGCGACTGCTCGAAGGTCTGCGAGCCCGGCGCCATGCTCTTCTCCATGGCATCCTTGATCTCGTTGATGTCGCCCTTCTCGATCAGCTCACTGATGTGGCGGGTGTTGAGCAGCACTTCCACCGCTGCCCGGCGGGCGCCGGTCTTGGTGCGCACCAGGCGCTGCGAGACCACCGCCTGCAGCGCCGCCGACAGGTCGAGCAGCAGCGTGGGCCGGTTCTCCAGCGGGTAGAAGGAGATGATCCGGTTCATGGCGTGGTAGCTGTTGTTGGCGTGCAGCGTGGCCAGAGCGAGGTGGCCGGACTGGGCGTAGGCGAGCGCCATGCCCATGGTCTGCTTGTCGCGGATCTCGCCGATCAGGATGCAGTCGGGCGCCTGGCGCAGCGCATTCTTCAGCGCGGTCTCGAAACTCTTGGTGTCGGTGCCGACTTCGCGCTGGTTGACGATCGACTTCTTGTTCTTGAAGATGAACTCGACCGGGTCTTCCAGCGTCAGGATGTGGCCCGACT
>JBQTJX010000073.1:0-11866 GCA_052386675.1 Betaproteobacteria bacterium
TCGAGCCGCATTACAGGAGCTCTTCGAGCCTGATGCGGGTCACCTTGCCGAGCACCGTCGGCAGCTTCTCGATCTTCGCCATGGCGGCGTTGACGTTCTTCTCGAGCGCGCGGTGCGTGAGCATGACGATGTCGACGCGCTGCTCGCCCGCGCCGGGCTCCTTCTGCACCATGGCGCCGATCGAGATGCGCAGGTCGGCGAGGATGCGCGACACGTCGGCCAGCACGCCGGGCCGGTCCTTGACGCGCAGGCGCAGGTAATACGAAGTCTGCACCTTCTCCATGGGGAGGATCGGCACCGCCGAGAGCTGGTCGGGCTGGAAGGCGAGGTGCGGCACGCGGTGCTCCGGGTCCGCGGTGATGAGGCGCGTGACGTCGACCAGGTCCGCCACCACCGCGCTGGCGGTGGGCTGGCTGCCGGCGCCCGCGCCGTAGTACAGCGTCGGCCCGACGGCGTCGCCCTTCACCAGGATCGCGTTCATCACGCCCTCGACGTTGGCGATCAGGCGCCGCGCGGGAATCAGGGTGGGGTGCACGCGCAGCTCGATGCCGTTTTTCGCCTGCTTGGTGATTCCCAGCAGCTTGATCCGGTAGCCGAGCTCCTCCGCGTAGCGGATGTCCTCCTGGGTCAGGCCGGCGATGCCCTCGGTGTAGGCCTTGCCGAACTGCATCGGGATGCCGAAGGCGAGCGCCGAGAGGATGGTCAGCTTGTGCGCCGCGTCCACGCCCTCGATGTCGAAGGTCGGGTCGGCCTCGGCGTAGCCCTTCTTCTGCGCCTCCTTCAGCACGGTGGAGAAGGCCGAGCCCTTGTCGCGCATCTCCGAGAGGATGAAGTTGGAGGTGCCGTTGATGATGCCGGCGATCCACTCGATGCGGTTGGCCGCCAGGCCCTCGCGCAGCGCCTTGATGATCGGGATGCCGCCCGCCACCGAGGCCTCGAAGGCCACCATGACGCCTTTCTTCTGCGCCGCCTTGAAGATTTCGTTGCCGTGGGTGGCGAGCAGCGCCTTGTTGGCGGTGACCACGTGCTTGCCGTGGGCGATGGCGTCCAGCACCAGTTCACGGGCGATGCCATAGCCGCCGATCAGCTCGATGACGATGTCGATGTCCTTCGCGCGCGTGACGTCATGCGCGCTGGCCGTGACCTTCGCCCTGCCGCCTACGATCTTGCGTGCGTGCTCCAGGGCCTTGTCGGCCACCCGGGTTATGCGGATGCCGCGCCCGGCGCGGCGCTCGATCTCGCTCGCGTTGCGGTTGAGGACGCTCCAGGTTCCGCTGCCGACGGTGCCGATGCCGAGCAGCCCCACATTGACGGGCTTCAAGCTGAGCCCGCCTTGAAGCGGCGCATCATGCCGCTCCTTTCAGCAATCCATCCTTGCGGAACATCTCGCGGATGCCGCGCAGGGCCTGGCGCAGGCGGTGCTCGTTCTCGATCAGGGCGATGCGCACGTGGCCGTCGCCGTAGTCGCCGAAGCCGATGCCCGGCGACACCGCGATCTTCGCCTCCTCCAGCAGCCGCTTGGTGAATTCGATCGAGCCCATCTTTTCGTAGAACGAAGGGATTTTCGCCCAGATGTACATCGAGGCCTTGGGGTTGTCGACCATCCAGCCGATGTCATGCAGCCCGCGCACCATGACGTCGCGGCGCTTCTCGTAGGTCTTCCGGACGTCCTCGACGCAATCCTGCGGTCCGTCCAGCGCGACGATGGCGGCCACCTGCACCGGGGTGAAGCTGCCGTAGTCGTGGTAGCTCTTGATGCGCGCCAGGGCATTCACCAGTTCGGCGTTGCCGACCATGAAGCCGATGCGCCAGCCGGCCATGTTGTAGCTCTTGGACATGGTGAAGAACTCGACCGCGACGTCGCGCGCCCCGGGCACCTGCATGATGGAGGGCGCCTTCCATCCGTCGAAGGTGATGTCGGCGTAGGCGAGGTCGTGCACCACCAGGATGTCGTGCTGCTTTGCCAGCGCAATGACGCGCTCGAAGAACTCCAGCTCGACGCACATCGCGGTCGGGTTGGAGGGAAAGCCGAGGATCAGCATTTTCGGCTTCGGGAACAGCTCGCCGATGGCGCGCTCCAGTTCCGCGAAGAAGTCCACGCCCGGGGTCATGCGCACCGAGCGGATGTCCGCGCCCGCGATCACCGCGCCGTAGATGTGGATCGGGTAGGAGGGATTGGGTACCAGCACGGTGTCGCCGCGCTCAAGGGTCGCCAGCATCAGGTGCGCGAGGCCTTCCTTGGAGCCGATGGTGACGATCGCCTCCTTGTCCATGTCCAGGTCGACCGCGTAGCGGCGCTTGTACCAGTCGCAGATGGCGCGGCGCAGGCGCGGAATGCCCTTGGAGACCGAGTAGCCGTGTGTGTCGGGGCGGCGCGAGGCCTCCACCAGCTTGTCCACGATGTGCTGCGGCGTCGGCCCGTCCGGATTGCCCATGGACAGGTCGATGATGTCCTCGCCGCGGCGGCGCGCGGCCATCTTCAACTCGTTGGTGATGTTGAAGACGTAGGGGGGCAAGCGCTTGATTCTGGAGAACTCTCGCATGGCGCCATTCTAGCAGCGAACGCCGCCGCGGTTGACAGTGGTCAGTTCCGGTATTAAGTTGACATACATGGAAAAAACCCAGGTGTACCTGCGCAAGGAAGAACTCGCCGCGCTGCGAGCGGCGGCCGCGCGCTCCGGACGCAGCGTGGCCGAACTGGTGCGCGAGGCGGTGCGCAAGGCGGTGCTCATGCCGCAGGCCGCGGGACCGGTCGCGATCTGGGATGGCGAACCAAGGCGCAGTTCCGTGGATCACGATTCGGTCCACGACGAGCGCTGATGCGACAGCGCGAGTCCGCGTTCGTCGACAGCGGGGCCTGGATCGCCCTCGCGCTCACCCGGGATCCGCTGCACCCGCAGGCCCGCGAGCAATGGGAGATGCTCCGAGGCGGTGGCGCGAAGCTGCACACTTCGGTGCCGGTGGTGATCGAGACCTTCACGTTTCTTGAACGCAACGCCAACCGGGACGTGGCGCTGGCCTGGAAGGATTCGATCTACGCCCCTGGCACGGTCCGCATCCTGCCCTGCGAACTGCGCGACCTCGAGGGGTCCTGGGCGTACTTCCGCCGCGGCGGCCTGCACAAGCTCTCGGCGGTGGACGCCACCAGCTTCGCGATCATGAAGCGCGCCCGCATCAGCCTGGCGTTCGCGTTCGACCACCACTTTGCCGCAGCCGGCTTCCGGCTGGTTGGCTGAGCGCCCGGCCGACAAGCGCATGAAACTGCACGCGCAGACAGCTTCCTCGCGCAATGCCTTCACCGGCTACGGCGAGGGTTGGTACGCGGTGAACGGCGTGCGGCGCGAGGGCAGCCTGATCGTGTTCCCGGACCGCATCCTGGACTGGCCGGTGCCCGGGTTCGACGCGTTGCGCGCCGAGGACTTCGCCGTCCTCGCCGAGGCGCGGCCGGAGATCGTGCTGCTCGGCACCGGCGCGCGCCAGCGCTTCCCGCACCCGCGCCTGACGCAGGCCCTGATGCAGGCGCGCGTCGGCATCGAGGTGATGGACACCGCGGCCGCGTGCCGCACCTACAACATCCTGATGGCCGAGGAGCGGCGCGTGGCCGCCGCCCTGCTTGCCCCATGAGCGCGCTCAGCCTCGCGTACATCCTGCTCGCGGTCGTGCTGGGCAGCGTAGCGCAGTTGCTGCTCAAGGCGGGCACCAATGCGACGCCGGTAGGCTGGGCGCTCGCGCTGGAGCCCCGGATCCTCGGCGGCGCCGCCTGCTACGCCGTCAGCCTCGTGGTCTGGGTGCTGGCGCTGGTGAAGACGCCGGTCAGCGTCGCCTATCCGATGGTGTCGCTGGGCTTCGCGCTAAACGCGGTGCTGGCCTGGTGGCTGCTGGGCGAGAGCCTCGCGGCGATGAAGCTGGTGGGGATCGGCTTCATCATCGTCGGCGTGGTCCTCGTCACCCGGTCCTAGGATGCACATTCCCGTCATCGAACCGGGCGTCATCCCGCCCGACCCGGTCGCGCCCGACGCGCTGATCGGCATTCCCCGGCAGCAGACCAATCCGGCGCGCTGGCAGGGCGCGAACTGGCGCGAGTTCGCCGCCGCGCTCGCGGCGGCGCAGGTGGAACTCATCGAGGAAGCGCCGGCGCGCGGCACCTTTGCCACCGACGCGGGCGGCACCGCCTACGGCATGCCGCACGGCGTGGTGATCGCGCGCAGCGCGCAACAGGTCGCGACGCTGCTCAAGGCGGCGCAGGCGCACCGCGTCCCGGTGACGGTGCGCGGCGGCGGCCTCACCACCGAAGGGGAGTCGGTGGCCTTCGGCGGCGTGCTGCTCGACATGACCGGCATGAGCCGCGTGCTGGCGGTGGACAGGGACCGGCGCACGGTGCGAACCGAGGCCGGCATCTTCTGGGCGAGCCTGG
This sequence comes from Betaproteobacteria bacterium, assembly GCA_052386675.1. Classification (GTDB taxonomy): domain Bacteria; phylum Pseudomonadota; class Gammaproteobacteria; order Burkholderiales; family SG8-39; genus RBG-16-66-20. The sequence continues at coordinate 4,415 of JBQTJX010000073.1, forward strand.
CAGAAGCATTGCGCCGGCACGGCATGGACTACCTTTCGGCGCCGCTCAACCTTACCTCTTCGGTCGGCGGCACGCTGGGCGTGGGCGGCATCGATGTCAACTCGCCCCGCCTCGGGTGCAGCGCCGACCAGGCCCTCGCGCTGCAGGTGGTGACCCCTATGGGCGAGATCGTGGAGTGCTCGGACACGGAGAACCCGGAACTCTTCCAGCGCGTGATCCTGGGCTATGGCCAGTTCGGCGTCATCACCGAGGCCACGCTTGCCATCCGCCCCTACACCCCGCTGAAGATGCGCTATTTCTACTATTCGTCGCTGCGCACCGCGATCGAGGACCTGCAGCGCCTGGACCGCGAGGACGCCAGCGACTACTCCGGCATCCTCACCATGATGGACAAGGCGATCACGCTGCTGGTCGCCTTCGACTCCGACGAGCGCGAGGCGGCGTTCGAGGCGCGCTGGCGCGCCGGTCTGCGCGGCAGCGGCGAGGCTGGATTCGCGCTGCTGACGGCGGCCCGCTACGTGCTGCGGCCCTGGCTTTGGCGGGAAGCTCTTTTTCTTCTCCGCCGCAAGCGCCAGCTGTTCCCGGAGTTCCGCCGCCCGGAGCACATGCGCGATGGCCGGATGCACGACCGCACGGTGGTGTTCTCGCGCGCGGTGTGGAAGTTCTGGGGCGGGCGCCAGATGGTGATCCCGGACCTGGCCACTTCGGCGGACAAGTTCGTCGAGGCAGTGGAGCGCGGCAACGCGGTGTGCAGGAAGTATTTTCCCCGCTACACCCTCTATTGCGTCGGCATCCGCCTGCGCGAGGACCATCGCCCGCACTACGAACTGAGCTGCATCCCGCCCGACGCCCAGGGCTGGGCCTACGGCTGCGAGTTCGAGCCGCTGCTGGGGGACGAGGCCTGGAGCCGCGACACGCTGCAGTCGTTCAAGAACGCCATCTACGACGTCGGCCTCGACATTGGCGGGAGCTACTACCGCTTCGGCGGCATGATGAAGGGCTATGTCCGGCGCGCCTTCGGCGACGCGCTGGTGGACCGGCACCTGGCCATGAAGCGCGCGGCCGATCCGGCCATGATCCTCAACCGTGATGTGATATTTTGATTCGATGGGTTCCCGCCCCGATCATTTCTCCTGCAGCGGTTGCGACCTGTGCCTGCTCGCCTGCCCGGTTTGGCGGCAGAAGCGGGACATCCGCCTCACGCCCCATGGCCGCGCCAAGGCGCTCCAGCACGGCGCGACCGTCGCGGACCTCGGCGCTTCGATCGCCGGTTGCACGCTGTGCGGCTCCTGCGAGCCGGCTTGCCCGGAGGACATTCCGCTGGTGGACCTGATCCTCGACCTGCGGCGGCGGAACCCGATTGCCGCGGTACCCCTCGCGCCGGCAACGTCGGTTGCATCGTCCCGCTCTGCCCTGCTCCTGCCCGACCCGGGACTACGCAGCGACGCTGGACGATTGCAGCGCGTCGCCGGGTTGCTCGGGGCCGGGATAGCCACAGACGACGGCACCGACATCGCCCTCGCGCTTGAGGCGGGCGCGGCGATTCCTCCCGCGCGCCTGGCCGGTTTCATCAAGGGAGTCGACGGTGCACCGCGAGTGATCGTCGCCGACGGCCTGCTGCAGCGCCGCCTGCGCGAGTGGCTCCCGGGCCTGAGAGTGGAAGGCCTGGGTGAAGCCCTGAGCAACCTGCCCGCAGTGCGCTCGAAGTTGCGCCCACGCGACCTTTACGTCATCGAAGCGCGCGCCTTCCACCACGATCACGCCCGCCTCATCGGGCACTACGACGACCTGCGCGCGACGCTGGGCCTGGAGATGAACCTGGACCTGCAGCGTCTCGCCATCGCCACCACCGCCTCCAGCGCGCAGCGGCGGCTCGGGCTGCCGTCTCTCGACGCCGAGGACCAGGCGCGCTGGATCCTCGGGGGCCGGGACTTCGAGCGCGTGGTCGTCGAGGACGCAAACGACTGCGCGGTGTTCGCGGCGGTGACCGACCGCGCCGTCCTCCACCTGGGGGACTTGTGAGCGCGGTGCGCGACGTCCATACCCTGATCGTCGGCGCCAGCCTCTCGGCGGCCGCCGCCGCCAAGCGCACGGTGGACGCGGGACTGGAGACCGTGATCTTGGAACGCAAGGAACTGCCGCGGCACAAGATCTGCAGCGGCATCCTGTCGCCTCGCGGCTACCGCTTCCTGCTGGAGAATTTCGGCCCCCTGCCGCGCGAGGCGCTGCACGAGCCGACCTCCTGCCGCGGGGTCACGTTCCACTTCCCCTGCCTGATCCCGCTGAAGATGGATTTCTTCGGCGGCACCACGCCCCACCTGCACCGCAAGTACTCGGACTACTGGGCGATCAAGCGAAGCGGCGCCGAAGTCCATGACCGCACTTCCTTCGCCGGCCTGGAGGACAGGGGCGACCACGTCCTCGTCCGGGCGCGCAGCGAAGGCGAGGAGCGAATCTACCGGGCGCGGCAGGTGATCGGCGCCGATGGCCCCAGTTCCCTGGTGACGCGCGCCATCTACCCCGACTACCCGAAGCAGATCCCCTGGTTCTTCGTCGGCCAGAAGTTCCACGACATCGTCGACTGCCCGCTGGACCAGGACTACTTCCATTTCTGGTTCCACCCGGAACTGGGGCACTACACCTGGAGCCACGCGCGCGACGGCCGCCAGATCGTCGGCGTCGGCTTCAAGCGCGGCGACAATTTCGACGCGCGCCACAGGAAAGTGAAAAGCTATCTGGAAGAAAAGCACCAGGTCCGGCTGGCCGGGCACGAAGACGAGGAAGGCTGCGCCGAGAACTTCGGCCCCTCGCTCATCAACCGCTACGTGTTCGGCAAGGGAAATGTGCTCGTCACCGGCCAGGCCACCGGCTTCCTGAACATGATCGGCGAGGGCATGAGCTGCGCGCTGCATTCCGGCGCCATCGCGGGCGAAGCCGTGGTCGAGGCACGCCTGCGCGGCAAGCCGGTGCAGGAACTGTACCGGCGCATGATTGCCTCCGAAGTTCGCCGCACCACGGACCAGTGGAACCCGCTCAAGATCGCCTTCGGCAAGCCGCACGAGGCGGATTTCCCGGCGGCGCTGATGCAGCTGTCCTGGCGTGAACGGCGCCTGGTGCTGCGCGACATCTGGCGCTTCCTGCTGTTGTACAAGGAATTCAACTGGGGCCGGCAGATCGGCGCGCTCGCCTTGCAGCGCCTGGTCAGCAGCGGCTACCCGATGCAACGCTGGCTCTGAGGGGTTCCCGATCCATGACACTGTTTCCCGGCTTCAAGTCGAAGCGCATCCGTGCCAGCGGCGCCACCATCAACCTGGTCCACGGCGGCAAAGGCCCGCCGGTGCTGCTGCTGCATGGCTATCCGGAAACCCACGCCATGTGGCACAAGGTGGCACCCGCACTCGCCCGGGACTACTCGGTAGTCTGCGCCGACCTGCGCGGCTACGGCGATTCGTCCAAGCCCAAGGGCTTGCCGGACCACTCAAACTATTCCAAGCGCGCCATGGCGCAAGACATGGCCGAGGCGATGACGGCACTGGGCCACGGGAGCTTCCACCTCGTCGGCCACGACCGCGGCGCGCGCGTCGCGCACCGCCTCGCGCGCGACCAAGGCAGGCGCGTGCGGTCGCTCACCGTGCTGGACATCTGCCCGACGCTGAAGATGTATGACAGCACCGACAAGGCCTTCGCCACCGCCTACTACCACTGGTTCTTCCTGATCCAGAAGCCGCCGCTGCCGGAAATGCTGCTGGCGGGGAAGGTGCCCGGCTACATCCTCGGGCGCCTTGGCAGCGGCATCAGGAATTTCTCGCCGGCTGCGCTGCGCGAGTACGAGCGCGCGTTCCGTGATCCGAAATGCATCCACGCCACCTGCGAGGACTACCGAGCCTCGGCCGGCATCGACCTCGAGCACGACCGCGCCGACAGGGGCAGGAAACTTTCGATGCCGGTGCTGGCGCTGTGGGGCGCGAAGGGCGTGGTGGCGCGTACCTTCAAGCCGCTCCGCGACTGGCGCGAGGTGGCGAAGGACGTGCGCGGCAAGGCGCTCGACTGCGGCCACTTCCTGCCCGAGGAGAAGCCCCTAGAGGTGCTGGACGAGCTGCGCAGGTTCCTCGCCAGCATCCCCGCTTGATCCAGATCGCGCCAAAGCGCCAGGAACTGCTGGGACCGGAGGACGGCTGGTCGCTCGCCCCGGTGGCGGTGTGGCTGGCCACCGATGGGCGCCGCATCACCGACCCGATGGCGCTGGTGAACGCGCTGATGGCGCAACTGGACGCGGTCGGCGCCCGCGCCGACCGCCTGCGCTTCGTCAGCGGCACGCTGCACCCGCAGGTCGTCGCCTGGGGCGCGGTGTGGAGCCGTGGGACAGGCGCCCAGATCATCACCGCGGACCACGGCGTGCACCTGAGCGAGGCCTACCACGGCAGCCCGATCCAGATCGTGCGCGACGGGAACCGGACCTACCGCCGCCGGCTGGACCAGGGTCTCGCCGAGGACGAGTACGTCCTGCTGCATGAACTCCGCGCCGAGGGCATGACCGACTACTTCGCGGCGCCGATGGTGTTCGGTTCGGGCGTGGTGAACTTCCTCGCGCTTGCGACCCGGTCGCCGGGCGGATTCACGGACCCCGAGCTGAGCCGCTTCTCGGCGCTCGCCAACCTGCTCGCGCCGCTGGTCGAGATCATCGAGGCGCGGCGCATGACCCTGGGCCTGCTCAATACCTTCGTCGGGCCGCGCATCGGCGCGCGCATCCTCGAGGGCCAGGTGAAGCGCGGGGATGGCGACCGCATCGAGGCGGCGTTCTGGTACTCGGACCTGCGCGGCTTCACGCAACTGAGCGAATCCCTGCCCACCGACCAGCTGCTCGGGCTGCTCAACGACTACTTTGGCTGCTGCGCGGCCGCGGCTGCGCCGCGCGGCGGCGAGATCCTGCAGTTCATCGGCGACGCGGTGCTGATCGTGTTCGAGATCCGCGAGCCCGCCGACCAGGCGAAGGTCTGCGAGGCGGCGCTGGACGCGGCCATCGACGCGTTCGCCTCGATCGGGGTGATCAACCACCGGCGCAGGCGCGCCGGGCAACCCGTCATCGAATTCGGCCTCGGGCTGCATTTGGGCACGGTGACCCACGCCAACGTCGGCTCGCCTGACCGCCTGGCGTTCAATGTCGTCGGGCCGGCGGTGAACCGGACGGCGCGGATCCAGGCCAGGACCAAGGATGCCGGCGTTTCGCTGCTGGTGTCGGCGGAGTTCGCTGCGCTGGTCAAGCAGGCGCTACGCAGTGTGGGCAGCTTCGAGCTGCGCGGCGTGGCGGGGACGCATGAAGTCTTCACCCCGGAAAAAGGGCTTTGATTTCAGTCCTCTGCGCCAGACTTGCGGCTGACTTGAAAAACATGTTCAATGAAGGCGTTGCATTGAATACCTGAGGCTCATTGCCAAGTAACTCAGTACATGCTGGGTAAAGCGGTCAAAGACTTCACCCTGCCCGCCACCGGCGGCACGCCCTTCCGGCTCTCGGACCACCGCGGCAAAAAGCTGGTCCTGTATTTCTACCCCAAGGACAACACCCCCGGCTGCACGGTCGAGGGAGAAAATTTCCGCGACCTGCACAAGGCCTTCCGCAAGGCCGGCGCCGAGGTGTTCGGCATCTCGCGCGACTCGCTCAGGTCGCACGACAACTTCAGGCAGAAGATGGCTTTCCCGTTCGAGCTCCTTTCGGACGCGGAGGAAGGCGCCTGCGCGCAGTTCGGCGTCATCAAGATGAAAAACATGTACGGGAAAAAGGTCCGCGGCATCGAGCGCAGCACCTTCGTGATCGACGGCGAAGGCAGGCTGGCGCGCGAATGGCGCGGTGTGAAGGTCCCAGGCCACGCACAGGAGGTACTCGACTTTGTTAAGACCCTCTGACAGTCCACAGCAGGCAGAACAAGACCGGACCGCAGCCGCACCGTCAGACCCCCTCCCCGCCATGGCGAAACGCCCCCGCACTCCCGCGAAGAAGCGCGTCACCAAGCTGTTCGTGCTCGACACCAACGTGCTGATGCACGATCCCTCGAGCCTGTTCCGCTTCGAGGAGCACGACCTCTACCTGCCGATGGGCACGCTGGAGGAGTTGGACTCGAACAAGAAGGGCCTCTCGGACGTGGCGCGCAACGCGCGCCAGGCGAGCCGCTTCCTGGACGAAATCGTGTCCCAGAAAGGCGCGGAAATCGCCGCCGGGCTGCCGCTCAGGACCCGTGAAGGCGGGCCGCACGCGCCCGGGCGCCTGTTCCTGCAGACCGAGGCCATCAACGGCAACCTGCCGGCGACCCTGCCCGCGGGCAAGACCGACAACCAGATCCTGTCCGTGGTGCGCCACCTGGCGCAGAAGGAAGCCGCGAAGACACCCCACCGCGACGTCATCCTGGTGTCCAAGGACATCAACATGCGCATCAAGGCGCGGGCGCTGGGGCTCGCCGCCGAGGACTACACCAACGACAAGGTGCTGGAGGATACCGATCTCCTCTACACCGGCACCCGCCGGCTTCCGGCCGGGTTCTGGGACAGCCATGGCAAGGACATGGAGTCCTGGAAGAAGGACGGCCACACCTACTACCGCATCCGCGGCCCGCTGGTGCCGCAGTTCAGCCTGAACGAGTTCGTCTGGGACGATTCCGGCGACCGGCCGCTGCTGGCCCGGGTGATCGAGCAGTCCGGCCGCATGGCGGTGCTGGAGACCCTGCGCGACTACAGCCACGCCAAGAACGCGGTCTGGGGCATCACCGCGCGCAATCGCGAGCAGAACTTCGCCCTCAACCTGCTGATGAATCCGGCGGTCGACTTCGTCACCCTGCTCGGGCAGGCGGGCACCGGCAAGACCCTGCTCGCGCTCGCCACCGGCCTCACCCAGGTGCTGGACGACAAGCGCTACTCGGAGATCATCATGACCCGGGTGACGGTTCCCATCGGCGAGGACATCGGTTTCCTGCCCGGCACCGAGGAGGAGAAGATGCTGCCCTGGATGGGCGCCATGGAGGACAACCTGGACGTGCTCAACGCCTCGGACGAGTCCGGCGGCGAGTGGGGACGCGCCGCGGCGCGCGACCTGGTGCGCTCGCGCATCAAGATCAAGTCGCTCAACTTCATGCGCGGCCGCACCTTCGTCAACAAGTGGCTGATCATCGACGAGGCGCAGAACCTGACGCCGAAGCAGATGAAGACCCTGATCACGCGTGCCGGCCCGGGGACCAAGGTGGTGTGCCTCGGCAATGTGGCCCAGATCGACACGCCCTACCTTACCGAGGGGTCGTCGGGCCTGACCTATGTCGTCGACCGCATGAAGAACTGGGGACACGCCGGGCACATCACCCTCGCCCGCGGCGAGCGCTCGCGCCTGGCCGACCACGCCGCCGACGCGCTCTCGCGAAGGACTACCCGGTACCCGGGGGGTGTTGCGCCCCCCCGGAGCGGCCTGTCTGC
>JBQTJX010000074.1:0-12849 GCA_052386675.1 Betaproteobacteria bacterium
CGGAGATGGTGATGCCGGGGGACAACATCAAGATGGTGGTGACGCTGATCACCCCGATCGCGATGGAGCAGGGCCTGCGCTTTGCCATCCGCGAGGGTGGCAAGACCGTCGGCGCCGGCGTCGTCGCAAAGGTGCTCGAGTAATGGCCATGGACAGCCAACGCATCCGCATCCGCCTCAAGGCCTTCGACTACCGGCTGATCGACCAGTCGGCGCTGGAGATCGTCGACACGGCCAAGCGGACCGGCGCGGTCGTGCGCGGCCCGGTGCCGCTGCCGACGCGCAAGCAGCGCTTCGACCTGCTGCGCTCGCCGCATGCCGACAAGACCTCGCGCGAACAGCTCGAGATCCGGACCCACCTCAGGCTGATGGACATCATCGACCCGACCGACAAGACGGTGGACGCGCTGATGAAGCTCGACCTGCCGGCCGGCGTGGACGTGGAGATCAAGGTCAAGTAAGCGCAGGAAAGCGCGGCAAAAAGACCGCGTAACCCGATTCAACAAGTGAAGTGCCGGCCAACAGGAGCCGGCGCCCCGGCAGGACAGGGGTTAACGACAAGAGGACCGTATGACGATAGGACTGGTCGGCCGCAAGGTCGGCATGATGCGCATCTTCTCGGACGAGGGCGACGCCCAGCCGGTGACGGTGCTCGACGTGTCGGATAACCGCGTCACCCAAATCAGGACCGCCGAGAAGGACGGCTACAGCGCCGTCCAGGTCGCGTTCGGCAAGCGCCGCGCGAGCCGGGTCAGCAAGCCCGCCAAGGGCCACTATGCCAAGGCCGCGGTCGAGGCCGGGCAGGTGCTGAAGGAATTCCGCGCCGACGCCAAGGACCTCGCCAACATCAAGGTGGGCGGCAGGATCGGCGTCGAGCTGTTCAAGGTCGGGCAGAAGGTGGACGTGCAGGGGATCACGCTCGGCAAGGGCTTTGCCGGCGTCATCAAGCGCCACCATTTCGCCTCCAACCGCGAAACCCACGGCAATTCGGTCACCACGCGCAGCCACGGATCGACCGGCCAGCGCCAGGACCCGGGCCGCGTGTTCCGCGGCAAGCGCATGGCCGGCCACCTGGGCAACGTGCGTCGCACGATCCAGAACCTGGTGGTGGTGCGCATCGACGCTGAGCGCCAGTTGCTGCTGATCAGGGGCTCGGTGCCGGGCTACGCGGGGCGCGACATTGTCGTGCTGCCGGCGGTCAAGGCGGCCAAGGTCAAACCGGCGAGCAAGGGCTGAGGGCGCCATGGAACTCAAATTGATCAATGACAAGGGCGCAGCCGGCACCATCGCCGGCATGGACGAAGTGTTCGCCCGCGAATTCAACGAGGCGCTGGTGCACCAGCTGGTGGTGGCCTTCGCGGCCAATGCCCGCGTCGGCTCACGCAAGCAGAAGGACCGTGGCGAGGTGCGCCATTCGACCCGCAAGCCCTGGCGGCAGAAGGGCACCGGTCGCGCGCGCGCCGGCATGACCTCCAGCCCGCTGTGGCGCGGCGGCGGCAAGATCTTCCCCAACACGCCGGACGAGAATTTCTCGCACAAGGTCAACCGCAAGATGTACCGGGCGGGCATGGCCTCGATCCTGTCGCAGCTGGCCCGCGAGGATCGGCTGCGCGTGGTCGACGAGTTCAAGCTGGAGCAGCCCAAGACCAAGCTGCTGGCGCAGAAGGTGAAGTCGATGGGCTTCGACGGCGTCCTGGTCATCACCGACGTGCTGGACGACAACCTGAAGCTGTCGTCACGCAACCTGCACAACATCGAGGTGATCGCCGCGCAGCAGACCAATCCGGTGTCGCTGGTGCGCCACCCGAGCGTGCTGATCACCAAGCGCGCGATGGCCAAGCTCGAGGAGATGCTGAAATGACCGCGGCCAAGCGATTCAATGCCGAGCAGCTGATGAACGTGGTGCTGGCGCCGGTGGTCTCCGAGAAGAGCACCCGGGTGGCCGACAAGGACCGCCAGTACGTGTTCCGCGTCGCCGACGCCGCCACCAAGCCCGAGATCAAGGCCGCGGTGGAACTGCTGTTCAAGACCAAAGTGGACTCGGTCACGGTGTCGCGCGTCAAGGGCAAGAAGAAGCGCTTCGGGCGCTTCATGGGCCGGCGGGGCAACTGGAAGAAGGCCTACGTGCGCCTCGCCGCCGGCCAGGAAATCAATTTCGGCGCGACGGAATAGAAGGAAGACCCGCCATGGCACTCATCAAAGTTAAACCGACTTCGCCCGGCCGGCGCGCGCTGGTCAAGGTCGTCACCCCCGACCTGCACAAGGGCGAGCCGCACTGGCCGCTGGTCGAGTCGCAGAGACGCGGCAGCGGCCGCAACAACGCCGGCCGCGTCACCATGCGCCACAAGGGCGGCGGCCACAAGCACCACTACCGCGTGGTTGATTTCCGCCGCGACAAGGACGGGATCCAGGCGACCGTGGAGCAACTCGAGTACGACCCGAACCGCAGCGCGCACCTGGCGCTTCTGCTCTACGTCGACGGCGAGCGCCGCTACATCATCGCCCCCAAGGGCGTCAGCGCCGGCGCCAAGCTGGTCTCGGGCGCCGAGGCGCCGATCAAGGCCGGCAACACGCTGCCGCTGAGGAGCGTCCCGGTCGGTACCACGGTGCACTGCATAGAGATGCTGCCGGGAAAGGGCGCGCAGCTGGCGCGCTCTGCCGGATCCTCGGCCCAGCTGCTGGCGCGCGAAGGCTCCTACGCGCAGCTGCGGCTGCGCTCGGGCGAGATCCGCAAGGTGCACGTCGACTGCCGCGCCACCATCGGCGAGGTCGGCAACGACGAGCACAACCTCGAGAGCATCGGCAAGGCCGGGCGCAAGCGCTGGCGCGGCATCAAGCCGACTGTACGGGGCGTGGCGATGAACCCGATCGACCACCCGCACGGCGGCGGCGAAGGCCGCACCTCGTCGGGCCAGCCCCCGGTTTCGCCCTGGGGCGTGCAGACCAAGGGATACAAGACCCGGCGCAACAAGCGCACGCAAGTGATGATCGTGCGCGACCGGCGCACCAAATAGGGAAGGCTAGGCCATGGCACGTTCAATCAAGAAGGGCCCCTTCGTGGACCACCACCTGCTCGCCAAGGCCGACAAGGCCCGCGGCGGCGGCGACAAGCGCCCGATCAAGACCTGGTCGCGACGCTCGACCATCGTGCCGGACTTCGTCGGCCTGACGCTGGCGGTGCACAACGGCAAGCAGCACATCCCGGTGTACGTCACCGAGAACATGGTCGGCCACAAGCTGGGCGAGTTCGCGCTGACGCGCATGTTCAAGAGCCACTCGGCCGCGGGCAAGAAGACCGATTCCCCGGTGGGCGGCGGCACGCCCGCCCCGGCGGCAGCGCCCGCAGCGGCGAAGAAATAAGGACGAGGCATGACCATGGAAACGCGAGCGATCCTGCGGGGTGTGCGACTCTCGGCGCAGAAGGGGCGCCTGGTGGCCGATCTGATCCGCGGTAAACCGGTGGACAAGGCGATCAGCATCCTTGCCTTCTCGCCGAAGCGGGGCGCGGCCCTGATGAAGAAGCTGCTCGAGTCGGCGATCGCCAACGCCGAGCACAATGACGGCGCCGACATCGACACGCTGAAGGTGAAGACCGTGTTCGTCGAGCGCGGCACCTTCCTGCGCCGCTTCCAGGCGCGCGCCAAGGGCCGCGGCAACCGCGTGCTGAAGCACACCTGCCATATCTACCTGACCGTCGGGGACTGAGAGAGAACGCCATGGGACACAAGATTCATCCGATCGGCTTCCGGCTTGCGGTCAACCGCAACTGGAGTTCCCGGTGGTACGCCAACAGCAAGAACTTCGGCCCGATGCTGGCCGAGGACGTCAAGGTGCGCGCCTTCCTGAAGAAGAAGCTGGCGCATGCCTCGGTGGGCCGCGTCCTGATCGAGCGCCCCGCCAAGGACGCACGCATCACCATCTTCTCGGCGCGCCCGGGCGTGGTGATCGGCAAGAAGGGCGAAGAGATCGAAGCGCTCAAGGCCGAGTTGCGTCGCATCATGGGCGTGCAGCAGGTGCATGTGAACATCGAGGAAATCCGCAAGCCCGAGACCGACGCGCAGCTGATCGCCGATTCGATCGCGCAGCAGCTGGAGAAGCGCATCATGTTCCGCCGCGCGATGAAGCGCGCGATGCAGAACGCGATGCGCCTGGGCGCGCAGGGGGTGAAAATCATGAGCTCGGGGCGCCTCAACGGCCACGAGATCGCGCGCACGGAGTGGTACCGCGAGGGCCGCGTGCCGCTGCACACGCTTCGCGCCGACATCGACTATGGCTTCGGCGAGGCCAAGACCAACTATGGCGTCATCGGCGTCAAGGTCTGGGTCTACAAGGGCGAAGTGGTGCAGAAGGGCGAGGCTCAGGCGGTGCAGCCGGCGACCGCGCCGGTTGCCGCGCTGGCCGACGCCCCTGCCGAGCCGAGGAAGGCCAAGAAGCCGGCCCCGAAGGCAGGTGCGCGCCGCGCGCCGGCCAAGCCCAGGGCCGAAGGTGCCGCCGAAAAGAAGGCCGCCGACAAGGGCGCCGCGGCCAAGGCTCCCAGGACCGTCGTCAAGCGCGCCGCCAAGAAGATCGTCAAGGAATCGGATACGACCGGCGCCAAAGACGCCGGTGGCAGCGAGAAAAAGGACTAAGCCATGCTGCAACCCTCCCGCACCAAGTACCGCACGCACCACAAAGGACGCAACACCGGCATCGCGACGCGCGGCAACAAGGTTTCGTTCGGCGAGTACGGCCTGAAGGCGATCGGCCGCGGCCGCCTCACGGCACGCCAGCTGGAGGCGGCACGGCGCACGCTGTCGCGCCACATCAAGCGCGGCGGGCGGATCTGGATCCGCGTCTTTCCCGACAAGCCGATCTCGCGCAAGCCGGCCGAGGTCCGCATGGGCAACGGCAAGGGCAACCCGGAATACTTCGTCTGCGAGATCCAGCCCGGAAAGGTCATCTTCGAGATGGACGGCGTCGACGCCGCGCTGGCGAAGGAGGCCTTCGCCCTCGCCTCGGCCAAGCTGCCGTTCAAGACCGCGGCCGTGCACCGCATGCTGGGATAGTGGGAAAAAGGAAGCCAAGATGAAAGCAAGCGAACTGCGCGCCAAGAACGGCGACGAACTGCAGAAGGAACTGGAAGAGCTGCTCAAGGCGCAATTCGGCCTGCGCATGCAGAACGCCACGCAGCAGCTGGCGAACAACAGCCAGATCCGTAAGGTGCGGCGCGACATCGCGCGCGTGCGCACCGTCATGAAACAGAAGGCGGCCAACAAATGAACGCAAACGCGGGTACCCAGGCGGCGCCGGCACCGGCCAAGAACCAGCGCAAGCTGGTCGGGCGGGTGGTGAGCGACAAGATGCAGAAGACGGTGGTGGTGAAGGTGGAGCGCCGGGTGCGGCATGCCGAGATGGGCAAGATCGTGACGCGCTCGAAGAAGTACCACGCCCATTCGGAGAAGGGCGAGATCCACGAAGGCGACCTGGTCGAGATCGCGGAGTGCCGGCCGATCTCCAAGACCAAGTCCTGGACCGTGGTGCGCCTGATCGAGAAATCAAAGGCCGTCTAGTCCTTGAAGCTTGTGCCGGGGGCGGAATCCGTATAGAATCCGCGTCCTTTTTGCCCCGTACGGGGTCCAAAACTGACCGTGACGATGCGGGGTCTTTACCCCGCGCCCCGCGGGTCAAGTTGGATGGAGTGAAAGAACCATGATTCAGATGCAGTCTGTGCTCGACGTCGCCGACAACACCGGCGCGCGCGCGGTCATGTGCATCAAGGTGCTCGGCGGCTCCAAGCGCCGCTACGCCTCGATCGGCGACGTGATCAAGGTCAGCATCAAGGATGCTGCGCCGCGCGGCAGGGTGAAGAAGGGCGAGGTCTATGACGCGGTGGTGGTGCGCACCGCGCAAGGGGTGCGGCGCGCCGACGGCTCGCGCATCCGCTTCGACCGCAACGCGGTGGTGCTGCTGACCGCCAAGCTGGAACCGATCGGGACCCGGATCTTCGGGCCGGTGACGCGCGAGCTGCGCAGCGAGCGCTTCATGAAGATCGTCTCGCTCGCCCCCGAGGTCATCTGAGGAAACCGACATGCAACGTATCCGCAAGGGCGACGAAATCGTGGTGACCACCGGGCGCGACAAGGGCAAGCGCGGGACGGTGCTGCGCCGCGTCGGCGACGACCAACTGGTGGTCGAGGGCGTCAATCGGGTGAAGAAGCACCAGCGCCCCAATCCGATGAAGGGGCAGACCGGCGGCATCGTCGACAAGGACATGCCGATCCACATTTCCAACGTGGCGCTGGTGAATCCGGCGACCCAGAAGGCCGACCGTGTCGGCTTCAAGCTGCTCGCCGACGGGCGCAAGGTGCGCGTCTTCAAGTCGAACGGCGAGCAGGTGGACGCGTAAGGACGGGCCATGGCCAAGGACAAAGACAAAGACAAAGCCGCGAAACCGAAGCAGCCGGAGGCGCAGCAGCAGCCGAAGGCGCCGCGGCGCGAGCCGAAGAAGGACTCGGCCCCCGCGATCGAGAAGGAGTCGGGCCCGCGCGTGCCGGCGCCGCCTGCGCGCCTGGCGGTCCAGTACCGCGAGAAGATCGTCCCCGAGCTGATGAAGAAGTTCGGCTACAAGACCGTGATGCAGGTCCCGCGCATCAAGAAGATCACGATCAACATGGGCGTTGGCGAGACGGTCAACGACCGCAAGGTGCTCGACAACGCGGTCGCCGACATGGCGCGCATCGCCGGGCAGAAGCCGGTGGTGACCAAGACCCGCAAGTCGATCGCGAACTTCAAGGTGCGCGCGGACTTCCCGGTGGGCTGCATGGTGACGCTGCGCGGCTCGCGCATGTACGAGTTCCTCGACAGGCTGGTGAACATCGCAATCCCCCGGATCCGGGACTTCCGCGGCGTCTCCAACCGCGCCTTCGACGGACGCGGCAGCTACAGCCTCGGGGTCAAGGAACAGATCATCTTTCCCGAGATCGAGTACGACAAGATCGATGCCCTGCGCGGGATGGACATCGCCATCAACACCTCCGCGAAGACGGACGACGAGGCGCGCGCGCTGCTCACGGCGTTCCGCTTCCCGTTCAGGCAAGAACAGCAGAAAGGCTGACGAACATGGCCAGGCTCTCAGTGAAGCTCCGTGAACAGAAGCGCCGCCAGACGGTGGAGAAATTCAAGGCAAGGCGCGCCGCGCTGTTCGAGGTACTGCACGACTCAAGGGCGTCCGACGAGGACAAGGACGCGGCGCGCGCCAAGCTGCAGAAGCTGCCACGCGATTCCTCGCCGGCGCGCCTGCGCAACCGCTGCGCCCTCACCGGGCGCCCGCGCGGCGTGTACCGCAAGTTCAAGCTGGGGCGCAACAAGCTTCGCGAGTTGGCGATGCGCGGCGAGGTTCCCGGCGTGATCAAGGCGAGCTGGTAGGGAGCGAACACATGAGCATGACCGATCCGATCGCCGATATGCTGACCCGCATCCGCAACGCCCAGATGGTCGGGCAGCTGGATGTCGGGATGCCCCACTCGCGCCTCAAGGTGTCCATCGCCCAGGTGCTGAAGGACGAGGGCTACGTCGAGGACTTCGCCGTGCGCGACAACGGCGGCCACAAGGAACTGCGCATCGGCCTGAAGTACTACGCCGGCCGCCCGGTCATCGAGCGCATCGAGCGCATCTCCAAGCCGGGCCTGCGCGTCTACAAGGGCCGCGACGACCTGCCGCGCGTGATGAACGGGCTGGGCGTCGCCATCGTCTCCACCCCGCAGGGCGTCATGACCGACCGCAAGGCCCGCGCCACCGGCGTCGGCGGCGAAGTTCTCTGCATCGTCGCGTAAGGAGCACGCCATGTCGCGCATTGCTAAGAATCCCATTCCGGTGCCAAAGGGCGTCGAGGTGAACATCAGCCAGGGGCAGATCTCGGTCAAGGGCCCGCTGGGCACCATCGCGCGCCCGATGGACCCGAATGTCGGCATCGAGAAGGACGGTGAGGTGCTGCAGTGCAAGGCGCTCGGCAACTCGAACCATGCCAACGCCATGTCCGGGACCATGCGGGCGCTGGTCGCCAACATGGTCACCGGCGTCACCAAGGGCTTCGAGAAGAAGCTGGCGCTGGTCGGTGTCGGCTACCGCGCCCAGGCCGCCGGCGACAAACTCAACCTGACGCTCGGCTTCTCGCACCCGGTGGTGCAGCAGATGCCCAAGGGCGTCAAGGTCGCGACGCCGACGCAGACCGAGATCGTGGTCAGCGGCATCGACCGCCAGCTGGTCGGGCAGGTCGCCGCGGAGATCCGCGACTTCAAGCCGCCCGAGCCCTACAAGGGCAAGGGCGTGCGCTACGTCGGCGAGACGGTGCTCATCAAAGAGACCAAGAAGAAGTAATGCAACGCATGGACTGCATGGGAAAACGCCATGATCGATAAGAACGCCGCGCGCCTGCGCCGCTCCCGCCAGACCCGGCTCAAGATCCGGGAACTGGGCGTGCTGCGCCTGACGGTGCATCGCACCAACACCCACATCTACGCCCAGATCACCTCGGCGCAGGGCGACAAGGTGTTCGCCGCCGCCTCGAGCGTGGAAAAGGACCTGCGCGGCCAGCTTGGCGGCAAGGGCAAGGGCGGCAACCGCAAGGCGGCCGAGGCCGTCGGGCAGAGGATCGCGCAGAAGGCGAAGGCTGCGGGCATCGAAAGCGTCGCCTTCGACCGCGCCGGATACCGCTACCACGGGCGCGTCAAGGCGCTCGCCGAGGCCGCCCGCGCCGGCGGCCTGAAGTTCTAAGCAGGCAACCCAGGGACCAGCCATGGCAAAGATGCAAGCCCGCATGCAACAGGAAGACCGCGGAGACGGCCTGCGCGAGAAGATGATCGCGATCAACCGCGTCACCAAGGTTGTGAAGGGCGGCCGGGTGCTCGGTTTTGCCGCGCTCACCGTGGTCGGCGACGGCGACGGCAGCATCGGCATGGGCA
This sequence comes from Betaproteobacteria bacterium, assembly GCA_052386675.1. Lineage (GTDB taxonomy): Bacteria > Pseudomonadota > Gammaproteobacteria > Burkholderiales > SG8-39 > RBG-16-66-20. The sequence continues at coordinate 8,939 of JBQTJX010000074.1, forward strand.
AGGGCAAGGCGCGCGAAGTTCCGGTCGCCGTGCAAAAGGCGATGGAGGAAGCGCGCCGGCGCATGGTCAAGGTGAACCTGAAGAGCGGAACCCTGCACCATGCCGTGATCGGCCGCCACGGCTCGGCCAAGGTCCTGATGCAGCCGGCCTCCGAAGGCACCGGCATCATTGCCGGCGGCCCGATGCGCGCGGTGTTCGAGGTGATGGGCGTCACCAACGTGCTCGCGAAGTGCTTCGGCTCGACCAATCCCTACAACGTGGTGCGCGCGACGCTGAAGGGCCTGCAGGCGATGAATACGCCCGCCGAAATCGCGGCCAAGCGCGGCAAGAAGATCGAAGAGATCGTTTCCTAGGAGCAAGGGCATGGCCGGAGAGAAGATCAGGGTGAAACTGGTGAAGAGCACGGCGGGGTGCAAGACGGGCCACGTCGCGACCGTCCGCGGCCTCGGCCTGCGGCGCCTGCACCAGACCGTCGAGCTGGTCGACACCCCGGAAGTGCGGGGCATGATCAACCGCGTCAACTACCTCGTCCGCGTGGAAAGGTGATCCGATGAGACTGAACACGCTGAAACCGGCGCCGGGCGCCAAGCAACTGCGCCACCGCGTTGGCCGCGGCATTGGCTCGGGCTGGGGCAAGACCGCGGGGCTGGGCCACAAGGGCCAGCGCGCGCGCGCCGGCGGCTACCACAAGGTGGGGTTCGAGGGCGGCCAGATGCCGCTGCATCGCCGACTGCCCAAGCGCGGTTTCACCTCGCTCTCGCGCGAGGCGACCGCCGAGGTGCGCCTGTCCGACCTGCAGCGCGTCAAGGCCGCCGAGATCGACCTGGCGGTGCTCAAGGCCGAGGGCCTGGTGGCGCGCGGGGCGCTGGCCGCGAAGGTTATCCTGTGCGGCAGGATCGAGCGCAAGCTGACGCTGAAGGGCATCAAGTCCACCAAGGGCGCCCGCGCCGCGATCGAGGCGGCCGGCGGCAGCATCACCGAGCCGGCGGAGAAGGCCAAGCTCGTGCGCAAGGCGGCGCCTGAGAAGGCCTGAGCCGCTTGGCTACCACGCTTCCCAACGCGGGCAAGACCGGGCGCTACGGCGACCTCAAGAGGCGGCTGCTGTTCCTCCTCGGGGCGCTGTTCGTGTTCCGCATCGGCGCGCATATCCCGGTTCCGGGCATCGACCCCAATGTGCTGGCGGAGTTGTTCGCGGGCCAGCAGGGCGGCATCCTGGGCATGTTCAACATGTTCTCGGGCGGCGCGCTTTCTCGCTTCACCATCTTCGCCCTGGGCATCATGCCGTACATCTCGGCCTCGATCATCATGCAGTTGATGACCGCGGTCAGCCCGCAGCTGGAGCAGTTGCGCAAGGAAGGCGAGGCCGGGCGGCGCAAGATCACGCAGTACACGCGCTACGGCACGCTCGCGCTGGCGCTGTTCCAGGGCACCGGCATCGCGATCGCGCTGGAATCGCAGGCGAACCTGGTGCTCGAGCCCGGGTTGATGTTCCGCATCACCACGGTGACCACGCTGGTGACCGGCACCATGTTCCTGATGTGGCTGGGCGAGCAGATCACCGAGCGTGGCCTGGGCAACGGCATCTCGATCATCATTTTCGCCGGCATCGCCGCGGGGCTGCCGAATGCCATCGCCGGCACGCTGGAGCTTGTCCGCACCGGCGCCATGCATCCGCTTACCGCGCTGCTGATCGCGGTCTCGGTGGTCGTGGTCACGGCCTTCGTCTGCTTCGTCGAGCGCGGCCAGCGCAAGATCCTGGTCAACTACGCCAAGCGCCAGGTGGGCAACCGCGTATACGGCGGGCAAAGCTCGCACCTGCCGTTCAAGCTCAACATGGCCGGAGTGATTCCGCCCATTTTCGCGTCCTCGCTCATCCTGTTCCCGGCGACGCTGCTCAGCTGGTTCAGCTCGGGCGAGGGCATGATCTGGCTCAAGGACCTCGCCGGCACGCTGTCTCCCGGGCAGCCGATCTACGTCATGCTCTATGGCGGCCTGATCGTGTTCTTCTGCTTCTTCTACACCGCGCTGCAGTACAACCCGAAGGAGACCGCGGACAACCTGAAGAAGTCGGGCGCCTTCGTCCCCGGCATACGGCCCGGCGACCAGACCGCGCGCTACCTGGAGAAAATCCTGACGCGCCTGACGCTCGCCGGGGCCATCTATGTCACGCTCGTCTGCCTGCTGCCGGAGTTCCTCATCCTGCGCTGGAACGTGCCGTTCTACTTTGGCGGCACCTCGTTGCTGATCATCGTCGTGGTGACGATGGACTTCATGGCCCAGGTGCAGGCCTACGTCATGACCCACCAGTACGAAAGCCTGCTGCGCAAGGCCAACTTCAAGGGCGGCCTGCCGGCACGCTGAACAGGAGAGCGAACATGAAAGTCATGGCTTCAGTGAAGAAAATCTGCCGCAAGTGCAAGGTCATCCGCCGCAAGAGGGTGGTCCGGGTCATCTGTGTCGACCCGCGTCACAAGCAGCGGCAAGGCTGAGCACCGGCCCCGCGCGGACAGACATCAGGTTTGATAAGGCATTGAGAAAACGGATATAATTCAAGGTTCCCCCGGACAAATCCCATGGCTCGAATTGCAGGCATCAACATCCCCAATCACCAGCACGCCGGCATCGCCCTGACGGCGATCTATGGCATCGGCCGCGCGCGCGCGCTGGCGATCTGCAAGGCCGCCGGTGTCGAGGGGACGCGCAAGATCAAGGACCTCACCGACGCCGAGATGGAGCGCGTCCGCGAGGGCGTGACGCGCTTCGCGGTCGAGGGCGACCTGCGCCGCGAGGTGCAGATGTCCATCAAGCGCCTGATCGACCTGGGCTGCTACCGCGGTTCGCGCCACCGCAAGGGCCTTCCGGTCCGCGGCCAGCGCACCCGCACCAATGCCCGCACCCGCAAGGGCCCGCGCAAGGCCGCGATCAAGATGAACGCGCCGGCCGGCAAGATCTAACCCCGCATTCACGAACCGATTCGATCGGACACCCACATGGCCAGCAGAACCACCCCGAGCTCGCAGCAGCTGCAACAGACCGCGGCGGCGCGTGCCCGCAAGAAGGTGAAGAAGAACGTCGCCGAGGGCATCGCCCACATCCACGCCTCGTTCAACAACACCATCGTCACCATCACCGATCGCCAGGGCAACACGCTGTCGTGGGCGACCTCGGGCAACGCAGGCTTCAAGGGTTCGCGCAAGTCCACCCCGTTCGCCGCGCAGATGGCCGCGGAGCGCGCCGGCCGGGCGGCGCAGGAGTTCGGCGTCAAGAACGTCGAGGTGCGCATCAAGGGCCCCGGCCCCGGGCGCGAGTCCGCGGTGCGCGCCCTCAACGGCTCCGGGCTCAAGATCACCTCGATCGCCGACGTGACGCCGGTCCCGCACAACGGCTGCCGCGCTCCCAAGCGCCGCCGCGTTTAGCCCAGGTTTAGGAGAGAACATGGCCAGGAATACCGACGCCAAGTGCCGCCAGTGCCGCCGGGAGGGCGAGAAGCTCTTCCTCAAGGGCGAGAAGTGCTTCACCGACAAGTGCGCCATCGAGCGCCGCGCCTACGCGCCCGGCCAGCACGGCCAGAAGTCCGGCGCGCGCCTGTCGGACTACGGCAAGCAGCTGCGCGAGAAGCAGAAGACGCGCCGCACCTACGGCGTGCTGGAAGGGCAGTTCCGCAAGGTGTACGCCGAGGCGACGCGCTCCAAGGGCGTCACCGGCGAGCGCCTGCTGCAGCTGCTGGAGACGCGGCTGGACAACGTCGCCTACCGCATGGGCTTTGGCGCCTCGCGCAGCGAGGCGCGTCAGGTGGTGCGCCATAACGGCGTCACCGTCAATGGCAAGCGCGTCAACATCCCGTCCTACCAGGTCCGCCCCGGGGACGTCATCGAGGTGAGCCAGAAGGCGAAGGCGCAGCTGCGCATCAA